>NZ_JBLXGE010000035.1:0-5128 GCF_048381775.1 Desulfosediminicola sp. | reverse complement strand
CTCACTCAGCCCTTGAGCACAAAACTCCCAAGGAGGCATATTGGGCTGGCAGGAACTTGAAATTGGCGGCATGAAAACAAACCCGGATACACCTTAAATTAGCCGCTGGCCTGTCCGGAAAACTGGGACCACTTCAATGTACCTGTTAGCGACTATTGCCAGGAGCGCAGGATCAGCGACGCGAAGTACTACAACTGGCGATCCAATTTTCGGTGATCAGAGCAGCTTAAAACGTCATTGATTTAGCAATTTCCTTTTTTAAATTTGAAATCAATAATTTCTTCGATGACGTGTTTTGAATAATTGGATAGTCTAAATCTACTCTACAAAGCGCATTTACCACATCATCGACATCTTCGACAATATAAATACCCGGAATATTTCGTATTTGCTCAACTGTTGCTAATTGGTGATCATTTCTATGTTCACCGTAAAATTTTTGGCGAGCCATCGCGACAAGAGGCTTTTGACACTTAATACAGCTTAAGACTGTCCCAATACCTGCATGGCCGATTATTACTCTTGCCGCTTTAAATGTCTCCTCGAACTCCGATGCTGGTAAGAAGCGCATGCATTTAAAGTTCGCAGGCATTTTTTTAGTATTCCCGACTTGCCCAAATATGGTTTCGGAAACGAGAGGAGCGGCAAAGTCTACTGCATTAACTAACCGATCAAATGGCAGTTGCGTTCCAATAGTCAAAAAAATCAAAATACGCTTCCCCAATATTCGATATGCGTTCCATTGGCCAAATGCTTCCATTGCGTCAAAGTTTTATGCGAAAACTTTGACGCAAGCCTACCGCTAAGCGAAAGCCGCTCGGAGTTTGCAATGCTATCGATCCATATAGTTTTCGCACCCATCAACCGACCGCATAATAAGCAAAGTAGACCCGGTGCCGCACCGGTTGAAATGACCATATCCGGTCGGACCTTAAACACCAATGTGAAAGCTTCAAAAAGTCCTCGAAACATCTTTAGCGGAGTATCTTGACTATAGTCAAGTAATTCTACTGGGTCATTAATCCCGCTGACCCTTGCTTGATGTACATCTGTGGTAGCGACGATCAGATCATTCTGTTCAAACGCCTCCTTAACCTCAAGCAGTTGTCGGAGATGCCCCCCTCCGGAAGCTGCCGCTAAGATCGTTATTCTTCTGAATTCTTGCGCTTTGCTTGTATCATCAATATCCGTCAATATATAATCTCCATTTGAAATATCAGATATTGAAATGAGTAAATAAGAAAATTATGTGTTGATTCTATTTTTTCGCAATCTGTAGTAAAGTTTGACTGTATGTTTGACATTCTGCGCAATCGAATATTTTGCTTTGAACCGTGCCAGCCCGCGTTGTCCCATTTTTTCACGTAAATCCGAATCTTCAAGAAGTGACCGGATTGCATCTGCTAGTCCATCAACATCCGATGGTTCAACGACCCGTCCCGTAAAGCCATCCTTCACAAGCCCAGGTATGTCGCCAATCTTCGTGGAAATTACCGGCAACCCAAATGACATAGCCTCCAAAATAGCCACAGGTTGATTCTCTGCTCGAGATGGTAGGATAAATATATCGGCATTGAGTAAACGCTGATTGACCTGCTCTTCACTCTGCAATCCAGTAAAAATGATTCGGTTACTCTCGATACCTGCTGCGGTAGCCATTCGTCGATATTTTTCGAGGTTGCCCCCGCCACAGATGACCACCTTCCATTCTAAATCGAGCAAATTGGCCAAGGCATCAATGAGGACATCGACACCCTTTCGATACCCTACGGCTCCAAGAAAAATAAGCGAAGGCGGGGCTCCAGCCCTAGTGGCTAGCAATCCTTGGTCTGGGACGCCGTTATCAATTTTAACGACGATGTCGTGCGGAGCGCCGATTTTTTCTAACATAAACTTTTGCCAATACTGACCCAAGACTATTATTGCGTCCGCTGAACGAAAGAATTTTTTGATAATATTCTGCACATAGGGAAATTGACGTTCAAAAAAAACATCATACCCGGAACCGTGCAAATGTAATACGATTTTAAGTCCGAATAATCGGGCTACATGGAAGAATAAAATCTTCCTGAATGTCGAACCTCTAGGTGCGACATGAATATGCGCAACATCATAACGGCCAAACGCTAGGTTTAGGATAAATTGAAGAACGCAGAGCGGTGTAGAAATATGATTCCAAGGGGCCGTTTGGAATAGCCGCGTGGGTTGAATAGTTAAGTCAACATTAGGGAATTGCTCACCAAGCATCCGCGAGAAATAAATCAATAATTTTGAGATCCCACCATCCACCACATGAGGATCCCCGGGGACAATGGCCAAAACTTTAATTTTCTCATGAATTGGATCCATCGAAGCTCTTACCCCTTTATGCTCAAAGACATTATCTAAATATTTTTTCACATCTATAGACCAAATAACCAAAATTGATAGAAGTTATTGTCATACCTAAAGGCAACGTTTATAAATAACTCTAATAAACGCCAAGCCTGATACGTTATGTTATGGCTGTATATTTATTGCGTCAATTTCGACGTTTCGCTTTTTACCAGCTGGGACTATCAATTGCGATTGAGACACTGGCTACATTGAACGAAAAGCTCAATTATCACGGCCACGCTAATCATCCATATATCCACTCGCGCCTGCAACAAAATAAAACTGGATTTCTTGAACCGCCCGACTTGAGGAGGCGGTTTGATTGTTACTGCACGATAGGCCTGCGGTCGATTCGGTCGATGGTGCCGCCGTTGGAGTACAGTAGAATTGACTTGCCCCGGGATTTTTCCTCCTCTGTCGATTAGAGTCCGCCCCAATTTGGAGTGCTACCTAACATGCCTCCAGGACGGGCTGGGGTTTTCCGACTACATAAGTATCGGGCGGGTACATTGACGTTAAGGTACCTTTCTCCTAGCTCTTTACTGAATTAACCGATGGCTCAATCGGAACGAACTTCCACTATTTGTTTAGTGGCCGTGCTACTGCCATCGCCTGCTCTAAAGAGGTTGCGGCGCGGCAGAATTTCAATTAACCTTATTTTACCTTTGAAATTCAATATGCTTACCGATTAACCAATTGGTAGGATTTTATGCAATCCGGCATCAGGATCGGATGAAGTGGTTGTGTTTTAGATTTCGTGTTTTCAATTCGGGTGGCTTTTCATGACCCACGATGCGTACCCAGTAGATGAATTTTCACAGAGCTTTCGCCGCAGCAAACACGGCACGGTCGCAACAAAACCGAGCCGAGGCCTGAAGCGCACGATCGACCTGATCGGTGCGGGGACAGGCGTGGTTCTTCTGTCGCCCCTGCTCCTGAGCCTGGCCGTCGCGATCAAGGCGACAAGCAAGGGACCTGTGCTCTTTCGCCAGAAACGTCACGGCCTGAATGGCGAGACCTTTGTCGCTTACAAGTTTCGCTCCATGTACACGGACCGTTGCGATGCATCCGGAGTGCAGCAGACGACCCGGGACGATCCCCGGATCACGCCAGTTGGCCAGTTCCTCCGTCGAAGCAATTTCGACGAACTGCCGCAGCTCTTCAACGTCCTGAAAGGCGAAATGTCACTGGTTGGTCCGCGCCCACATGTTCCGGGAATGCTCGCCAACGGCGTCACCTATGAAGAGTTCGATCCGCGCTACCAGTCCCGGCACCGTGTTAAGCCCGGAATCACCGGCCTCGCCCAGGTCAACGGGTTCCGCGGGGAAACGAGGAATGCCCACGCAGCTCGGATGCGCCTGAATTATGATCTGGCCTATATCGAGCAGCAGTCGACCATACTTGACGTAAAGATCATCTTTGGGACGATCGTGCGCGAGTTCTTCCGCGGCAACGGGTACTAAGAGGTCGGTTCGGCGCACCGACGCTGCTCAGACCATCGCGAACTCCGTCTTGGTTCGGCGTTGTCCATCGTGGCATTGCGGCTTCCGATGCTGCTCTCAAGTGCCTTACTGAACAGTGGCGTATCCCCACTCATGTGAATTCGGTTTGCGGGCGGCATCTTGAGGTCCCCTTCCCTCCTTCACCCGCTGATCAGTTCCCGTTGCAGACCTGCGCACTTCTGAGAAGCCTCAAAGCCGACCTTACGAGATCCTCTCGATCACCGCGGCAACCAATGCCTACCCGAAAATTGGTCGCATCCGGTACTTAAATCAGCCTTGACTTCAGACCACCACATGAGCCACCAATAGGTCCACCGGACGTTTTGAGCATTCGCAACATCAAGCGAAATCAATAACTTACATGGAACAGTCTGGGGATCCAGGTTCCCCAGCCAACCTTCTTTCCAGTTACTGATATATAAAGAGAAATCGGCTTCATAAAGCTGCGTTCTCAGTCGCTTCGACCAAGTGATGTGTTGTAGCGCGCAAGTTCGGATGGCACAGCGCGCAACTTCACTTGGCATCCGATTGATTGCAGGTTGACGCTTAGTTTGGCGTATGGAGCTTTTGGCTGAATGACTGCAATGCACGCCAGAAGCGGTCATTGAAGAGATGTCAGGTTTCGGCCCATTGCGGATATTTAAGACCTATTCGTTAAATGGTTGCTTAGCGCCCATATAGAGCACCTTCGAAATCCCCAAGGCCCTCCTAATCACACTGCAGATATATTGAAACCCGCTAGGCAATGTCCGAACAGGTTGACCCAGCCCCCTGAATTCCGGCCATTGAGGTGTTAGTGATCTATCCAACGGAAAGGATGGACCATGAAACGCAGATTCAGCGATGAGCAGATTATCGGAATTATCAAGGAATACGAGGCCGGGATGAAGGCTTAGGACCTTTGCCGGAAATACGGCATCAGCGACGCGACGTTCTACAAATACAAGGCCAAATTTGGCGGCATGAATGTGTCCGATGCGAAGAAGCTGCGATCTCTTGAGGACGAGAATGCACGGCTGAAGCGAATGTTGGCGGAGGCGATGCTCGACAATGCCGCACTCAAAGATCTTGCGACAAAAAACTACTGACGCCTGACGTGAAGCGCCGTGCCGTGCGGGATGAACCGCCCCGGGTTTGCCGGAGGCCATTTGGGTTAAGTTATGCGGCCACGGCCGCTTGACCCAGCATTGCGTAATATTGTTCCTCCGCTTCAGCCGGAGGGATGTTTCCTATCGGTTCCAGAAGACGCC
>NZ_JBLXGE010000034.1:0-6043 GCF_048381775.1 Desulfosediminicola sp. | reverse complement strand
GTCACGGCCAGCCAACTAGCCGCGCAGTAGGCCGCCGCTTAGACCCAGTGCTAATCATCAAAGAGATGGTTGACGTTGGCTTTGAGTTCGTAGACTTCAGCGATATGCACTACCACGAAGAAGACGACCTGATGCAAGAAGTCGGCACCCCTGGCATCCAGGGCAACACCGACCGCTTCGTCCTAAAATTCAGAAAACCATAATCAAGAGGGGGTCAGATCACTTGATTCGCAGAATCAAATGCTCTGACCCCTTAATCCCTGAACTACGAAGAAGCACTACCATCCTGCAAATAATCCTCACAAACCTCAAGCTTATAAACCGTTTCTGAGCGCAGCAAACAATCCCTCATCTTGCTACGAGCCGCATGGAACAGCGCATCCGTAAGCTCAAAGTCCCGCTCCCACTGCTCCTTGTTTGGCCACTGCGCATAACCAACTAATACATTGGGTTTATCTGAAAGATGTAGCCGAGACCCAAAGCTGCCGCAATGTTGATAGATCGCCTTGGTGGCGTCGAGCCATGCTTGACGGAATTCGGTTTCGGTGCCTGGCTTAATCTCGAACTCGTAGACTGCGATGAACATTGCTTTTCTCACTTAAGAATTATGAGACGTTCTTTAGGGGTGAAACGACTATACCGAATGTTGCCGTTTTTTATCTTCGATCCAAAAAACAACTTGAGTAACTTTCTGTGGCCGAAATTATCTGAGTTTGAATATTTGGGATGCCTGTTAATATCCCAATGCCTTGGAAAGCTAAGAGCATTAAACCATTACTAGCTTTAAACACGCGTTCGATCAATTTTTCAGGGACCTCATTTCTTGTCCAATGTGCCGCATGGAGGCCTGAGTGTACAAATGAGTTTAAAGGTAGCCAAGAGCTAGATTTAAATTCATTCAATGAAATCATTAGATTGGCAAGTTCTGGGATTTTCCCTAATTCAATCATCATTTCATTAACCGATGGCATGTTCTTGCTGGCTTGTTGCGTCTCTTTAGTGAGCTCTGCTGATAGTTTGCTCACTTGTAGATCTGAAGCTTTGTGTAGCGCCCATACGCTCCTTACTAGTGATTCAAACTGGGATCGCAGAGCTGTATTTGCTCCTAGCATTAGCCCCTCTAAACAAAGTAGCCGGACTGAAGCACCGAATTGCATAGAGCAAACCGCTAGTACTATTGATAGTTCCACTTTTGGGGAGTCATAGGGGGTAGGGGAGTCGCAGAGGTCTGCGAGCTTTTCGAAGAGTTCTTCTGCTTGGTCTATTTCGATGCTCAATGGGGTGCCTTTTTAACGCCGCCGTAAGCGGTGGCAACGAAGTTGCCGTCCGAGCCCGAAGGGCGACTTGACGGCATTGTTAGGGTCACTCCCGATGAATCGCATAATTACCTCCAGAGTGACTTTTTGTATATTAAGTTATTAGCAGCATTATCAAGCGAAGGCATCATAGTTAGTTTCGAGACATCTAACCGGTACAGCAAGCGTAGAAGAGATTCGGCCTCTGCATTAGGCAAAGAGAGTCGAACAAGCGGGGAACGCGTGTACCATATAGATGCATCCCGCTCGGCCTCAACAGCATCTTCAATACTGGGCCATCGGCCGTTTTTGATTAGAAACTGATTTGCATTCTTGATCAGAGTAAATACTCCTCTTTGTGCACGAAGGAATGGATTGCTTGCACGCGGAGCTGATACAGCCTTAATGCTTTCAACTTTCCGGAGTAGTTGCGTACCTAAGCATATAACAGAAAAGTAACCGTCTTCCTGGCCAGATCGCCTGTTGGACATAGCCGTCTCTGCCGCAAAATATGCTGCGATATAAGCCGATTCTGACCAGTCTAGCAACCGCGTCGGTACGCCATGATGTTGGGCTAACGCCATGTTTGGTAGAAAACTCTGATGGGGAAACTCGCTTTTTGGATCTATTTCCTTGCCAGAAAACAAATCATCAAGTATCGGGTTATGCCGAGTTAAAGCGTTGTAGTCCAGTGGTGTTGGAATACCAACACGATCAGCAGCTTCCAGAAAAAGTTGGACTGCTCGCAACTCCGCATGAATGTGATGCGCTAAATATTCCCTAATCTTTTGGGGCTCCTCTTCCTTCTTGCCGGGAGGCTGAGGAGTAAAATTATTCAACGCATCGGGTGACCGATGGGCTGATGGCAGCAGTGACCACTCTTTTCGACCTTGACCTCTAAAAATATACCCACTTACGATTTTCTCGCTGACATCAAATATGCTTTTAGGCTCAAAAATATTGTCGTCCAGGAAAAAATCAACAAATTCCCGAGCGTTTTCAAAATTATGATCTATGTCGTACATAGTTTATAAGAGCCTATATATCCTAACGCCGCGCTCTGCGGCAACTTTGGTGCGCAGCGGAAAAGTTGTCCGACAGCAGCGCTTTGTTAGATTTTTTTGGCCCGATATTCTATTTCCACAACGAATTTTGTTGTTGCGGCAATTACAATTGCGTCTTGCATGTCGATATTAGGCTCGCTTGTACTACCGTGTCCAGATAGAGGCATTGTATTGCGCAGATTGTATATAGTACCAACGACGCTCTTGACCTCCTCTGGAAGGGATGATTCTTTCCTATATTTCTCAATAAAGCTTCCCAGGGTCTTGTTAGCTAAATTTTCATCTCCTAGAACATCCTTGGCCATTGTTTCGAGGATATTAGATGCTGCATGAAGAACCCCTGACGGATCATTACATTCTAAACATTTCTCCATGCGGCCAATTAATACCACGACATTTGAATGCGCCAATCGATCAAATTGCCCAATTCCTTTTGAATTGAAGTCGTCTACTTGATTGTAGACACTACAATCTAAAAAATGGCACGCAGTCAAAGATTTCCATTCATACCGCCAGTCATTCTCAATGCAATCTCTTTCAGCAATTCTTTGGCCACTATCTTTATCAATTTCGTCCACATATCTGGCTAAGTAACTAGCGTAATAACGGAAATATGTGTAGGTAACTTCCGGACAGAAGTTTGATAATGAGCTCGGCCTACCTTCCTCACCGCCAACTCCAGTGTCATCCTCTGCGATGACTGGAACTAAGTCTGACTGTGCCCAAAATTCATCCAGTTCTAATTTTTTATCATTGCTCATAGAAGTGATTTTTTTAACTTCGCCAAGCATGTATATGCTTGCGTAGTATCTATGGCATTTATGAACATTTGCATACGGACATGAACAAGCGACTCCTGCTTCTGAGCTTTTAGCTCTATACCATGAAGAATCAGGGACTGTTATAGGCATCGCTCGTATTCCTTTAAAAATCTAACGCCTCAAAAACCGGTGCGCTTTAGCGCATCCGGCGCCGCAGGCGCGAAGTTATTTGATTTGTTAGCGCGGATCACGGGCAAGTCCGGCAAATTATTCGAAACGTGCAAATAATCGTCGTACCGTTCAAGGACCTCTACCACAACCGGCAGAGGTTCTGCATATATCTGCGGAAGATCAGCTTCGCCTTCTGTAAGTATTGCGTATGCCAATTTCTTCGTTGGAGGACAGAACTCCGCGCTTACCCCTAGCTTGTTCCCCCGTGCATCAACGCGGTACCACCCATACTGTTTGAGGAATACCGCATTAAGTCCATGCAGACAAAACGGAGGCGCGTCGTTGGCAATAGTCAGTCTTTGATAGCACAGACCTGCCGGTATTTGATTCGCTCTCAATAGAGCAGCAAGCAAATGACTTTTGGCATAGCAGTATCCGGTACCGTACTGCAGAACCTCGGAGGCGCTACATGTCACTGGATTCAATTGATAATCCCAACTGTGCCTTATTTCATCTCGCACGAATTGGAAGCACGCTCTAGCAACATCTACCAGGTCATCAACACCACTCGACAACGCAAGGGCTTTTCTCACCACCTCCGGATGATCCGAGTCTACATACTTGCCTGGCTTCAGGAATTCATTCATCTAGATAATGTCTCTGGAGCGCTAACGCCCGCAGTTGCGGCTGGTTTGAAGCGCAGCGGAAAACCTGTCCGACAACATACGCTTGTTAGCCGCCACTAGTACGGAAACCTTTCAACTTCGGCATTCTTGTTTAGCCCATTTTTAAGTTCAAAATCAACGTGTGGAATCTCAATTTCAGCCTTACTTGAACAGCATTGTCCAAATTTATTTCCACTCTGGCAGGGGCATTTGTGATCTTCCCCGACAGAATGAAAACGTTCCTTTGGAAAATTTTTTGTTGTCCAATGAGCTTCCCACTCATCGAACGGATTGTTGATATGCGAACAGAGGTACTTTAAAAGAGAAAAATCCAGAGTTTCATCATCGTGAATTACGGAGTATTTCTGCACCGGTTTCGTGACAATAGAAACTTCTCGGATTTCCAGATCGTGTGCTTGATGAGTGCATAGCTCTCCATTGTATATCCGTCCCTTAATATGTTCGCATCTGGAGCGAGGACGAATCTTGTGTTCACATATGCTGCAAGTGTAGTAGCCGACAACCATAGCGGGGCTTATGAACATGCAGTAAGGGTAAAGTGATTGCCATTTACTGACGTACCTTTCTACAAAATCTGCGCCCGAACTATTATAGAATTCTTTATTAGAGTTCTCGCTAAGAAACTTACAAATAATTTCACACTGCTCAAGTTCGCACCAAGCATCACGGTATTTCTGTTGTTTAATATTATTTATAGCAGTGACGTATGTTGAAACAACCTTGAGTGCCTGAATATCTCGCCAAAGCTGATTAGCCCTAATTTCGTTACCCTTTTCAGCGGCGATTCTTTTTTCATCACAAAGTGCAGCGAGGGCTGATTCAACCTCAGTCTGATTGTTTAGATTCACCGTAGAGCGACTGTCACTCATCTGAAAATTTCTTCACTGCATTTAAAGCTTTCTCAACATCCTCTACTTTACCGTCGAAGCTCACAGTTGCAGACGACTTATCCTTCTTCTCGATTATGAACTTAAGGGATATTTTATCGTCTGGCTTGGCCTTTAATTTATCGTATATATAGGACGAAATAACACCGCAAAACACTGGAATTACTATGCTTTGGAGGATGAAGGTTCCAAGCCAGAGGTCAGCACCATGAAGGCTTAGCTCCTTATATTCTTCATCCGTGGAATAAAGATCAGCCTCCAGCCCGTTTTCATTCAAGTAGTCAAGAGTATCAAGGCTTCCCGCATAAAACGCATCCTCAGAATCATGGGACGGTAACAACAATACGCTTTTCCCCTGAATTTCGCTTGCCAAGGCCGAAGGTGCTTGTTCGATCAGCTCATGAAAAGTAGGCCCGTCCTCTGTTACTTCAAAGCGTTCAATTATTTCTGGAAATGCCATGTTCTAGAACTCCGAGTTGATTTTGCGGCTAACAGCCTAGTTAACAGGACTACGTCCCCTTAACAAATATTAGAAGGAGTCCTTATTATTCTTATTAGCCCGCGCAAGAAGCCCAAATTCATTGAACTTTAGCCAAGCACCAAAAAGTTATGAGGACAATTTCCCCAAAAACAGCGTAGTTAAGAGCCAACCGCCTCTTAATAATTATTTTAAGGACGCAAGCCTATTTTTATTCTAAGTACAAAGCCGTTCGCAACTAACTGACCTAACAGTCACTTGGTTATCCAGCCAAGGCACCAAAGCTGTTAGAAGGACTTTGCCCTCCCAACCCGTCAGCTTAAGGAATATACCCAACTTGGTGGGCGCATCCAACACAAATCGAAAGCAAATGCAGTGAACGGAGTCATAAACCCGATAAAGGTGTAATAAGAAGCAAAGAAAGATGGGGAGGGGGCAAAACAAAGTAGTGCATAAACAAATAAAGAGCCGAGCAAGGCCAATCGCTTGCAGGCAAGCTCCCACAGTCAGTGGGTTCTATCTGATAAATAGCAAGGGGGTGAATCTGGAGTAAGCTTTGGTGACTTGTGAATCTTGAGAAGCTCAAGATTTGGTACCGGAGGCCGGACTTGAACCGGCACGCTTTTAAGGGCGCGGGATTTTGAATCCCGTGTGTCTACCAATTTCACCACTCCGGCATTGGAAGGGCGGCTATTATAACA
>NZ_JBLXGE010000033.1:0-6475 GCF_048381775.1 Desulfosediminicola sp. | reverse complement strand
CAAACCTAGAAGTGAAATGGTCGAAATACAGCATCGGAGCAGATATGAAAAAAAGGCTTAAACTAGCGCCATTCGGGACAAACCATGTTTTAGACTTTACTAATTCGTTTTTCTAGGACGGCCTGGCCTGAGGCTCCCTCAATAAAACGGACAGATTAATTAGAGAGCCTCACTCTGATCCCTTTTATTTTTGCAAAGTTATTTTTTTGATTTTGAAAGTGAATGAAAAAAAACATAAATGAACCCAAACATAACAGCAAAACTAAACAAGGCTCTTGTCAAATCATCATTTGACCAATAATAGGTCACACGATAACCATAAGACATAACACACAACACACTTACAAGACTAAGAAAATGCCAATGTTTTTTTCATTCATTCTTCTACACCACAATTGATAATATTGAACAAATCGGGGACATCCTCTCACAAGATTATGGCTGAACTCCTCATCTAATGATCTTTGCCTAAAGAGTGACGCAGGAGATCCTCAAGGCCTACATACTCAAGTGCGGACTCATGGGTCGCCATGAGATCAACAGATGGGGCGATTCCATGATCAAGGGCTTCTTTCCACCTCGAGGCACAAAGGCACCAGCGATCCCCAGGTTTCAATCCTTTAAAACCGAACATCGGTATCGGTGTGCTGAGGTCATTCCCCATATCCTTTGAAAAGCTGAGAAACTCCTCTGATACCACCACACACACGGCATGAACTCCAATATCCTCTTCTGTTACTTTGCAGTCTCCCTCTCGGCTAAAGCCTGTCAGAGGATCAAGGCTGCAGGTTTCGAGCGGTACCCCTAATACGTTCTTATGTGCTGTCATGGCAAATCCTTTCCGGGACAGGTTGGCAGGTGAATTTTGTCGCAGGTATCATCAGAGCAAAACTGCTGCATCTTCATTGTTATTCGCAATTTCAGATAGATGCTATGTATGTTTTGAGCTCAAAGCAAGTGAAAACAATTTAATTCCCCAGAAGGTTTGGTCGCTATTGCCTCTTTGGGCTGTGAAAATAATTTTACTCACATTAGTCGAAGATAGCCGCTTTTCATGGCCGGGTAGAGTCTATAAATTTAATTCTGTTATTGAACTGCACGACTCCTTCGCTGTGTTGCTGAGGTTGTAATTGCCGAAATGCAGCACAAAGTGTCGTCAGGTTGCAGTGGAATAATGTTCTTGGCAGAGAACTCTTGTAAAAGAGGGTCGCCAATGTGCTGGCCTCTTGTCTCATGACTCGGTAACTTCCTACTCGTATTGTAATTGAGCCAGCGATGAGTTAGGGTTGTTGATGATTACTTATTGAAACTAATCAAAAAATAGACGGATATTTTCACAAAACGCATTCAGCTTTTGAAGCAGCTTATGAAAATTGCGGTGAACTACTTCTTTGCAATTCTGGCCCTGACCTATTATGGCGGTCAGGTCTGACCGTTCATGGCAACCTTGTCCCCCGTGCGGCTGGGGACGGTGATCGGTTTAGGTTTTTTGCCCCTGCTCCTAATCAGGGGGCCAATGGTAAAGCATTTCCTAGCTGGTGCAAGCCATATTCACCGACCAGCCAGGGCCTTTATCCTCGACTTCGGCATCTGCCTCGGGGCGGCACTTCTTACCAATCTCTACTTTCTTCTGGTGCTGGGTTTACCGATCTACAGCCTGCTCTCCCTTTTTATCGGTTGCTTCATCGCCGGTTTTTTTATCGGTCTTGATTCCTCCTTGGCTACAGAACGAAAGGGAATTCTGGAAGCCATGGAAGAAAACCAGGAGATCCCGATACCTACCAGATTTTTTTCGTTGAGCAGAAAATACGCTCTGGTGGCCGTAATCACCACCGTGCTGGTTGGGATAGTACTCGTGCTGGTATTTGTGCGTGATGTGGAGTGGCTCACAGAGACATCCAAGGATCCTGATGCTATCATGGATGCGAAACTGTCAGTTATCTATGAGATATTGTTTATTATTGGAGCATTGCTGATTCTGGTCACTAACCTGATCGTCTCCTACTCCAGAAACCTCAAGCTGCTGTTCAAAAACCAGACCAATGTCCTGGAGCAGGTGCAAAGAGGAGATCTCAGCCGCAAGGTGGCGGTGGCCACCAGAGATGAGTTCGGGGTGATTGCCGGCCATACCAACCATATGATCGACGGGCTCAGGCACCGCTTCGAGTTGATGAGCGCTCTGCGGCTCGCCGAGGAGGTGCAGCAAAACCTGTTGCCAGTGAAGAGCCCGTATCTTAAGGGATATGATATCAGCGGATTCTCTCTTTACTGTGATCAGACTGGGGGGGATTATTACGATTACTTCCTGCTCCCCGATGAGAAGTTTGGTGTCGCGGTGGCCGATGTATGCGGCCACGGTGTCGGGGCTGCGATGCTGATGACCAGCGTCCGGGCTTATATGGTCTCGGCTATCCAGACGTACACCAATCCCGCTGATCTACTTGCCACCGTTAACAAAAACCTTACCAAGGACTGTGCTATCAGTGGTGTTTTCACCACCATGTTCTTCCTGGAGATCGATCAAGCAAGCAAAGTTATACGATGGGTCCGGGCGGGGCACGAACCGGCTGTATATTACCGGAGAGAAACCGGCCAGTTCACAGAGCTGGGGGGCAAGGGGCTGGTACTCGGAGTGGATGCCGATTTCAGGTTTGAGAACCAGGTCGAGCAGAACCTCAGTGAAGGCGATATAGTAGTCATCGGCACTGACGGCATTCATGAAACCATGAACAGGCAAAACCTCCTGTTCGGTAAAAAACGGCTGCGGGAGCTGATTGAGCATAACTCGAGCAGATCAGCCAGGGAAATTCAGCAAGAGGTGGTTCTTGAGGTGGAACGGTTTCGTGACGGGCTTCCCCAGGAGGATGACATCACTCTGGTGGTCATAAAGATAGGATAGTCCGGCTGGCCTGCTGAGAATAAATCGGGGACATCCATGATAAGTATTGTCCCCTTTTTACTCCCCAGAGCTTTCTGCAACGGAGGTGGCTGGCACGAATTAACATTTTTACCTTGCCATACAGTGTCCAGGCTATGCTATCAGTCGCATGAAAACGATACAGATACCGCAGCGGATCCTTGGGAAAAGAGCCCGAACTGAACCTTTGAGAAGTCGATGGCCAAACGGTAATCGGCCTGGAACCACCGCTCAGAATTGATTGAAAGCCGGGTCGATCAAGGCTCAAAACTGCTTATAATGAAGTTTATGAATTGTGGATCTCGACATCAGCGGGCTCTTGAGGGGCCCAGCCCTTCCCCTGCACGCCGGGTTGTTCATTCTGTCTGTCTCGCCCTGCTGGTGATGCTGCTTTTTTTTCTGGGGGGCTGTTCGCCGCTTAGTATGGTGAACACCATCGCCCCCGATGACGGCTTCGTCCTCGACGGGGCTATCGGCTATGGTCCGCTGGAACGCCAGAAACTCGATGTCTACTACCCCGAGGTCCGTACCCCCCAGAAACCGGTACTGGTCTTCTTTTACGGGGGCAGCTGGCTGCGCGGGGATCGGCAAAAATATCGGTTTGTCGGCCAGGCCCTGAGCTCACGCGGGTATGTGACCGTCATACCCGATTACAGGCTCTACCCGGAGGTGCAGTTCCCAGTCTTCATCGAAGACGGAGCAGCATCCGTGGCCTGGGTAAAGGACAATATCGCCGAATCGGCAAACGGCATCGTGCTGATCGGCCATTCGGCCGGGGCGCATCTGGCAGCGCTGCTGGCTCTCGATAACCGCTACCTGGAACAGGAGGGCATATCCGAGCGCACCATCAGCGGCATGATCGGACTGGCCGGGCCCTATGCCTTTGAACCTGAAAATTTTCGGCGCTTCAGAGCGATATTTGCCACGGCCCACCCCCCGGAAATCTCCAGACCGATAACCTATGCCCGCGGCGATGCGCCGCCGCTGCTTCTTTTGCACGGCACCGATGACAATGTGGTTCTGCCTCTTCACTCCCAGCTCCTGCAGGAGCGGGTGGATGATCAGAACGGCAGGGTGACGCGCCTCGAGCTTGAGGATGTTGATCACTTCGACATCGTGCTGGGACTTTCCGAGCCGTTTACCCATCTGGCCCCCGGAGTCCTCCCCAGTCTTGAGCGGTTCATTCGGGAACAGACCTGAGCCGATTGAACCATTCAGCACCGCGGCGTGTACCTCTGACCTGCTGCACATCTCTGTCCGGCAGGATCTTTGTTGTACTTTTTGAGGCTACTTTGATGCTACTCTAAGGTAGGTAAACAACGCGTGATAAAATAGGTATGCCAGGTTTCTGCGTGATGAAAAGTGGTGTCATGAGGGTCTGAACCGGAGTCTGGTGGCTGCAACATCAGGAGGAAATGATGAAACGCATGATCCAGTTCGTCACAGCTGTTTTTATCTGTCTGATCAGTTTGAATCTCTATGGCGAGGACCTCAAGCTCAGCGATGAAACCGAAGATTGCCTGGGCTGCCACTCCGAGCTCCATCCGGGGCTGGTTTCGTCCTGGCAGGCCAGCCGGCACAGCAGGGTGTCTCCTGCCCAAGGGCTGACCAAACCGGATCTGGAGCGCCGCGTCTCTTCCCCCGACATCCCTGACGAGCTTCAGCGGGTGGTGGTGGGCTGCTACGAGTGTCACAGCCTCCGGGTAGAGGAGCACAGCGACGCCTTCGAGCACAACGGCTACAGAATCAACGTGATCGTCAGCTCGGCCGACTGTGCCACCTGTCACAGCGTCGAGGCCGAGCAGTACGGCAGGAATATCATGGCACACGCCTACGGCAACCTGGTCGACAATACGCTCTACCAGGATTTCACCAAGGTGGTGAACAATCATTACACCTACGAGAAGGGGCAACTGACCATAGGCGAGGGCGACATGCTCACCGAATACGAGTCCTGCCTCTATTGTCACGGGACCAAAGTGGAAGTCAAGGGGCTCGTTACCCGGGATACCGACTATGGTGAACTCGAATTTCCCGACCTCGAGGGCTGGCCCAATCAGGGCGTCGGCCGCATAAACCCCGACGGCAGCCTGGGAGCCTGTTCATCCTGTCACACCAGGCACTCGTTTTCCATCGAAATCGCCCGAAAACCGTCAACCTGTTCGGAATGCCACAAAGGGCCCGACGTACCGGCATATAAGGTCTACGAGGTCAGTAAACACGGCAATATCTACCAATCGAAAATGAGCGACTTCAATTTTACCGAAGTTCCCTGGCGGGTGGGCACCGACTTCACTGCGCCCACCTGTGCAGCCTGCCATGCCAGCCTGCTGGTCTCGCCCGAGGGAGAGGTCATCGCCGAACGGACCCATCAGTACAACGATCGGCTCAGCTGGCGTCTTTTCGGTGTGCCGTATGCCCACCCGCACCCGATCGATGCGAACCTGGAAAAGGTGGTGAATTCACAAGGGCTGCCGCTGGCCGTGGAACTGAACGGTGAACCGGTTGCCGAATTCGTGCTCAGCAAAGAGCAGCAGCTGGAAAACAACAACAGGATGAAGGCGGTATGTCTCACCTGCCACTCCACCCAGTGGGTGGAAAACCACTTTAAGCGGCTCGACAACACGATACATACCACCAACCGCATGACCTATCAGGCAACCAAGATACTGAGCGATATTTGGGCCGGCGGTTTCGAGAAGGGGTTGCCCCAGGGCGAGAACATCTTCGATGAACAAACCGAGAGAATGTGGACGACCATCTGGCTCTTCTATGCCAATTCCAGCCGGTTCGCCTCAGCCATGGCCGGCGGCGGCGATTATGCCGTCTTTGCCAACGGACGCTACCAGACCACCGAACAGCTCAGAAAGCTGCTGGATCAACTGAAGCTGTATCGCGCCCTGGAGGAGAAAGAAGAGGTCGAAAAGTGAAGTGACCAGCCCATGAAGGCGGGCCGATATGGTGATCAGCGCCGGTAGGCGCTGATCAGGTCAACCTCGAGCCTGAATGGTCCAGCCTGTTTTTCAGAAATGAGAAAGCCGATCTGCTGGATCTTCCCTGGTGAGACTGGGTCCACGCCGCTCAACATGCGTCCTCTGAAGACAGGAACGCACTCGCTGAAAGGAACCTCCACCATCACCCACGTGTCGGCTTCAGTCTGGAACGTGTAGCGATAGGCTACGCCGTCGAAACTGGAGTCGAGCCGCAGCCTGAACTGATAGGTGTTGCCGTCGCCCCGGACACGCAGGACGATGCCGTCATAACCATCCAGTCTGTAGGGACGGGGCAGGGTGCGGGTCGAGGAGAACCCACCGTTGTTCTCCAGCGAGAGGGTTCCCCGGAACACAGCGGTGCCCGAGTCGGTTCTGATATTTTCACCCCGCGATAATCCGCCCATCACGCCGTCATTCACCACCCGCCAATCCTGCAGGTCAGCCGGATTTTCAAAGTCGAAAATAAATAGTAAATAGGAGACAGACCAGAATGGCGCTAGTTTAAGCCCTTTTTAGCAACATATTTACTCCTGTGTGGAATCTCTCTCATAATGGCCCTGGGCTT
>NZ_JBLXGE010000032.1:0-6815 GCF_048381775.1 Desulfosediminicola sp. | reverse complement strand
TGGGGCTTCAAGTTGGTACCCCTTAGTCCGGAAATAGTGGATCTCGATTACGCTGCTTACATGTCATCGATTGAGCACTTGCAAAAGACTTTTTCCCGCAGTGGCAACTGGCCCCGTGAAGGCATCACCGAAGAAGAGGCTATGCAAGACATGTTGAATGAGCAGGGACGTTTCGAACGTCGCGAATCGTTCGCCTATGGTGTACTCACACAGGATGGTGAGCGAGAAATGGGCAGTGTCTACGTCAGGCCTAGCAGCAAACCCGGATATGATGCCCAGGTGACAATGTGGGTCACCCAGGCCGATTTTGATGCAGGATTTGATGAGATCCTTTTCGAATGGACAGAGATGTGGATAGAGCAGAGCTGGCCATTTGCGAACGTCGCGTATCCTGGAAGAACAATCGACTGGGCTACTTGGGACGAGCTTTAATCAATTGACTGGCCAGATGACGAAACTGCCTAAATAGGTTCTTTCTGGTGCCTCAAGCGACATGAGAGTTTCATGGAGCTTGAGGATATCAGAAGGTGCTAAAGGAAGTGGGTGCTCATTTGGCTGGTAGGTAGTGCGAATGGGATAGTCGACGTTTGCATCTGCCGTCATTTCAATATGTGTTCCCAAAACATAAGACACTGGCTTTTCTTGTATCCATGCATTCAGCCTAGCAATGCTGGCTCGATAGGTTGACCAATTTCTGACGTATAATCTGCCAGGGTAAAGCGTGTCGCCAGTGACAGCAAACTGGGACACCGGGTCGTAATAAGCGAGGTCGTCATCTGCATGACCAGGGATCGGTAAAAGGCTTATGGTGCGCCCCCCGAGTTCAAGCTCAGCTTGCTCCTCCGGCCAATTTTCAAAACCGAAGAACGACTGCACAGCATCCGCTCCCAAACCGACAAGACTCGTATCTTCCTGCTCTGAAAAGGCGCGATCCCCCTTTATATGATCACCATGACCATGGGAGTGGGCAACAATAAGTGGCAAGTCGGTGATCTTTCTGACAGCTGCAAGTAAGCTGGTACCACCCTCTTCGGTGGCACCAGTATCTATCAGCAAAGACCTTTCAGTTCCAATAAAAAGATAGACGAATGGCGCTTCATAATTGGAGCACTTATTCTGTCTAAATATGATGGTGTTGCTTTGGTAGCGCACTTCCTGCCACTGCACATATTCTGGCTCTGCTCGAGCCGCCTCGCAGTCTTGCGCCCCATGGATCCACGAAAGACTGTTGAGATCGGTATCGGCTTGGGCATGGCCTCCCTGAAGAAGGAGCAAAGAAATGGCCAGTGAAGAAAACCTAGCCACGCTTGGGGACTGAAATTTGATCATTGATAGCTCCTTGTGCACAGTTTTATTTTTCTGCCAGATAGGCTCTCCACCCACCAAAATGTGAAATGTCTTGGGCATCAGCAATTCCACCTTCTTCACAAATAAAGCCCGGAAGGCTTTCCCCTGTTTCCAGAGCTACCTTGCCGATTCCAAGTGGTGACGGAATACCCGCTACAAAACTGCCAAACTCGGCCATCGGCATTTGCCAGACTTCCACTTCAATGGCGCAGCCGGCTTCTTTTTGAACAAGCGCAGGGCGCTTTCCATCCGGAAGTGCGAACAAGGCATAGGCCTGGGTTGTACGGGTTTTCATTTTAAAAGTGGCACCGCGGTCCTGTAGTTGCCAATTTAGCGGTTGCCCCGATAAATGCGCACCACACACAACAACTGCCACTGACTCCTCAGGGGCAGTGCGGGCGGATTCTACTGGTTGCGGGTGCAAGGAATGTGGCGTGGCGCCTAATGGAAGATTGAGTTGTCTCTGTAATGCGCCGGCGAAACTCAATAAACGAATATCGGTAAAGGCTCGACTAAACAGAGTCACTCCCCAACTCACTTGTGAACTCAATCGTCCAACCGGGATAGCAGTGGCAGCGTAGTCGAGTAGGTTCATAAAATTCGTGTAGGTGCCAAGCTTAGAATTTAATGCAACGGGTTGTTCTGCTATCTCAGATCTGAGGTAGCAAGTGGGGGTTGTTGGCGTCATTACAAAGTCAACTTTATCCAGCTCGCGATCGCAGATTCGTTTTAATGCTTGCAGTTTATACTGGGCATCAAACACATCGGTCACTGCAAAGTTTTGCGTTGTCGCCAGGATGTCCTGAATAACCGGTAGCATAGCATCGGGGCTGACATCCTGTGTTGCCCAAGCACGCTCTGCGACCCAAGGGCCTTCATATAACAGACGCGCTGTTTTCATGAAAGGCTCAAAATCAAGCGTAACGGATTGGCCACCAAGTGCATCGAGCTGTTCGCAAGCATGATGAAACAATTTTTCTGCATGTGCATCATCAAATTCCAGTTGAGCAGGAATTCCGTAGTTAAAGGCTCTCGGTTTTTTATCACTCCAGTAGGGTTGTGTATTGAAGGCGATGTTTTTTCGAGAGTAGGGATCGTTGTCATCTGCGAGCGTTGCGACGTCGAATACTTGTACAGCGTCTTCTGTGGTTAACGCAAAAATGGACACACAGTCCAAAGACTTACATGCAGGCACGACTCCGCAGGTACTCAGTAAGCCTTTCGTCGGTTTATGACCGATCAAGTTGTTGAAAGCAGCAGGGACTCGTCCTGACCCTGCAGTATCGGTACCTAGTGCAAAAGAGACTTGGCCTAGCGCTGTTGCTATGGCCGAACCCGCACTGCTGCCGCCACTGATATAGTCTGGGTTAAAGACGTTCTTGCCTTCACCATAAGGAGAACGAGTCCCCACAAGACCTGTGGCAAATTGATCAAGATTGGTTTTGCCCAGTGGTATAGCACCGGCGTCAATCAACAGATCAACAACCGTTGCCGATTGCTCTGGCGTGTAAGTAAATGCTTCACAGCCTGCGCTGGTTGGTACATTTTTAAGGTCGATATTGTCTTTGATTGCAAAAGGGATGCCCCAAAGTGGAGACTCTTCCATGGGTTTGAGTTTGAGGGCATCCAAATAGACTTGGAGCTCTTCTTCACTTAACAAGTGAATCCATGCATTAAACTGACCTTGGGCCAGAGCCTGGGTGCGAAGCTTGGCAATTAAGGATTCTGGCGTTTCCCTTCCATCGGCATAAGCCTCGTGTACTTGTGCTATGCGCAAATCTACTATCTCAGTCATCGTTAGCCCCTTTGTTTTGTTCAAGCCATATCAGGCACTGGCCAGCGTGGACATCATGTCCTTCGCCAACCAAAATCTTGGTTATTGTTCCTGCGTGTTGAGCATGAATTTCGATTTCCATCTTCATGGACTCTAAGATCATCAGCGTTTGTCCTGCACTGACACTCTCGCCTTCCTCCACCTCAACTTTCCAGACATTGCCAGATACTGAGCTATCGATCGGTAATACACCTGCGGGGATTTCACTGATATCGGCGTTACTTTCATTCGTTTCGGGAGGCGTGAAGGTAAACTGGCCGTTATCGCGCCAACGCTGTAACTCTTCCTCAAAAGCCTTTTCTCGCATTTCCATGAATGTCGCTATGCTGTCTTTATTCTCCGTCAGCCCGCTTTCGTATTGAGATAGCGAAAACTCGGTCTCTTCGATGCGCAGAGCGACCTGGCCTTTGGGCAGGTCGCGTCGGAACTGCGCGAGCTCATCAGCGCTAACTTCGTAGAAGCGAATCTGATCGAAGAAACGCAGCAACCACGGCTGCGAGAATTCGGCTGTCTTTCTGTAACGGTTCCACATCTGCGATGTCCTGCCGACAAATTGATAGCCTCCAGGACCTTCCATGCCGTACACACACATGTAGGCACCCCCAATACCGACGGAGTTTTCTGCCGTCCAAGTTCGGGCCGGATTGTATTTGGTTGTAATCAATCGATGTCTCGGGTCAACGGGTGTGGCAACGGGAGCGCCTAGGTAAACATCACCAAGCCCCATCACAAGGTATGAGGCGTTGAAGACAATCTCTTTCACATCGTCGATTGACTCTAGGCCATTCATGCGCCGGATAAATTCCAAATTGCTCGGGCACCATGGCGCATCAGCGCGCACAGATTGCATGTATTTTTTTATGGCCAGTTTGCACGCTTCGTCATCCCAGCTAAGTGGAAGATGAACGATGCGACTGGGGACTGCCAGGTCACCAGTGGTCAGCGATTGCGCTGTCTCTTCGATGATAGTTAGTAATTGCGACAACTGGATTTTTTGGCTGTCGTAATGCACTTGCAAGGATCTAATGCCGGGAGTGAGCTCTCTGACGCCGGTAATACCACGTTCTTCGAGTGCCAGCATCAGGGCATGCACACGAAAGCGGCGCGGAATATCCAGCACCATAGGACCTACTTCAATAAGCAGAAAATGGTCACCTGCTAGGCGGCAGACCAATTCGTCGTCTTCCCATTGCATACGTTTAACAATGGGAGTACCAAGATCATCAAGTGCAGGGTTGCAGTCAGCGAAAGGAAGCTGGCTTTGCTCAATGGCAGTAAGTTGCGCAGCTTCTGCAGCCACTGCTGCCTCATAGCTAACAGGAACAAATTTAAGACTTTGTCCGGCAGAAAGTTGTCCGAGCTTCCATAGGTCTGCAGTGATGACCGTGGCTGGACATACAAAGCCGCCGAGAGAAGGCCCGTCCGGCCCAAGTATCACTGGCATATCGCCAGTAAAATCGACCGTCCCAAAAGCATAGGCGTTGTCATGAATATTGGAAGGGTGCATGCCAGCTTCGCCGCCAGAGGGTCTTGCCCAGGCAGGCTTAGGACCTATTAGGCGCACACCCGTTCGGCTTGAGTTGTAATGGACTTTCCATTCGCTGGCAAAGAACTCACTAATGTCCGCATCAGTGAAAAAGTCCGGGGCGCCATGTGGACCATATATGACGCGCAACTCCATCACCTCTGGAATTTCCGGAACGGCAAGTGCAGCAGAGGCAACAGTGTCAGGTGAAGTCAGGTGCAGAACATCACCTGTTCTCAAGGCGCGACCAACATGCCCGCCAAACTGACCGAGCGTGAAAGTGGACTTTGATTCCAGATAAGAGGGAACTTGAATCCCTTCCGCAATGGCAAGGTATGCACGGGCACCTTGGCCAAGCACTTTTCCGAAGGCCAAGACCTGACCTGCAGACACGGGAATTGTTTTATAGCACGGTACCGACTGCCCATCGAGCGTAGCCTGCATGTCAGCGCCGGTGATCGCAATAACGGTATCGGATTGAAACTGTAACGTAGGCCCGCTTAATGTCATTTCTAGAGCAGCGGCATCGGTTGGATTGTTTAACAGCTTGTTAGCGAGACGAAATGACACAGAGTCCATGGGGCCTGAAGGCGGCACACCTACATGCCAATACCCCTGACGGCCGGGGTAGTCTTGAATAGTGGTTTGAGTGCCTGCGCTCAAGACACGCAATGAATGAGATTGAAGCGCATGAGATGCCAAAGTCTTGGTCAGCAATTGTCCTTGTTTAGCCAGATCTGTCGAAAGCACTGAAGCGACATAGGCCAAGTTTGTTTCTATACCGTACACACGCGATTGCTGGAGCACCTCGATCAATTTGATCAATGCGTCCTCACGGGTGCCGCAGCAAACAATCAGCTTGCCTAGCATCGGATCAAACAGGGAGGGGACTTCAATGCCTGATTCCACCCAAGTGTCTACACGTAAATAGTCAGCAGTTGGAAAGAACACGTCCGACAGTAAGCCGGCGCTGGGTTGGAAGTCCTGCGCGGCATCCTCAGCATACAGACGCACCTGAATCGCGTGACCCGAAGGGGCCAGGTTCGATCCAATTGAGTCCAAGGGCTCCATTTCATTGGCGGCAAGCTTGAGCATCCACTCGACCAAGTCAACATTGTAAACTTCCTCGGTAACCCCATGCTCAACCTGCAGGCGGGTATTCACCTCTAGAAAGTAGAACGATTGCGCATCCACATCGAATATGAACTCAACGGTGCCAGCGTTTCGATACTGGACAGAGGCCATCAAGGTTTCGGCCGTACGATGCATGGCTTCGCGCAAGTCCTGACTTAAATTGGGAGCAGGGCATTCTTCTATTACTTTCTGGTTTCTGCGTTGAGCGGAGCAGTCACGCTCACCGAGGGCGATTGCATTACCTTTACCATCGCCAAAAATCTGCACCTCAATATGACGGGCATTGACGATAAATTTTTCCAGAAACACGGTGTCGTCCGAAAAATAATTCGCACTCATGCGTTTCACACTGTTCCAGGCACGTTTGAGGGCATCGACGTCGCGACATACCTGCATGCCGATACCGCCACCTCCGGCGCTGCTTTTGAGCATGACTGGAAAGCCGACTTGTTCAGCCCAAGAGACGGCGCTTTCAACATCGTCGAGTACAGGAGAGCCAGGCAACATGGGGACATCGGAATTTTGTGCGGCTTCGCGAGCGAGATGCTTGAGACCAAAAACATTCATTTGTTCCGGCGTCGGCCCGATGAAAACAAGTCCATGGGACTCACATTTTTCAACAAATGTTGTGTTTTCGCTGAGAAAGCCATAACCAGGGTGGATCGCCTCGGCTTGGTTTTCTTTGGCTATTTGTATGATTTTTTCCTGATTCAGGTAGGTCTCTGCAACAGAGCCTCCGCCCAGGTTTACCGAAATATCAGCATGCTGTACATGCAAACTGTCTTGGTCTTTCTCGTGATAGACAACAACAGATTCGATATCCAATTTTTTAAGCGTGCGAATAATGCGAGTGGCTATAGCGCCACGATTGGCAACAAGTACTCGTTTGAACATGATGATTCTCTGTCTGACGTGGGTCGTCCCAAGATTACTGAAAACGCCAACAGGTCGTCCTGCGCGTTATTGAATTTACAG
>NZ_JBLXGE010000031.1:0-7806 GCF_048381775.1 Desulfosediminicola sp. | reverse complement strand
CCAAAACAGGGTGGCCGGGCGTGCTTACAAGGACATGACGAGATCGGTCGATCAAATCGACAAAATGAGACGCTGGCCGTTTGGCCGACGCAAGTAGTTAGAAAGCACACGGGCCGGTGATGGTGCACCGGCCCGCATTTCCACATACCACCTGACAGAGAGGTGACACATGACAACCACACATAATATCGAAGTTCAGCAAGCAATTCATCAGGCAGCGACCAAGCTGGCCGCCCTGGAGTTCATCGACCAGGAAACCGCCCGGCAGATTTCGCCCGTTGCGGAAGCCGTCGCCAATATGTTCACGATCCTGTACTACCAGGCTGAAACTGGTCGAGCGACGCCGGAGGACTTCCAGGAGGCGTTGGACACTATCCGCCAGGTAACAAGGAGGTAAGGCAAAAGATGATGAACGATAAGGCAAAACGAATAACGAGGAAGAGCAGTACGCCTATCAAGGTGTACTGCTTACCCGAGGAAAAGGAGCATATCGAGGCGCAAGCAAAGCGAGCAGGCATGAGCGCTGCGCGTTATCTGCGTGAGGTTGGCCAGGGCTACAAGATCAAGGGTGTGGTCGATTGTGAGCAGGTACGGGAGTTGGCTCGAATCAACGGCGATCTTGGTCGTTTGGGTGGCCTATTGAAGCTATGGCTGACCGATGACGTGCGAACCGCCCAGTTCGGCCAGTCAACAATCCTTGCTGTTCTCAGTAAGATCGAGGCGACGCAGGAGGAAATGGGTAAGGTCATGACCAAGGTAGTCATGCCGAGGTCTGAGCTGTGACTATGAATGCAGGTAGCCGCAATCAGTTGCGAACGCTGGATGCAGTCATCTCAACCTGTTTCGGGGATTTCCGTCTTTTACCGACCGTTGCCATCATCAAGCCAGTTTAATGTTCTCTAGTTGCCTTCGGCAACGTGGGTCAGGGATTCGCGCACTAAAACGGTTGGTCATCATGTTGTTTTAGCAGCTAAGTTTTTCCTCGTAGTGTTCATCAAACGGTGGTTTTCTGGACATAGAGAGCCACCATATTTTTTCATTTCTCTGGCTATTCTGCTCTGTTAATATACCCGTTAAGTTTTCAATGTTGAGAATGTCCATGAATCAACGCATTGGATACGCCCGCGTTTCGACGGACGACCAGCACTTAGACTTGCAACGCGATGCGCTCGCGCAGGCTGGGTGTAGCGTGATCTACGAAGAAGCGGCCAGCGGTAAGAATGCCGCTCGTCCTGAGCTTGATCAGTGTCGTAAGGCACTTCGAGAAGGGGATACCCTCGTAGTGTGGCGACTTGATCGGCTCGGGCGTAGTCTACCTGACTTAGTAACGATTGTTGCAGACCTAGAGCGGCGTGGTGTGCATTTTGAGAGCCTGACCGAACAGATCGAGACCGGGAGCGCGGCGGGCAAGCTGCAGTTTCATGTTTTTGCGGCGCTTGCTGAGTTCGAGCGTAGCTTGATTCGGGAGCGGACCCAGGCCGGGCTGGCAGCAGCCCGTGCTCGTGGGCGGCTCGGGGGGCGTAAGCCAAAGTTAGACGACCGGCAAGTGCGAGAAATCAAGGCGTTGTTGCGTGATCCAGATATTCAGGTGGCCGAGGTTGCCCGCCGTTATGGCATTTCGCGCACTACCCTGTACAAGTACGTCGGTGTCGTCACGCCGCGTTAATGAGGAATTTTAATGCTCCAACAATCGTTAGAGGTTGGCTCTACAAAAAAAATACAACAGTCTGCTCAGGAGTCTGAGCTTAATTGTCCTGTTATGGCCGCGAGTGAAGCAATGGCGATAGGAGGGGGACACGAAGCCCGTGGAGCGATTTTTACGCGTCCAGAAGTGGTTGATTTCATTTTGGATCTAGCTGGATACACGGAAGATCAACCCCTCCATAAAAAGCGGCTTTTAGAACCATCCTTCGGCGGAGGAGATTTTCTGCTGCCGATCATAGATCGGCTCTTATGCACATGGCGGGCAGCCAGGCCGAATGGTTCTGCATTCGATGAACTGGCTGATGCGATTCGAGCGGTGGAGTTGCATCACGAAACCTTTCGCAGCACTTATACCGCCGTTGTCGCGTTGCTTAATCGCCACGGGATCGCTGAGGATGCTTCGACTGCTTTGGCTGATTGCTGGCTGTCACAGGGTGATTTCCTGCTGGCACCACTCGAAGGACAGTTTGATTTCGTGGTAGGCAACCCGCCCTATGTCCGTCAGGAGTTGATCCCGGCACCGCTGCTTGCCGAATACCGCAGTCGTTATCTGACGATGTTTGATCGGGCCGATATTTATATTCCGTTTATCGAACGGTCGTTATCGGTATTGTCGGATGGTGGCAACTTGGGCTTCATCTGCGCGGATCGCTGGATGAAGAACCGCTATGGTGGGCCGCTGCGCAGCCTTGTAGCTGAGGGTTTCCATCTAAAACTTTATGTCGACATGGTGGACACACCGGCTTTCCACTCTGCTGTGATCGCCTATCCTGCCATCACTATTATCAGCCGTGAAATTCCGGGAGCAACGCGCATCGCTCACCGTCCGGACATTGACCGGGCGACGCTGAGCACGTTGGCTGGTTTGCTTACAGCCCCTACATTGCCGAAAGGACCCAGCCAAGTACGCGAACTTGCTCGCGTGACTAACGGCGCGGAGCCGTGGCTGCTGGAGTCATCCGACCAGATGGCACTGATTCGCCGCCTGGAGAGTGTTTTTCCTCTGCTAGAAGATGTGGGATGTAAGGTTGGGATCGGTGTTGCGACTGGTGCTGATAAGGCGTTCATAGGAGAGTTCGAGACGCTTGATGTAGAGCCAGACCGTAAGCTACCGCTGGTGACAACAAAGGACATTATGAGTGGTGAAGTGCACTGGCGTGGGCAAGGTGTAGTCAATCCCTTTGCCGAGTCCGCCGGACTGGTTGATCTCGACGAATACCCGCGTTTACGGCGCTATCTTGAGGCTAGACGAGAGGTAATTGCAGGGCGGCACTGTGCGAAAAAAGCACCTGCTAGGTGGTATCGTACGATTGACCGCATTAATCCGGCACTAGCCGCAAGGCCGAAGCTACTGATTCCAGACATCAAGGGGGAGGCTCATATTGTTTATGAAGGCGGTGAGTTATATCCACATCACAACCTCTATTACGTTACGTCCGATGACTGGGATTTGAGAGCCTTGCAGGCAGTGCTACTGTCCGCCGTCACACGTCTATTCGTGGCGACCTATTCAACGAAAATGCGGGGAGGATTCTTGCGCTTCCAGGCGCAGTACCTGCGCCGGATTCGTATCCCAAGGTGGGAGGATGTGTCTGAACCGATGCGTCGTGAGCTGGCCGAAGCAGCTATCAAGAGAGACGTACAAGCATGTAATTTGGCAGTATTCAAGCTTTACGGCTTGAGCCGCGAAGAACGATCATCCCTCGGGGGTAATGGAGAATAAATGGCACTTGATCTCGTCAACTACGAAGAAAAAGCCCGAGAGGCAGTGAAAGCATTTTGGGGTAACCGTGAAGCAGCAAGACAGAAACAGATAGAGTCAGGTAATGCCGACCAAGGTGAGCGGGCAGGCGTAACTGCTGGAAAGAACATGGATGGTTTTTTGGCCTTGATACTCGATGTCGTCAGGGCTAATGGACTCTCACATGCTGAAATACACCAGAGCAGCAGAATGCTGACATTGCCTGGTTATTTTCGACCAACAAAATTGTGGGATTTGTTGGTGCTCTACAAAGGGGAGCTGATTGCCGCTGTCGAACTGAAAAGTCAGGTTGGCCCCTCATTCGGAAATAATTTCAACAATAGAACCGAGGAGGCTATCGGGACAGCCCATGATCTTTGGACAGCTTTTCGTGAAGAGGCTTTTGGTAAGCAGCCACGCCCCTTTGTTGGCTGGTTGATGGTGGTCGAGGATGCACCGGCGTCGCGCAAGCCTGTCCGCAATGCATCACCACATTTCCCAGTGTTTGAGGAGTTCAATGGTGCATCTTATCTCAAGAGGTATGACCTCCTATGTCAGCGGCTGGTTCAGGAGCGGTTGTACACAACAGCAGCCGTCTTAACTGCAGAGCGGAGTGCGCTGGATACGGGCGAATTTGCTGAGCTGTCATCAATGACCAGCCTTAAGACGTTTGTTACTGCTTTGGCGGGTCATGTCGCTGCTGAAGCCGCACGTCTCGGAGAGTAATGAATGGCAGACCTGAGCGCATTCGAACGGCGTAAGCTCGAAAAACTGCTTGGAATGGGCAGCGGGTATGTACTGAACTTCTCTGATCGTACCTATTCCGAGTTCTTCTTGGACTATCGCGTTGAAATCGATGCGGCCATATATCGAACGGGTGGGGACTCAAAGGCCAAGCGGATGCGTACCTTCTGGGATATTGCTCCTAATCACACCGCCGGCAGGGTAATTGATGGTTTGATCACCTACGGCGTTCAAGAAGACTGCTTTGGAGATAGCAACTCTCTGCTGACCGATGATTGCCGGAAAATCTCTCAGCGGCTTCTTAGCGACCAGCCGGTGGCAGAGTTGGATGCGTTGACTGCTATCGCTGATGAGCGAGACTTTGAGGTAGTGGCGGAACACGTCCGTGAAGCCATTGAGAAAAATCAGCCCGAAGGCGGGCTAGATCGCTTGCATACCTTTGTTAACAAGTTCATCCGTGTGACGTGTGAGCCGCACGGCATCACAATCACTCGTGACAAACCGCTACATAGTGTGTTTGGAGAGTATGTGAAGGCGTTACGTGCTGGTAATCATCTTGAGTCTGCGATGACCGAGCGTATCTTGAAGTCCAGTATTTCTGTGCTGGAAGCTTTCAACGATGTGCGTAATAACAAAAGTCTTGCTCACGACAATCCGATATTGAACTATGAAGAAAGCTTGCTGATTTTCAATCACGTGGCAGCCTCTATCCGTTTCATCAAGAGCTTGGAGACAAAGATAAAAACTAAGGCGGTGATCTACGAGAAGGCTCAGAAGACGAGCTTGGATGACAGCATCCCTTTCTGACTCTAAAGGTGCTTTTATGGCCGATATCTCAAAAAAATCCGCCTCTCTAGACGATGACAGCCCGAGTGGTACTGAGGCTAATGTGCGTCGTTTGACCCCTGAGGAGCTAGTAGAGTTACGGCGAGACATGGCAGAATCGTCAGCTTGGGCCAAAGGTGAACTAAAGCGTCGACGAGCAGAAAGAATCAAAAAAATCTGAACATGGCATAGATAATGGTATCGATAGTAAGTGATTTTATAAATATCTGTTAATTAAGAGTATTTTCTTCTTGTTGATGTTAGAGTGGGAGTGATTTTTCGGGAGTGAGTTGAGTTATTAAAGCCTGCGAATAAGCAGGCTTTTTTGTTGTTATTTTTTGAGCTATTGTTTGGGTAGACAAAAATCTAACTGTTAAGAGATCTAGTGATGAGCTTGAGTGAGGGTGTTCTCCTGGCAGGTATGGAATTATCTAAACTGACTTCCAGTTGGGGTATTTATAAGGGAGATGTGGAAAAGAGTGACGGAGAGATCGTCAGCGTTTATCTCAAGCCTACACTTCCTCCTAGGTTTGCTTTCAGAGAATTTTTTGCGGTGTTCCTTGCAGAGTTTTTCAATATCTCAACCCCTAAACCTTATTTAGTTTATATTCCTAAAGATTATAGTTTTAGTGGTGGCGGTAAAAAGCTTAGTGAAAGCTACTGTTTTGCTATGGAAATCAAGCAGTATCCTGACATGAGTCGTAATTTTTCAGGAGAATTTTTTAAAAGTGAAAAAGTTGCTGAGGAGTTTTTGAAGAAAAATGATGTTGCCCTGATGGGGATTTTTGATGAGGTTCTATTTAATCAAGATAGGCATCATGAAAATATTCTGTATGATGGTGAAAATATATGCTTAATTGATCACGAAAACATTCTTTGTAGTAGGCATGTAGGAGAAGAGCTGGGCGATAATAACTGGATGTGGTCGATTGCAAAAAATGCAAGCGAACTAAGTTTTAGACGTCTAGAAAGAAAAGTTTTTGAACTTCTAAAATCACAGGGTTATGAAGGTTTTCCAAATTTAGCATATAGCGTGCTCTGGAAAGACTTGGTAGAGGTTTATGAAAAGCTAAAGGTGGGTAGTAAGCGAGATCTTAAAGTAGATGCGCTTACTTATTGCTATAGATCCAGAGATATACTCAGTTTAGCAAGTAGAACATGTGATAGTCAAAAATTTAATCAAATGGGTTTCCCCTTATGAAAAGTAAATTTATTTTAAATTGGTGGCCGGTTTACTTGGAACCTATACTGGATTCTGATGAAAAAATTTGTGTGGGTATATGTTATAAAAATATAGAGAATGAGTTTTTCTATAAAAAATCGCTAAGAAAAGATTTAGCTGAAGCACTTTTTGATGATCGTAAAGTCGCAGTTGGGAATTTGTCTCGGCACGCATGTGAATATGCTGTCCGTCTTTTAAAAGGAGGTGCTGCAGTTGGTGGTTTAGAGATTACTTCAGGAGTGTATTTAGGTAATAGACGCTTGATAGAAGGCTATGATATAGGAGAAATGCACTCTAGAGCTTTGAAGAAAGTTTCATTTTTTAGCTATCTTGAATTTTATGGTAAAGAGTCAACGCCTGCTGAGCCTAAAAAAGAGTTCACAGACTTTGTTCAGGATCAATTGATTAAAAGAAAGTCCAGATTGGCTGGTTTTTTTAATCGACAGCTTCGAGTTTCTGGAGCGATTAAAAATTTTGATTTTGCAGATGATTCTGGCGCTTTGGCGGTTAATTTCTTTGTTTTTAAAAAGAATAGTAGAATATATAAGGCTGAGGTTTCTTGTCTTGATCTTAGTATGGTTAAGTCGCAATACGGGCAGGTTTCTTTAGTGGTCATGATTGATCAAGGTTATAGGTCTAAGTCTAAAAGACTAAGAAGCTATAAGGAAGTTGAAGGTGTCGCGAATCACTTAGATGTTTCTTTTGAAGTTGTCGATAGTTCAAAGGATGCTGCTGACTACCTTCAAAAACATGTGGCTTGATTTTTAACCTTGACCTTTATTTTTTTATCAATATTTTAGGGTGCTTTTTTGCACATATCTGCATAGTACCAATAAAACACCAATGATCTAGTTAGTTTATATTTTATAAAAATGGACTGACCTCTGAAAGGTGGTCAATGCAGAGCTACGAAGGGCAATGATAAGCTAATGGTTAGGCCGGAAAAGCAGGGATGCGAAGCTAGATTATGATGATGCTTAGGAATGCTAGAAGATACAGGTGCTATACTTATTAGTAGGGTTAAGGATAAAAGCTCCGTTTCATTATAAGTTTTTCAGTCGAAGCTATAAGCTATAGTTTTAAATTCAGTATTCATCTTTCTACTCTTCAATTATGTCATATATTACCAAAATTTCTTCGAACACCTCACTTCTAGCCGTAGTTGAAAGTAATTAAGAGAAAATCATATATGAATGCAGCAGATAAATAGGAGTTTATAATCTTTAACTTAAAGAAGGGTCTATGTGTAAAGGAACGGTTGTAATGTTGTGATTTTTAGGTATCTTATGTTGCTGATTATGACCACAAGATAATTGACCAACTCTCGTTGAACCCTGTTGCTATATTTAGGCTCTTCCGAATAGTAGCCTGTTGATCCCCCTGCTGGACTAGTAGCACTTGCTCAATAAGATTCTCTGTACACCCCGCTATATGCTTTACTATCTACACCTGTTATTCACGAAGGAAGCATCCATGGCCACAGGTGGCTTGATAGGATTACTGGATGACATTGCTGCATTGGCGAAGTTGTCCGCAGCATCGCTGGACGATGTGAGTGCCGCTGTTGCTG
>NZ_JBLXGE010000030.1:0-9881 GCF_048381775.1 Desulfosediminicola sp. | reverse complement strand
TGTGTACACTCGCCGCAGTTGTGACGAATTCAAAAACCGTTTCAGGAGAAGAAAAGTAATGAAAATCAGACCTTTGCAAGACCGAGTCGTAGTACGACGTAAGGAAGAGGAGACTAAGACTGCAGGGGGTATCGTGCTACCCGGTTCAGCGACTGAAAAACCTGCGCAAGGGGAAGTCATCGCCGTAGGGCCAGGCCGTATTCTTGACAATGGCGAAAAGCGTCCTGTCGATTTGAAGGTAGGCGATACAGTAGTGTTTGGTAAATACGCAAGCAACACTATCAAAATCGATAGCGAAGAACTTCTGATTCTCAACGAAAGCGAAATTTACGGTGTGATCGAGTCCTGATCCACGCGCTTTAACCCCTTCTAATATGAATACGTAAAACCAGAATATAGGAATAGTGAAAATGGCTAAAGACGTAAAATTCGGCGATCCAGCTCGTCAAAAAATGCTTAAGGGTGTCAACGTACTAGCAGACGCCGTGAAGGTAACTCTCGGACCTAAAGGGCGTAATGTAGTTCTTGATAAGTCATTTGGTGCGCCAACTGTCACTAAAGACGGTGTTTCAGTGGCAAAAGAGATAGAACTGAAAGACAAGTTCGAGAACATGGGCGCACAAATGGTTAAAGAAGTGGCCTCACAAACTTCTGATGTGGCCGGTGACGGGACAACAACGGCAACAGTATTGGCCCAGGCTATCTTGAACGAGGGTCTGAAGTCTGTAGCGGCTGGCATGAACCCAATGGACCTCAAGCGTGGTATCGACAAAGCAGTGAAAGCAATGGTTGAAGAAATCGGTGGTTTATCGATTCCTTGTACTGACTCTAAAGCGATCGCTCAGGTTGGTACCATCTCTGCAAACTCCGATGAGCAAATCGGTGCCATCATCGCTGAAGCGATGGAAAAAGTTGGCAAAGAAGGCGTTATCACTGTTGAAGAAGGTTCTGGTTTCGAAAATGAACTAGACGTGGTTGAAGGGATGCAGTTCGACCGTGGTTATTTGTCTCCTTACTTCATTAACAACCAAGACAATATGAGCGCAGAGCTTGAAAATCCTTATATCCTGTTAGTGGATAAGAAGATTTCCAACATTCGTGACATGCTGCCTGTTTTAGAGTCTGTTGCAAAATCTGGCCGTCCATTGCTTGTTATTGCAGAGGACGTTGAAGGCGAAGCGCTAGCCACTCTTATCGTGAACAATATGCGCGGCATTGTGAAAGTCGCTGCGACTAAAGCTCCAGGCTTTGGCGATCGTCGTAAGGCAATGTTGGAAGACATCGCTGTCTTGACTGGCGGTACAGTCATCTCTGAAGAAGTAGGGTTGAGCCTTGAAGCGACTACTCCTGAGCATCTTGGTAGTGCTAAGAGCGTTGTGCTTTCGAAAGAGAACACTACGATCATCGACGGTGCTGGCGATTCCAAATTGATCGAAGGGCGCGTCACACAGATTCGTCGTCAAATCGAAGAGACATCTTCAGACTACGATAAAGAGAAGCTGCAAGAGCGCGTTGCGAAACTTGCTGGCGGTGTCGCGGTCATCAAAGTTGGCGCCGGCACGGAAATGGAAATGAAAGAGAAGAAAGCACGCGTTGAAGACGCGTTGCATTCAACTCGCGCTGCGGTAGAAGAAGGCGTTGTGCCTGGCGGTGGTGTAGCTTTGATTCGTGCACTGCAAAAAGTTGAAGGCCTAAAAGGCGACAACGAAGACCAGAATGTCGGTATTGCATTGTTGTTGCGTGCGGTGACGGCTCCATTGCGTCAAATTGTGCAGAACGCAGGTGATGAACCTTCAGTAGTACTCGACAAAGTGAAAGCGAGCACTGGTAATCAAGGCTATAACGCAGCAACTGGCGAATACGTTGATATGGTTGAGCTAGGCATCATCGACCCAGCGAAAGTGACTCGTAGCGCTCTACAGGCTGCAGGCTCAGTAGCTGGCTTGATGATCACGACAGAGTGCATGATCAGCGATATTCCAGAAGAAAGTGGCTCATCTGCACCTGATATGGGTGGCATGGGCGGTATGGGCGGAATGGGTGGTATGGGCGGCATGATGTAAGCAGCCCGATTTACTTCCATAAAGTCCCAAAAGGCCCGTCAACACTGAGTTTTCGGGCCTTTTTTGTTCTGCTAAGTGGAGCCGAATTACAAAGGCGACAGATGATGTCCCTTGCGGCACTATATCTGTAGAATAGGCAACTGCAAACGGGTAATTTCTGCGGCAATATGACGCATTTTTCATCGCAATTAATTTTTATAGGGTGAGGGCATGAATTTTTCGCAATTAAGTGGGTCAGGGTGCGAGCCCATGAAAGGTTTTAGGCTCGCAATTTTTCTGCTGGCCCTATTTTCCCTTTCAGCAATGGCGGACGAGAACACTGCCTTGGCAAAGGAATATCCTGAGCTGCAGCAACTGCTGTTAGCCCACGATATTGTGCAGGCGCGTGTCTACGAAGAAATTAGCCTTGCAAATGGATCTAACATCGCAGCCATCGGTCAGAGAGTCTTGCTAGAAACTCTTGCTGAGCTCAAGGAATCGAAAAACTCACACTACCACTCTGCCGGTGATCATTCGGCAATGTTGGGGCCACATCGCGTCTTTGAAAGTCGGGCAATTCCTGGCCTGCTAGGAGTGGTCAGGGGAAACTATAACGCCGACCAGGTAAGCACCGCCCTGGCGGATGTCGGCAATCTACCTCCCGTCGCGGTAGAGGCCTTGCAAAAGGGCCGGCAATTTATTGAGTTACTCATCGAGATTTACATCAATCCTGTCTTCGAGGATAAAAAAGCCGCGGTGGCACTTGCGGTCGAGAACTATTTGCAGGATGACTTACACTCAATCGCCCCCAAGCCGAAATCAGACGAGTTGTTATCGGACCATCCGTGGGCCTATGCTTTTAATGCCGGCTTTCCGCAACTAAGTGGCTTAACCTGGGCATCTCAATGGTTAAAAATTGGTGCACTGGAATTATTGGTAACAGAGCCTGATGCAGAGTCACGTAAGCAAGCAATTGCTCATCTATTGGAACTGTACAATGAGAAAATTAATCGCCAGCATGGCAGTTTGGTTTCTCTGCCCACAGACATCCCTACCAGCCCCGTTATCGCACCCACCTTCTTAGAAATGCATCCAAGTGCTGCTTATATCATCGATAATCTGGAATTGTTAAAAGTAGTGATCGGCGACATCCTTGCCCACCCGGAAGTAGAAGATCGATGGCAGGAAATCGAATTGGCTGTGCAGAATTACACCGACAAAACTCGCAACTTCAGCGACGAAACAGAGTATCTGTACTACACGTTACGAGGCGGTATCTACAATGCCGGAGGGCCAGCCCGAGGTGGTCTGAATCGGCCGGATCGAAATTGGTCGCGAGAACAGTCTGAGAACCCCCACATCAGTATCGGTTCACAGCCTTCGCCTCCTTAGCTTTGCTCCACAATTGCGTAGAAACCAAGAATTACGCAGTGTTTGCCTGAGCGCTTCATTTTGGTGCGTAATTTCTACAGGCTTGCACATTTAGTCGACAACTCGTAACATTTATTTACTTGAAGTACGCGGCTCAAATGAGCATCATGTCTAGTTAAATGCATTTTGGATTTTGAGTTAGATATACCGGATAGTACTTTCAAATACCCATCCCAAAAGAGGATATGGATAATGATGTATCAAAAAGCCTTAAAAACATTGCTAGTTTTTGCAGCATTCCCAGCACTTAGCAGTGCTCAGGAGGCCGCTACACACCCCACTTATGCCAAAGAGGTGTCTCGGATAATTCAGGAGAATTGTCAGAATTGCCACCAGCCTGGGTCTATTGGGCCGATGTCATTCATGAGCTATGAAGAAGTGCGGCCTTGGGCTCCACTCATTCAGATGCGAGTCGCAAACCGAGAAATGCCTCCTTATCATTATGATAACGATGTTGGTATTCAACATCTCCAGAATGACTGGCGTTTGTCACAAGAAGAAATCGATACAATCGTAGATTGGGTAAATGCGGGCTCGCCTCTGGGCAATCCGGAAGAATTACCCGAACCTAAAATGTATCCCGCTGTGGACGAATGGCGTTTAGCCGCTGAGTTCGGACAGCCTGACCACACAATTAAATCCGAAGCTTGGGATGTCCCTGCGAATGGTCAAGACCTGTGGTGGAAACCAATTGTAGATTCCGGCATCGATGAAAGTCGTTGCATTAAGGCAGTTGAGACTCGACCTTCGGCAGCAGCCATAGGCTCAACTCACCATGCTAACTCGCACTTCAAAGTATTGAATGAAAAGGGCGAATGGGTCGATGGCGACCGCTTGTCTGAATTTGCGATCGGCAAACTTGGTGAAAAAGTACCAGAAGGTGCTTGCCGAAAAGTACCGGCGAATTCAAAAGTTGAATGGGAGATTCACTATTTCCCAGATGGCAATGCAGTGCCAAATGACCAAGTGACCATAGGGATCTGGTACCACGATGAAGAAGATGGCTTCGTTGAGGAAGAAAGCTACCCTCAAGACTTGCGCGCCTATTTCCTCTCTGCGTCAACTGATGATTATATGATTGCCCCCCATGGCAAGCTTATGACACAAGGATTCAGATCCTTTGACCATCCGGTTCGCATCGATAGCTGGCAACCACACATGCATTTGCGCGGTGTTGCAATGTCACTGGAAGTGTTTTATCCGGAAACGGGCAGAACAGAAGTATTAAGTCAGGCTTCCAATTGGACTTCTGCTTGGAACCACAGTCATACCTATGAAGAAGGTTACCAGCCTCTAATTCCAGCGGGCGCGACCTTGATCATGACTGCATGGTATGACAACACTGCAGACAACCCCATGAATCCTGACCCGGATCAATGGGTCGGCTCAGGTCAGCGTACGACGGATGAAATGTCGCATGCGTGGATCGCTGTTTCCCACCTCGATGACGAAGCCTATGAAGCGCTTCTAACCGAGCGCAAAGAAAGAGACAATAGCAGCGTAGCTAGCTTGGATGGTGGGGCGCAATAATGAGTTGTTTGAAAGATTCTAGACTTGTGTTACCACTTTTGGTGGGGCTGCTTGTAGCGGCCCCACTGCAGGCTCAGCTACCCGAACGGGCTCGCGATTATCCATTGGCGACTCGTTCAAAGACTGGTGAAATAGTAGCTCCTATGTTTAATGGCTGGATTGCCAATGAAGATGGGTCGACAACCATGATCTTTGGCTTTGCCAATCAGAATAGAGAGGCTAGCGTTGATGTTCCACTAGGGTCCAATAACAAGTTGGAACCGGCCCAATTTCAAGGGGCGCAACCTACCCATTTTCCTGTCTACAGCAGACCTGGGTTCGTTGGTATTCAGGAACGAGGCGCCTTTGGCGTAGTTGTACCTGCAGACATGGCGGGCACCGAAGTTATTTGGACGCTCTCAACAGGTGGTAACACTTACTCAATACCAGGGCGCGCCACATCCGCTGCCTATGAGTTAAGTGCGGGTATATCCGCTGCAGGTTCCTTGAGACCTGCTATTAGATTCAGCGAGGGTGGTCCTGAGTCTATCAATGAAGTGGGTATATACGCAGAGCCTAAAACCGTCAAAGTCGGCCAGCCACTCACGCTTTCTGCGCAGATGCGGGATCGAGGAGAGCGTGATGGTTATGCAGATGTTTTGCCCTATTACGATCTTGGCACTTTTTGGGCCATGCATCAGGGTCCTGCTGTGCCGGAAATAGAAACTCCGGAGATTCGTGGACGTGAGCGAGCAGCAAACAATCCAATTGATCCATACACTAATGAATGGACTGAGGTTTCAACTCAGGTGACGTTCCCAGAGCCTGGGGATTACATAATTCGCCTTAGAGTAGATAATTTCGAGGCTCCAGATAGCCAATTCGATAATGTTTGTTGTTGGTCCAACGCTTACTTCCCTGTAACCGTTAATCCTTAAAACTTGGATAATGTGCAAGCAGTTATTGCTGCTTGCACATTGTTCTTTAAGTCTCTTCCTAGCACTTGATCTGCTCGTTTTCCGCTTTGACATGTAATGGCAACCAGATCTTCGTGAAGTTCTCCTACCTTTTCCAACGCTAGATTTGAGAAAATTGCCTTCGAGGAATTGGATCATGAGAAACAAACTGAATCACATGCCCAAGTCGGTCACAAGAAAGACCTTGCTAGCCCCTGTCATGGTAGCCGCCTGCCTCTTTACAAGTGGTTTGATGGCACAGGAAGCTGCTGAGATAAGGCAGCAGTATCCGCAGATCGCGGACCTGTTTAACGCCTTCGACGTCACTCAAGCTAAATCCTTCGAGGAAATTGCTGCAATCAATGCCAACCCAGTAACGCTGCAGGCCCGGCATGAGCTGCAAATGAGCCTGAATAAGCAGGCCAAAATGTCCATGAGAGAGATGATGTCGTCTAGTGACGACATGTTTATGTATATGGGTAATGGTCCGCACCACAATCTGGAGGTCGAGGCACGAGTCAGGCTTATGGAAATGATGCGTGGCACACACAGCCACGAAGCGGCGGAAACAGCCTTCGAGAACAGCTCCGCTATCAGTCGTCACACGGCGGAAGTTTTCAAGCGCGGTAGGAACTTCGAGGAAAGGCTATTTGTTATCTATATCGATGACTCGATCGAAGATAAGCGCGCTGCCATCACCGCAGCGATCTCCGACTACCTTAGCGACGATCAATATTCTGTTGCTGCTGCACCAAAAGCGAATAACTATCTGCTGGAGCACGACCAAGCTAATGGCCTGAAATCAGCGTTTCCTCTGCTGCGCGGCTTCCTGTGGACACAGCAATGGTTGCAACTCGCCGCGTTGGAAGCGGTAATTCTGCAAGGGTTGGACAGTCAGTTCAACGGCGGAGTAAATGTAGCGCTTGAGCGATTCTGGAATAAGGCCGGTACCTCCAGTGGTATGACAATGTTCCCGACGCCAAGCGAATTGCCAATGGCGCCAGCAATCGCGCCTGACCTGTACAGCCAGTCACCCGAGGCTGCCATCATCTTGGACAATCTGAACCTACTAGAAACGGTCGTAGCCGATATTCTTGCCTTCCCGAACGCAGAGAATCTGGACGAGTTAATGGATCAGGCGGTCGCGTTCTTTACCAATAAGATTAGCAACAATGCAGAGTCCATAGACTATCTACGATTCGCACTGCGTGGCGGCATCTACAATCAGGGTGGACCGGCGGTTGGAGAATTGATGCATTCGGAGCGCAACCGTGCCCGCGAAGCCATGAGCAAGCAACACACTATGATCATGTCATCTGCACAATAAGCCAAAGTCCAACAACTTCATCTAATCGAAAGCACTGCGCAGCCAAACATATGTCATATGGCCACTTTGGCCATCAAGTTTGCTGATCATAAAGTGCCCATAAATGAGGTGCTCGAAAACTTAAAACAATGTGGTACTCTCGGTGCTTTGTTCTACGACAATAACTGGGAGCGCAAGCATGAGTGAGTTGTTTGGTCAGATAAATGCCATTGTTTGGAGCCCTGCTTTAGTATTTCTTTGTTTAGGGGCTGGTTTATTTTTCTCTATTCGCGGGCGCTTCCTGCAAATTCGTCACTTCCGAGAAATGATCCGCCTTGTTTTCCAAGGCAAAGTCTCTGAAACTGGTATAAGCCCCTTTCAAGCCTTGAGTATGACGCTCGCAGGTCGAGTAGGGACTGGCAATATCGCGGGCGTAGCCACGGCTATTACCTTCGGTGGGCCGGGCGCTTTGTTTTGGATGTGGGTGGTAGCATTTCTAGGAGCCAGTTCTGCTTTTGTGGAATCTACCCTCGGACAAATATACAAAGAAAAGATCAATGGTGAGTATCGTGGTGGGCCAGCTTTCTACATAGAAAAAGGCTTAGGCATGAAACGATATGCTTGGGTTTTTGCGTTTACAACAATCGTATCCTGTGGCCTGTTACTTCCCGGTGTGCAAGCCAATGCAATTGCCGACAGCGTAAATACAGCATTTAGTATTGATACTTCTGTAACAGCTGTCATATTGGCACTTTTGCTTGCCTTCATTATTTTTGGTGGTTTACGACGGATCGCTTTGTTTGCCTCAGCCGTTGTTCCATTTATGGCCATTGCCTATATTTGCGTCGCGTTATTTATTATCTTGATTAATATCGATCGCGTCCCTGAGATGTTTTGGTTGATCATTCGTAGCGCTCTTGGGTTTGATTCAGCCTTCGGCGCTATTTTAGGGCTGGCTATTATGTGGGGCGTTCGTCGAGGGGTTTACTCCAATGAGGCAGGGCAAGGCACAGCGCCACATGCATCCTCCGCAGCCTCGGTCAGTCATCCAGCGAAGCAGGGGCTTGTGCAGGCCTTCTCTGTGTATGTCGATACAATTTTTGTCTGTTCTTCTACAGGTTTTATGTTGTTGATCACGGGTTTATATAATGTAGAGACCGCCGCAGGCGATGCGATTTATACGGGAGTTGTTGGAGTAGGGGCCGGGCCTGGGTATGTGCAAGCCGCTTTGGAAGGTTTGATGCCGGGTATTGGCAATATCTTTGTTGCCGTTGCGCTTTTCTTCTTCGCATTTACGACAATTTTAGCTTACTACTATATTGCTGAAACCAATGTTAGTTATATCAATCGCTTTGTCGCTCGCCCCTGGATGAGTACAGTGCTTAAATTCGCAGTGATTGGAGCAGTGGTTTACGGCACGTTGAATACGGCTGAGTTAGCCTGGAGTTTAGGCGACACAGGGGTCGGGCTGATGGCATGGTTAAATATCGTGGCGATATTCTTCTTGAGCAAGATAGCTTTTCAGTGTTTGGCCGATTACGAGTCTCAGAAGGCGCAGGGGATTGATCCTGTATTTCACCCTACTGCAATGGGTATCGACAACGCAGAGTACTGGCAAGAGCGCCTAGAGGCGCAAGAGAGCATAGAGTAAGGGCATAATGTGAGGAAATAGTGCAGGTAAAAAAAAGCCGCCTCAGTGGGCGGCTTTTTTTGCATCATTGATTACTCGCGAGGCGCACCTGCGTTAATCCAATGAATCAATGTCTGTGTATCTTCTACAGACATTGTACGGGCGTTTTCAAAGCTGCGGATCTCTGGATCCACGCTCATTGGAGGCATACGCTTAGTCATAATCACTTCGCGCATCATTGGGCTCCAGCCCTGAACCATTTGGTGGCTGTTCATAGCGAATGGGCCAATGCCGCCTTCGATATGGCAACCAACACAGTTCTCGATCAATACAGGCGCGACTTCTGTTTCGTAATCTGGAACATCGTCTGCACTAGTGATTTTTGCTGGGAATTCTAGCTGACAGCTTTCTGGAGCTTCGAAATCCACAACTACTGTATCGCGACCGCTAACTTCGTCGGCAGCGATTGCCGCAAACGTATCTTTTAAGAACGTTGTACCAGTTTGGCCGGCTCTGCTTGGAGTGTCGAATGGGCCGCGGTACAAAATTGACATATTGTTTGGGTCTAGAACGACAATTTCACCAGCCTTAGTAATGCCTAATAGTTCGGCTACTAGCTGAGTGTCGTCGATCAGAATGGGCATGTCTGGGTTGTAGCTGTTCTTCCAACGACGAACCGAAGCCGGGTTGTCATTGATAGAAGAGTTCATCATAACGAAACTGATTTGCTCGTTATCCCATTTTGTTTGTTGAATGCGATACTCACCGAAAAGCTCTTGGTTAGTAATGCAGGAGTTCGCTTGAGAGATGACAACAAGCGCCTTTTGGTAACCGTACTTGCTTAGCTGGTGCGCAGTACCGGTTTCGTCAATCAGGTTGAAATCACCAATTCGCTCTTGTGCAGCGAAAGATTGTGAGCCAGCAAGTACCGCAGCCAAAAGGCCTACGCACTTCAATATTTTCATGTTAACTACTCCAGTGGATCGGAAAAAACTTAATTCAAAACA
>NZ_JBLXGE010000029.1:0-10579 GCF_048381775.1 Desulfosediminicola sp. | reverse complement strand
CAGTGGAGCCATCTCTGCCGATCCATTTTCAGTTTGAGCAGAAAGTCCTTCTTATGGCATCTATGAGTGATGTGCCACACCTGCCCAGGTAGATAGTGCCTTTTGGCTCTTGCCATAATTTGTCTCGTCCTAAGAAGTTCAATATCTTGATTTTCTTCCCGGAAAAACGAGATATTAACCTGAATCACGATGTTCTTTCAATAGACAAGGACGCTATATCGGGGTGTTATCATGGCCCGACCCCATTCTCTCATTCTCTCATTCTCTTTCTCTTTCCACCCCATTCTCTTTCCGCATCTTCAAAAATGCCGTTGCCTCCATCGTCCATCTTGACGCCGGGTTAGGCGAATTTAAACCTTGAAGACCATTTCAGGTGCATACTTCAATACAAACTTGGCTACATCTTCTCCAGCTATAAGCTCAACTGATTTACCCATTTTTTCACTTAAGTCTTGTACAGCGCTCTCCAAGCTTTCAGTACTAGAAGCTGTAGTGATAATAATACCTGCTGAAGCATCATACTTGTCAATGGCTTCTTCGATTTGTGAAACTGCCTCAAGTGAGTGATGGCTACCATCAAATGACTTAACTTGAACAACAACTTGATTTACAAAATTCAAATTTTTAAATGTTATGATGAGATCAGCACCATAGTCTGTACCCCAGCCAAAGCCATTTTCTTTGACCTCAACAACACCTTCGACCTTTCGAAACACTTTCGCTAAGTAAATTTCTAGATCTTTACTCTTATTCATTTGATGAATCGAAGACGTGATATTTGCTAAAAGTTTGTTCGTTTTTTCTTTAAGATAAAACTCCCCCTTCGACTCACGACTTAACTCAACACTACTGTTACGAATATTATCTATAGATTGGTGAAAATCATTTTCCTCGTAAACTCTATGATAACGAGCTCTAGGTCTAAGATTTACTGATGGTAGAACATTGTCGTCTCGTCTGGAAAATACGCAGATACTATCCTTATCTACAGGGAATGAGTGCCGGAAATCGACCCCGCGAGAGCAATTAAGTCCTGAGTCAAATTCATACACCCCTGTAACTTTTGCAGCCGTACATTGACCCCATTTAGGGGTGTTTATATGAATAATCCAGTCTCCAGGCTTAATGTCTAATAAGAACTGTTGCTTTGAATGCCAATCTGTCCAATTATCTTTGAGTAACAAGTTATGCTTGTCTTCTCGTGACCATCCAAATCGGGAACGACCCTTTAATATAGATTCATAAACTAACTTTCTGTTCTCAGAATCATCAACTTTACTGAATGCCCAAACAGCCATTTTTACTCCTAGAAAAACTCGTTTAACCTAACGTGGAATACAGCGGCGCAAGCCTTTTGCGCGTCCCTTATAACGAATTGTTAGTATATTTTAAAATTCACGGCAATTTCATCACTTCTGTAAGGGGTTTGCTTAGAGACTCAAGTCTTTTTTTAAACTTGTCAGGCCAGTTATCACATAAATATGTATTTTTTAATGGCGAAGATAGCAGAACACACAAATCTTTCACATCTTTATCATCGCTCAAGGGATTCTCACTAAATGTTGATAGAGAATGAGCCGATTTTCTTGAATTAATTATTATTTTTTTACAATTATCTCTTGTCATTCAACTCTTCCCACATAGATTGAGTATTAAATATTATCCCTATGGTATCAGCAATATTTGCCCCAATTTCTTGATGTTGTTTTGAATCAAATATCTTGATTTCTTTTGAATCCACATTCACCACGCCCATATATTCCAGCCCTGACTTAAATGGTATGGATATCCCTGACGAATAGTATTTTCCATAATCTTCTCGTGTGGCTTTAAATTTAGTATCTCCATTATTCCAAACAATTACACAACCAGTCGAGACAGCCTCACCAGCAACACCGTCATTTAGTTCCAAATACGTGCTTTCCTGCGACTCTCTTTGTGGATCAGAATTATGGCAATACCAAGTTGTTTTTAAACGATTATTATTTTGTTTAATCATCAAAGACGCTGTGCAATCAAAACCTGTTATTGTTTTGAATGTATTAGAGGCAACCGTTAAGGCATTCCTGGTGGCCGCTTCAGTGAAAGACATAACCTCTTGTTTTTCACTAGCACAACGCATCAGTGTCACCATATCTCTTGTTCTATGAGATAACCGATGAAATTCAGAGTCAATGATTTTATATCTTTTAAAATATTTGTATTTTCCATATACTTGGTATAAATATCCCAATAATATAGATACCAATACTAAAAGAGTAATTATTGTTAAGTTTTGTTTATCTTTAACAATACCCCAAATACCAATAGCTGTGCCTATATATGTCGCTATAGCAGGTATGCTTAACAATTTCTTTTGCAATTCTTTATCGATCATAATATCATCTCTTAATACACCAGTCAAAATGGTTTTTCTATATGCTAACGACGTCATAACCGGCGACCATCATCGCGTATTTATTCTTCTCTAAACTCTTGCCCCCCACCTAGAGAGAAGAACCGGATGGATATTAAGCATTGCGGATACATTCTTGGCCATGTTTCCTTTCTGGAGGCTGAGCTTGAACTTCTCCGGGTACTTCCAGATCTTTTTAGGATCTATGTTTTTCGCCATCGGGTATCGTTAAGTTGAGTTAATTATTGGTGTCTACTAAATCGCTAAACAACATCTTTCGGCATTTCAATAGACTCATATGAGTTGCTAATACCAGGGTGTCTCCAATCGATATTGTCGTCAGATATGATTTTTACTGGGAATATTTTTCTGCCGACAACAGTAAGTCGAATATCATAGTCTTTATTAATATATTCTTGAAAATATGCTGGACAATATTTTAAATCTTTCAGAGGAACATCGGTGTTAACCATGTTGGTTTGGACCGTATATTTTCTATCGTTGTTAGTTAAAGAACCGATAGAAATAGGCTTGACAATTTGGTCTTTTAGATTCTTCCTACTTTTTATATTTTTGGGCGAATTTCTTATGATTGGAGTCGGTATTTTTAGGCCTATTTTTTTGCCATCAAGCATTGAACAACTTTGTTGTTAGCTATTCTTAGCAAAGAAGGTTTAGATATGCATCTACCAGAATAACTCTCTATAACACTTTCAATGACTGAAAAGATTTCTTTTTGAGCAAAAGAGTGATAAACATCATCTAGTATTCCGCTAAAATTTGGCAAACTGGGTTTTCTATAATAGATCGCATCAATATTGTTTAGCTCGCAACTCCTATTTGGCGACTCTATAATGACATTCTTTTCATCTATGGTCACTTCATAATCGTGGAATAGATCCACATTAAATCTAAAGAAATCAATCTCATTAAATTTGATCAAAAGATAATCTGTTGTTAAATCAAATGAACTAGTAATTACTAATACTCTTGATGGCATATTGATATATTATGAAATAAAAATATTTGGATCTTAATACATAACGTGGAATTAACCGGCGAGCTTCAGCGAGTCCGCGTTTAATGTCTTGTTAGCCGATTTATATATATTAATATTTTAGCACCAATTCAGAATAGAGTAGGATTCGTCTTTAGTTCTTTTTTTGCTTGGTACTCTAGATATTTTGTATCTTCTAATAGATTCTCATGGCGCATACCTTCATTCGCTAATTCATCACATCTTTCATTCTCAAAATTACCAGAATGGCCCTTAACCCATTCAAATTTAATTTTATGCTTATTGCATAAATCGAGAAGTTGGCGCCATAGGTCAGGATTTTCCGCTTTATCTTTTTTGTTTCGTTTCCAACCATTCATTCTCCATTTCGCTGCCCAACCTTGTTCTATACTGTCTACAACGTACTTTGAATCTGTATATAAATTAACCTCACACTCATACTTTAGAGCTTCCAAAGCATTAATGCAGGCAATAAGCTCCATTCTGTTGTTGGTTGTAAGTTTGTACCCACCTAAAATTTCTCTACGATGCTCTCCGTGTATAAGAACGCAACCAAAACCACCTACACCAGGATTTCCTGAACACGCTCCGTCTGTATAAATCGATACATTTTTCATAATTTTTTTTTGGAACTTATTTAGCAAGCTTAGTTCATTTTTTTATAGGGCTAACAAGTAATTATCCGGAAGACTGACTGAAACGGTCCACAACGGCCCCCTCACCCTTCAATCAGCTCCATCCAGATTGTAAATAATTAATAAATCTAGATAAATAGATTGTGCTGATCAAAGCAAGCTGTTAGTGTTCTGCTTCTGGGTAACATTACAAGAAATCATGTTATACCCAATTCACTCCCATGGATTCGGAGGCAGTCATGCTGGTTGTACCTACAGAGGTCAGAGTCAGGTATGCTGAGTTTCTCGCTCAAAGAGGTGTAGCGCAGATATACGTAAATGAATGTCAGGAATGGCTCCGTTACTATCTGGATTTTTGTGAGAAATATCAGCATGAGACGGCAACCACTCGGGGCCTGGATGCCTTTCTTGTAAAATTGACAGAGAAAAATCAAAATGTTGCGATTAGGCAAGAGGCTAAAAGGGCAATTCAGCTTTACCTGGATTTTTTGGTTCTCAATAGAAGTGGTGGCAGTCGCTCAAAGAGACCAGAAAAGAGCGACAGGGTATCCGTCGTTGGGAAGAACACCTTCAAGAGGACTAACGATAGAAGTACCAAGCCCGTTAAGATCGCAACCATTCCACAACATATAGCTGCCAACGAGCCTGGAAGCTCATGGGAAGCTCAATTCGCCGATCTTGAGAATACCATTCGGATGCGGCATTACTCCGACAATACTCTCAAGTCGTACAGGAAATATATCAGGGATTTTCAAACCTATACAAAATCTCTGCATCCTGATCGATTGTCGGCGGAACATGTGAAAGAGTATCTCACCCACCTTGCCGTCAAGAAGAAGGTGTCCGCCTCAACCCAGAACCTGGCCTTCAATTCCCTCCTTTTTTTTTACAGAAACGTACTGAACAGGGAATTCGGCACCATCGATGGCGTTGTACGCGCCAAGAAAAGACCGTATATCCCGGTGGTGTTATCACGGGCGGAAATCGACAAGATATTCAAGGCTATCGATGAACCGTATCTTCTCATTGTCAAACTGTTGTACGGTTGCGGATTACGCCTGTTTGAGTGTTTATCGTTGCGTGTTCATTGCCTGAACCTTGAAGAAGGTATTCTCACCGTCCATGACGGAAAAGGGAAAAAAGATCGTACCGTCCCCTTACCCAAAAATCTGCAAAGAGACCTGCATGGGCAATTGGACATGGTTTATGATCAACATAAAAAGGATGTAGGCAATCGATATGATGGAGTTTTTCTTTTTGACGCCTATGAAAGGAAATCAAAGAATGCTGCCCGTCAATTGATCTGGCAATGGTTATTCCCCGCCCACAAACTCACAAAGGTAAAGGAGACTGGAGAGGTGAAACGATTCCATCTCCATGAAACCCATGTGCAGAGGGCGATCCGGCGGGCGGTGGAAAAGGCCTGTCTCACTAAAAGGGTCACGGCGCACACCTTCAGGCACAGCTTTGCGAGTCATCTTCTTCAAGCAAATTACGATATTCGAACCATTCAGGAGTTACTCGGACATAGCGATGTAAGGACAACCATGATTTACACTCACACAGTAAAAAGTACGACGAAGAAAGAAGCAAAGAGCCCACTTGATTTTTAATATTTTCACCAGCAATAAGGAGTAAAGGAGTATTAGGGGGTAGACCACGATTGATTCTACAAACAGGACACTTGCCAACTATCTTGTGAGTATCATGGATGTCCCCAATATTTGCCTCAGCTAAGGGATTTGCCGGCCGGTTAATGATTTGCTAGCCTTTTTTACATACGTCCCGGTCTAACATGCAAGACTCATCTCCATGCTTTTCAACCTGTATTGTCGAATGCCCAATACCAAAACGGTCATGTAAATGCTGCTGAATTATCGACAAATTATTATTGCCTAAATCATTATCTGTTGTAACCAGATGCACCGATAAGGCTACTTCTGTAGTGCTCATGGCCCAAACGTGTAAGTCATGAATCTGAGATACATTGTCCAGACCTGAGAGGTAGGCCATTACCCCTGCTATATCGATCTGTTCAGGAACCGAATCTATGGCAAGGTTCAGAGAGTCACGCAGCAAAGACAAGGTTCCAACGAGGATGACGGATACGATAAAAATACTGACTAACGGATCAATTACTTGCCAACCTGTGAACATCACAAAGATGCCAGCAACCACGACTCCAAGTGAAACGCCAGTATCGGCAACCATATGCAAATATGCTCCCTTGATGTTTAAGTCTGTTTTCTGACCGGAAACAAAAAGCAATGCAGTAATCGCATTAATGACGACACCAATTGCCGCAACCACAACTACCGTTATTGCTTCAATTGGTTTTGGATCGAATATTCTGCCAATAGCCTCCCAGGTAATTCCTCCAAGTGCGAAAAGCAGCACTATGCCATTAGTTAAAGACGCTATAATTGTTACCTTACGAAAACCATAGGTCCTTTTTTCCGTTGCCGGTTTTCTGGCGAGCCAACTTGCCCCCCAAGCAAGCAACAAACTGAATACATCACTTAAATTGTGCCCAGCATCTGCTATCAGCGCCAATGATCCCGCAGCAACACCGTAGCCTGCTTCTATGACAACGAAGACTATATTCAACAATATCCCAACCGCAAAAGTGCGGTTATAGTTGATTTGCTTATGGTCGTAATCGTGCGCCATTCGTTCTTTCCTGCAGAGCTAACCAAACCGATTGAGCGGCCGGAATCACCCTCATGCTATATAATATTAAGGGATTACAACTTTTTGGAAATCCTGCCCCTTTTCGAGATCCATCGGCACGTAAGTGATATTGTCTTTGCCAAAATCAATGGCCTTCAAGTCAATCACGCGTAGGCGGCTGTTGTACTGTGTTCGGTAATAGTAGCGGAGCGCTTTGGTATCCATCGCCGATGTCCAAATGGTGCTTCCCAGGATGTCCTTTCCCGGAGCATCAACGGCCCCCTTTGGAATGTCGAAGTTATTCAGAATTCGAAATGCCTCTAGAACCGCATCCTCGCCAGTAGCCAGCGGACGCACAGTATTCCGGAGCGCTGTCGCCCGGACAAAGCGGGAAGGCGGCGAGTAATCACCGGGCAGCCCTAACATGCCAGCGCCGACGCCGAGTGGCTTCACTTCCAAATCTCCAACTTTAACGGGCTCCCAAAAGTGGCGATTAATCCAATAGCCGAAAAGAATGACCGCAAGCGGAGTCAAGACTGAAACAATTACCTTTGTTATCTCAAGGCTATTCCAAACTGACTCCATTTTAGGCCTCTTCTTTATATGTGGGTGTACTGTTCACCTAACAAGTAATTATTCAGAAACCGTGCAACTCACATATTGCAGTTTTATGCAGTAAGAAATCCTGTTAGGAGACGTGACTGACACTACGACACGATCAATACCCAAATAGGTCCTTGATCCGTGGTGATTGATAAGATGATGACAGGAATGCCGGATAGAGACACCTGTCACATAAAATCTCGATCTCTACGGTTCACTCGTTCTTCAGGTTGTTTTTCGGCAAGATCTCTATCTTGAGTAAAACCGGTTTTCCGATATCTGCTTTGAGACGTTTCTGTAAGGCGATTCTTTCGTTAGGCGTCAATTGCCGTTCTGACCGGAGTTCCAGATCAACTCGGGCCTTTCCGGATCGAGTTGTAGTAATTTCCCAATTCTCCAATTCCGCATCTAAACCCAGATCTGTAATGTATTTTACCAGTTCCTGTTCAACTTCATCACTCAACGAGGCCTCCATCACTCCCTGGGTTGTCTCAACCACCAGCAGTATCAGCATTGCGACAACGAGTAGACCCGAAGAGATAAACATTTTTTTAAATACATTTATTCGTTCGGCGTACGTGGTTGTATTGAAATCAGGACGAAATCCGAAACTGACAAAAACAAGCGCACTTGCAAACACTATAGCGACAAGGTTACTGAGGAACAGTTTCAGAGCCCCCCAGGCCAGTCCCCAATAGGCGATGGAAAGGCAAGTGCCAACGGTCGCCAAGGGAGGTACAAGTGCAACGGCGATGGCAACTCCTGGCAGCGAATTACTCACGTTCTTGCGACATATGGCATAAGCTGCAGCAACTCCGGAAATCAAGGCGACGCCAAGATCTAATATTGTTGGAGCAGTTCTTTGTAGAATTTGTTCTGTCGGATCACCGTGAAAATTGACTAAACCAAAAATAAACCCGGTCAGAATGGCAATGAGCGAACCTTTAAGCGCTGCAGTAAAGGTCATCCTTAAAAAAGCCATATCCCCATGGATAATTGCCATCCCCATACCGATGATCGCCGACATGAGCGGAGCGACCAGCATCGCACCGATTATGACCGCTGCACTGTTAAGAACAAGTCCGAGGCTGGCAATCCCCGCCGATAAAGCGATCATTGCGAAGAAATCTCTGTTGGGCCTGCCTCCTCTACGAATAATCCTATAGGCCTCGACGCGCTCTTCTTTCGAGAGTGTCGGTATCAGCGCATCCAGAAATGACCAGCCGGTTTGCAGTGCTGCGCCTGCTTTTCCCTGATACTCCCTTAGCAGGATAGTCGGTACGGTGGACTCCGTGATAATAGTATTTCTGACCTCTCCGAATAGTATGCGTACCAGCTGGATGCCCTTACTTGCACCTACGAGAAGGAAATCATGCTTTTCGGCTTCAGCCAGCACAGTATCCTGAACATTACTCCCTCGAAGTACGGCACGTTTGAAGCGCGGATTACCCTGCCACTTGTCCGTTTGCTCGTGAAAGGTTTTTATCCGGCTTGACAGGTCTTCCGGAGAGGCTTCTGGCGGCACCACAATGACTGCTTTTATGGTAAGGTCAGGGTTAACGGATAACGCCGTCTCAATTGCAAAGTGCGTGTTTTTATCATCCTCAAATGGTATCAGGGCACATGTTGAGCCTGAAGGAGTCCAGCCGGTAGGAGCCTTGATAAGATATACTGGACAAGGGGCACGCTGTAGTATTGGATCAAACACACTTCCAGCCAGGTAACGCGATTCGCCCGGTACCTGATCCATAGCCATGCCGAGCACGATTGGCCGAACTCTCTTGATCAGCTTCAGGATGTCCCGGGCTGGTTTGCCGGAACTGACCTCCTGAAGAACCAACCGTTCCCTGTCACAATTCTCAAAAGGTTTGATAAGTTCCTCTAATGACAGGTCAGGCAGGAGGAAAACCAGGAGGAAACCGTTGTGAAGAAGTGCCGTCTTGTAACCGGTTGAGAGCAAGGAGAAGGCGGTGTCCGGATTGGTAATAATTATTGCGACCACATTGTCCCGACCCGGAACCAGCTCTTCCAGCCTTTTGAATTGATCTCCCATATGTTCCTCACTAATAGTTCGGCCAGCACTGGCCTTCATTGATACGAGGTAGACATTCGGAATAAAGCAAATTGTTTCCAAGCTGTTGCGACGTTAGATTAGGAAAATCATTGTAAGTTGCCACATGTGACGTTAGCTGATGGTGCCGGGGCAGTACGTCTCTGGTTCCTATTTCTACGTTCTTCCCATCGAGCTGAAAGATGCTGCTTTTCAAACACCTTTACCTGATTGCTTGGCCATGATCGCCTTTGCATCGTGGAAAAACAGCGAACGTAATTTGTCCCAAAAATCGCCACCCAGAACAAAGAGGCTGATTACCGTCAGGAGGTCACCGATAAGTGCGAAGGTAGGTTCGTTACCTGAGTAGGCAGGAATCTTGCCAGCCGCATAGGGGGCGAGCCAACCGAAAAATAATGGTAAGGCGAACAGCACGAGACCTATTCGATAACGGGTACGACTGACCTCTGCCGGTGGTCCGTACCTCTTAAAGAAACCAAGGACACGTTTTTTTATATAGGCGTAGCCACTTTTACCCAAGACGGCGACCGCGGCGACACCAAGCACTTCCGCACTCACCAGCAAAATACCGGAGATCGTTGCCACGGAAGTGCTTGATAGTTCCATTACCGTAACCAGTGGCACCCCGAGCACAGGCAGCAATATGCTGAGGACAAACAAAGAGATGCCAAACTTGAAGCGCCATCCTGCAACTGGCTGCATATCGGGCTGTACGGCGTCAGTCATCACACACCCCTTTGTCCCTGGGTAAGCAATTGGGATAAAAAAAATATGACACGCTGTTGCATTATCGAGATCTGGAACACCTCTTTTTTGCTTGTGAAATCGGCAACCTTGTCAGGTCAAACACCGGCCTTGAGTTAAGGTACCCGATTTGTCACCCAGGTTTATAGATATAGAAAGAAAGGCGGATGGGAGAATTTCCTCATGCGTAAACAGCTGCTTTAAGCAAATCTCCCCTCATGAGAAAGTGTCCTATAATATTATGGAGGGGTCAACAGGAAAAAAGCTCTACAAAAAGGCCAGGAATCCTGCTCAAAAAAAGGTTTCAGGCTGGTTTGGTAGATTCATATTCAAAGTGCACCACAAGGACCTAAGGTAGGACACAGACGGGTTTCTGGTATATTGAGAAGCACCACCAACTCAATCCCAGAAGGAGCCCTCCTATGTCCTACACACATCTTACT
>NZ_JBLXGE010000028.1:0-10894 GCF_048381775.1 Desulfosediminicola sp. | reverse complement strand
ATCTCCTGGCCAGCCTTCAGACCCTCAACAACTACGACACCTACCACGTCAGCGGCTTCGTGTACTAAAAAATCGATAGCCATGTTAGTCTCCTACAATGGTTTATTTACGAATCGTCTGTTGCGGCTATACCAGCCACAACAATTTCAACCATAATCGGTTTCGATTCACCTCAAGAAAAGTGCTGTCTGGAATAGAATATTCTCAGGATCAGCGATAATTTCATCATCGGCTCAAACATCTGCCGAATGATTCTATTGTGATGCTATCAGTAAGATCTTGACCTGTGTGTGTGATAGCCAATCGGCCTGCCACAGCTCACTGATCGTAGAAGTAGAGAGTATTGGCATCCAGTATTACCCCCACTTTCGGAGTACCTGGAAAACCATCCACCCACTCCTGTATTACCCCGGTCGGAGCAGCAGCGCGTAAATGACACTTCTGCAATATGGCCGGATCTAACTCACTGGTAATCGCTACATCAAACTGATTCAATGTACGCCCGAACACATATGCCGTATGAGCGCCCATGTTTCTTCCCTGCATTTTGAAAGCGGCAAGAATTTCTTCGGGAGTAGTATCCTGGGAGACATAATCAAAAAAGATATCATCTCCAATTCCCTGGGAGGACTTAGCTAACAACAGGATATTACCGCCCTCTTTTACTGCTCTTGACGCCAGGTTTAAGCCTTTCTGGGCCTGGCAGAGACAAATATCGCGCGGATACCCTCCGCAACTTGCAATAACAATATCGAACTTGTCTTTTATGCCGACCCCATAGACTTCCGCACAAACCTTGGCGCCAGCCTTAAGTGTCTTATCCGGTTCTCCGGCAAGAACAGTTACCACCTCACGCTCCGGCGAGAGAATAAAGTTGACAGCTAAGTCAATCCCTACCATCTCCCCTGCTTCTGCGAGATCTTCATGCACCGGGTTTCCATCAAGCACACCTACGTTGACCTGCTCATCAAACATCAGGCTATGATTGTGTGCCCTGGTTGCCTCGCCTCCACAGCCGATCACAGCGCCTTTTGCAGCTCCGGTAAATCCGACAAACTGGTGGGGATCGATCTGTCCGACCACGATCTTATAATCCGCAGATGCAAATAACGCGTTGATATGAACCGGAGTTCCCCGTTTAGTGTAACCGTAGCTCACTATCGGGCTGCTTGTTGCGTCATGGGTAATAACCCTGCAACCACATGCCATCTCGACCGAGATCAATTGTTCAGGAGTTTCACTTCCCTGAAGCGGTTGAACTCCGCCTATTACTATGATCACCTGTTCTGGGTTAAGATCAGGTGCTTTTGCAAACAACCATTTCAGCAATTGAGGCAGCACCGTCTTTAAAGGCAACGGTCTCGCCTCGTCAGGTACTGCGATTGCTACGGTTCGACTTTTTTCAAGGCCACTGAAAAATTCTGCATCACCCTTTTCTGGCTCAAGAAGAGCGTGTTTCAGTGAATCTGTTACAGATTGAACCGGCGCTATTTTTTTTGGCTCTAAAACGTGTATCTCTGCAGTATCCGGAATCCGTACTTCTACGAACCCCTCACCGTACTTCAATTCAAGCTTCATCGATCACCTCTTGCGTCATGCGTAATACATAAAGCAAACAGCGGGCCACTTTACAAAAAAACCACATTCACCTGTTTTTACGTCATATTTCAAAAAACACATACATTGCCGACACGACTCCCCTGCCCAATACCTGGCACCCCGCCCAATTATGGGCGCCGGATTTTCGGCACCCCACATTGTAGCATTCGAGTTTTCCATAGAGAACTGGTTACTTACGCCTGCCAACTTCCTGAATCTGCGCCCGTGCCCGAAGGTCGGATTGCACATAAAAATCGTGTCAGTCTCGGTCAGCACCCATTTCCTGAAACTCAGTTTTCTATTTTTATTTGCTTTTTCGAAATCTTATCTTGTTGCGTCTTCAACGATCTGCCACTGAAAAAGCCCCCTCCCATATTTCATGGGAGGGGGCTTTTTCAGTTATCTTCTAAAAAGGTGCTACTAAATGAAATTTGGATCATTTATCTTAACCAGAGACAAGCCACCCTGTACGTTAAAGGTATTCTCTATGCCTTTAGACCTCAGGACTATCTGCCCTTCGTATGAACGGGTACCGGTATCACAAACAATGAATACTTTCTTGCCCTGCGGAACTTCACCAAAGCGCATGCCCAATTCGGACTGTGGAATGTGCAGCCAACGCTCACTATATTTTTCAAGGTATGGTTCAGCCTGAACAGCATCACGTACATCAAGGATCATTGAATCTGGGTTACCGTTCCATTCTTCAAGGAACTGAACCGGTTCGGTTACAATGTTACGACCATCGAGAATATTGTCGAGAACGTTACCAACATTATTCACAACGTCCATAGCAGATGCGTACGGAGGCGCGTAACCACCCTCGATCTTGGAAATATCATCGACATCTACACCAAAGCGAAGAACTGAAGCAACAGCATCAACGCGGGCCTTCACAGCGTCACCCATGGCACCAACACACTCGATACCAAGTACCTGGCGGGAGTTACGATCTGCGATCAATGCTGCGTACATCGCCTTGGATGTCGGGTAGAAGTGAGCTCTGTCGGCCTGAGTAATTAAAGACATGGCAGGATTGAAACCAGCAGCCTTTGCCTGGTTGAAGGTGAGGCCTGATGTGGCAACACCCATATCGAATACTTTGATGCAGAACGTTCCTACAGTACCTCTGAACAAGGCATGACCGCCGTTAATGTTATCGGCGATAACCCGGCCTTGACGATTCGCAAGAGACCCGAGGGGCATCATCTGGTTATTACCGCTCAACAGGTTACGTACCTCGACGCAGTCGCCGCCTGCATAGATGTTTGGATCGTTGGTTCTGAGGCGTCTGTCGACAATCAGGCCGCCAAACTGGCCGATAGCCAGACCAGCTTCAGAAGCAAACTGGGTATTGGGCCGAATGCCGGTTGAGAGAACGACCATGTCGCATTCAATCTCTTCGTTGCCAAGCACAACAACTGTGGTACCGTTTTCCTTGTTCTCCTTGATCTCTGTAACCCGCTCGGAAACTAATACACGTACGCCGTGCTCCTCCATCTGTTTCTGGACAACCGCAGCCATATTCCTGCCAAGAGCAGCAGGCAGAACCTGATCAGCCATCTCCACCAGGGTAGTCTCAATTCCCCAAAGGTCGGTCATGGCCTCAGCCATTTCGATACCAATTGCACCAGCACCGATAACTACAGCTTTACTGACCTGGCCTTTGGTCATACGACCCTTGATCTCTTCAGCGTGGTGCAGGTTTGAAACGATGTTTACGGTTGGCAGATCGATACCGGGGATTGGCGGCTTGATTGGTGTTGCACCGGTCGCAATTACCAGTTTGTCGTAATCCAGTACCTTTTCTACACCAGTGTCAAGATTCTTCACTGTGAGTTTCCTGCCGCGACGGTCAATCTCAGTTGCCTCTACACGGGTTAGGACATCAACACCCTTAACTGCTTTGAAAAAATGAGCGTCACGAATTGTGTGTGACTGAGTAGACTGTAGCCCCTCGATATCGTTTACGTCACCACCAATATAATAAGGGATACCACAACCACCATACGAAATATGGCTGTCCCTGTCGATTACGGTAATTTTCACATCCGGATTAATACGTCTGAGACGGCATGCGACTTTAGGACCAAGAGCTACTGCTCCAATAATAATTACATGTTTATCCACTTCTTACATCCTCAACAAATAATTGAAAAATAGCATCCGCCCTCCCACTTCGGGCATGCGGATACAAAACAGTCACCCTCCTGTTAAGCAAGGACGAGATATCTTATTCCCGTAAACAGACGGTACTGTATTACGGAATAATACAATTTTCTTTTATTTTTAATATAGCCTGAGAAGAGTACTGCTTTTGAATTCTACGATTTGCAGAAAGGTTGAATACTATAGAGATGCTTTCAAAATCAATATGAGTATAAATCACCAACTAATCTTTATTCTTTATAGAGCCGAGCCAACTACTTATATACTAGACATAAAAAAAATTAACAATAAAAACCCGTCAACCAAGGAGATATTGAGTTTGTTTTTAGAAAGCTTGTTTAAAAAAAGAATACATGACTATGCCCACAGCAACAATCAAACATTCATAGCTCTGATATTATTATATATAATCCTGTCAACGAAATCCGCAAGCCAGTCTGTGAAATTCAACTACCAAGGGTATATTCGTTATTTCGATTAGTTACTAAAACACTCACTAAAATATAACTTCCTAAACAGTAAGTTTTATTTTACACACTTACGTTTTACTTCATTTCGGTAATATATTGCTATTTACGTTTAGTATCATTTCCTTACCCGATTGGCCATTGACCAGTCGAATTTTCATTATTTATTTTTATTGTGAATCAACTTCAGAACCCTGTGTTTCCAAATAAATAAACCTAAACAAAAAGCCTGTGCGGCATTCCGCACAGGCTTTTTTAAATAACAGCATAACTCTTGTCTGACTCGAATTGCAGCTACTGATTTTAAATCAGACCATAGCCGAGGAATCTAGGCAGCCAGGTACTGAGTGCCGGCACGAAGAGCAGCAGCAGTACGCAAAGAGTAATCGCGATAATGTATGGAAAAACATTGATCGAAAGTCTTTCCAAAGAAACGCCGGATAGTTTCGATGCCACGAATAGATTTACACCGAGCGGCGGCGTCAGGAAGGCAATTTCGTTGGTTACAACAAAGATTACACCGAAGTGGATCGGATCGATTCCCAGTGAGACAACCACCGGAAGCAGAATCGGTGTAAGGATAATGATAGTGGAAAGTGTCTCCATGAACATTCCCAGAACATAGAAAACGCCGACCAGGAGCAGCATGACCACGAATTTATTTTCTGAAATGGAAGTGATGAGACTTGCCAACTTGACCGGAACTTGCTCGAGAGTCAATAACTGACCGAACATGGTAGAGGTACCTACGATTACAAGCACAGTACCACCGATCATTACACCATCAACGAGTGCGGTCATAATTTTCGGACCACTCAGTTCACGGTAAATGAGGCCGCCAACCAAAAGACCCCAGAAAACTGCCACTACGGAAGCCTCTACCGGGGTAAAGATGCCGGAGTAGATACCACCAAGAATAACCAGGGGTGTGGCCAGAGACCATTTTGCATCCCAGCACTCTTTTCCAAACACTTTCCACTCGAAGGTACCAGCTTCACCTTTGAAACCCTTTTTACGGGCGATATACCAGGCGACGAGACACTGGGAGACGCCGATGATCAAACCAGGGATCATACCGGCCATAAACATGCCGGTTACAGAAACGTTGGCGATAACCGCGTAAATGATCATCGGGTTACTGGGGGGAATGAGAATTCCCAGCGAACCGCCTGAAGATGATACAGCGCCAGCGTATTCTTTACTATAACCCTGCTTGATCATAGCAGGAATCAACAGTGAGCCAACCGCGGCAACAGTACCGGGCCCGGAACCGGAAATAGCAGAAAAGAACATGCAGGCGAGAATAGTCGCGATACCAAGTCCGCCATACAAATTCGCAGCAGGACGCTTCACCACATTAATGATGTGACGGGTGATACCACCATGCTCCATCAGTGAGCCAGCCACGATAAAACATGGAATCGCCAATAGCGGGAAATTATCGACACCACTGTACAGAGTCTGTGGAATCATTGATAATGGAAAACCGGAAACCATCAGCGAGCCAAAAGTGGCAATTGCCAATGACATGAAAATCGGCATTCCCAAAACAAGGCTGGCAATAAGAGTCACCAGCAAAAGCGTAAGTGTATTCATGATCAGTGTCCTCCCAGCTGCACTACTTCATGCAGGGCTTTGCGTTTAATGAGCTTGATATAGTTCTCAACTATACGCCAGCTCATCAGGAGAAAACCAAAAGGAATGATCATGTAGATGTAGGCTGCAACCCATTCAAGAGTTGGAGTTCTTTCAACAAATTGAAAGGAATTCTGTACCATCTGAATGCCCAACCAGGCAAAGATCATGTTGAACACAAGCCAGCAAACATCAACGAGAATCCACATTACCAACCGAACTTGCTTCGGCATGATAAGATACAAAGCGGTAACCCTTACATGCTGCATACGTTTCGCAGCAAGAGCGATACCGACATAAATCGTCCAAATAAAACAGATACGGCTCAACTCTTCACTCCATGAGAGTGAAGTATGAAACACATAGCGAAGAAACACCTGAACTCCAAGGCAGAGTATCAAGGTTGCCATCAGGCTCGCCGAAAAATACTCTTCAAAGTTGTCATACAGATGTTTGACAAATCCTTTCATTACGCCCCCTAAACACCATCGTAAATCTAATTGTCAGCAAGGCCCGCTACGTTAAGCGGCGGGCCTTTTGATACTGCGACTTAGTTGTTCATGATAGAGAGTGCCTGGTCGACATACTCTTTACCACCAACTTTGTCATAAAACTGAGGCCAGATGGATTTAGCCTTTTCGATCCAAAGCTCTTCATCTTCAAGCTTTGCGAATTCCATTCCCATCTCCTGGCATTTTGCCAGTGCGCCAGCTTCTTTGTCAGCAACCCACTGCCACTGATACTCAGCCGCATCCTGTGCAGCTTTTTTCACGAGTTCCTGCTTGTCGGCGGGAAGTTTCTTGTACCAAACCTCGCTCACGATGATAGGACCAGTCCAGAGCATGTAGTGAAGGTCAGTGATATACTTCTGAACTTCCCAGAATTTCTGGTCGACATTTACGAGGTGCGGGTTGTCCTGGCCGTCGATAACGCCCTGCTGCAAGCCGTTGAATACCTCTGTCCAAGCCATTGGGTGTCCTTCAATACCCCATGATTTGTAGGCCGCAAGCATGGTCTGAACTTTAGGTACACGTACCTTTACACCCTGGAGATCTTCGATCTTGGTGATAGCCTGCTTGGAGTTGGTAAGTACGCGGTAACCGCCTACAAGCCATGCCATTGGACGAACGTTACCTTCTTTGGCGATATCATCAGCCATTTCATCCATGAAGTCTGAACGAAACAGGGTGTATGCATCTTCGATATCAGGGAAGATGTATGGCAGGGTCAGAAGACCTACCTTCGGACTAAAAGGGGAAACATTACCAGAGGCCATAACCGCAACCTGAAGAAGGCCGGAACCAACCTGTTTAACGTTCTCCTGCTCGGAACCCATCTGACCACCAAGGTACAGTTGAACAGTCATCTCTCCATTTGACCGCTCTTCAATGAGTTCCTTGAATTTTTCCAGTCCTGCCGCGTGCAGGCTACCTGGGGGATTTGCTGTTGCTGCACGAATAACGGTTTTTGCCATTACCGCACTGCTGGACATAAGTAACGATACTACAAGCACTGCTATAAAACGCTTCATTCTGATTCCCTCCATAGAAACCGCAACCCTGACCGGGGTTGCGGCTCATTTGACAGTTTCAGTCGCTCTATGAACTGCTATGCGACCCAAACATTTCGGCTGTTTGGATACTACGTTACAACGTGAAATGTTTGATTAGATTGCCTTGTACACTGCGTTACAGTCTTCCTTACCATGACCTTCGGCAGAAGCCTTCTTAAGCATCTCAAGAGAAGCTTCCATTGCTTTCAGATTGAGATCCCAGGCACGTGCCATCTCGCAACCGAGACGAACATCTTTGAGGGCCAGATCAAGACCAAAACGGTTTTCGAAGTCCCCTTCAGCAATCCATGGACCACGAACATCCATCTGGAAGCTTCTTGCACCGGTATCCTGCAACAGCTCGATAAGCAATTTTTTATCGATGCCGGCTTTCTCTCCAGCGCGAACACCTTCTGCTAAGACAACGAGGTTGGACATACCGACCATGTTGCTGATCAATTTGATCGCACAGCTCGCTTCCACACCACCCATGTAGTATGCAGGAGCACCGATGATCGGCCACAGATCCTCAAGCTTTTCGAATAACTCCTTATCACCTCCAATGAACATTGGTTCTTCAGCTTTTTCAGTGTGGGCAGGGGTTTTGCCAAGAGTACACTGCAAGAAGCCGATGTTTTTCTCTTTCGCAGCATCTCTCAATTGAACAGAGGACTGCGGATCGATGGTGCTGAGTTCGATGTGAATAGCGCCTTCTTTCATCTTGGCGAGGAGACCGTCCTCACCAAGCATTACGCCTTGAACATGCTGAGGCAGCGGCAAACTGGTAAATACGATGTCACAATCTGCGAGATCCTCAACGGACTTGGCAGCTTTTCCGGTAGTTCCTGCTGCAATAGTTCTGTTGATAGCTTCTTCACTCAGGTCAAAAACCAGAACTTCCTTTCCTGCGCGGATAAGGTTACGGCAAAGTGGTCCACCCATGAGGCCTGCGCCAATGAATCCGATAGACATAGGTATTCTCCTATTTATGCTTTGGTATTGATTGGCGGCACACAGATTCAGCATACCGCCGTGTGATATACATACTCAATGATGGGAAACCGGCTGATACCGGTTTCCCGAGTGGGGTAGAACTATTTTTATTCAGCTTCCGGCAACCAGAAGAGACCAAGCTCTGCAAGCTTACCTCTGGTCGGACGACCTTCTTTGTCCCAACCGGACATCTCGTAGTAGAGCTGAATGCACTCAGCAAACGAGTCTCTATCGAAGGCAACATCCTTGAGCGGACCAGCAGGCATCTTCTCATACCATCTTTCGATGAGCTTGTCGTCTGCGGGGGTGAATCCGCATCTGTTGTTGAAAATACGGGCCATAACGTTACCACGCTCAACAGCAGTGACAATCTCGAAAAGACTGCTCTCCCAGCCGGTGATTGCCTCAACCGCTTCAACAAGACGCGGAAAAGTCATTGCATGGATCGGCACAGAACAGAAGTTGCAAAGACCAAGGAGGTTATTGATACCCCATGCTTTCTGACCGATATAAAAGAAACGCACCTTAGCAGCATCAGTCTTCAGCGGCTCAACCGGATCGAGTAAACCGAGCGGGAAGAGCTTTGCCACACCGTCGCCCATAAATGCGTGATCATGCGGAGTCTCGATATGATCTGCACCGGTAGGAGAAAGTGCGAAGCCCATAGCCATACCGGACTTACCACGACCATCGTGGAAGGCAGGCTCCTGACCCTTGACATGCATTGCATACTTCTCCGCACCATTACCAATCTTCTCGGCAGCACGCTTAACACCAAGGCTCAAGGTCTCACCGATCCCCTCACGGGCAGCGATTTTTTCGATCAGCCAGAGCATACCGTCTGCATCACCAAAACCGATTGAGCGTCCCTCGAAATCCTCAGCGGTGAGGATGCCGTTTTCAAAACACTCCATGGCGAAGGCAACAACAGCACCGGTGGAAACAACGTCGAGACCGAGAAGGTTACAGAGCTGGTGACCACGTGCAACCGCAGCGATGTCGGCAATAGCGCACATGGAACCGAGGGCTCCGATCGACTCAAACTCAGGACCACCGAATTTTTTATTCAGCGGGTAAGGACTATCGGCCTCTACGCGACGCTTACAGGCAACTGAACACATCCAGCAGGTACCGCGACCGGCAAAGATGGTCTCGTGGTAGTGCTCTGCTGCAAGGGTCTTCCAACCCTCGAACTGACCTTCTTTCCAGTTACGGGTCGGCAGGAAACCTCCGGCGTTAACGCCCTCAGTCAATCCTGGAGTGCCGTACTTGGTAAGGCCGACGTTGGGCGGATGTACCTTAACCTTCTCGCGGTGCCACTGGGCGATCTCTTTTACTTTGTCCGGATTTGCGAATTCGAGTTTTCCGGTACCACGTACGGCGATGGCTTTGAGCTTCTTGGAGCCCATAACCGCACCCATACCGGTACGTCCATTGAAGTGCTCGATATCATTCTGCAGAGCTGCATAGGATACAAGATTCTCACCGGCTGGACCGATACCGCATACACGTACCTTCTTGTCGGTCGCTTCCTCGAGAGCAGTCAGAGTCTCTGCGTTATCCATGCCCCAGAGATCTGCAGCATCACGGATCTCCACCTCACCATCGTTAATCCAGAGGTAAACGGGTGCATCTGCAGCACCTTTAATGATTACTGCGTCAAAACCTGCAAACTTCAGTTCAGGTCCGAAGTAACCGGCCGCCTCAGATTCGGCAAAACCACCGGTAAGGGGCGACTTCGCACCTACAGAAAAACGGTTGAACCCGGAAATCGGTGCACCGGTTACAACGCTGGTAGTGAATACCAACACGTTTTCAGGCCCGAGAGGATCAATATCCGGTTTAATTTCTTTTAATAAAGTCTCACCGATGATTCCGGTACCACCCATATAGGTTCTGTACCACTTCTCACCAGGCTCTTTAATTTCAATTTTTTTATGGGTCAAATCCACATAAAGGATCTTTCCGTTATAACCAAATGGCATTTTTATCCTCCACAAACATGCAAAAGCTTGTGCATTTACAGTCGTCCAAATTTTCTTACGAAAAATTGGCCATACATCTCATCTGCACTGGTATTAAATTCCGTTGCTTTCCAAACTAAAATTCAACAGAAAATCACTATGCATCCTTCCCTTCCAACCGCTTTTCGCCAGACATCCAGACCGTTCCCTCAGAGAAACCCGGTTTTTTGTCTTGCCGGCAACTTTTCCTGCATTTTCAGTTTATTATGAAAATCTCATGGTCAAATAGAAGATTCAGCAATAGATATCTGTTTGAAATTACCTTTCGAATCTTTTTTACCAAAATACGTACTATACCTACCGCCCAACCCCACCTGCTGACTGGGTGCCTGCAGGCGGGTGCGGTGTAAGCGTAATACTACTTATGCTTATGCAGATTCGTAGAGCTTGGTCATGATGAACTCACGATGACCCAGAGCCTCGGCAGCGGTCAGACGACCGTTTGCGGTGCGAAC
>NZ_JBLXGE010000027.1:0-11013 GCF_048381775.1 Desulfosediminicola sp. | reverse complement strand
TGAGGTAATTAAAACCTCGTGGGCTCGTTTGCTGTACGTTGTTATTCAGTTTTCAAGGATCGTCTTCACGATTTCGTTGTCGAAATCGCTGCGGCTTAATGTCCGCGACGAGCTGCTGACTCTAAAACGTTTTCGTTTTGTTGTCAACTGTTTTTGTCTTTTTTATTTGCATTCGGTGTTGGCTCATTGTGGAGCAGTTTTGCTCTACAGTGTGTCTGTCACCGTTTGCGAAAGACCGGGGAAAATTACTGGATCAGCCGGTCTATGTCAACAGTTAAATATTCAATAACTAAAAAAACTATAGTTTGGTCATGAACTGTATTACTATCTGTCTATAACTAGACGAAAATGTTTGCGAACGTTGAGGCCGCATCGTACCTTCCGGCTCAAACTGTTACCATTTAATGGCCTCAATCATAGAGGCGCTAGACTTATTATAGTTCAAACAGGTGTACATGGAAAATCAAAAAGAGCTACTGCGGGCGTTGCCAAAGGTAGACGAATGTCTCCTATGGCTCAAGGGCGAGAAAAGAAAAGATCTTCCTTCCCGAATTGTAAAGGAATCTGTGCAGGAGGCTGTCGCTGAAGAAAGAAAAAAAATTCTTGATGGCGTTTCTGGCACCGACATAAAAAAACAGGATGAGTGGGTTCAGCTCTTCCTTGCCAGGATTGAGAGGAAGCTGGCATTTAACTTAAGAAGGGTGATCAATGGTACTGGTGTTGTAATTCACACAAACCTCGGCCGATCTCTCCTCCCCGGTAAAGCACAGAAAATGCTTGAGCAGGCTGCCGGTTATTATTCGAATCTTGAGTTTGATCTTGAAACAGGTAACAGAGGCAGCAGATATAGTCTTGTAGAGGATATTATCTGTGATCTCACTGGTGCAGAGGCCGCTCTTGTCGTTAATAATAATGCAGCTGCCGTACTCTTGGTTCTCGATACCCTTTGTAAGGGAACAGAAGTTATAGTCTCCAGAGGACAACTCGTCGAAATAGGCGGTTCTTTTCGAATCCCCGATGTGATGGCAAAAAGTGGGGCTGATCTCGTAGAGGTTGGTGCCACGAATAGAACGCATCGGTACGATTATGAACAGGCCATAACTGAACGTACCTCCATGTTGCTTCGTGTTCATACCTCCAATTTCAGACTTATAGGCTTTACCTCAGATGTAAGTGCCGAAGAGCTCGCTGATATAGGTAAGCAGCATAATCTTGTGACCATGGAAGATCTAGGGAGCGGGAGCTTTATAGATCTTTCCCGGTATGGGTTGATGAAGGAACCGACTGTTCAGGACGTCGTGAAAGCTGGTATTGATGTGGTGACCTTCAGTGGCGATAAACTTTTGGGTGGACCGCAGGCCGGTATTATAGTCGGGACTAAAGATGTAATTGCTCGAATTAAACGAAATCCGCTCAACCGTGCTCTGCGGATTGACAAATTTACCCTCGCATCTTTAGAGACTATCCTGAGATATTACTACGATCTGCAGGGTGCGCTGGCAAATATTCCTACCCTCTCCATGTTGACCGTTGATCGGGCCATCCTGAAAGAGCGGGCCAGGAGAGTCATAGCTGAAATACAGGATACAGTCAGTGAGAAATGTAAAGTGGAGCTTGTTCAAACCAACTCCAGGGTTGGGGGTGGGGCAATGCCTGAGTGTAATTTGGCAAGTTGGGCAGTCCAACTCGATCCCCTGAAGTTGAAAGTAAGTAAAATGGAGAAACTGTTTAGAGAGCTTCAACTACCGATTATCGGCAGAATTGAAAATGAGAAATTTCTCATTGATGTTCGTACAATTCAGGAAGAAGAAGTGCTTGAGCTGTGTGAGTTGATTAAGGAGTTCTTTACATGAAAGGATCCGCAACTATGATTGAAGCGTTTCCTTTCCTTTTACCCAAGCCGGTTCTTGAGTATGAAGATTTTACCACTTTTGCCAAGGCGTTTAGAAAGGTCGTACAAGCAGCGATTCCAGGGTGCGGTTCTATATACATAACTGACGGTGCCGTGCCTGAATCATTTCATGATCAGGCTGGAAAGTATCAGTGCATAGCTCTCGCTCTGGATGAGATCTTCCTGAATGGCGCTTCGGTTTCGGTGGTAGAGGAAGGCCTTCTATTTTCCTTTAGCGTTCAGGGAGATAGCAGCATTGTCTTTTTCGTAGATGGCGTTGATCCTTTGATCATACAACGTGCAGCGGAGGATTGGCTGCTTGAGACCCGTGAGCAGCTAGCTCTGAAATTTCTTGAATGCAAACAGAGTTTCACTGACCCTGAAACCGGATTGTTGAACAACGTACACCTGTTTGGAGAGCTTAATACCCTGGGGAGAGAAAGCTCGTACTCCATTGTTCTCGTGAAAATTCCTGCAAGGAACCAAGGACTCAGAGAGACATTCAGAAATGCTCAGCGAGCAGCATCTGCACTGAAATATTTTTGCGATAATCGATTTCTTCTTCACCATCTCGGGCAAAATATCTATGCACTTCTAACTGATAGTGAAAAGATGGCAGATGTTGAAAGCTTCAGTTCAAGTCTTGTTCATTATCTCAAGCGTGAAAATTTTTATCGGGTTCATATTGGCAGTAGTCAGTTTCCGGCAGAGGACGTTTCCGGGGACGATGCAAAACTGTATAATTTGCGCGATGACAATGAACCTGGTCTGCTCGATGAGGCGTGGACGGCTCTACACGAGGCAGCAAGAAGAGGGCCGTTTAGCTTTTGTGATTTCAGCTTGTTGGTGAATGCGGACAAACATCCGTTACGAAACCACAGGGGTGATATTCTCAGGCGGTTCAGGAGGGCGAAATTCCGGGAAGACAAATTCTGCATTATTAAATTGAGCCTGCCGGAGTCTGATACGTCTACTGATGTTTCAGCCAGGCTCCAAGCGGTCTTGGAGTGCCTAGAGTTGCCTGAAGGTGTCATGCTCCGGTTCTTGGGTCTCGACAGGGGGAGTATAATTTTTGCCTCGGGCGCAGATAGAGACGGGGGGCTGGTGTTAGCCCAAAAAATTATTGCAGAATTGCAGGGAATCAAAGAGTTCTCAAACCTTTATGCCGGTGTGAGTTGTTACCCATATCTCGATTTCTCCAGTGCCGAGGCATTGCAGAATGCCCATAAGGCGTTGCTGCATGCAGAATTTTTCGGATCTGGCCACTCTGTATTGTTCGATGCCGTGTCACTCAATATAAGTGGGGACATTTATTTTGGTGATGGCAATCTTCCTAAAGCTATCAAGGAGTATAAACTTGGGCTTCGCTGCGATCCTGAGGATGTTAATCTGCTGAACAGTCTCGGGGTAACGTATGCGCTCATGAATCGTAACAACCTGGCTCGCAAGACATTTACCCGGGTACTTGAGGTTGATTGCAAAAACTACATGGCTCATTATAATCTCGGTCTGGGGGCACAGCAAAAAAACGATGCAGTTACCGCTCTGCATCACTTTACCGTGGCTCATTCTCTTTGCGAGAAAGCAGGCCAACAGCAGGATATTTGTTGTGATTTGCGTTTGCAACTAGGCAAATTATGCTGCAGGGCTAAGGAGTATAAACAGAGCGTTCAGTATCTTACTCTCTGGATGGACAGCATGCCTGAATCGGAGCAGAGCAGAGCTTCACGTTATCTTGGTGAGGCATATCTTGGAGTGGGTGAGCCGCAGCGTGCTCTGCCTATCCTGGAAAAGGCCTTGAGCCAGAACCCTTTTGATGCAGAAATAATGAGCATGCTGGGTGAGGCGGTTTGGCTTGCGAAGGAAGGGGCTGAGATAGCGCTTTCATTCTGCAGGAAAGCTGTGGAACTGGAGTCTCAGGATTCTGTACTGCGATTACGGCTTGCCAAGGTACAGTATCATGTGGGTGAAAGTGAAAGTTCATTAGCCAGCCTGAAGAAATGCCGTGGGGCATCAGTTAATCCCGTTGAGGTACAATTACTGAAAGCTATGGCATATGCAGATCTGAACCAAAAATTACGGGCACGGAGCTGGGCAGAAAAAGTGGTAGGTCAGGGTGATGATGGAGGTGAATTGTATAAAAAAGCAGATTTGTTAATAGCGTCTTTATAATCCGAGATGAGCTCGCCAGGGAGGGAGGAGTATGGTACCGACCAAGAGAAATTGTGTGCATAATGGTATCCGAATGGAACCAAAGTACTGCCTTGATAATACCGTAATCGGTGATTCCTGGCGCATGTTCAGAATAATGTCGGAATTTGTTGACGGCTTCGATGCAATGTCTGCGGTGGATGTTCCCGGGGTTACTATTTACGGTTCAGCCCGAACCGATTCTTCCGACCCCTATTATCTGCTTACGGAGAAGATTGCTTCTGAACTTGCCAAAGCGGGATATGCCATCATTACCGGTGGCGGCCCCGGTTTGATGGAGGCGGCCAACAAGGGAGCTTTTGAAGCAGGTGGAATTTCAATAGGTTTGAATATCAGCCTGCCGCATGAACAGGATCCAAATCCATACGCTAATTTCCCTTTACATTTCAAATACTTTTTTGTACGAAAAGTGATGTTCATGAAGTATTCGATGGCATTTATCTGTATGCCAGGTGGCTTCGGCTCTCTGGATGAGTTGTTCGAATCCCTCACTTTAATTCAAACCCAGAGAATAAAACCGTTCCCGATAGTACTGGTTGGTAGCGAGTTTTGGTCTGGGCTTGCCGATTGGATTAAAGATAAACTTTTGGGGAACGGGAATATTAGTGTAGATGATATGACGCTATTCCGGGTGCTTGATGATCCTGATGAAGTTGTGAGTCATATCAGGAAGACAGTGATTTTCTGATGTGGTCGTACATGCAAGGTTCTGCTTGGCCGGTTTGATGAAGTTCTGAAATTCCAGCTGGTTGGAAAAATAGGTGAATAATGGCTCAGATTGACGCGTTTTTTAAATTGATGAACGATGAAGGTGCATCGGATTTGCACATGGTTGCCGGGCAGCAACCTGTTCTCCGTATTCGTGGTGATATGGAGCGGGTGAAGTTCAAGGATCTGGACAACGATGAACTTCGTGCCATGCTCTATGAAATCTGCCCTGAAGAGAAGATCAAGGATTTTGAGGAGACCGGCGACATTGACTTTGGTTATGAGATTCCTGGTCTTGCCCGCTACAGGTGCAATTTCTTCCAGCAAAAATACGGGGTAGGTGCGGTATTTCGTGAGATTCCAAGTGAGATTATGACCTGCGAGCAGCTCGGTCTGCCTAAAGTGGTTTCCAGGCTCGCCTATCTGCCGAAAGGACTGGTTCTGGTGACAGGTCCCACCGGTTCCGGTAAATCTACTACGCTTGCGGCAATCGTTGATGAGGCCAATAAGGCACGAAAAGATCATATCCTGACTGTCGAAGATCCTATAGAATTTGTGCATCGCAGCCAGAAATCTGTTGTGAACCATCGAGAGGTGGGAACTCACACCAAAAGTTTCTCCGCTGCCCTTCGAGGCGCACTGCGTGAAGATCCGGATATCATCATGGTTGGTGAGATGCGCGACCTGGAAACCATCTCACTGGCAATGGAAGCGGCAATGACCGGTCACTTGGTTTTCGGTACCCTGCATACTATCAACGCCATGAAGACGGTTGACCGTATTATTGAAATTTTCCCTGCGGAGCAGCAGGGGCAGGTGCGGTCTACTTTGGCGGATGCTCTGCGTGCGGTTGTTTCTCAGACTTTGTTTAAGCGCACTGATGTGAAAGGTCGTTGTGCAGCGCTTGAGATCATGATTGCGACTCCGGCGGTTCGAAATCTTATCCGTGAGGGGAAAACTTTCCAGCTCCTTTCGGTTATGCAGACCGGTAAGAAATTTGGTATGCAGACCCTTGACGATGCAATCTTGGAATATCTGGATAAGAGAATGATCAGCCCGGATGATGCATATTCAAATGCGGTAGAAAAAGCAAAATTTGCAAAATTTCTGAAAAAACCACCCTCTGATTTCACCGAAGTGTAAAGGTAGAAGCTTCTCTGGTGAGAGTGTTTGTAACCCTTTGCGGTTGAAGCCAGGTATGGCTCCGACGCAAAGGGTTTTTTGTTTGTTCCCGAACGAGTACAAAGGGGGTGCCACCTTTTATCAGGACCCTGATAGTGCCGTGTTCAGCTGTGACCAACAACGGAATGTGATGAACCTCACAATAGTCCCTGAGCTTTGGGGAGGGAAATTGATGGGTTCTTGAGCGACCAGCGGAAGAGATTATCGCCTCCGGGGAAATATGTCGGAGAAAGTCGGGACAGTTTGACTCTGCAGAACCATGGTGTGAGGCCAAAAGGATGTTGTGATTTGAAGGTGTAATCTTCCTTATGACTTCAAGTTCCATCTCGCTGCTGATGTCACCTGGAAATATCAGTTGAAATGGATTCCTGGTATCAACGCGGTCATCAGAAAGAAAACCAGTAATCGCAAGTACTATACCACGATTATTAGTTTTTTGTTGATCATGATGACTGAGATTTGCAAGGCATAGTATTGAGGGATTCAGATCCTCACCATCAATACGCAGGAGATCTCCTGCGTAAGGTGTTTCAATTCTTACATTGAACTGTTTTGCAAGACTGAGCAATCGTTGATACCCGTAGGATTTTGTAGACTCGGTGCCGCTCCATAGAATATCAGGAGTAAATTGTTCAAGCAAAAAAGGGACACCGTTGTAATGGTCGCTGTCCTGATGGGTAATGAGTATCGCATTGAGCCTGGTGATGCCTCGCTGCCATAAAAATGGAGCAATGACGGATTGTCCAACCGAGTCAATGCCCAAAGTCAGTGCTCCGCCATCAATAAGCACAGTCTTTCCGTCTGCGAATTCTACAACGGTCGCGCTTCCCTGACCGAGGTCGAGAAAGTGGATGGTTGTCGTGTTGTCATCATGATTTCCGAAGAGGGATGAATGGGGGAAGATGATTCCAGTCAGGCATATCGCAAAAGAGCATTGGGCTATTGTGCTCGTGAGTTTGGTTTTTCGAGGTTGCTGGAGAAAAAAGAGCACTAGAAAAAATGTGAAGTAGTAGCTGAGGAGAAGGAGACAGTGTGGCGGTGGGAGCCAGAGAGATGTATGGGGCAGTGCTGCGAATAAATTTGCCGTGGTGACACCAAGTTGCAGACCGATAGCACCAAGTTTGAGTAGAACTGCAGAGATATCCGGGACCAGGAATATAAATGGTAACGCAAGAAAGCCCAGCGGCAATGCCCATAAACATATCAACGGTTCGATGATGAGGTTGCTGATTGGTCCCAACAGCGGGAGTCGATGAAAATGAAAGGTCAATATTGGCGCAGTTCCCAGCACAGCAGCTGTGGAAGCGGTAATTCCTGCAAAAGTCCATTGGAGAGATCGTGATACAATCCTTCCGAGGCGGGTTTCTGATGAAGTTTCACTGCGGGCATACCTTTTCAGAATAGGCATAACCATCAAAATTGAGATAAATGCAGCAAATGTTAACTGAAACGAAACAGTAAACAGGGATTGCGGATTGGTTGCCAACAAAAGAAGCACTGCGACGGAAATCAGAGAAGAAAACGTTTTAGGGCGATCGGTGCAGAAGGCAAAGATAACAACACAACTCACTATGCAGGCACGGAGAACAGGTGTGTTCAGGCCGGCCAGCAACGCATAGCCAACCAGTATTGGCAGGCATAGGAGCCCAGCAATTTTTCTGGTGTTACAATGTAAAATGAGCCAGGTTGAACGCCTTAGTAACCAATAACAGACGGTAAAGAGTAAAATGGCGATCAGTGACATATGGATGCCAGAAATGGCAAGAATGTGCATCACACCTGCTTGTTTAAAGGCTTCGAGTGTTTGAGGGGAAATTTGGGTGCGATCGCCTAGCAATAATGCGCGGTATAAGCTGCTCGTTTCTCCAGGGAGTCTGCTGTCAAGCACACTCCCAATTCGTGTTCTCAGACGTTCCGGCAAATGCCTGATAGTTTCACCATTCTGTGGTATCGAGTGTATTGCTGAAATCTGGGAAGGAGAGCGGACGTAGCCTGTTATCCAGATTCCTTTTCGGGCGAGATATGCAGGATAATCAAATGCACCAGGTGTGTTGTAACGTGAAGGACGGTGCAAAGTAGTTCGTATGACCACTCTGGTGCCGGGCTCGATTTCCTGAGGCCATTGAAAACGCATCCTGATGAGAGCGGTTCCGACAACGCGCCTGAGATTGCTTTCACCTTTTTTCTGAAGAGAAGTTGCTGCGATTAATACCCTGCTGGTGGTGCCGTCAAATGAAGGCATAGTTTGTATATGGCCAATCAACACGACATCTTCGGGAGCGGATACAAGGTTGTAAAGATGGGCTGAGTCAGCAGGGGATTCACTGCTGATCAGGCCCTGGAAGTAGCCGGTAGCAAAAAAGAGCAACAGCGATGCTATCGCCGTACAAAATTTGTCCCGTTTAAAGAAGACGGAAAACAGAGCCAAAAGGACCGTTGGCAGGATGGTATAGGTAAGGGCTGAAACAACAGGTAGAATATATGCTGATGAAAAAAGTATCCCCAGAGTGTAGGCAGTTGTGTGGCAGGCGAGAAGATGATTGAATAGATTTAAACGTATCCGCTTTGCAATCATCTTCATTCAGCCATGACATCAAAGAAGTGAGCGTATGAGCTGTATATGTTTATCGATAACCCCTTGTTGGCGCATTATACATGCTCTTGCAGCTGAACCGGCATCTTTTCTTTTGTCAGGGTTTGTTATAAATTCTGAAATGATGTCCCTTAGTTGATCTGGTCCCGAGACTTGGTATCCACCTCCGGATGTCAGTAAGTCTTCTGCTATCTCTTGAAAATCTTCCATATGTTGTCCGTAGACCACCGGGACTCCCATTATTGCCGGTTCTATCGGGTTATGGCCACCCTGGGAGACCAAACTGCCGCCAACAAAGGCAATTGAACTGTGCTGGTAAAATTGCACAAGCTCACCTATGGTATCGACGATGAGTAGGTCAGCGGGTTGTTTGGGGGAAATGGAGCGAAGTAGGCCCTTAAGGTTCAAGGTGCCGGCTAACTGTTTAAGTTTTTCCCCCCGGTCTGGGTTTCGGGGAACCAGAACGAGATAGAGTTCAGGGTGTTGTTGTCGAAGTTCTCGATATACAGAGAAAATGATTTCCTCTTCACCTTCATGCGTGGAGCCCGCGACGAAGATAGTGCGATTGGTCGGCAGCAGGGTAGTTATGTCAGGGGAATCACAGAAGGTTGTTGGAATGTCAAATTTGAGGTTGCCGAGGGTGAGCAGCTGTTCGTCTGTCACACCAAAATCCCTCATGCTGACGGTGTCTGCCTGTGTCTGCATAACCAGATGGTTGAAGCTTCCGAACATCGGGGCAAAGAAGAATGCAAATTTCTTGTAGATGCCTAAAGATTTTTGTGATATACGCCCGTTCACAAGCAGGGTTGGTATCTTTTTTCTATTGAGGAGAGTGAGCAGGTTGGGCCAGAAATCAGTCTCAACCTGAATATAGATATCTGGTTCAATATATTGCAGGTATCTTTGTACAACAGGGAGCAGGTCGATAGGTGATGGAAGAATAACATTTGCAGTTTCGGCCAGGCGGGTATTGGCAACTGCTTCACCTGTGGTTGTCGTAACCGTTACGACAATTCTGCTCTCAGGCCATGTTTGCCGTATTTTTGTTACCAGCGGGATAGCGGAAGTCACCTCGCCAACTGAGAGTGCATGTACCCAGAAAGTTGTATTGTTTCCATGATTGTTATTATATATCGGGAACTTGCGGTGAAGTTGCCACCCGAGTCGGGAAGGGATACGCTTGCGGTATTTCTTTTTTATAAGAACCAGGGCCAGAATAAGCGGCCATCCAATGGCCACAAGACAAAACTGTGCTATGTTGTAAAATATTGTAATCAAGAGAATACCCTCAAAACATGAATGCAAAGAAAGCAACCGGACCCGGGACCAGCAATGCAGGTCGTTGGATTGCAGAGGTAATTTATAGTAACCATAACTGACTTTTCTCATACGAATTGACCATAGAGTTATCATTGAAACCGGTAGATTGTAAATGAATATAATACTTGCAGAACAAGAAGAGATAGTTGATGCCAGGCTGACACTCACTGATCATCGCGCCCAGCATATTATCAAGGTGTTGCGTGCAAAAGCAGGGGATATTGTGCGTTTTGGCGTAGTCGATGGTAAAAAAGGCACTGCAGTAATAGAAAATATTCACAAGAAGCATCCACGTTCAGTCAGCTTGCAGGTGGAATTGACTGAGCCAATGAATCCGCTTCCTCATATCGATCTTGTACTGGCATTGGCCAGGCCGATTATGATGCGTCGTATTCTCAGCCAGGCTACCGCACTGGGTGTAGGCAGTTTTCATTGTATTCATGCAAACAGAGTTGAGAAAAGCTTTTGGGAAGCGTCCTTGGTCGAGCAGGAAAGTTTTTACGACTATCTCTTGCAGGGACTCGAGCAGGCGGTGGATACCAGAGTGCCGGAAGTGACCTTTCACCGTCGTTTCAAACCATTTGTTGAGGATTTCCTGCCCGAAATAATTGAGAATTACTCCCACCTTCTGGTCGCTCATCCATCGGGTAATACTACTCTTGTCAAGGCAATGGCCCATAAACCACAGGGTAGAGTACTGCTGGCAATCGGTCCCGAAGGTGGTTGGGTTGATTATGAAGTAGAAAAATTTACAGAGGCAGGTTTTACAAGTTGTACAATTGGGGAGCGCATCCTCAAGGTTGACACCGCGGTAGTTGCGTTACATTCCCGTATTTCTCAGCTTCTGGAATCCAGTTAGTCCGAATTATTCATTATTCCAACCAGAGTCTGTTTCGAAGTTTTGATAGTAAACCATAGTGTCTGTAAAGTAAGGGGTTATACCCATTGGGGTGTTTGACCAGTTCTGTCAGACTACTATGGAAGTGAACGTTCTATAGGACAAAGCCCAAAAACGTTTTTTCAGGGTACCTCTGATCCTGCTATAAAAGAGTGGACACTCAGATAAGCCAATATTAAAGAGATTGGCAGGAGGAAGATATGAGTGTTC
>NZ_JBLXGE010000026.1:0-11128 GCF_048381775.1 Desulfosediminicola sp. | reverse complement strand
ATTATCAATTCACCACGAAATTTCGCAGAGAAAATCTGCTTACGCAACTCTTGGTTGAGTTGCAAAACAGGAATATAGATTTTCGAATCGCTACAAAGTTGGATGCTCTCTGTTTCTAGTGCTACTCGAACTTCTGATTCGATTTCTTCCTTCGCTAACTGTTTGGGTAATTTCATTCGATTCCTATATTGCGGCTACGCACACAATGTTAAATTCAGAGGTTCGCGCCTGTTATGTTTATTAATTTCTACTTATCTCTATAAATGCTACTTCGATCAAACCTGCCACGAGTAATAACGGAATTATTATTAAGATATATTATATGTGGAAATCTGGACTCGAGCTGGCATGCATAAACGATCAGGTTCAATTTGAACTGACACTTTACCTCTGAGTGACCCACACCAAGATTTACAGTAGACATCTCATGCATGCACATGATTGACCGAAGACGCGATTTATGCTGGCACTCTCAACCGACATTTCATGACTGATTTGAAAGTACAATCCTCCACATCCTATGACTGAAATGGAGCAATTTTCGCTTGTATTGGGCTGAAGCTAAACAGGAAGAGTGTTAAATTGTAGGTCTGCTCAAATTGTTAAGACTTGCACGAAAAGTATTCTACGTGTACCAACTCGCAGAGAGTTGGCTCAAGATTTCATCTCCACCCATTTATTCTCTAATCATCATAAAGCTTAATATCAGGGTAAAGTTTTTTGGCGCACACCGGGCAAATTCCGTGACTAAATTGTGCATCAGAGTGCTTTGAGATATATGACTCAATCTGATTCCAGTACCCTCTGTCGTCACGTATTTTCTTACAAGAGGCACAAATAGGTAATAACCCGCTTAAGGCTTTAACCTCTGAGAGGGCTTTTTCCAGTCCTTTTATCAATTTCTCACGTTCTGCTTCTGCCTGCTTACGACTGGTAATATCTTGGTGGATACCTACCATGCATAAGGGTTTCCCCTCTTTGGTCCGTTCAACGACCCTGCCGATTCCATGAAGCCACCTTTCTCCGGTTAGCGGATGTCGGAACCTGACTTGGTTTTCTGATCGATCCAATTTCCCGACGGAAAGATCTTTAATGATACTCCGAACCTTTTCTTTTTCATCAGGATGGATTCTACTCAGCCACATATCAAGGGAAAAATTGTCCGCTTCCTTTCTGGTAAGACCGGTTATTTCAAAGAATTTCTGATTAGCCAAAAGCGTATTCTCATCGACGCGCCATTCCCACACGCCCAGATTTGCGATTTCAGCTGCGATTGAGATTCTTTCCTCTCTTTCCTTTAACGCATTTTCAGTTCGTCTTCTTTTGATACTCTTCCACATACCATCCATGAGCAACGTCAGTTGACGAACATCTGATTCATCGTATTCAGAGTTTTTATTTCCAACACCTGCAACAACCACAATATTCTGACCATCAAAGACCGGGATGTTCATGTGGCGCCTTATCACAACATGACCTTCTGGATATCCTTTTTTGTACGGGTTTGGTGCTTGATAATCATTAGTGACCACGGGTTTCCTCTGACGAACCGCTTCCCCCCACAGCCCGATATCTTTAGTTACGTACTCTATGGGTTTATCGATTATCTCACATTGCTTCATCGCCTCTCTCGACCATGCATACATTGTAAGAGTCGTTTCACTTTCATTCATGAAGGCAAGATAGCCAATTTTACTTTTTGTTAGCCTGATCGCTTCTTCTAAAGAGAAGTCAGCCAATTCCTGCATAGAGACTCCATACATCTGGCTGAGCTCCAAGAGCGCTTCGAGTCTTGATTCGTTCAGGCTCAATGCCTCTTCTATGATTTTTCGCTCTTCGATCTCACTTTTCAGGTTGATAGTTCGCTCTTCGACCTGTTTCTCAAGTTCAGTCTGTGCTTGTAGCAAAGACTCTTCAGCGCGCTTACGATCAGTAATGTCAATATTAACATTTACTCCACAGATTACCGATCCATCGGGCCCCATGAGTGGAAATGTATTGCCCATGCGCCATCCGACCTCTCCTTCCTTGTTGCGGTCATGCCATTCAGATCCAGTAACAATTTCCCCTTTAAAGACCCTTTCAATAATTTGATCAGTGGCTTCCCGGGTCTCTGGAGTTACAATTAATTCATAGGCGGTAGCACCGATAGCTTCAGATTCGGTATAACCATACATGTGCTCTGCGGCATTATTCCAGCTCAAAAATCGACCTTTCTGATCAAATGTGAAACAGGCAATGGGCATGTGTTGAAACAATACCTGATATTGTTTTTCATCTTCATCTGCAGGCTGGTCTACACCCATATGAACAGCAATTTTTTTCTCTAATTCCTTTACCTTTTGTTCCAATTCTTCATATGTCGGTTTTTGGTTCATCAGAACTTTCTCCAGAACAACATGTGAAAACGTCAATAACCACACGAATCCTCGAAACTGAATGTCGTTGTTGTTAAGTATAGCACCTTATCACACAATCAGTGATATCCCAGAAATTCCCTGGATATTTCAGCCAAGTTTATTTGCTGGATACGTCAAAGACATAATTGAAGAGCTGAATCCAATTAAGACAGCCGACAGGGATGTTTAGACCAGGAAGGGCAGCAGATTGCCAAGTGTAACCTTCACGAGGACTAGAAGAATTTAGCGTGATAACTCTCAGAGTAGAGATCTTCAGTTCGTGGAGTACCCCCGTAAGGGTTTCCTCAAACTTGCTAAACAAGACTTTTAACACCACTCCATTTCGTTTCGCTCGGACTCGCTGAAACTCGCCATTTATGCCAACGTTAATATTGCCAACTCCAATGTCTGTCTTTATTCAATATTCCAATCTATTACCTCCTCCCTGTGAAGTTACCGCTTGACAGGGGGTGGTGATTTGCTGAAAGGAATCTGAAGAAATTCAGGAAGGATCTTCAACATCTCTCTTCAACAACCTGATTAGGTTGGTAATTGAAATCTTTAATCCTGCATTGAATGATTCTGTCGTGCTATCAACCAGCGAGCCTAACCACATCCTCAAAAAAGCAAACTGAATCAGCCCTTCAACTATCCCTTAAAACACAAAAGGTCGGAACCAGCCAGTGGCGACTCAATAAATAAGAATCACCACTTGCAGAACCCGACCTGATGTACATGTTTATTAAGGCTGACTAACTAGAAAAAGTAGCGCAGCCCAAGATATATGTTATGGCTCGAAAATTCTGCTTCGGTTGAACCCCAATAAGGTGGGGCTGTGACATCGATATCACCAGTTCCCAAATACCGATATCGAAGATCAACCGCTAATGCTTCGTTGATAGCATATTCTACTCCTGCCCCGAACTGATAGGCGAAAACAGTATCATAAAAATTATACTCCTCAATCCAACCTGTATCAGGAATAGCGAAATCGGTCCACTCTACATACGCAAAACCCAAGCCTGCGGTTAAATAAGGTGTAAAATTAGAGGGGTTATGGAAATCATAGTATCCATTAACCATCATCGACAGAACACTTAAATCACCTGTTTCGCGAATTGTAGCAGGCTCCCCAGGCCATCCGAACTCGTCAAAGCTGTTCTTCTGGTACCCCAACTCAACTTCAACTCTTGGCCCGTCAAAATCATACCCTACGGCAGCAAGAAAGCCATACCCTGCATCCAACTCATTGGTGAATTCAGGATCTCCAGGTCGAGCTCTTTCGCTTCCCCATGGTACATCTGCATCATTAGCAAAAGTTACACCTAAATGCCCGCTGGTATATAATTGACCTGCCTGAGCAATCGAGCAAAAACACATAAAACTAACAAGGAAACATACAGCTAAAATCTTCTTTCTCATTCTTCCCCCATACATACTGGCATTGATTGGTTCTGTTTATTCTTTAACCGGGCAAAAACTGTGCATCAGCCATTTAAAGAAAAGGCACAGTAGTCAAATTATACCACTATAGTCGTGTTATCAAGTTGTTACGTTGTGCATCCTGCTTTTGGGGGACATTGCGTTGCTTTACTTTGGTTTACACTCCTTTTTCAATCATATCAAATGACTGATACTCCTTTTTTATCAAGCATTGAGATTGGCAGGGCGTATCTCATCTGAAACGTTTTTTGCCAGATACAAACCTTCCTACTGTGAAGATGAGGTTGCCCCTGTCTGGTGAGTGAGGTTGCCCGCTGCTGAGGCGGCTCTGAAGGGCTTCAGGAAACACCTCAACTCTGCCCCCACACAACTCAGGTAAAGGTGTTCATGGATTATCTCAACTTTCGGACTTCTCATTTCATGTTAGGGTTAAAGAAAATTCGAACCTTCAAAATACAGAAATAACGTAATAATTAAGTAGAAGGTGTGAGCTGTATCTTTGGTAGAATTGGGCTCTTAGAGATACTCTTTACGCTCGACAGAATAGGCAACATATTCAACAGGCGAGTTGATATCGTAGACTGGCAGCCTGGTTACTGCCTAATTCTGCTTTGAAACGCGCAAAGATCTGTGCATTCGAGTAGCAAGGCGTTTAAGCTATGCTCTGTCGCGAGTTTGAAGGCTGAATCACAGATCTCTTCTTCTAACTTCACCATATCAAAGTCGTTACGCTTACCTTCGACAATGGTTTCCCAGAATTCCGAACAGCCTTCCATTCCACGAATATGAAAATCCTCAATACTAAGACTGATGTCTTTGAAATGATCAGAGTTTAAAGCTGCTGATGAACTTGCTGTGAGTATGCCGATGTTTGCTTCACCACCATGCATAATGCATAATAAGGGAAGCTGTAAAAGACTGGATGAAAAGACAGGGATGGATACCGCTTCTGATAGTTCAGCTTGAAATCTTGCCAGAAAACCGCAGCTGCCGGTGATAGCTTTTACGCCTTCCTTTTCAAGAGAAATTGCTGCATCTAGAAAAGGTCGGAGAAGCTCCGGTCCTGATCACCACTGTCAATAATCTGAACGGGAATATTCGGCAGGCCGCAACAAAGCTAGATATTAGTCGGCCAACTATTTACAGGAAGCTTAAACAATATGGATTTTCAAGTAGAGACTGTAAACAATGATTTGTTCTTTATCATCTGTTCTCAAGGTTCGATTGATGGATTTCAGACTAATCCCTTCTCTTTTAACAGCGGCACTGGGTCCACAAGATGGCGTTTGAACCATTTTTTATGATCATCGACACCAAAGGCAATACAAAGGAGCTCAGAAAAATGGAATGTTGGGATTTGTTGTTTTAATGAACATCGAATTTCAAGGTTCAGGTGGCACATTGCACAGGCTGTTACCAGACATTCGGCTTCCGATTCTATTGCGTTATCCATGATCTGGTTGACCACCTTGGTAGTAACCTCTGGCTTGGCAACCGACAAATACGTTCCGCAACACTTGGAAAAGTTTTGCCAGGAAACAGGTTCTGCACCAAGCATTTTTAGGGTTTTCTCCATAATTCCTGTATGCCGTTTGTCTTTTCTAAGGATTGGAGGCTTTGCCAGCATGCACCCGTAATATGAAGCGAAGCGAATACCGTTGAGCGGTTTGGTCATGTTCTTATCAATAACAGTCTGATCAAGTTTCGTTAACAGGTCAAAGAAATGGATTATTTCCAGATCCTGATCAAAATTTCGCTCCCATCGGTTTTTGTACATCTCCTTTGCCTGGTCATCGCTTTTCAGCTCTTCATGGGTTGAGCGCATCCTGATGTAGCAACTTGGGCAGGCAACCAGCAGGGGAAGTCCTTGTTGAGCAAGGGAGATGTTTCTTTGTGGAAGAAGGGCGGCAGCCTCAGAATCTATGCTGTGGGCAGAGGAGGAACCACAGCAGTTCCAGTCATCTAATTCCTCAAGATGTATCCCGACCTTTTCGCAGAATTTATAAATTGAGCGATTGTTTTCGTGACCGGAAGCAGCCAGGGAACACCCTGGAAAATAGGCGTAGGTGTTTTCTTTACTTTTTAAAGATGCTTTCAATGGACTGTATATCCTTAACTTTTTTGGCTCTAAGATCGAGCTTTCGTTTAGCGAGCATGGTTAAACCAAGGCCGAAATCTTGAAAAAGATCCTTTTTCTTCAGCTTATACCGCATCATGATTTCAAGTTTATGGGCCCGTCCATATTTCTTGACGGACTTGAGCATCTGTTCATGAAAGTTCAAAATATCCGGTTCACCTATAGCAACCCCTTTTTCCATTGCCAATTGTCGCAGGGCATCCATAACCGTTGGGATATCGATAGCCATCGGACAACTATCACAACAGGTATTGCAACCAACACAGACCCAGATTGTGGATGATTTGAGTACAGGCTCGTCCATCCCAAACTGGAGCATTCGCATAATCACATTGGGATGAATGTCCATTGCATCTAAAAAGGGACAAGCATTGGCGCAGGTTCTGCACTGGAAACAGAGATTGAAATTAACTTCGGAGTGGCCACGGACATCTTCTAAAACACGCTTCATCTCTTGGCTTGACAGTTTCATCAGGAATCCTTTTGATCATACTTGATGCTGCTTATTCTCCTAATCCAAGAAAGAATATCGAATTTACAACTACTACATTGTAACCATTCAATAGAAGAAGGCCATTGACCTATGTCAAATTGATGTTTCTATTTTAGGTACTTCTTCAGACGCTTATCCTGTTCGATATATTGGAGAGTTGAATTGTACTGCTGGTGTTTTGCTGCTTAATGGTGAAATATGGTCAAGTGCATATATTTACTGCATATAATGTTGTGTGAATTCACCAAAAGAACTCTTCCTTTATAACAACATGGACAAATCAATCCTGAAGTATGAAGAAAAAATGTGGCAACTGTTCGATATCTCCAAACAGGAGATGCCAGAACTGACAGACGCTTAAAATGGTCCTGTGAAAAGTGCTGTTTAAAGTGAAGGCCCCATCGATCTGAAAACAAAACGGTTGATTTCATTAGCTGTTGCTATTCAAGCAGGATGTAAGGATTGCATGATTTCTCAGACGTCACATGCAATTGAACTTGGGGCAACACCAGCAGAGATTTTTGAGACCTGCTCTGTAGCAATTAGTATGGGTGGAACGTTGGCCTGGAGTAAAGCGTTAGTCATTGCCGAATACTTAAGAGAGCTGGAAATAATGAAATAAACCATAATCTGATTACCACTCATCCTCAGCACGTAATCCGAGGGATGATGTACCTGTTATGCCGGACGATTTAAACCCGTCCATGGGGACTTGATTGTGGCCGTCCAGGCTCCGACATACCATGGCGACCCAACTCCTCAATGCCAATGCTGATCTGGTGAGTATCCAGGAAATACTGGGGCACACGAAGATCAAGACAACCCAGCATTATAGCAAATTATCGAATCTGAAAGTGCAGAAAGATTATTTTCAGGCAATGGAAATAGTGCTAGCGAAGACCACAATCAGGCAGCTGGAATGACCACAGACGTCCAGGGGGCTCTGCCCCCTAACCCCCGAGGTTTAAAGCATTATGACCATAAGGATGGATGAAAAAAAGGAAGACCGGGTAATACAACCCGGCCGCCACCCTTACGGTGCTCATCTCGGCGCTCGGGTCGCTCCTCAGCGTTGCCCTATCCTCCGGATGAGTATTAAAAGAATAGCAGTTGATTGATCCCAGGGCAAGCGAGCACAGTCTAATGATAGACTTGACATCGGACGCAAAGAGGCATGAAAATAGAGTATAGCTAACAGATCAATCTAAAAAGAAAAAACAGGATCTGTTACGTATATAGACTGTGAAGATGAGGTTGCCCCTGTCTGGTGAGTGAGGTTGCCCGCGGCTGAGGCGGGTCTGAAGGGCTTCAGGAAGAATCTCTACTGGTGAAAGGTAGAAGTAGGCTATAGCTGCCATTTCTAACCTCCAAAGTAGATACAGGGACGGAGAGCTGTAGTCTTGCCTGTCACATACAAGGAAGAGAAGATAGTTCTTCTCCCTTTGTATCCTTACTTTTATCTACCAGAACGGAAAAGGCTTGCAACCAGATGGTTATTCCGTGTAAATGCGTACCTGATGCTTTCGTTTTTACTCCTTTATCTCTATAGGCAGTTGCCATGTCACTCTACACTTTATCCCAAATCCTCATCGGCTTTGCCATCATAACCGATCTGGCATCATTTCAGTTCAAGCAAAAGAAACATATCGTCTACTGTTTTCTTATCTCCTGTACCCTGATTGGCCTTCATTTCATGTGTCTTGGCCACTGGACAGCCGCGGGGCTAGCCCTGCTCTCCCTTGCTCGATTCACCGCCTGCCTATATACGACCTCTACCCGGGTACTCATTTCTTTCCTGGTGTCCGTAGCACTTATCGGTCTGTTCACCTATGACGGATACCTCACCCTGCTTGGATGCGCAGCCACGACATTCGGCACCATTGCCTCCTTTTGCAAAGACGACAAGCCACTTCGTCAGTTCATGGCCGTATGCGCCGGGCTCTGGATCATTCATAACTATCTTGCTGGCTCTCCTGGTGCCGTACTTCTGGAGACGATTTTCCTATCATCCAACTTGGTCGGGTATTTCAGATATTATATACGGCCTCGTAGGACAGCGGTGAACTAAGAGCCCTTTCCTGATCCTGAAAACTCAGAACACTTACGCCGTAGTTCCATACATTTAATCGTAACGGTTTCACCTATCGGGTAAAACTTTTCCGGTTATAGGGTACCGCCCAGATTCATGCGAAAATGCACGCTAAGGGATTTGACGGTAAACAGGTTTTGTTACGTATATAGACTGTGCATCGCCGGTTCTGATCCGCAAAAGCTTGGGATCGGCTTTCCACCTCCGTCTACCTGAAGAGCATCAGGAACAAGGTAAACCGAGGTGAAGAATCCACGGCAATGTATTGCCAGGATAAATCTGTTGCTGTCTCCATCGAGGATGGCTGCCCCATCTCCTTCAATCGTTCCGGGGTGGTTCGAGCTGATGATACTGCTCCAAAGCCAACGAGACACACCCTGTTGTGCAGGGGATATACATCACTTTTCAAGCTTGAGTCTACTTCAAACTGTTTGAAGATGGTCAGGATCGGCACCCCCCATCTCTTTGGTCGTACGCAGCTAATAGCTTTAGCAAACTGTCTTAGCAGTCCTAATGCAGCAGGGCTGTTGGTCGAGTTTTCACCCAATGGCCAACTTTTATTAAAGCCTAGAAATCAGAATTTTTCTTTGAGAACATACAGAAGAGGCTATATAATTTTAACGACTGTGGTGTATTAGGCCGAAGGGTAATTAGCGAACATTGCTCGAAAGTGCATCTATCCGATAATACGATATTTACCCAACTAGAAATCATCGATTCATGTCCGCCAATCAGGTTTCGGCTTAATAATTGCAAAAGGCCGAAAAGGTGGCTCTAAAAATTCAATATCCCAGATAGTGAATGCTGGTGCACAACATGTTCGTGGTGGACGCATATGACTACACATGACTCGCATGCAGGCCAGGATCAACTGACAGAGTGAAAGCTCAATATCCCAAAATCTTGAATTCTTATCTCCTGGATCAGGGGAGCCAATTATGGAGAGCAGGCACAAACTTGTACTCCTGCGGCACGGGTTAAGTGACTGGAACCAGCAGAACCGCTTTACCGGTTGGCAAGACGTAGACCTTGCCGAAGCCGGAATCGCCGAGGCACATAAGGCTGGTGCTGCCTTGCGCGAGGCGGGATACCGGTTCGATGTCGCCTACACCTCTTTACTCAAGCGAGCTATTCGAACGCTATGGATCGTTTTGGACGAACTCGATCGGCAGGTCCTGGTCGACCGACCGGATATCCATGGACGTGAAGCCATCCTGAAGATCCATTCCAGAAATGTGATTTTTGGTCCCGATGTCGACCTCGGCAAAATCGCCGGTCGCACACCGGGTTTTGTCGGGGCGGACCTGGCCAACATTATCAATGAAGCTTCTCTCAGAGCGCAGGGTGTCTTGAATGATCTGGCCCATATCCTTTTTGAAAAGGAAAGCGTGCAGGGAGAGGAGCTGAGGAAGATGCTGTCAGTAGCCCCATCGGGAATGGCGAACATATCTCCCGAGCAGCCATCCTCGAACAGCGCCGGAAAAAGCGATAATGAAAATGTAGACCATTCTGGAAACACAGAGAAATCCACGTAACCCCCTGATGGGCTGAATGCGGGAATCGTCCAGTTGGGAAAACAAATGCCCGCAAATATGGAGGTTCATTATGGCAATAGTACGATGGGATCCATGGCGAGAAATTGAGGATATGGTCGAACGCTACACGAGAGCTGTAGGGCAACCTCGAGCGGGAAGCCAAGAGGTTATTGCTGCAGGGGATTGGGCTCCCCGTGTAGACATCATTGAGACCGACAAGGCATTCGTAATCAAAGCAGAAATTCCCGAGGTAAATAGAGAAGATGTCAAGGTTACAGTAGACAATGGTATCTTGACGATTCGGGGGGAGAGAAAACAGGAGATAGAGGAGAAAGGAAAAAAAATCCATCGAATCGAACGATCTTTCGGAATCTTCACCCGGAGTTTTACCTTGCCCGACAATGTCGATGAAAAGAACATCAAGGCTTCGTTCAAGGATGGCATGCTGAACCTGCAGATTCTGAAGACTGAGGAGGTAAAGCAAAAAGCCATTGAGATTAAAGTAGAGTAACAAGAAATGAATTCTAACTATCAATAGGGCCTGGGAAAAGCACTTGCTTTTCCCAGCCGGTTCACTGCTGAACGTTTACAAGCCGATAACGTAAGATCGTATAAACTCTCTTGTCCAGCTATCAGGATGGCCAACCAACTCAAAACAATGGATTCTCCATTTCCAACTGAAGCATTACAGGACAGCCATGACATTGTCAGCTTTTCGCATATTTTATTCCCTTTGCGAGAGCTTGAAGTGAAGCACAACAGTGAGCACTAAGCATTGCGTCGCATACAAGATGCTCCAATAAAATGGGAATGGCTGCATCGACAGTGAGCGTCTAAAGGTCATATTTGCCCAAGTGGTTAAATATGACCTTTAGCCTGTGGGTGACGACACACATTCAGAGGAGGCGACATAAGTGAATTATACTAAAAATGCAGAGTGATGGGGTGTAGAGAGTGATCCTGCTATAAAAGAGTGGACACTCAGATAAGCCAATATTAAAGAGATTGGCAGGAGGAAGATATGAGTGTTCA
>NZ_JBLXGE010000025.1:0-12428 GCF_048381775.1 Desulfosediminicola sp. | reverse complement strand
TGCCTCGTTTCAAGCACTACAACTACGACCAGGATGCCATGGTCGTCATCAACTATCAGGAACAGCTCCAGCCCGGCGAATCACCGCAAAGACAGAGGGCGGCAGGTCTCTTATACCCTGGAAATCAGGCGAGCCCCGACCTATACCGACTGGGTGAAGCACCGGGTGGATAGCCAGCAAGGCAAAGAAATCTGCAGCCACCGCATGTCAGTGGTGGAACCCGTGTTCGGCAACATCGGCGGTAACAAAGGTCTGAACCGCTTTAGCCTACGGAGCAAAAAGAAGGTGCAGGGTCGGTGGCAATTGTATTGCCTGGTGCACAACATTCACAAACTGGCGCCAGTTAATCGCAGATAATGAAAAACAACAAAGCGGCTGTGGATCAGGCTCCGTAAAGGGTTTTTCTACAGCCTTGTTAGGCAAAAATTAGATAGGCGAGAGGATCTTCTAGAATGAGTGAAAGTTGGGATGAATACGCAGCTGGGTGGGATAGCAATGAAGCCGTCATTGCTTATGCCGATAATGCCTACCTTGCCTTGAAAAATACTGTGGAGCTAGAGGGGTGTCGCATTTTTGATTTTGGTTGCGGCACAGGCTTGCTTACCGAAAGGTTGTCTAACACAGCAAGCTCAGTGGTAGCTCTTGACCCTTCGCAAAAGATGATTTCAGTACTCGAAAATAAGCGCCTGAAAAATGTTGCAACAATCGCATCAGAACTAGACCAAAATCTGATCAACGATAATAGTGTCTTGTCACCAAAATTTGATCTTGTCGTGGCTTCCTCAGCACTGGCCTTTGTGCCCGATTACGCAAAAGCGCTAATGCTTTTGAAACAACTGCTTAACAAAGGTGGTTGCTTGGTGCAGTGGGATTGGCTCAAAGGAGAGCGAGATGAAGGATATGGATTTACAGAGCAACAGATTAAATCGGCACTGACAGAGGCTGGATTTGCTGAGTGTTCCACATCGGTTCCCTTTTCTCTGCAAAGTGACGGTAGCGCGCTGGATGTACTCATGGGTATCGCCAGAAATGCCTAACCAGCAATGAAACATCCAGTGAAAAATGGACATGCACTGATTAGATCGTATCAACGATGCGGTTGCCTGGTTTTAGATAGCGGTTAGGTAACCAGTGAGAAGGGCATGGACACGAACGCCGGTTCCGGCATTTTGTTTAAATGGCCCAGGCAAACGGCCATTTTCCGTCCATTCGAGACGAGCGAATACCTCCGGCAGGTCAGAGTTTCTCAAGGGCGTGCCTGTCCCTGTCTCATGCTGTTCATTCTTTAGCTCATTTCTCGTAAAAAGCCCCTTGTGGGCCATACTGCTAAGAGTGTCGCCAGGGTTCTGCCCTAAGTACTTTAGATGGGTGCCTGTTGGCATCAAAAACATAACCGGTCGTAGCAGTACGCGGCCGGTGGCCGCCGGGCGCCCTTTCCATGGCTCCTTCGTCGCTGTTCCAAGGTCGCCGCTGTGCTCAGCGTTGGGCGGACCAAGAGTTTTGTTCTCCATGAGGTTCAGTGATCATCAGGCTAAACGCCTTTGTACCTGCCTGAGAAATAGATTTCTCCGCCTCTGAGCTATAGAGACAGGTGGTTATGTTTCACTACTCAAACTCAGCGATTTGAAAGGAGACTAACTATGGAAGAGCTATTTCGGTACCAGCAACTTCGACAATCTCAAAAACTTTCTGAAGAAGAAAAAAGATTCATTGGACTGCTTCTGTATCCTGGCGACGATTATTCGCCGCTGGCCAGGGGGCTTATTGAGATCAACAGCAGAAACGCTGCAAACGACTCGTTGGCCGCTCTATTGGAAGAATACAGCCGCGCTGAGAAACTCGTTGAAGACCCAGTTGATCTTCAACCAACAATCCGAGCGGTATACAACTGGCTGAATTTCAAAGCACGCCCTATCAAAACGACCGACTTTGCAGATTTCATCTTATCGCTGAATCCCGTTGAACCGTTCGATCTCAAGAATGATTGGAGCATTTATGCCGACAACCTGTTGATCGCGATTTATGAGGGAAACATCAGCATTAATTATTGCGTGGATTTTCAATTGCTCATCCGGATTTGCTACTTGTTCGAACTCTGCGTCCTGATCACGGATGGCAAAGCGCAGATGAGGGAAAATGCCAGTGCCGCCCTGCTCAATGTCATCCTGACTCAACCAATACTCCTCCCCCCAAGAGTCCTTCGAGGGAGGTGTACCCTCAATTGCCGCCAAAAAGGACGGGTTGAGTTGCCTCGCATTCCGTCGGTGTCCGATAGCAGGTCTAAGAATTCTTGTGAATGCAAATGCGACGAGTCGTGCCAGAAGCCAAACGGCCACTGTGTATGCATTACTCCCTACATTGCCGATCTCTTCATCATCAAGGAAGAGCTCGCTCGGTATGAAGAAGGAGACATTGCCTACATCGAGAACATCCTTGCAGGCGAGAAGAAGGTGCGACGCCACCGCAACCTATATCGTACGGAAGAGACCAGCGAAACGGAAACAGAAACCATCACTTCCGAAGAAAGGGATCACCAAGTTTCTGAGAAATTCTCGCTTCAAGAAGAAGTGAAGTCCACTATTGAATCGAAAGTAGGGGTCGATGCAGGCGTAACCTCTACCCTGAAATACGGTAGTGCCATTACAGTGACACCACATGCAAATGTCACCGCCGATTTTTCCAAGTCACAGGCTGAGAACATTGCTCGTTCTTATGCGAAGGAGATCGTCGACCGCTCTGTGACCAAGATTCAGGAGAAGGTCCGGAAGCTCCAGGTCAGCAAAATCATTAATGAACTTGAGGAAAGGAACAAGCACACGATAGACAATACAGAGGCGGGCACCAGTCACAGGGCCGGAGTCTATTACTGGGTAAATAAAGTCACGCATGCTCAAGTATTCAATCATGGAAAGCACTTAATGTTTGATGTGATTGTTCCGGAGCCGGCAGCTACGTTTAAAAAGTTATTTGAACTGAAGAATAAAAAAGACAACGAACACATTGCCCCGCAGAGATCTACTATAACGCTTGACAGTATCAGTAGAGATAACTACCTGAAAATTCTGCATAACCAAGGGCTTTCTGGAGCAATAGAACCACCAGATGAACGCACCGCCATTCAAATTGCTTTTCATCAAAATCTTACTGAGCCTAAGGATTATGTTACTACTGGCTTTTCTTCGGCCGAGTTTAAGTCGGAACAAATTCCGGATGGATATAAGGCCGAAAGTTTAGATTATAGTATCAACTGTTTTGTTGGTGATCCAGCTGCACAAAAAGGAGCAGATGAAGCGTCTGTTTCTGTCAATGTAGGCACTACCTCTTTGCTAGCTAATGTTGCTCCTGCAGGAGGACTTCAGAATACGAATAACTGGAGCACAGGAAATACCAACGTACTCATGAATGGCGAAACTGGAGTGATCACTGCTTCTGTCGCAGGGTATTCTAGTGTTGCATTATCATTGAGCGGTACGATAAGCATTAAGTGTAAGTTAACTGATGAAGCGTTTGATAAGTGGCGAGTCAAGATTTATAACCTTGTGATGGACGATTACAAAAACAAGCAGGAGGCTTTTGAATCAATTAAGAAAGAAGAACCATTGATACAGATTAATGGAAGAAATCCTTTTCTGAACCGAGAGGTCGAGAAAAACGAAATCAAACGCCACGTCATCGCCATTTTGCTTTGCAACTACTTCAATGGCATTGGAGCTATGATGGAAACGGTGGCACCTTGCGGGTATCCGGAAATCGATTTTGCTAAATTGGAAAAGGATGCGCCGATTATCCTGTTCTTTGAACAGGTCTTCGAATGGGAGTATTGTAATTACCTCTTTTATCACAGCATGTGGTCACGCAAATGTAAGTGGGCTGAACTAATAGATGAGGATTCTGGAGATCCCCTGTTCGATAAATTTCTGATGGCCGGCGCAGCGCGGGTACAAGTGCCGATTCGCGATGGAATGGAAAGTCTTTTTACTTGGTTCCTGAAGACTGGACAGATTTGGGGTGCCAGCGGCATACCGCCTGTATCCGGCGATGACGAATATGTTTCCATGATTCAGGAATTAAAGGAAGCGAAACAGTGCGATTATACGGATCGCCCGGGTCTGATAGAAGCCACAAACAGCAGTGATGTCTTGAAGTTGAGGGATAGCACTTTCTATTGGGATCCTGTAATTGACCAGATCAACATGCTCACACTTGATAATGACAAGGATCGCGAATTACTGATCAACTTTGAGCCGTATCGCATTGTCAAGGTGGAACAAGCCGCGGCGGGAGATCCAACTGCTTGGCTCATTACAATCGACAGACCATATGACGATGTCAGTGCCAAGAATCTCAAGCACGCAGTAGGTGCATTGTATGTAGGAGCACCCTGGGAAGTTGTGATACCGACCAAGCTGGTTTACTTGCGGAACATCACAGATAAGCTACCTACGTATCCCTTGAGCTGAACGTGAAGGCGTGGATTTGACTCATCTACACGGGATTGGAGATCGCTTGCCGACCAGTTCACAGAGATTTGGAGTGCGGATACAGAGTACGTAGAGGCCAAGTGGTCAAGTTACAGGAAGTCTTTGACTATGAGCGAACAGGACAACTATAGCGATTGGCAAAAACCACAGGGAGGCTACAGCGGTAGCCAGAAGCCGGGGGCGTCGTACACTGGTGGAGGTACGGCCGCATCTAAACCTACTGTCGCTACCAACACACCAAAGCTGGGCCCTGGTAAAATTGGCTCCAAGGTCCTGAGCAAAGGGGTGATTATTTGGTCACTGCGCTCCGCCAAACCTGCCAATTACGCCGCTGTCATTATTATTTTCTCGCCAGACAATACTTACCGAGGCAAGACAATCACCTTTCTGCAGGCCGTAAGTGGAAAGAGCCGCACAGAAATTGACGTTCTCACAGTTGGTCGTAGAGGTAACACGAAAGACGATTTTGAACCGTTTTATGGTGCGGATTGGGATAATACCAAGCGGATATGGGTGCCTGAATCTACCACTTCAGGTGCCCGTAACCAACCGGGCGGGAAAAACGATCCTAACGCGTATCTATATGATGAACCCGCCGTCTTTCCTGGCCAGATAAAAATGTTCGAATCAGTGGTCGTCATTCCGGAAACCATGGAAATACTGGGTGCGATTAGCTGGGGCTTAAAGGGTCGCAAGAATGGCGTCAAGTTGATATTGCCTGATCAGACTAAGGATGTTTCCGACGGACCGACAGCGGGATTTCTAGTCGCGCTCGATAAGTTCTACAAAGAAGCCTCAACGCCTGGTCCGAAACCTAGTCGTGTAGAACGTTACGATGCGATCCTAGATGGCTTTCCCGCCCACGTAGGAGGAGCTGAGAATGCTGTCGTGCTGACAGACGCCCATAAAAAAAAGCTTGATGCAGTTGCATTGAATCTCAAGGAGACAAAAATCCCAAGAGTACGGGTGTCGATAGGTGGGTTTGCTGATGCCACCGAAATGGATCCGAGCGGTACTTCCGAAGCGCGCGCTCGTGCGGTCTACGATTATCTTGTCGTGGCAGGCGTGCCGAAAGAAAAAATTATCATCGCGGGGTTCTTTGGTGCTGCTTGGGCATGGTATCCCCCGACAGAGAGCCGCAATCGACGCGCACAGGTGCGTGTGCATCTGATCAACTGATTGGCACCCGGTATTGCCATTATGATTTAGCATCGTAAAGCCTGAAGGGGAAATAATGCCACTTTCAATCGAATTCAAAGGCCTATTGACCGATGTCTAGGTTGTTTTTAGATCGTCGTAATTCTCCATTCTCTAGGGGGCACCAGGCAAGCCCAGAAAGACGCAAAGAAGTTGTCCTCCAGCGGCCTCAAAAGCCCAGGAATTGCTGGCACTGACCGCGGAAGATCCTTACCGCCAGCCGCCCCCATCTGAAAAGCTCATTGGTGATCTTGCGGGGGCCTATTCACGACGTATTAATATTCAGCATCGTCTGGCCTATCAAGTGCTTGAGGACAAGCGAGTGGTGAAAGTTCTCAGGCTCTGGAGCCACTACGAATAATGCATAACCAGCCACTGTTTCCGCAATTTTCCCATCGCATTGCGGCTCCAAAATTGCCTCAAAGCTCTGCGTTGGCCATACAAATGCAGGCACGGCGGCGCCCTTTACATTACGCCTTCGGCAGCATTCCAAGGGCGCGCATGTTGCACGCGTTAGCAAGCCGGAAGCCAGATGCATACTGAGCTATTCAGCGACGCAAAGATTGTTGAGTTATGGGGTATAAACGCCCTGCCGTGGACTGCTGCAGTACGTGAGGGGCAGATTGAGAGCCGCAAGCAGATTACGGATCAAGCCATCATCGACGCCATTCTCAGCTGTCTGCCACGTTCCGTCCTCGATATTGGCTGTGGCGAAGGGTGGCTTGTTCGTGAACTTGCCGCAAGAAATATGCATGTTGTAGGTACCGACGTGGTACAAAAACTTGTTGAAGAAGCCACTCCCTAAGGTCGCCGCGTCCTTTTCGTGCTGACTAAAAATTGACCATTCTCAAAGTAGATCTACACTCATCTCATGACGTAACAACATGTAACGACAACAACAAGCAAAGGGTAATCATCATGAGTCAAAAATCATCCCTTCGTTCACTCAGTGTGGCGGCGGCCTCGGTCGTTCTGGTGAGTTTGCCGCTGGCCCTACAGGCCAAAGCGCCTGAGGTAAGCCAGGCTGTGTATGTAGACGGGCTGGAAAGCCCTTGGGATCTGGCCTTCCTGCCCGACGGCACCATGTTCTTCACTGAAAAGTGCAAAGGCCTCTCGGTTCAGTTGCCCGATGGCACGGTGAATAACCTGCTGGGTATGAACGGCTCCGAAGGCTATGCCATGACCGCTGACGATCTGTTCTGCTCCGGTCAGGCCGGCATGAACGGCGTCACGCTGGACCCAAATTTCGCGGACAACGGTACCATCTACGTCTATTCCGCGCATCGCGTAGGCGACAACCCCGCTTCCAATCGGGTGTTGCGACTGAATGTGGGCGGTGACCTGGCCACCGTGTCTGATCGCACAGACATCGTGACAGACATTCCCTACAAACAGGCGCCCACGGATCATCCATTCGGTGACGCCGGCGCCCACAACGGGGGGCGTATTCGCTTCAGCCCGGATGATGGCTTCCTGTACGTAACCACCGGCGACAACCACAACAGCAGTCTGCCGCAGTTTGGGGACAACCTGGGCGCCAAGGTTTTGCGCATTGACGGTAATGGCGATGCTGCCCCCGCCAATGCCGATGCCACACCGGAGGGTTTCGACCCGCGCATCTTTACCTACGGTCACCGCAATGTTCAGGGCATCGCATTCCACCCGGAAAGCCACCAGCCGATCGTCACCGAACACGGCCCCTGGCATTCCGATGAAGTAAACGCCCTGGTGCCAGGTGGCAACAGCGGTTGGGACCCGCGCCCGAACATGGCAGGCCGGGGAGATTGCCCGGATAATTACTGCGGTTACCAGCCCAACCAGAATGAGGGAATGGACCCGAAGGAGCGCGCGGCCTACATGCCCATGACCGACCTTGAAACGTATCCGGATGCTATGAAGCCGCTGTGGAATAACAACGGCTACTCCCAGGGCATCAGCAGTGCCGCCTTCCTGGAAGGTGAGCAGTGGGGTGACTGGAACGGCCGCCTGGTGGTCAGCTTCATGGGGATCGGTTTCGGTGGTACACCGTTAGGCCAGCGTATCAACGTGATTGACCTGGCGGCCGATGGACCAACCATTGGGGACATCACCGAAATGCCGCTATCGATGGGATCTTCCCGTTTCCGTGGCCTGGTGATGGGGCCGGATGGCGCGCTTTACGTCGCCACTGATGAAGGCCAGATTCAGCGCTTTACCGCTGAGTAATCACCTGACTGACGGCACTGCCCTTGGGCAGTGCCGTACCCACCGGAATCTGAAGGACACTTTATGAGACGAACAGTACTGTTTACGATGACTCTTACTCTGGGCCTGACCCAAGCCCAAGCCCAAGCCCAAGCGGCAGATACGGCAGTAGGCAAGAGCCTCTACGCCAGCAACTGTGCCCAGTGCCATGGGCCGACCGCCAAGGGTATGGCCAGCTTTCCGTCTCTGGCCGGACGCGATGCGGACTACATCCAGTCGCGGTTGAAAACCTACCGCGCGGGCGAGAAAGTTGGGCCGAACTCCAGCCTGATGATTCCCAACGCCCGAAACCTGAGCGACGACGACATCGCTAACCTTTCGGCTTTCCTCTCTAACAACGCCCAGTAGTTCCTGCTTTGTTAAAACCGCGCTGTAACCATCCCCTGAAATCGGTGCATGCGTAACACGATTAACTGTGCAAAAAATGCCTCAGGGATCGAGGCTGGTGATCTGTAGCGCCAGAGTGAAATTCAGCTAAATGTCCAGGCCAATATTCTCGTGATCTTGTTTCCGTGCTTCATTTCTATCTCACGAATATCAATTGCGCCAAGCTTGCGAATCATTTTTTTCGCAGGCTTCACGTTCTCGGTTTTCGAAACCAGGCTCGTAAACCAGCGGCATTGAGTTGAAAACATCTGGCTTTCTTTTATTAATTTTTTAAGGAACAGTCGTTCGCCACCCTTGCACCAAAGCTCTGCTTCGAGGCCGCCAAAATTCAGAGTGGGAGATCTGGGTATTGGTTTTTGCTCACCGCGATTGCGGGCAAGGTTGGTGAGTTTAAGCTGGTTGACTTTCAGTGCTTCATCTTGCGAAGCATGGAAGGGCGGGTTGCATACGCTGACATCAAAGAATTCTCCGGCCTGGATGATCCCGTCAAAAATTCGATTTTTATCGTGTTGGGTACGCAGCGTAAAACGGCCTTTCAGTGTGGGATTGTTGGCGATAATCGAGGCTACGTTCTCGAGCGATTGCGGGTTGATATCACTGCCAACACAGTGCCAACCGTATATTTGGCAGGCCAATAGCGGATATATTCCATTTGCCCCGGTTCCTATATCGAGCAGGGTGATTTTGGGCTCGGTATTAGCCAGATTCGTAGCAGAATCGCCAAGCCCAGGCAGCTCGGCTATGTAATGGATATAGTCGGCTCTGCCCGGGATGGGTGGGCAAAGCGCACCGTCTGGAATATCCCAATCATTAATGTTGTAGTATCGCTTCAATAACGCGGCGTTCAGAGCTTTTACTGCCAGTGGGTCTGCGAACGCGATGGAGAGGTTGCCGTGAGCGTTTGTTATCAAATGTGGGGCCAGTGGCGCGTAACTTTTCACGAGCGAGGGGAGATCATAGCCCTGCTTGTGCAGATTCCTCGGGTGCAGGCCTTTGAGATCAGGCCTGGTTTGATGTTTTTTGCTTCGATGGAATGTGCTCACAATAACGTACCCGAGGTTTGGAATTCATCCTGGTGTTTTGCGTGAGTTATCGTCGTATCAGTGAACGCCGGTAACTTGTGCCGAATTGGTCATAAACGTTTATTATCAGCGCATATGCAGGCGTCAACAACTGCAGGCACGGCGACGTTCTTTTCGCTGCGGTCATTCAAATCATCCCTGGATTGGAAGTGGAGTTTATTCATGCAGCCGAAACACCTTGTGGCGCAGTTCATTGCAGATATTCATGCTCAGCGTTTTGATGAGGCGAAGACCTTGCTGGTTGCCGAAGGGTTTGAATACGTGGGGCCAAATATGCGGTTCCTCAGCCGGGACGACATGATGTCCTACCAATTCGGTATGGCGGCTATCCAGAAAGATTTGATTGTCCGTCAACTCGGTGTCGACGGAGAGCACGTGTTCGCTATCCTGGATTACCGGACCAACTTTGAACCGATCGGTGATGTGCGGCTTGCACTCTGGTTTCGTGTCCGGGACGACAAAATCCAGACGGTTGAGGCCTTCTACAATGCCGCTGTGGTTGAAAACATGCTGGGGGGCAACCTTCCTTCAGTCAGTTGAAGTGCAGCTGAAAAAAAACCGGCGCCCGCAGTTATGCGGGCGCCGGTTTTTTACTTTGACGGCTGCGAGAATCTAGAAGTTGGAAAGCTTTTCCCATTCCTTTTCAGCTTCATCTTTCTTCATGCCGTACTTCTCTTGGACTTTGCCAATAAAGTGGTCGCGGCGGCCGGCGATTTCGTCCAAATCGTCGTCTGTTAGCTTGCCCCAATTCTCGCGTACCTTACCTTTAAGTTGTTTCCAGTTACCTTCAATGATGTCGTTATTCATCGCAATTTCCTCGCTTTGTCAGGGCGGCGCATAGTAAAAATGCCGCCTAAGTGAAAGAAATATCCGGTTTGCCATTCCTGCAGCAATCCGGTGAATCGCCATCTACGTTGTCATAGGGATCTTTGTTTGACAATGCTTCCCGTATTGCGGTTAATTCATACTGTAATGCCGATAATCCCCGAGATCCGCAATGTGTATGGGCTCAGTTGGTTAATAATGTGCAGCAATGAAGCGTCCTGAATGACACCAGGCAATTGCGTGAGGGGCGTTTTTCGCTCCTGTGCTTCTCTTAATTCCCTAGAACGTTTGTTTCATTCTTCTTTGATTTCTTGGCTGCTTTCTTTTCCTTTGCGGTTAAAAGCGGTTGTTTTTTCGTGTCCTTTTTTTTGTCTTGTCCTTTGCTCATTACATGTACCCCTGTTTAATGCGTGCGCTGGCATCAAAGGAGATTACAATGTCAACCACGCAGAATTATCAGTATGGCCCCAATTACGAGCAACGGGAAGGTCTTGTTGTTTTGTATAAAAACACCGCGGTTGTTTTTATCCCTCCAGATTACGCACGCGCTGGGCCAATATGGAAAAATCGAAAAGCTTTCTTTTGGGTAGCAACAGGAGCAGTAGCGAAACGGCTATGGGTACCAATGATGCCAGCAGGAAGGATTCCAGCAGGTAAGTGGTGGGAGCACCCGGCGCAGGAAACACTGAAAGCCCGGTGACCAGGCCGGCCAAAGTGCTGAGGGCGGCGTTGTAGTTTTGATAGCGAGCGTTGTAGAAGCCAAAAAATACCGGGAAGGCCGCGGCGCAACACAGCAAGTCTGCCAGCAGAAACAGGTAGAGCACGCTGTAGCCCTGGGCAGCAACGAACAGCACCGGTACCGACAGCAGCACAATCAGCCAGCGCGACAACGACAGCAGGTTTTGGTTATTCAATTTCGGCAGTAGCCGACGCAGGTCTACCACCATGATGCTGGTCAGTCCGCTGATGGTGGAGTCGGCGCTGCTCATAATCAGGGCCAGCCCGAAGGGCAAAAGGCCAATCGCAAACCACAGTGGTACATCTGCCAGCAGCACGCTGAACAGCGCAACCGAGCCGTCCCCAGGCAAGCCCAGCCCCACAAAAGCCAGCCCGAACAAACCCATGGTGAAAATAATGGGAAAGCTGAGCAGGCCGCTAATAATAAATCCGTTGCGAATTACCTTGCTATCGCGCGCGGCAAAAATACGTTGCCAGGTTCCCTGATAAAACAGCCCGGTCAGCACCACGGCGATAAAGAAAGTGAGGCCGGATTTCAGACCGTTGATGTCGAACGGGTCCAGCAGGTGGGGCGCTTTTGCCTGCAATCCCTGCAGTGCCGGGGCCAGGCCACCGGTAGCTTGCCAGCCGAAGGCGATCAGCAGAACCAGAAAGGGCAGAATGACGAGCATCTGCACCCGGTCGGTAAAGATGGTCACACGCAGCCCACCGTAAAGGGTGTAGAGCAGGGTGGAAGCCATCACAATACTGGCGGTAAGCCATAGTGGTACCGGCGCCAGAAGGGAGACCATTTTCGCGATGGCGGTCAGGCCCGCCGTCAGGCTGATAAACAGGTAGAAAATCATGATGACCAGTACGAAACCGTACATCACCCGGCCGTAGCGGCCGAGTACAAATTCGGTGAGGGTATGGCCCTCGGGCATGAGTGTGCGAATGCGATTGCCCAAGGGAATCATAATCAGGCGTGGTGCCAGTGCACCCAGGGCGTAACCGGTAACAGCGCCGATGCCGCCCCAGGTTGCGGCCTGCGCCGGGCCAAACAGAATCCAGGTTCCCAGAGTGGTGGCCAGCAGCGTTATTAGAGTGGCGGAGCTGCTCTGGCTGTTGCGGGCGACCAGAAAGTCGTCCAGCTTATCCTGCTTGTGGCGGGCGTACATCATGCCGGGTATGGCAAACAGAGCAGCAAATAAAACCAGCCACACAAGTGCGGTAGAGGAGCTTAACATCGCTTGTCTTCCTTGCTCTGCAGGCGGATAACGCAATCACCAGAAGTGGTTTGGCACCGGGACAGTCGCGAAGGAAGAAAAAGACACACAGGCATGACTACAGCGGGCGTTTTCCTTCCCTTCGCCGGCATTACCCGGATCAGGTTCGAAGGGTTACCGCACAGCATGCGGAGTCTCAGCCGGTACGCCGGCCCCCCCAGGAGTGTCTACAGAGTAGGAAGTCTGCCGGTAGTTGTCAATTGCAGGTA
>NZ_JBLXGE010000024.1:0-24431 GCF_048381775.1 Desulfosediminicola sp. | reverse complement strand
TGGATGTTGAGATCCAGTCTTCCTTGGTCAACAGCCTTTCGCATAGAAATGACTCCCAGAAGGGTGTAAACTTGGATGAAGAATTGTCGCAACTTATCTTGTACGAACAAGCATATTCCGCTGCGGCGCGTATTATCAGTGTCATCCAAACAATGTTTGAAACCCTTGAAGGTGCCGTCAGGTAGGAGATAGTAAGATGGTTAACAGATTAGCAAACTTTGCTCACCACCAGCTAATGAACTCCCACCTGTTCAAGCTGCAAAGCAACATGTTTGATGCACAAATCGCAGTTGCAACTGAGAAGAAAACACAACAATATGCTGGAATTCCAGATCAATCCGAGCGATTAGTTCGTTTGGAACACTTGCTAAACCAATCAGAACACTACATTTCAAACAACGAAGTCGCTGATTTACGACTGCAGTCTTTAGATATCTCACTTGTCGGTGTCGAAGAGACAATTACTGATATGTACGATATGATTTCTGACTACAGCGCAGGCGAAACACGAGATTCGGAACAGGTAGAGCAAGTCCAAAAATTTGCATATCAGGCACTCAGAGACATTCAAGGGTTTTTGAACGAATCCATTGCTGGGCGCTACCTTTTCTCAGGCTCCCGAACTTCCGTCGCACCAGTTGACCTCAACCTTGGAGAAAACCTGTCTGACTTCCAATCAAAATGGAATGGTGACACGACCAAATTCCCAGAAACACGTGATGCACATATCGCGGAATTCGGCGTTGCAGACAACTTTACTTTCACAGAAGTCGGTACCGGTAACAACCAGGCGATGCGTATTTCAATTGCGGGATATGCCGCTAGCGACTATGGAAACTTTAAAGCTGGGGGCGACATCAATATTTCTGGCGGGACATCCAACGATGGTGATTGGACAATTAGCAGCGTCGATACCACAACTGGCTACATCGAAGTAAAGCGAAAAGAACTGACAACCGCGGGCCCCTCTGCCGATGATTTTACCATCAAAAGAGGCTCGGAGGCGGATAAATACATTTCTGCAACAGTCAACTATGATGCCACTGCAGGAACAATCGCGGCACCAGCCGGAACTTTCTCAGAGGTGGCTGTCCCCTCCACAATGGAAATCAGCTCGGGGACAGCAAACAACACGATGACGGTTACCGTTACGGACGTATCTGCGGATGGGAGCACCATCACAGTTGATCAAAAAGTTGCAACCGTCCCCGGCGGCGCCGAGGCAGGCACAATCACTGTTTCAAATTATTACGAAGGCGATTTGATGACCACTGCGCATCGAGTTGACGAAAACAGAACCGTTGACATCAATATCAACGGCCTCAACCCCGCCTTTGACAAAGCCATCCGCGCTCTTTCAATTATTGCACAAGGCCAGTTTGGGACATCCGGTGGACTTGATCAGAATACAGAAAGAGCCGAAGAAGCTTTATGGTTACTCGATTCAGCACTGGACTCTCCCACAGATGGGAAGCCACCATATGGTCCTGAAGAAAATGCGAGTATTGAACAGCTTCGCTTCAATACGGCTTTTGACCGACAGCAAATGAAAAGCTCTATCGAACGCGAGCGCACCACCATTAACTTCCTAAAAACCAGCATTAGCGGCGTGGAAGATATCAACCTGCTGGAAGCCACTACTGAGCTGCTAGACATTGATCGAGCACTTCAAGCCTCTTATCAAGTGATTTCGAGAACTCAAAACCTTGGTTTAGCGAACTTCCTCTAAAGGCGACTAAACAGATAATCACTACGCGACTTGCGGTTTTCCGCAGGTCGCGTTTGCATATTCATTCAAGTCAGACATCAACTCATTTCGCCATACTTTAAGCTCTTCAGCACTAAATTCATCCGTATCAAACACAGCGGTATTGTAAGTAAACTTATCGAAATCAATACCATCGATTAAGCCACTTTCAATGGCTTGATTATACAGTGCCGTCCCTTCAATCGGGGTTGCGATCGAAAACCAAAAGTTTTTAACGCCCATATTTTTTAAACCGTACGCGAAATCAATGGTTTTTTGGATTTCTTTACGTGTCTCACCGGGGAAACCGATCACAAAAGCAGCACCGACATCCATACCGCATTTTAAAATACGTTGGGCAGCCGCCCAGCTTTCATTCACCTTCATTTTCTTATTGATGATTTCATCCATAACCCGCTGGCTACCGGATTCAGGTGTAATCCAAACGGTTTCAAACCCCGCTTTTTTCATAAGTAACAAGACATCTTCATCCAGAAGGTCGCATCTCAAATTGCGCGCATCAATCTTGACACCAATATCTGCCTCCAAGAAGCCTGAGATCAAGGCTTTGTAACGTTTCAAGTTTGTGTTGATGTTATCATCTTCGAAAATGAGCGTTTCTACATTATACGTATCACACCAATATCGAGCTTCTTTGATCGTTCGTTCAATTGAATGAACCCGGAAACGCCGCTCGGATGTCAAAGGCACAGAACAAAATGAACATGCAAATGGACACCCTCTCGTCGTGTACATTTTACCAGCACGCCCCTCTGCCATTGTTTCGAAATAGTCATCCATTTCCAAGAGGTCAAACGCCGGGAACGCCAATTCATCCAGCTCATAATTCAGTTCATGCGGGGTGTAAAATGTCTCTCCGTCACGAACAAACCCGACCCCTAACGTGGTTTTTAGTTTCTCTTCATTCTCCAGGTTATCCAGCAACTCGCGGAAACTGATCTCCCCTTCCCCGGTAACAATATAATCAATCGCATCAACCGCTAGGCAGCTCTCTTTAGAAACCGTAACATGGGTTCCCCCCATAACCGTGATGATGGTTGGGTCTATTTTTTTAATCAGCGCTGCAATGTGGGCCCCGCTTTTAAAAATGCTTGTAAAGATAACGGAAATCCCGACCACATCGGGCTTTTCTTTGCGGATGATCTCTTCGACCTGTTCAAAACTCAAACCGACAGTCGTTGCACCAGATGGAAAAGTTTCATCCAGCTTATTTCGCTGAAAGACACCTCGTGAGATACGAATACAATCACTATATTCGTTTGGATCGGACGCCTTCAAAAGGTCATCAGCCGTCAAATCACGACGGCGCCCCCCCATCAACCCATCCACCAATACGACATCGTGCCCAGCCTCACGTAAACTACCGCCTAAATAAGCGATACCCAAAGGCTGACCAACACTAATTGCATATGTCTCTCCAGGTACATAGTACGGAGGCGTAATCAGCAACACTTTCATAACAGCATCTCCTAATTGGGTTTTTGAATACCGTAGACCGGTGTAACCTCATCTTCGGGAAGATACTGCGCTTCATACCAGCTGCGGCTCGCACTACGACGATGGAGTGTTCGTTCCTGAATTTTATTCATGGCTTCATGCAATTCAGCAACCAACTCGACACGTTGTTTCTCCGGCATCGGCAATATTTTTCCGTCTTTTTCTACGGTCATTAAAATGCCGTCGTTTTTGGTAGTGATTGTCCCCCAGTCCAGACCTTCTTCTGGGATCAGACCAAATTTAACGGCCTCATCATGTAAGGCGGTTGCCGGTAAAGGTGTTGCGACAGACAGCATGACGCTATCCACTTCCAACTCATCAGCAAGGGCAATTGTTTCCCACATTTCTTCTGGCGTTTCCGTCGGCACCCCGACCAAAAACTGACCGGATGAAATCAAGCCGGCTTCTTTAATCTCAGCAACGGCGCGTCGCGCATCATCTGCGGTATAATCCTTCAACATTTTTTTGAGCATACGCTCACTGCCAAACTCGACACCAACCGCGACCGCCGCACAGCCTGCTTCTTTCATTTTTGCCAGCAACTCGGGGTCCACACAGTCAGGCCGAGTATTACCGGTCCAACGAAACCCTGGGACTTTAGGCAAGCCACTTTCAATGATTAGGTCCATTAACTTCATGATACGCTTTCTGTTCAACGTGAACGTATCATCCTCAAAGCTAAAGTAGCGTGTATCGTACGCCTTGTAGGTTGCATAAATCTCCTGCGCCATATCTTCAGGCGTTCTAAACCTGACTTTATGTGTCCATAAGGAAGGAGATGCGCAGAAAGTACATTTATAGGGACACCCTCTGGAAAACATCACCAAACCATGATTATCCCGCCCCAAAAGACCGTGAGTGTCATAAACCATTCCCTTCGCGGGCCAACCAATGTCATCTAGATTGTCATAAGACAAGCCTGGCATTGATTTTATGACCTTACCGGCATCATCACGAACCGCCGTTCCGGGGATACCGCACAACTTCTTCTTCGCCTTCACCGCATCCAGAATATCTTTCAGCGGACCTTCCCCCTCACCAAATACGGCTGCATCTACGTGTGGAGCCGCAGCCACCTGTTCAGGGAGTGCGTTCGGATGAGGCCCGCCGATCACGGTTACACAGTCTGGAAAAACTTCCTTAACAATCTCACAAACACGCAACGCAGAGGGGTAGGACGGTGATAACGCCGTCACCCCCACAACGTCAGGTTTGACACTTTTTAGAACAGCGCGAAACTCATCCCAAATCGGATTATCTTTGCGCGAATGATTGACCAGATAGTCTTTATACCCCGTCATCTCCTCCGAATATCGCACATCCCCCCCAACAGGGAGCAAATCTCCATTCCAGATAGTTGCGCTCCACCCATTACGAATGGCCGTAGCGGCGCAGTATGATGCGCCTAGAGGCGTATTTGGTTGACGCAGATTATTATCGCCATAAAAAATGTACCATGGCGGCGACACATGTAAATACTTCATCAGCAATCCTCGTTCTTTCGAGATATTCTAAAATATTACATACTAATAGTCCATGTTGTATTAAAGTAAATTAAACTTATAAGACAACATTACATCCTGATACTCCCCGATAACCGTGTCAGGCTCGTTTCGTGATGTCTCATCCCATTCCCGAAGGCTCACAGTAGCACGACAAAAGTAACTTTCTCGAACCGGTTCGCAATGTATTTGTCCGACACCAGCGACATGAGCGCGTTCCACCGTCAGCTTAATCGCCTTATCTTGATCACCCAGCAACAAAAATCCCTGAGTCATCCCAAGACCTGTTGAAGCCGTCACTAAACGTGAAACGGCTGCCCCATGATTAACAATGCGCACTGTTTGCAAAGGATGACTTAAGGAATGATACTGCAGGTCTCTTCCGCCATTATGGCACGCATAGTAAAGGCTGTTTGGATCAAATGCCGTTGGGTTTAAGGTCAGCGTCGCAAAACGTAAGACGCCATCCTGATAGCGCACCAACCCGTCCCCGTCATACCTGACGTCAACACACAAGTCCTCAACCTGAAAACACACCTCTTTTCGAATTTTCCCCATGAAGCTGATATACATCTCAGCGCAGACGATAACCGAGCGAGATGCCTCATCCCATAAAATCTCCGGCTCCACTTTCACGAGATCGGTGAGTTTTGCACTGCTTGCCGGTTCCGCGACAAAATGCCCGCTATAGAAATCCGCACCAAACGAGATATCTTCGTAAAAACCATGCGCAATGGTCCCCAAAAGGGATGTTTCGCGTTGCCCCTCAATCTTGCGCCCGAACGCACGAATAGCTAAGCCACGATTTGCGTTTAGGCGCATATATCCTGCGGGTGTATCAATATCAATCACAGGCCCACGTCGCGTGACCACCACATCCTCCGGAAAGAGTGCATCGCTTTGAACGGCTTTTTTATTCGGGAGCTCTAATTGTTTTACTGCAGGCAACATCCTGCCCAACTTGTCCCATCGTTTCTGAGTAATATGCGTCCTTAAATCACTGGACCAGACCAACAATAACCGACGCCACTCTGCCTCACTGACCTGTGTTTGTATCGCTAAAGTCTCATACCAGCGCCAACATAACGTGTTTAACTTGAGATCATCCCGCCCCGTCACCGCCCAGCGTAAAACGTTGTACTTTTTTTGTTTTTTAACGGGAATAGGAGTTTGCGCGCTTTCCAGTCGCAACGCCGTTTCAGGAAACACCGTCTGTGCAATAATCTGGGACGGTAGTTTGAACGTGACCGCATCCAGCCCTGCAACCATCGCAAACAGACTTTCCACCACTTCCCACTCACTGAGATCACGATCCATCGCTTCCTGCGCATATCTGCCCGGACGATAATCAAACACCTCCCCGTCACTGGTATAAAGAGGCAGGCAGCTTCCCCCCCGTTCCAACTGAAGCGTCAAAAAGTCGAGATATTCCTCAAGCTCTATTTCACCGTGAGCGCATCTCTGGAATTTCTGAAAAGTAATCGCATCAGACCAAAGAAGTCCAATCTCCTCGCCTTCCCCCGCAACCTTTTGCACCGACCTCATCCAACTGGGGTCCCATTCGGGATGATCTTTTGACGGTTCTGCCCAATCCATGATCAAACAGCTATAGCCTGCCTTTTTATAAAGGGGGACCAGACCGGGGCTATAAGCCTGCTCATTGACCAAAGCGACTCTCGGCACCACGCCCAGCAACCGCGCATAGACCCGATTTCCCATCTCGAGATTCTGTTCTGTCACCTGTGGTGGAGCCAAGGGGGCAATCATTTGCACATACCCGGAGCCAACGAGTTCGGTTTTCTCTTCCTTTAACAGCCGAGCAAACTCATCAACCCAATTCGGATCAATTTCCTGAATTGTCTCCAGTGTATATCCCGTCATTTCTATGGCAAGGGGATAACCAGACTGAATGAGCCTTAAGATTGGCCAATAGCATTTTTCAATAACAATGCTCCGATCCTCTTCCTCTATGGAAGAAAAAGCCAGATTCAAATGAAAGACCGAATAAACTTTCATGACCTATACCGTTTGGATTTCAATCGCTTTTTGTGCTGCATCCATACTCTGCCAAGCCAGTTCCTTTGTTGCACCGGACGTAATGATAACCCCCACGCTTCCGCCGGCATTGACAGGTGAAATCACCTCGTCGCCGACCTCAGCCCAGACATCTACAAAGTCAACACCAGGCAAGTCCCGCGCAACATCAATACCTGACATATCGACAATCCGACCGGGCTTTGGAAAAATATAACGTTGGTATACGGGCCTTAATCCCGTGACCTCAAGCTCACCCAAAGAAACCGGTTCCCCTAACGCAATTTTAGCAACCGGAATGATCGTAGAACGACCTGTGTTCAAGGGGACTTCATGGGTGCAGAAATATCCGCCGCTCAAACGTAAGGCGACTTCAACAACATATACCGTGCCCCCATGCAACAACAAATCGCCTTTCAGAACACCGTTTTCGACACCCAAGGCGCGCGCCGCCTGACCCATAACCTTTTTCGCCTGCGCGATCTCTCCTTCTGACCAAAAACTTGGCAAATCCCCGCCATTTTCAATAATATAAGGGGCGTAGGTCTCAAGGAATTCGTAGTTTCGATCTGAGATACCAATCGTGTAGGCTGTACCTTCATACACAATCGTTTCGGTGCTGAGTTGAGGACCACTCAGAAATTCTTCTGCCTCTACCCGACCCGTTGGTGAAGACGCTTTCGCATGGTCAAACGCCCATCCAAAATCAGCAGGGTCCTTATTTAAACTCACGCCTTTTGAGCCACGGCTATCGCATGGCTTGATAACTAACGGTTTTTGTCGCTCGTCATAAAAACGCATCAATTCAGCAAGACTATCAACTTCGCGGTAAACGGGCGTTGCCATACCTGCTGCCTTGAAACGATCTTTCATCGCAATTTTATCCACCGCCAAATCCGCTGTTTCCACAGATATACCGGGTAAATCCAGTTCCCGCGCAATCCGTGCCACCACATGAGGGCAATCGACGGCCAAACACATGACACCATCAAGGGGGCGCACATTCTTGTGATACTCCAACGCAGCCGGTACCGCCTGATCTTCATGATAGACACTGGCGATAATATGATCGTCACACCATTTAAAGCCCGGTGCCTGTTCATCTATATCACAACCGACTAAAAACCAGCCGCATCCCTTGAGATGCCGGAGACCTTCTTCAGCTTGGCGGCTGGCGCCCAATATCAAAAGTGTTTTGCTCAAAAGTACAGCCCGCCATTTACGTTTAAAGTTTGCGCCGTCACATAACTACTACGATCCGAGGCCAGATATACCGCCATATCCGCAACTTCCTGCGGGGTGCCCATACGTTTCAACAAAACGCCTTCCGCCGCTTTTTGCACCTGTGGCGAGTCCAAACCAGCCGCTGCCATTTCAGACGCAACCAGACCGGCAGCCAGCACGTTGCTCCGGATATTATCTTCTGCCAAAAAACGCGCAATGACTTGAGACAAGGAAATCAAGCCCGCTTTACTCGCAGCATAATGCGCTGTGCGTGGACCGCCATATTGACCGGAGACTGATCCGATATGGATCACACTTGCGGCTTCAGACTTTCTCAACAAAGATATTGCCTCTTGCGTCACCACAAAAGGCCCTTTCAGATTAACATCCAAAATCGCATCCCAATCCTCGTCCGATATCTCATCAAAATCTGTTGGTTTGTTAATACCCGCATTGTTGACCAACACATCCAGACGACCATGTCTGGCCTCAATGTCGCTAAACACCTGTTGCAAAGCTTTGCGATCACAGACATGACACTGAACGGCGCGTTCCGCCGGTAAACCCAAATGCGTCAGCACCTCTTGTGCGGCGGCTTCATTCTTTTCATAAGAAAAGAACACGTGCGCCCCTTCTGCAACAAAGGCCTCAACGATCGCACGTCCGATGCCCCGACTTCCACCGGTGACAAACGCTATCCTACCCGTCAAATCCATCAATCAATTTCCCTGCTTTCTGGCGAGCACCCGCTCAACACCTTTGACAACACCGGCAACGTCAATGCCATACAAAGCCGGCAACTCGTCATGCTCACCCGACTTTCCGAACTCATCATTTACTCCGACAAACTCGACCGGACACGGCGTTCCTTTCACCAAACACTCTGCAACAGCCCCACCGAGCCCACCGATTACGGAATGATCTTCGGCTGTCACAATGGCACCCGTTTCCTGACTTGCCGCCAAAATCTCCGCTTCATCAAGCGGTTTAATGGAAGACATATTCACAACGCGTACAGAAATGTCACGCGCCGCAAGTTCATCCGCCGCTTTTAAGGCGCGTCCAACCATTACCCCTGTTGCGACAATGGTGACATCCTTTCCGTCTTTAATCCGGCGCGCTTTGCCAATCTCAAACGGTTGGGACCCATCGCAAATCACCGGCGCAGGACTTCTCCCAATACGCATATAAACCGGGCCGACATGATCCAGCATCTGTAAAAAAGCGAGCATAAACTCATTGGCATCCGCAGGCACCAAGACCAGCGTATTTGGAATTGCCCGCATGGTCGCAAGGTCTTCCAGCGCCTGTGCGGTTGCGCCATCCGGGCCGACATCTAACCCTAAATGAGAACAGCAAAGCTTGGCATTGCGCTCAGGATAACAAATCGCCGTTCTAAACTGTTCATGGGCGCGCATGGTTCCAAAGGCGGCAAAGGTGGAGACAACCGGGATCAAACCACTTTCTGCAACACCGCCGGCTGCTGCCATCATATTCTGTTCTGCAATCCCAAACTGCATGACCCGTTCCGGCATTTTCTGCACAAATGGTTTCGCCCCTGTGCCACCTGCGACATCAGCGTCTAATAAAACCCAATCATCGCGCTTTTCCCCCGCATAATTTAATACACGTCCAAAGGCGTCCCGTAGGGAAACCTCTTGGCCAACGTCCCAAAATTCCAAGCCCTGCATGTTACACCTCTGCCAATTCAGCCAATGACTCTTTAATTTCCTGAGCGCTCATCGTTGAGGACCCGTGCCAGGAAATCACGTTTTCCATAAACGAAATTCCCTTCCCTTTCACCGTCTTGGCAAAAACAAAGGTTGGCTGCCCTTTTGTTTTTCGGGCCGCAGCGAATGCTTCTTTCAAGGCATCCACATCATGACCGTCAACTTCCAAAACATGCCATCCAAAAGCCTTCAGCTTTGCCGGCACATCACCCAGGTCCAGCTGAGCCGACACGCTATCGTCGCCTTGCAAACCATTGGCATCATAGATCGCAACCAAATTGTCCAATTTTTGAAACGGAGCCAGCATGAAAGCTTCCCAACTATTGCCCTCCTGCATATCGCCATCACCAAGCAACACATACGTGCGGTAGGACAAGTTTTGATATTTTGCCCCAAGCGCCATCCCAATCCCTTGGCTCAACCCCATTCCCAACGATCCCGATGGAGCATCAATACCGGGTTGGCGTGCATCCGGATGGCCTTCCATAAAACTGCCGACTTTACGCAGTTTCAAGGCCTCTTCACGCGGGAAAACCCCTTTCAGGGCCAAGGCACCATAATAGGCAGGACAGGCATGTCCCTTTGATAAAATAAAACGATCGCGGTTTTTATCGTCTGGGTTCTGCCCATCAAAATTCATCTCATCAAAATAGAGAACAGCCAAAATATCCGCAATTGACAAGCTGCCCCCGGGATGACCAGAACGCGCCTGATAAATGCTCTCCAACGCGATCTTACGAATTTCGGTCGCGATTTCTTTTAAGTCCATCATATTTACCTCACTGCGTCCCAGCGCTTTGATTTAAAATATCATCCAAGGAAACATACTCCAGGCCCGGCACAAGCTCTTCTGCCTCAGCTTTAATTTCATCGAAAAACAATCGTGAAGCGATCACCAAAACATCCGGTTTCATATCTTGAATTGCTTCCGGCTTTAAAAGTTTGCACCCTTGCACCGCCTGAATGTAATTGGACAGGTTTTTATCAATGACACCCACCAGACAAGACGCATCCAGTTCACCATATTCTAGCAAATTGGAGAAAATACGTCCTCCGCCCCAGATGGCAATCCGTTTGTCACGCGATAGCTCCTCAATCCAACGACTGCCCTTTTTCAACCGTTCAAGATTAGCAATAAAGACTTCTTCATAATGGCTGAGCTGTTTTCTCGCAACGCCAACCTCGTTCTTTAACGCCGCCACATTTGGTTGGCGTGGGCTTGCTTTTCGTAAAATCAGCGTTAAATAGGTTTCATCTTGCGGGTCCGGCCCAAACAAAACCTCAAAACCCGTCACGTTCAACAGCTCGATCAGCGTCTTTGCCGAATAATGATAAAGATGTTTATCCATGAAAAATTCTTCAACCTGATTTTCAAAGTTGAGAATATCCGTGTTTGGCACCTCCAAAAACATAATGCCATTGTCCGCCAAAGCCTCAAAGCTCTGTTCCAGACATGCCCGTCCGGAGCGCACATGTTCCAACGTATGACTACTGTAAATAAGATCAAACTTGCCGCCCGGCAAATCCACATGTTCGATACGTTCCTGAATTAAACGAACCTGATCTAGTCCTTCGTAGTCACTTACCACACGTTCATCAGGCTCCACCGCCCACACATTGGCTTTTGGGTTTTCGTCCAAAAACGCCTTCACAAAACTGCCACGATTTGACCCGATATCAAGCAACGTCCCGACCGAGGAAATCAAATCATGTTGGCGCAAAAGATCAAGGGCATGTTTGGTACGAAACCCTTTCCCATACCGGATATTGCCCCAGCCTGCGCCGCCGAGCATGGTTGCGTTGTCACGCTTTTCAACATAATCAATCCTCGGCAAGCTTTGCAACAAACTACAGTCTTCACAAATATATACGGTTAGGCCGCGCTTCGTCGTTGGAACTTTATAAGCGACAGACAAGTTGGCGCTACCGCATAAATCACACTGATCAACCATCTATCTTTCCCTCAAATTTATTGGTTCTATAGTCTAGATCGTATTCCCTATCGTCATAGCCCAATCGATCCATCATCACACGGCAATGTTTTTCAAATACAGTTTGTTGGTCCGCCGTCAGCCCGTAGTTTACGGGAACCACGACATTATAGGGCTTGCCCATCAACTCTGCCTGTTCCTGATTGGGCGTTAAGCCAATAAACGCGCTAAAGGACTTTAACGCCCCCAGATCGCTGGTAATATCTTCTAACTTCACACGTATTTTTTGATCGTCTGACAGCAGTTCAAAATCATCCAATATCCGATTATTGATATATTGCCAGTGCCAACAAATCCGCTCAAATTGCGACATCTCTTTAAAACGATCAAACAGGGCCGTGCCCGGCTTAGGTGTCGGCCACCAGTATTTTTTTTCCGGTGGCGGGATCATGACATGGTCAGGGGCGGCGAGATAATCACACATAATCGCATTGCTGCGATCGTCCAGCACCTCTTTCCCCAACTTATGGAACAGAGAGGACACAACCTTGCGCCCATCGCGCACCACATGGACGAATTTGGCCTGAGGAAACAACTCTTTTAACAAGGGTACAAAATAGGACAGCTTATTGGAACTATCTCCCCATATCAGCGTTTCGCTATATTTCACCGCAGACTTATAATAAAGCTCAAGCGTGCCCAAAGCCTGTTCGCGACTGACTAAACCAGCCTCATAAAGTGTTCCCAGTCTCTGGATTTCCAACACGTTATATTCATGTTCACACTGCGCCTTTTCAAAAGCACTAAAATAGCGACCAAGTGACTGGGTGCCAGAGCGTCCGCATCCTACAATAAAGAATGGTTGTGTTTGCATTGTATCACCCTTGTTCCATTGGTTTTTGTGCATAAACAATTGCTAAGCGCCCCAGCCCCGCCGAAGCGAGACTTTCATACAAAGCACGTCGGGCCTCCGGTTTGCGCTGTCCCAGTGAGATATCAAAAGTCATTCGGCGTTTGTGGCATTTTTTACCAATATCGGACGCACCCCGATAGTTTTCACCCATCAACAAAAACATCTCCATCGGAAAGTTTGTAGAACGATTGACAATATTCAAGCCCGCGTGCCGCAACAGATTCTCCAGACTCTCAAAATCAAAATAATTCAGATGATGGTCCGGCACGACCCACCAACTTTCGGCATTATCTTGCCGGATGACGGCCTCTTGCAACGGATTAAAATCATTGGGAACCGAAACAACAATCATCCCCCCCGGTTTCACCTTAGAGACTGCCAAGTTCAATAATTTTGAGGGTTCAGGCACATGTTCCAAAACCTCGCTCATGTGAACAAGATCAAATTGCCCCATCTGTGCAGCCCATTCAGCATCAAAAAAGCCTGTATGCACCTCAAGTCCATTTTGACGCGCAAACGATGCCGCATGATCAGAGGGCTCTATTCCCAAACCAATCCAGTTGCGAGCTTTTGCCACCTGAAGAAACCCGCCTGGCCCCGTTCCGATATCCAAAACGGTTCTCTCACTGTGCGATCCCAGCGATTGCTCGGCACGTGCGAGACGATCCCCAAACTCAAAGTCAAGCCAGAGCCACTCATCCACTGATTTTTGCAGATAATCCTCTTTCTCCGCCTGATAAAACTCTTCTTCATAAAAGGTTTTAAGCTGTTCATAAGATGGCAACGGGATCATATGTTTAAAGCCGCATTGCTCACACTCAATAACGTCGCCATGCACATGCTGATAGACCAGCTTGCCGGAATGTTCCCCATAAAACGCATCCTGCCAAGACACAGGGATTAAGGCCCTCAGAGAAGCCGCAAAATGAGCTGGTCCCTTCACAATATCCATCTGATACGGCTCCAGAAACTCTTTATCACATTGGTTTTCCAGAAGCTTATTCAATTTCAAACACACATCATCCTGACTCTCTGCCATCAATGGCGGCATTGCGTTTTTCAACAGCTGCCATTCTTCAGGTTTTGCCATGTGTAGCGGATCAATACAAACGGCTGGCACCCCTGCACCCAAACATTCAAAAAAAGAAACACCAAAGACACAAATCGCAAAATCATATGCCTGTAAGTGATTTGAGAGCCCTTGCACCTGTGTCAGGACCCGCCATCCGTCCGGCTGTTCTTGAGTAAAGACAGGAGCATCCGCAAAAGGTCCCTGCACCCAATCCAGCTCAACTTGAGCCCCAAAATCTGTTGCCAACCTCTGTGCCAACGTGGCCCCCATCTTGGCATGGTCCCCACTTCCCGTAAGGACAACCCCGCGCTTTTTGAGTCCCGCAACTTTTAAAGCCGGGATCGATTGATCAACCAGCATGCAATCCCAGCCGAATTTAACCTCTTCACGTGACGCGAGTTCCGCCTGAACATACGGCGAGGGAAACCAATACAAGTCTGCTGGCTCTAGACCTTCAACATACTGATCAAGACAGACCACATAAGAAGCATGTTCTCTGGCCCACGCGATATGCTCGTCTGTTATATTTTTAAGATCCAGACAGATAATATCTGCCGACACATCCGTTGCGTCTTGCAAAGACTCAATCCATCTCGCGTTAAACAAGTCTAGTCTGGAAAAGGAAATCGGTTTGCCTTCCACCAGCACTTTAACGCCATATGAATTGTATTCTTGTGCAGCTTTTGCACATGTCAACGTGCGAGACAAATGACCAAAACCAACCTCAGCACCGGCTTGGGTTACAAATAAAACCGAACGCCCCTTTTCTGCCGCTTTGCGCTGTCTAACATGGCTATTGATTGCCAGATAAGCCGGATCATCCTGCAAAAGTGAGATGGCCCACTTAAAATCAACAATCGTTTCAGGCCCATGCTGCCTATACCATTTTTTATAGACCGCCCGCATAAAATCATAATCCGCAAGAGTGTCTACGGAAATACGATGTTCGATTGCACTATAGAGCTGATCCAGTTCTACATACTCTACATGCGTCGGCTTCACCACCCCACTATGACGGTAAATCGACGCGATATGTTCCTGATTAAAGGGGGCGATGGAGTTTTCCGACATTTCTCGCCAAAAGGCCGCGCTAAACAGATCAAACCCTTCATGGATATAGGACTTGCCGTCAGGAAGTGGCATTAACTCAACAACCTGCACCTTTGGGGTTTCAAGCGCCTTAGAGATCATCGCATCTATTGTCTCAACATCGACCAGCGGACAATCCCCGCACACATAGAGGACAAAATCTGGTTTGTGACGCCGCACGACCGTATCAACACGATCTACCAGATTGTTCACATCGCCTTCATAAGCAAAAACGGGTTGAGCGATTTTTTCACACAGATCAACCAAGGATTGGTTAAAAGCATCTCGCGTCGTCGCGACCACGATGTCATCTATCAACGAAGATGTTTTCAACCGTTCCAACAAGCATTGCAAAAGAGGTTTCCCCTCTAAATCCAACAAATGTTTTTTTGGCAGGCGGCTACTGTTCAGGCGGGCCCCAACGACACATAAGACAGTTTGCTCAACCATAGTCACCGCATCCCTTTTAAAGGGCGCAAACCATCTGACGGATCAGCCCGCCAATCACGATCTGCAATCTCGTCTGGCGTCGGCTGCTTTATGCCGTTCCCATCCGCGCCAAACATGACCTGCTGCATCTGAATTACCGGCGCGATCTCCTCAGGCAGCCAGCAATGGCCCGTACTATATTCTTCACCTGCTTCATCAATATCCAGATGAAACTCGACAGTCTGCGCGCCCCATCTGTGAATGGCACGGTTCACCACGGCTGGATTTCGACTGTGATCTGACCAACCGATGGCTAGACCTGTCTCTTTACGAATGGTCTCTATGGCCGAAAGGTTGCAGTTCTGCGGTTGTGCGGGGTATCCCGAAACACAATGAAGCAACGAAAGTTCCTTCCCCCCGGCTTCCTCAAAAACCGCGACCGCATGCTTAATTTCTGACAGGGTCGCCATCCCCGTAGACATCACCAGTGGCTTACCAGTTTGCGCACATTGTCGAATAAGGTCATCCCACAATAGCTCATAAGAGGCGATCTTGTAAAAATCCACATAGGGAAACAATTCCTCAACGGCATCCAGATAAAAGGGCGTGCAGCTAAACTGAATATCTGCCTCGCGACAAAATTCTGACAAATCCGGTAAAAAAGAAACAGGCAGCTCCCACTGCCTTCTGTCTCTATGCTCTTGGCTTTTCACTAGAATTTCTGACGCGAAGAGTTCATCGATCTTAAACAACTGAAACTTGACGGCATCACAGCCAATGTCGGCGGATGTCTGGATAAAAGTGCGACACCTTTCCAAATCACGCGAATGATTGCTGGATACTTCGGAAATAAAAAAAGGCAGACCTTTTGAACCGAACATATGTACGCTCTCCTATGTTTCTTGTTCTATCAGTCGATACATCTCTTCTTGCGTTAACCACTCTTTATTTGTGTCACTTGCGTAACTATACCCTTCCGGCAATGGCGTACAATTTCCGTGTTCCGCCACCCTATCGGTCCAAAATGCAAAAGACGGCTGGATGATATAGCGGTCATCCTTCTCTACCGTTACACGGGCATCATCACTTGTGATCATCACCTCATGCAGTTTTTCACCCGGACGTATCCCCGTGATCTTTGTCGAAATGTCCGGCCCAAAGGCTTTCACGAGATCAACAATTTTCATACTTGGAATTTTGGGAACGAACACTTCACCACCCACCATTTTCTCAAGGCAAGACAAGACAAAATCCACCCCTTGATCCAATGTAATGAAAAACCGCGTCATACGCCCATCGGTAACGGGCAACTCCCGGCACCCTTCGTCAATTAGACGTTTAAACAGCGGAATTACACTCCCGCGGGACCCAACTACATTCCCATAGCGCACGACGGAGTAACGCGTCCCATCACGACCACTCAGGTTGTTGCCCGCCACAAATATCTTGTCAGAAACCAGCTTGGTTGCCCCATAAAGATTAAGGGGGCTTGCGGCCTTATCTGTCGACAGGGCGATCACCCGTTTCACCCCAGCAGCACGCGCAGCACGCACGACATTTTCCGCACCGCCTATGTTTGTGCGAACATATTCTGTCGGATTATATTCAGCCGCCGGCACCTGCTTTAACGCGGCGCTATGAATAACATAATCAATATTAGAAAACGCAACTTCCAAACGATAGTGATCACGAACATCACCAATAAAAAACCGCAGACAGGAAAAGCGCGGATGGTTTTTAAACTTCTCCTGCATCTCGAACTGCTTCAACTCATCACGAGAGAAGATGACCAAGCGACGCGGGTTATATCTATCCAGAACGGTTTGCACAAACTGATTGCCAAAAGACCCCGTACCACCCGTAATCAGGATTGAAGCCCCATCTAGCATGGTTGTTTCTGTTTGAAAATTTCTCATGACAATCTCTCTTATGCCTCCACGATACCGATCGTGTCAGGCTCTACATAATCCTCGTCAGTCGGAAGAGGATAAGATTTAAAACTTCTAACGGTCTCACCATTGACCATATCTTCAAACAATCCTCGAGATTGGTCGACCATCCACAGAACCTGCTCCTGATAAGCTTCCAAGAAGATCTGAATATACTCGAAACGAGCTTTTTCATCAGAAATCCTGCAGCCATAAAAAGCGGCCAAACGGATCATTGACGCAAATGAGCCCCCAATCATTGCAAATACACATTTATACTTATCAAAATTGGTATTCCAGAATTCTTCAATTTTACTGTCGATTTCACTAAAAGAAGAATACTTGCCGACCAATGAACTCAAGCACTCATCAAAACCTTCGCCAAACTCTGTAAACTGCTCTAAAAATTTATCAAAATCCAAATCGGCAATAAATTCACCCGCGTTATAGGTCTTAAGCTGATCTCGTAAGGTTTTAATTACAAGAGCCTTACGCCCCGCATCACTTTCCATCTCAATTGCATCCGCTGCCATTGGAATAGCTCCGTCAATACGAGCCCCATGGCTAGAATTGTACATGTGGATTCCAAATTTTTTTCTGATCGATGAGATCACCCAACGCGACATATCCAAAACAGCTGTCGTCTCTACCTTACCGCCAAAATTCCCCGGCACCCGTATACCGTATGCAGGATCAAAATCTTGTTCCTCCATACCGAGTTCGTGATAGATACTATCTTTATGATGGTGAGACGCCCCCACATATCGCCCACAATCAACTCCAAATAAGTACATGTTCCTAAAGCCTAGAACAGCCATAGACGCAATCGCGGGGTTCGCCGAGAGAGGCGTTGTGCCCTCCAGGTCGGCGTTAGGCTCCATGAAAACACGGGTCGAACTTAAAGCCCCACGAGCATAATACCAGGTCTCGCCAAAAAGCCCCGTCACCTTTGGGTGGACAGTATTTGTCGCCACGAGAACAACCTTTGACAGATCGTATTTTTCCGAGATTTTTTTATTGAACTTATATACATCTTCAACATTTTCGATTTCCACTTGGAAATCTGGAACAATACCATTTTTAAGCAAGACATTGATGGTCGTTCCACAAGATACAACGATTGCGCGATCCTGAAGGTCTTTAACTATATCAATGTCATATTCTAACGATGGCCCTGATCCTACAATTAAAACAGGATATTCTTGCCGTAAATACTTGCCATTTTTAATAAAACGAAACGTATGATTTTTGAAATTCTCATAAGAATTTCTCATCATCACCAATTCATCCTCATAAAAACCCGTGGAATAATTGAAGCTTTTTAAACGATCCATCAAATAACCGTAAATTTCTTCTATTTCCCAAGAGGAATAATGAGCAACAAAGTAAGAACCATCAATAAAGGTGTTACCAATTTTTCTAATATGTGCTTCGACACGAAGCACAGACTGTAACGGCGTTTCACCTACGATCAAAATAAGGTTTATACCCTTATTTTCAGCATTCTCATAAATCTGTTCCCAATCCATTTTATGCATAGACTGAGCAAATATTTCAACAACCGGCTCGAACAGAAAATAGTTACTGGCTAATTCCTCATCCAGCAAGCGTACAACAATCTGACCCAGCCCGATCCCTAAAAGGTAGAGAAAACCGGTATCTGTGACGGGAAAAGTACTAAATTCAGCTTTGTGTTCAATCAAAAAACGATCTCGCAGCTTCTGCAACATTCCAATAGAGATCGGCGACAAATTACAATGACTAGGGTTTGTAAAATGCAATCGAAGAGGATTCTTTAAAAAATCCTCCATCTGACTGTCGACATAGTCTTTTTCATTCTTACCATATAAATTAACATTCCCCATACGCAAGTTGACGGCCGTGTCGCCTTCAAAAATCAGCGTTGAGTTCTCTGTTGTGAAATTCACAACTTTTTCATATATTGAGTTTTCTTTATTCTTAAAGAACTCAAGATTTTTCTCAAATAAAGACATCTTTTGGCTTCTCCAATTTTGTCTTGATTGTTTTCTAGCTAACAGCCTGTTCTGCCCAAACGTCTTTTAAAAGCTGTTCAAACTCTGTCATACGTGCCCGGTAATCGAAATATGGCGTTTCGTCCAATTTACGGCGAACCTCTAAACTAAACTCAGCCCTCAAGCCTTCGTCTCCTAAAAATCCCCCACATTTCGACAAGTAAGCGTCAAGATCTGAAGCATAGAGTTCCTCTTGCACCCCCAGAACCTCATACAGCTTTTTCAAGGCAATCGAACTACCACCCAACTCACCACACGCGACGACCGGAACACCGACCTCTAGCGCATCTAAAACAACATCCACACCGACATCACCAACAGGCAACAAAGCCACATCACCGTTCAAAAAGAACAACCTACGATCTGCTTCAGCCACGATATCAATTCGATGAGCCAGTCCGTAGTTACCGAACCTCTCAATTAAATCGGTCGCATTATCACTGGAGAAAAAGTCATGATCGCGAAGAACCAGAACGGAATCTGGGTGCTTATTTAAAAGATGTGCCCACACTTCCAAAGTCCGTGGCGTCAATTGCCTGAAAACAACGTCCGCAATAAACGTTTTTCTCATGTCTTCACGCGTATTCTGAAGCGTGTCTAGAGGACGCCTACCGACTAGAGAAGATGAAGACGGCAAGGAAACTACTTTCTCTAGTGCTCCTTCCGCAGTGTGGTCCGTCAAAAGATAGTCAGCACAGTTTAGGCCAGTTCCATACCAACTATCAAACCACAGCATTTGTACAGGCGCCATCCGCGCGCCAAAGGTCGCCAGAAAAACGGGATCTCGAAAACCACTCAAATTGATAAGAATGTCCACCCCATCTGCAGCAACCATATTACGTAATGTCGCAGGAAGCACCCCTTCCAAGCTACGCCATTCATCAAATGATGACTGTAACGGTTGATACTGAGCAGATGTAATGTCAGCACCGCCATAACCAATGTACTTAAAAGCATCTTCGTCTTTAAACGAAAGCATTCGCGCTAGAGCAGGCAACCCTCTTTGATTTTCAAAGTCGGTAAGAATAAAACCAATAACAAGTTTGGATCGTTTCGCGACTTCACTAACCGCAATTGGAGAACGCCTTTCCGGTAAGCCATATACCTGCCCCCACTCTCGGCATCTGGCTACTTTCTCACTCTCAATAGCCTCCGCATCATAGGTAAAAGAGTACGCGTAAAGCCCCTCTATAACACCTTTTTTCTTCGCAACAGAAATTGCCATGCGGTATGCAGATTTCGCCTGATCCCGCTTGCCCAACGCATCAAGAACGGAGGCCATCATCTTATATAAATCAGCATTATCCGGTATCACAACCAATGCAGACCTAAGAGCATCAAGCGCGGAACGATACCTCTCCCTCTCCACAAGACAGTGAACAAAAGAAATATGGGAGAATGCATCAAGAGGATGCAGCCTTAACTGCTGTAAAAACCACTTCTCTGCGCGATCAAGATCTCCCTCGCCCAATGCAAAAAGAGCATGATTCAACAAGGGCATTTCCACAACATCGGCCAGCAGAGCCCCCGCATCTGGCAGGGGTTCTGCATCAAAAAAGTCCCGCAAGACTTCATCTGAAGAACACACATTCTTCATCTTCATATAAAAGTAGGCATCCTTAGTTTGACCGAGTAAGACCGAAAGTACACAGACAAAATCAGCAACCTCTAAACATTCAGGTTGCTGCTCATATACAACTTTCCCAATCTCCCAAGCGGTTACAAAATCATCGGTTCTAAATGCAGCGTACCCGCGCCAAAAAAGATAAAACCAATCAGCCTCTGCGTCAGAGCATTCCTTTTCAAACACCTCTATAAGCGCGTTCCAATCACCTTGTCGCGCCAACTCCTCCAACTTGAGCATCTAACGCCCCCCGTCTGCTACGCCTCTAAATCTGCGAGATTTACCGTCGGCGCTTCTTCCTGCGCCTCGGCATCTTGTTGCGTTGTCGTTTCACTCTGCGGCTGCTGATACATACCCATAGCGATCTCGCGATTAATATTAATCAGAACATCAACCTTCTGCGCGTCCTTATCACCCATAAATGCAAGCGTTTGCTTATCCACAAAAGCAGCAAGAGAGATAACATTCCCGCGAATATCATCAGGCAGCGGACAATCTTGCGCGAGTAAATCCGATTGAAAAATCGTCCACAGCCGCCAATTTAAACGAACGGCACTCGCAAGCTCTTCCATATCACCACCATCTCGGGCATGCGTCATCCTCAACGCTGCCTGTGAAAGCGCCCAAGCCTCAGTCTGCCGAGGATTCCCCTCCGTCGGCCCTTGCTGATAACTCTTCATCTGTTGTGATTTGTCCATGGTTCAATACCTTGCCTTCATGCTCAATCAATTGCCTTACCAGACGAAGGCCTTTATAGAGACTTCCTGCAGAAACTTCTTCTCGAATACTCTTAACAAGTTCCGACGACGAAGGCGCTGCAGCTTCATAATCTTTCAGGAAAGCTTCAAAATTTTTCCTGTGCTCGATTTCTGATTCTGGAATGATATACATGCATTGTAAAGCATAATATACCCGACTTGCAGGCGTAACCGCTTCTTCTGCCGTCAAAATTTCCGTATCACGCAAGATAGCTGTCGAATTTAATAGCGTAAATGAAACTGCGCGCGAGTTATTATTTTCGAGCACCGCCCCATTGATAATAATTTTTTGGTTCTTTTTTAAATTAATTTTCAGTGGCATCTCTATTCACCTTCCACCTAATTTCAAGATAAAAAAGGCCGAGAGAGACAACGCCCCCTCGACCTTCCTTTGGGCTGTGCGAGAAATTAACGGAACAGACCAAGGACCGCTTGCTCGGATTGACCAGCAAACGACAGGGCCTGAATACCCATCTGTTGACGTGTTTGCAACGCCAGCAGGTTGGCACCTTCCTCGTTGAGATCAGCTACTGTCAATTGAGCAGCACCACTCTCAAGCACGTTGGAATATTCCTGCGTAAAGTTCGAACGAACCTGCAGGATTGCAACGTTACCTGCCATCTTCGCAGCTTCAGAACGCAAGTTTGAAACGGTCTTATCAAGAGCGTTGATCGCTTTATCGGCCGCAGCGTTAAACAACGCAGCCTCAGAAGCTTTACTCAAGCTGTACCCAGAATCAATCGCAGCGGTAAAGCCAAGACCACCCGTCAACAACTTAGAAGCGTCACCATGGGTGATTGCAGTACCGGCCTCTTTCTTGAAGAAACCAGAAATCTGGAAGTTAACACCGTTAACCTCAAGCTTGGAATCTTGCTTATCAGAGAAACGAACTGCAAGCTTAGAACCTGTCGAGTTGATAAGGTTCAAACCTTGGTATGACGCATCGTTAACCAGCTTCTCAATTTGGGTACCCAAATCTTGTAGCTGAGTTTTGTATGCTGTACGTTGTGTCTTATCACCACTACGAGCCTGGTCGATAACACCCTTCATTTGCTTCACAAGATCTTCCATCGCATCAGCAGCCTTAAGTGCCGTGTTCAAGGCGTTTACGCCCTGATCGATAGCATCTTTACGCTCTAACAAGTCAGTAGCGCGGTTAGACAGCGATTTAGCTTGGAAAAACTTGATCGCATCATCGATCGGTGAAGACACTTCCAAACCAGTTGAAAGACGGTTCTGTGTACGATCGATAAAGCCTGAAGTATTTTGCAGTGCGAGCAAGTTAGATCGTACTGCAGATGATAGTGCGATTTCAGCCATTTCAATTCCCCTTTCTAAGGATAGTAAAACATACGCCTACTGCGTACAAAATATAATATATCTCATACGTTCATCCATTTCAATTCAAATCCACCGCAGATCCAATATTGACTCTCGTTCATTACCGTGAGAAAATAGAAAGTTAGAGAAGTAGAAACTTCGTCAAGGTGACTAAAATGTCTAATATTTTCGATGCCCTCCGTAGTTCTGGGGGTCAACCAACCATTTTTAATGCGCAAGGTAACGTCCAGGCTGCCACTCTCAGCAAGCAAATGCAGAACAGTATCTTGGGAGAGGGCAACAAACAAACCCTGCGGATCCAAGCAGAATATGACACAAAAGTTCAAAAACAGAACTTTGAAAAAGACCGCTGGACACAACACAACAAACTCATCGAAGACGCTCAGGACATTATCAATAATAATTTTACGCGACTAGAGGGGATTTACTCCACCCTTGACCGCATGCTAAACACAATTAATAGTGCTGAAAACTCTCAGAATGATCCAGATTCAAACTTTCGCGCAGATGGGTATTCAGCAACATTTGACTCTCAACTCAAGTCTATATATTCGAGCGCTGATGAATCAAGGGTTACAACCAACCTATTGAACTCCGATTCTCGCGAATTGGATTACCCCATATCTTTCAACGGCGTCTTATCTAAAGTCGGCGGCGCGGATATTCGCCCAAGCTACTACATCACTGATAGTGACGGAAAACGCTGGCAGGTCGAAACAGACACCAAATTGCTGAGGCAGTACGACTCTTATCCAGACGCCCCGGTTTCCCCAAGCAAGGTCGCTTCTTTTAATAGAGTGGACAGCTTAGTTTTAAATGGTATCTCAGGTGACGATGTAACATTCACAACCAGCGCAAATACAGCTGATGCTGTTACCCGCACCGGCACACTGAATCGCTCAGGCCTGGAGATCTTAAACTCTTGGCTTTACGGCAACTTTTCAACTTCCGAGGGAAGAAACCGAGCGCGCGAAGATATCGCCGCAGCGAAAGAAGCTCTTTTCCTGGAAAAAGCGCGCTACGCAATGGTGAAAACGACTCTAAACTACCACAGCGATGTCGCAACAGCCCAAATACGCGACATTCGCGACGAAACACTCAAGATTCAGCAGGAAGGCCAGAGAAAAGTTGCAGACGTCCAAGATGAACTCGTACGAAAGTATAAGGCTGCACAAAGCGCACTGGCACAAAAATTCTCCTTAAAAGCAAGTCTGAGCGCTCTTATCCCAAGCGGCTCTTCAAACAATCCCGTCATGCAGATTTTGATGGATATCAACGCATAACGCCCTAGGCACTTTTTGCCTAAAGAAAGAGGAAAGGTTTTCCCTAAGGAACCTTTCCTTCTTTTTTAAGAGCCCCTTTATTTCTTAAAACTCCAAGAAAACCCAGAGCTTCGCAAGATATACAAAAACTGGCACATCCTTTGCATAATAACTGGCAACGATCAGAAATTTGAGGATGTGATCATGGATAATTTAGCGTTAGAAGCAAAAAACAATGTTGCTGGCAGCCCCCAGTCCGGTGTCGTGACATCGACAAAAACCAAATCCGGAAACGG
>NZ_JBLXGE010000023.1:0-28633 GCF_048381775.1 Desulfosediminicola sp. | reverse complement strand
GCCGCGAGATGAACATGGACGAGGCCGGCGACAAGCTTCTCGACATGATGGTTCGCACCGCAAACGGTCGTCTGACCGCTGCCGAGGCTCTGGGTCATCGTGAGTTCATCATGACCAAGCTCTACGAGTCTGCATAAGTAGAGATAGTATTACGCTTACACCTCTCTTCTTTCAGCCGGTCCGTCTGTTCTTGACGGGTCGGCTGAAAGTGTTTTAACTTATCCCGATTTTCTTCTTGTTTTCAACTCATCTCGAATCCCTTTAACGACACGGTTCCCACGATATTAAATTGATAAAAATATAGAATAATCCTGGCGATAATCTATTGCCATATAGCAGATCAATTGAGTATATTGTCATTCTGTTCAGTTGGAGTATTCGGTTGTATTATTTCTTACTTCGGGCAAATGAGTAAAAGAATTCCTCTCAATAAGAGTCGCAATTTAATGCAGATTGAGCTGCTCCTTTTGAGTAATGCATAATGCGCTCAATACTATTGAAGCAATTACCTTGTTTTATGAAGTAATCGGGTCTTTATCGGTACACAGGAGGTAGCTGTGATACAAGTTGACGTTTGTCTGATTTCCATTCTGCAGAACAATCGGTTTCATGAGAAGACTCTTTCATTGGAGGAGCCGGCTAATATTCAATCGCTACTGGCGCTGATTGAAATTAAGGATCATGAAGTTGAAGGTATATATGTGAATAGGCGAAGTAGCACCTTTGAGCAGGAGTTAGCTGATGGTGACAGGGTAACGTTCATGCCTGCGATTGGCGGCGGTTGATTCAAATGATTTCACTAGAGTTTTTAATCCCGGCAGAAGAATATCGCTTCTGTCGGGATTTTTTCGTTTGCAACAACAAGGATCGGGGTAATATATGAAAAAAACAGCCCATTTCCCTAAGATAATGATTACACTCTGGGGAGATTTTGTTTTCCGGTAACGGGACGTTCCAGGTTAGAAAAGTTTTTTCCGAGCTTCCTGGTTGACGAGTATGATTACGCCACCCTTACACTTCTCAGGTTTGATATATCTGGCAAAGGTTTGTCGGTGAAAAAGAGGGGAATTACCCACGATATGTACGAAAAAACAATTCAGGATATTCTTAAAAAAGTTCAGAACGGCACTATAGAGATTGATGCCGCTATGGGGGAACTTAAACATCTTCCTTACGAAGATCTTGGGTTCGCCAACATAGATCATCATCGGCATTTACGTACGGGCTATCCTGAGGTGATTTATGGCCAGGGGAAAACGATTGAACAGTTCGAGGCTATTGTAAAAGTGCTTTTGTCAAAAGGCGTAAATGTTCTCGCAACCAGGGTAACCAGTGAAATGTATGAGGCGACAGCCTCTCTTCATGATGATGTAATTTACAGTGAATCAGCCAGAGTACTCATCTACAGACAGCAACCTTATCAAAAGTCAAAATCAAAATTGCTGATTGCCACAGGCGGCACCTCTGATGTGCCCGTTGCCGAAGAGGCTGCGCTCACAGCGGAAGTTCTCGGTTGCCAGGTAATTCGCCTGTATGACGTGGGAGTAGCCGGTATACACCGTCTACTTGCCAGACGAACCTTGCTTGATGAGGCAAGTGTAATAATTGCGGTGGCCGGAATGGAAGGGGCCTTGCCAAGTGTGGTTGGCGGTCTTGTCGATTGTCCTGTTATCGCCGTGCCAACCTCAATCGGCTATGGTGCCCATTTTGATGGGTTGGCGTCGTTGCTTGCCATGTTGAACAGTTGTGCCAGCGGTATAGGTGTCGTAAACATCGACAATGGCTTTGGTGCAGGCTATCTGGCATCATCCATCATTCGTCAGATTGAGCGCGGTGAAAAAAAGAGTTCATCAATACCTGATGAAAGCAGTTGTATGGGTGCACATCGTTCCACCGGCGGTTGCAGAGGTTAAGTCTCTCCTACAGGGGCAAGTTTTTCGAGCCTGTAAAATGTCCTATATTTCCGATAAGTTGATTTTCTGCATAAATCAGAGTAAACCCCATACGACAAAAGACGCACAATGTGCTCTTTGGTGCTGGCCGGGAGCTGTGATCAGGTTGCAGAGCAAGGTAATTCAAAACTAGAGATCGTATTATTCAACTTGAGTTGAGATTGTGACAACAAAGTTAAATCGTGCCACTATTCTAGATGTGGCGAAGAAGGCTGGTGTAAGCCATACCACTGTATCAAGGGTCATCCGGAGCCCCAATAAAGTGTCTAATACACTTACGGAACGGGTACATGCCGCGATGCGTGCGCTTGATTATCAACCGAATATCATAGCCGGTGCACTGGTTTCATCGTATACGCCAATTGTGCCGGTGATAATGCCGCAACTTGGCAATGCTGTTTTCAGCGATCTTATTCACGAAATTACTGATACACTTGGCGCAAACGGTTATCAGGTACTTCTGGGGAGTACATTTTACAGCCAGGATCAGGAGGACAAGCTGATTCATACCTTTCTCGGCTGGTCCCCAGCCGGTATGATCCTCGCCGGAGCGAGCTTGTCGGAACAGGCAAGGGAATGGCTGACGAGTGCTAATATTCCTGTGGCTCAGGTCATCGGTCAGCAGGATAAGCCTATCAATATCGCAGTAGATTGCGATCATAGACAGGCGGGCTATGAGCTCGCCTGTCATCTTATCAAAAAAGGTTACAGAAAGTTTGCCTTTGCCGGAACCAGGCTGGAACATGATCTCCGGGCGCGGATGCGTCTGGAAGGGATGCAGAAAGCTGTAAAAGAGATGGGGGTAGGCGAACCTGTACTCATTTCCGGTGGACAGGAAAGAACAAGCTATGCAGTAGGAAGGGCGCTCGCCGAGCAGGCACTGGCTAAAGGCGACAAGGTCGATATCATTTACGCAGCCAGCGATATACTCGCAGTTGGCGCCATGATGGAAATCCAATCCAGGGGATTGATATTTGGTGATGATATCGGTGTCAGTGGTTTTGGTGGACTTGAAATCGCCAAGGCAATTTATCCGAAACTCACTACGGTAGAAGCACGATTTGGCTATATGGGAAAACGTGCCGCCGAGTTACTGATGACCCAGATTGGCCGTAAACCTGTAGCTGTGCATGAGGATGTGGGTTTTACCATCATAGATGGCGGGAGTGCCTGATTAACCCACCTTTCCCATGACCTTTTAAAATTGAAGCTCAAATGGTTGGCAACACTGAATCGCTTGAATCGTTTAAAAATCAGAGTGCTTTTCGTTTCAAGTCAAAAAAGGTCACCCTGTGGGTCAAGAGAGTCGCAGAGCCTTCGTTACAGGCCATGGGCGGTAACTTATTACAGCTCCACGGCTAGTGTCTTGATCTGCGAAAAACTTTCTTGATGAGAAATTCGGGCTAGAACCTGACAATGAGTGTTTCTCAACGCAGATCTGTCTTGAAAATAAAAAAGCCACCAATCAGAAATTTCTGATTGGTGGCTTTTTTATTTTTGATCTCAGAGAGCTGGAAGATAGGTGGTCTGTTTATATGGTGGGGACAGACCGCCTGGGGGATGTTATTCTTCCAGGCGATTAAGCGTCTGAAGCTGTTCTCTGTTCTCGTACTTTTCTGATCAGCGGCCAGAACAGCATGAGAGCTGTGAGGCCAAAAAAGAACAAGGCGATCGGATGATTGAAACTGAAGAATGTAGCGAAGTTGTCGTTGGTTACGATCAACCCCTGTCGGAGACTGAGCTCGAATTGTGGTCCGAGAACAAGGCCGATGACCAGGGCAGCAACAGGAATACCGAAGATTCTCATGAAAAATCCGAGAATGCCGGCTCCGAGCATTACCCAGAGGTCAATCACCATTGAGTTCACGGTATAGGTACCGACAATGCAGAACAGCGAAACACATGCGAGCAAGAGAGCTTCAGGAGTTCGTAACAGTCTGGAGAAGCCTTTCGCACTCGCCCAACCTGCGAGCGGCAGCATGAGATTTGCCATAATGAGGGCGATGAATGCACAGTATACTGTTACCGGGTTTTCGGCCATTAACCGAACACCGGGAGTGATTCCCTTAATAGTAAGGGTTGCCAGCATTACTGCGGTAACTGCATCACCTGGAATACCAAGCGCAAGACTCGGTATAAGCGCACCACCGGTCACGGCGTTGTTTGATGACTCAGCGGCTACGATTCCATCAGGCTCACCTTTCCCCATGTTCTCTTTACGGGGAGAGCTTCGCTTTGCTTCTGCATAACTTAAAAATGCAGCGGTTGCAGCCCCTGTACCGGGAAGAATTCCGATACCGGTCCCCATGAGCGCCGATTTCACAATCAGTCCCAGCCGAATTTTAATGTCTGCCCATTTCGGATAGCGGAGGCCTTTGTTCATGACGACGCCGCCACCACCAGCTTTGCCCATTTTGTATATTCTGTTGAATACTTCGGAGAGGGCAAAGATACCGACAACAATCGGAATAAGGTCGAAGCCGCCGGCGATCTGGAAAAACCCAAAGGTGAATCTGCTGCCAGGAACGATTGGGTCCGGGCCGACTGTGGCAATCATAAGACCGAGAATAGCAGCGAACATACCCTTGATCATGCTACCCCGGGAAATACTCGATACGCAGGCAAGTCCTAGAGTGATCAGGGCAAAAGTTTCAATTGGGCCAAAACGTATCGCAAAAGCTGCCAGTTGTGGCGTTGCCAGAATAAGAATTACACAGGCAATAAGACCGCCAATAACCGAAGCCATGGTGACCCAGCCGAGTGCGAGATCGGCTTTGCCCTGACGAGCCATCGGATATCCGTCAAGGCAGGTAGCAGCGGATTGCGGTGTACCTGGAGTGTTAATAATGATTGCTGAAAGGGAACCACCGTAAACGGAGCCCGCATAGGTGGCGAGTAGCATGCTGATCGCAGGGATCTGGTCCATGGCGAAGGTAAATGGTAACAGCATTGTAATAGCCAGTACCGAGCCGAGACCGGGCAGCGCGCCCACCACGACTCCCCACATCAACCCCATGAGCACAGCGGCCATATTTTGCCAGCTCAAAGCCTCTACAGCAGCTTGTTGTATAAATGAGAAGTCCATGCTTAGATCCAAGTAAACCAGATTGAGCGGGGAAGTGGCAGGCGCATGATTCCTTCAAACACATACCAGGTTCCCAGCGGGAAAAGAATTCCTGTTATCATGAGTGACACAGGTTTGCGCCATCCAAGGAGCAGACTTGTGAGCAAAAAGAACGGGATCGCTGTCAGAACGAAACCGGCGTAATCCAGCATAAGTATGCCTGCGGCTGTTAAGCCGCCAAAAGCGAGTACAGTTTTTGTATTGAAGACTTCATCGCTTTCTCTCTTAGGACTTTGCAGGATACCCTCGACGATAAGTCCGATGGACAACAGGCACCAGCCGACCAGTAGAATCCTCGGGTAAAACATCATCCCGTATTTAATATCTATCTGTCCAAGTGCATACTGCGCATCATATGTGTGCCAGAGCAGGAAACTTCCCATTACAAGAAGAACTACCCCGAGTGCAGTTTGTTTATGTTGTTTCATCTGTCACCTCATATATGCCCAGCTGACATGCATAACCCGGCTTGCGGCCGGGTTATGCATCGTAGGATCTCAGCCTGGCATAATTTTATTTCTTCAGGCCAGCAGACTCGAGGATACCGCCAATTACCTCGGATTCGCTCTCGACGAATGCCTTGAACTCCTGGGAGTCCATGTAGCGGATATCTGTTTTGAGATTGTCCATGAACTTCTGGAACTCAGCGCTCTCGCTGACTTTCTTGGTAGCTGCTGCGAGTACATCGACAACTTCCTGCGGAGTTCCCTTCGGAGCAACGAGACCACCCCAGACGTGGAACTTCAGATCAACGCCCTGCTCTTTCATGGTAGGGAGTTCAGGATACGCCTGAAGGCGTTCGTCAGAGTAGACACCGAGGCCTTTTACTGCGTAACGCTCAAGCAGTGGTGGGGTGTCGCTGAAAAAATGGATAACGCCACCAGCAAGAGATTTCATAGCTGGCCCGGTACCGCTGTCAGGGATGTGACGAGCTTCAATCCCGAGTGCCTGCATGGTCGCAACCTGGGCAATATGTGGAGTGGTGCCTGGTCCGGAGGAACCGTATACATACTTGTTCGGGTTGCTCTTACCATCTTCGGCGATATCAGCGATGGAGTTCCAAGGTGCCTTTTCATCTACCAGGAATACCAGCGGGGTGAGGTAAATATTGGCGATGTACTCCCAGGAATCAAGTCCGTATGGAAGCTTGTTCAAGTGCGGCTGGGTAGCCATCGGGCCGATCGGGATAAGGCCGATGGTGTAACCGTCTTTTCTGGCATTTGCAACCTGGGCAGTGCCAACAGTGCCGGAAGCACCGGAGGTGTTTCTGATCATAATGGTCTGGTCGAGTTCCTGGCTCAGGAGCTCGGCGAAACCACGGGCGAGAGTGTCAGTGCCGCCGCCAGCGCCAAATGGAACCACCATGGTGATGGTGCGCTTAGGGTAGGCGTGAGCGGTACTGAACACGGCCACCAGGAGTACTGCAAGGAGGGCGGAAAAAAGATTTTTACTCAATTTCATTTTGTCCTCTTTGGATTGTAATAGCTTTACACAATGAGTTTTTAGAAGAATAACCATTTTCTCTAATCATCAAAAAAAATGAAATAAAATAGTTACCTCGAAATGGCTTCTAGCGCAGGATAGCTCCAAGATGAGCAGAACCTACATTACGGGCGTATCTGCCCAACACACCTTTTTCCGCATTTTGGACCTTGAGTGGTGGAGCCACACAAGCCTTGAGACGTTCTTCAATCTGCTCAGGAGTCAGGTCTACATTAAGGGTGCGTTTGGGAATATCTATGTGAATCATGTCACCATCGACAATTGCTGCAATGGGGCCATCTGCGGCAGCTTCTGGTGAAATGTGTCCAATGCATGGGCCGCGTGTTGCTCCGGAAAAGCGACCATCGGTAACAAGAGCGACAGAATCACTCAGGCCGACGCCGACCAGGGCACCGGTAGCGGTAAGCATTTCGCGCATGCCAGGGCCGCCTTTCGGACCCTCGTAGCGGATAACGATAACATCGCCGGGGGTGATCTGACCTGATAGAATTGCTTCGATGGTTTCCTCTTCTGAAGTAAAACAGCGGGCCGGGCCAGAGTGCACCATCATGGACTCGGCTACACCGCTTTGCTTCACAACACTACCCAGTGGTGCCAGGTTGCCTTTCAGTACTGCCAGGCTGCCTTGTGGGGAGTACGCGCGATCAATAGAACGAATTACTTCACTGTTGCTGTTGATTGCTTTGGCAAATCTCTCTGCCAGGGTCTGGCCCAGAACATCTTTGACCCCGGTATTGAGTTTGCTTCCCAACTCTTTCATCACCGCCTGAATACCTCCGGCATCGTCGAGATCCAACAGGGTATGTGAGCCTGAAGGTTTGACTTTGGCGAGGTATGGTGTTTCGCTACTGATTCTGTCAATCTCTTCGAGAGTCAGGTTCATCCCGGCCTCATGGGCGATGGCAGGCATGTGCAAGGTCAGGTTGGTAGACCCGCCAACTGCAAGAAGGGTTTTGAGACAGTTATCGAATGAATCCTTGGTAACGAAATCGAGGGGCTTGGTATCTTCTTCGACCAGTTTGACAACAAGCTTTCCGCTTGTTTTTGCGTCCCGGAGCTTCTGGCCCATTACCGCATGAACGGTGGCGGTGCCAGGCAGGGTGACGCCAAGGGCTTCCGCTGCAACAGACATGGAGTTCGCGGTGCCCATCATTGCACAGGAGCCAGGACCGGGAGAGAGACGGTCCTCCATCAGCAGAAACTCATCTTTGTCGATTTCGCCTTTTTTCAGACGTCCCGCCGCTTCCTTCAACTCGTAGGTAGCACAGAGGCGTCCGTCGTGACGGCCAGGCAGCATTGGGCCACCGGTTACCATAACACTTGGCAAGTTCAGCCGCATCATGGCCATCAGCATTGCAGGTACGATTTTATCGCAACCGGCAACAAATACAAGCCCGTCAAGTCGCTGAGCCTCGGCGGTGATTTCTATGGAGTCAGCGATATGTTCACGGCTTGGCAGTACATAACACATCCCTTCGTTGCCCTGGGAAAAGCTATCACAAAGGGCTAAACAGCCAAATTCGAATGGGATGCCCCCGGCCTGGTGGACACCGTCTCGAATTCTGTCTACGAGACGGCGGAAGTGGATGTGGCCGGGGTGCATCTCATTGAACGAATTTACGATGCCAATGAAAGGTTTGCCCAAATCGTCAGTATCTGCGCCCATGCCTTTAAGGTGAGCTCTGGGACCACCCATGGTGATACCATTGACGACAGCGGCACTGCGGTATTTAGGGTCTTTATATATGAAATCCATTGTGTTTACTCCGGGTAATAACAGGGTTTATCTCAACAATGATCTTCATGGTGACCCAGGGGGGAATGTAAAACAAAGGGGGTGGGGCCACCATGAAGATCAATTGACAGTTTTTTCTGTAGATTACTCGTTGATTGGGGCAGTAAGAGTGTATGAGAATTCCTTCTCAAGAGCTCTGACTGCGATGGCAAACTGTTCGAATTCGCTTCCCTTGAGCTGCCTCATAGGGAAGTGTACGAGAGGAGAATTGAAACCTCGCATTACAAGACCAGCTTTACGGATCGGCAATCCGGGCGCTTTTCCGAAAAGCAGGCGTAACCGGCTTGCCAGCAACTGGAGTTCGCGGGCACGTTCGAGGTTGCCTGCTTCATACTCTTTCTTGATGTCAACCATTACCTCAGGGAAGCAGGCCGCGGTTGCAGTAACACAACCGGCTCCGCCCATTACCAGAGCGGCAAGGAGCATGGCGTCAGAACCCATGAATACCGTAGCGTTTTTGCCGAGAATGTCAGTGTAGTCAACGTATCTGGTGTAGTCCTGAGAGGTATCTTTTACGCCGGCTATGTTGCTGTGGGCGTCCATGAGGCGCTTAACCAGCACAGGTGGCAGATCGTTCTTTGCGGCAGCAGGGAAGTTGTAAAGATAAACCGGAGTGTCACCGGCTTTTACCGCAAGCTGAGAGAAGTATGCAAAAAGCGCATCCTGATCGTATGGGTAATAAAATGGGGGAACCGCTGCAACGGCATCAGCACCGAGAGCAGCAGCGTGCTCCGTGAGTTCAAAAGCCTCTTCAGGCAGGAGAGCACCGGTGTGTATTATAAGAGGCAGGCGACTATCGAGCGCTTTCTTGTACATTTCGGCAGCCTGCTTTCTGGTTGCAACATCCATAGTCGCGAATTCACCAGTTGAGCCAATGATGAAAAGGCCGTCTACTCCGGCTTTTACCTGAAAATCGCAGTATGCCTTTGTTGCCTCAGCATCAAGTACGCCATTAGCATCCCAAAATGTGAAACCTGCTGTAATTATTCCTTTCACTGTAGTGTCCTTCAATTTGGTTAAATGGTACTACTTCTTATCTGTGAGCATTTTTGAAACCAAGGTTTATTTTTCTGGCCGAAAGTAGGAAGCGGCTGTTGTTTCAAAATGTTCACGTGAACATTGGCCCATTGTTACCTTAAGACTTTGTTAAGGTCAATAAAAATGTTCACGTGAACATGTAAGAAACGTGCTCGTGTATTGCGGTTTTGTGAAACGTAAAACACGATAAAAAGGGGTGATGAAAGATGAAGTGAGTAGTATTACATTTCTGTAATGTGCGGATTCAATTTGAAAAAATATGCGTGTGCTAGTGTAGGGAAATGGTCTGAAAATTTCCAGGCAGATTGTTGCTGACGTACAATCAGGATGTTACTGAAAACACATTGGCCGAAAAAGCTTTCAATTCAGGCAGGGTGAGGAAACAAGGTTTCCTTGATTGCGGTTTTTGATCGATACTAAAAATTAGTAACAAAATCATCTTGGTTATTTGAATAAGGGAGAAAAGAACCTGAAAAAGGCAGAGGAAACGATTTTTCTTGCCGACCGTCCGTTGTGTGGTAAAGATGTTGCGATGATTACAGGATATTTCTTTATTATTGCAGCTGCCATTTGCTGGGGGCTGATTGGTGTTTTTTCAGGTTTGGCGTTTTCCCAGGGCATCCAGCCAATGGAAGTGGCTTTTTGGCGCGCTGTTATTGCCTGGGGCTGCTTTACTTTTCAGGCTCTCTGCTTACGGCAGATGCGTATAGACCCTAAAGATCTGCCGCTACTTTCAATATTCGCCCTGTTGGGTATTTCACTATTCTATATTTCTTACCAGTATGCGGTTAAGACGGGCGGTGTCGCGCTTGCATCGGTGTTGCTCTACACAGCCCCAGCCTGGGTAGTGATCTGTTCATACTTCTTTTATCGTGAAAAGCTGACTACGATCAAACTTACAGCTGTGGCACTGGTAATCTCCGGAGTATTTTTGATCTCCAAGTCTGGCGGCACCGGGGGAGGTTCGGTTTCTATCGGCTTTGTTGCCTTAATCTCTGGTCTTGCTTCCGGCTTTTGCTACTCGCTGTACTATACCATCGGTAAGCACTTTTCTGGTAAGTATACATCTGCCAATCTGTTCATGTATCTTCTGCCGATTGGAGCCATGGGGATTTTGCCTTTTGTTGAATTTGTCCCGAAGACGACTGAGGCATGGTTGGCTCTGGTTGGTCTTGCCGTTGTTTCAACCTTTATTGCAAATATTTTTTATTACCAGGGCATTCGCTATCTGGAGGCGGGCAGGGCATCTATCGTTGCCACTTTGGAACCTGTAGTCGCTGCAGTGACCGCCTTCATCTTCTTTGGTGAGTACTTCTCAATTGTTGGTTATATGGGTGCCGCCCTCATTATTGTAGCCGTACTGGCGACAATCTGGGAAAAGTGAACGTGCTTAATTTGCAGGAAATACCATAAAAAATAAGAGCAGGCGTTAAATAGTGATGCTGTTGTTCCGGCATCTTTCCTATGCTCTTGCCCACACCAGCCTGAGGGGCGTTTCGCGACTTTTACATATCTATTTGGGCCGTTGGTATAAGGATAGTACACGCATATTATATGGGTGTGGTTCCTTTCCATGAGACTCCAGCCGTATTTCCAATACTATAATTTTCTTCTGAGTATTAAAAAAAACTTATCTTGTGACAGGCTTAGAACAGTACACGTTCCGGGGTCGTCTGGTAATTCGTGTTCAAAGCTCCATGTCAGGCGATGAAGAAATCAAACGGATTGGGGCTATTCTCAACCAGATTATGACCAGTGGTATTGAAGAAGAGTCTCTGCCTGGCCTGATGGAAAAATTTGAACGAGGTATCACTTGTACGGGAATACAGCGACCATGCACGATTGGTGACTGAATTCGCAGGATCGACAGCGATGAGTTCCCAGCTCTTGAGCAGGTTTTTGGGGGAAAGGCAAAGAAGTGGCGAATTACGAAATATGTGCCGGCTTTCGAGGTGGCAAGCCGCGTACACAGCCTATATGCCCGCAGCCTGAATCCTGGCGAGTTTTTGCTGAGTTTATATGGTAACCAGAAATTGAAAATTACAGGAAGCGGGGAAAGCCGCCTCCTGTACTCTCTTGCCTGAGATGGTAGTAGCCTATTTTGTTACAGATTTGAGATTCCAGATTTCTCTGGCATATTCCTCAATTGTTCGATCTGATGAGAATTTACCAACCCTGGCCACATTCAGAATGGCTTTTTCAGCCCATTGCTGTGGCTTTGCGTAGAGTTCACTCACCTGTTGCTGGGTGAATATATAACTTTGAAGGTCGGCCAAGTGGCAATAGAAGTCACCGCCATACATGATCGAGTTGTAGATGTCATTGAACAGGCCTGGCCTCTCCTGGCTGAACATATCACTGCTTAATGCGTCCATTACCCGCCTGATATTCGGATTGTTTGCATAGTAGTCCCACGGATTGTAGCTGTTTTCACTACGCATTTTTTCTATGTCTTCGACCTCAAGGCCGAAAATAAAAATGTTGTCCCGGCCAACTTCTTCCATGATTTCGATATTCGCACCGTCCAGGGTGCCAATGGTGAGAGCGCCATTCAGGGTGAGTTTCATGTTGCCAGTCCCGGAAGCTTCCATACCGGCAATGGAGATTTGCTCACTGAGATCCGCTGCCGGGATGATTTTCTCGGCAAGGGATACACAATAATCAGGCAGCATCACAACTTTAAGATATTTTTGCGCCCGCTTATCGTTATTGACTACCTGGCCGACACTATTAATCAACTTAATAATCAGCTTCGCCATGGCATAGCCGGGCGCAGCCTTGCCTGCAAAAATATGGGTGCGCGGTACCTCTAGGGGTGCCTTATCTTCTATGATGTTGAGATAAGAATGGATAATGCAGAGAACGTTGAGTAATTGCCTTTTATACTCATGGATTCTCTTTATCTGGATATCAAAAAGTGATTCAGGCTTGACCTTGACTCTGGCTTTGTCCTGAATGAGCTTGGCAAGTTGCTTCTTGTTCTCAGACTTGACCTCCATAAATTTCTTTTGAAATTTTGGGTCAGTTGCGAAATCGGCGAGACGTTTCAGAACCTTGAGGTTGGTAATCCATTCGTCCCCAATGGTTTCGGTGATGAGCTTCGACAGTGCCGGATTGGCTTTAAGCAGCCAGCGGCGCTGGGTAACACCGTTGGTCTTGTTGTTGAAGCGATCGGGCCACATTGTCGCAAAATCAGGAAACAGCGAGCTTCTAACCAGATTGCTATGTAGGGCGGCGACACCGTTAATGGAATGGCTACCAACTATGGCCAGATGCGCCATATTTACCTGCTTGCCACTTTGTTCTTCGATAAGTGACATGCGGGTTGGGATATTTTCGTCGTGGGGAAAATTCACCTTAACTTCTTCAAGAAAGCGGTGATTGATCTCATAAATTATCTGCAGATGCCTGGGGAGGACCCGCTCAAAGAGCGATACCGGCCACTTCTCCAAAGCTTCGGGCAGCAGGGTGTGGTTGGTGTAGGCACAGGTCTTTCTGGTGATATCCCAAGCTGTCTCCCATTCAAGGGAGTGCTCGTCAATCAGCACACGCATCAACTCTGCCACAGCCAGCGCCGGGTGGGTATCATTCATGTGGAGGGCGACCTTCTCGGGTAGCTTTGTGAAATCCCTATGGTCTTTCTGGAACTTTCTGATGATATCCTGCACAGAGCAGGCGACCAGAAAAAACTCCTGTACCAGTCTCGACTCCTTGCCCTGAATAACCGAATCAGATGGGTAGAGCACTTTAGAGACGGTTTCACTGGATATTTTTTGACTGACGGCCTGGAAGTAGTCCCCGTCGTTGAAGATCTGGATATCAAATTCATCAGAGGCTCTGGCGGAGAAGAGTCGCAGATAGTTTATGGTTTTCCCACCGTAGCCGACGATAGGCATGTCGTGGGGGACACCGACTATCAATTGCCAATCGAGCCACACCGGGTTGTAGTCTTCTCCGGTGTGGAGACTATGATCGATTTTGCCGTAGACCGGTATCATACAGAACTCGCTGGATCTGGTAATCAGCCACGGGCTGTTTTCCCCATCCCACCTGCCAGGTTTTTCGCGCTGGTAGCCGTTTGCTATTTCCTGCCTGAAAAGTCCGAACTCATAATTGAGGCCATAGCCGTAACCGGGCATGTCCATTGTGGCCAGTGAGTCGAGAAAACAGGCTGCAAGTCTGCCCAGGCCACCATTGCCGAGGGCAGCGTCCGTTTCATGTTCCCGGATTTCTTCGAGATCAACCCCTATCTGCCTCAGGGCGTTCTCGGCAAGGTCGAATACCTCAAGGTTGAACAGGTTGTTGCCGAGTGAACGGCCTACCAGGAATTCCATGGAGAGATAGTATAACCGTTTGGCTTTTTTCTGGTGGTATCGATCGCTGGTATCGATCATACCGTTGATGAGATCTTCGCGGATTGCCAGCGAGAGGGCATGGGTGATATCCTTACTGGACGCTTCCTGTTGTGATTTACCGCAGGTGAACTTAAGGTAATGCAATATTTTTTCCCTGAAGGCAGCAACGTCGGTGGCCGATTTTTTACCGGCCGGTAAGGGCTGTTTCCGCGTTGTTTGCATAGCTGCTCCTTGAGGTTAAGGTTCGCGTTTTACCGTATAAGCGGAATTGCTGACAAGAATATGACTGGAATGCATATTCTACAATTCCATTGGCATAGAGGCAGAGCATGTTATCGGGTTCAGGCACCGTCTCTCCCGGCGCGAATGGAACGATGTTGCCCATACCGATAGAGCTGGACCCTCCGGCTTCGAGTTGATCGAGATTGCCGGATTTATAAGGATCAAGAATAGGTGTAGGATGTGCCGAGTTCGCATAACGCAGGTCACCAGTCCTGGTATTGAGCAGGTTATAAACGGTGGTAAAGTATTTATCTAAACGTTCGATGAGATATTTCATTCTTGGCTGAAAGGAAATTGATAAGCACCGCCTGGGTTGGTTCCTGGTAATTACGTATCTCGCAGGTCTGGTAGCCATCTATAACAGGCATGGTCACGTCCAACAGAATGAAATCGACGTACATTTTAGGTGGAATTTCAATTGCTTGTTCACCATTTTCTGCTTCAATCAGCTCGTAGCCATGTTTTTTCAGGATAATCGTCAATTGATTCCTGTGATTCCTGCTGTCATCAACAATGAGGATTCGTTTCATGTTGCATTTCTCCCGAGCAGGAAAATTCAGTTGACGAATTTGATTATTACCTCTTTGCAAGTATGCGTGGACGGCTAGAAAAATTCAACTGTAGTGGCTGGGTTATTTGTGTTTTTTCAGACTCTCCCGATAATGTAAGTAAAGACGACAAAACGTATTTTTAGGATAATTCTTTCAAAAATATCATCTGTTGTTTCGTGAGATTATCTATATAGAAAGATAGAACTTGGCATAATAGTTGGCAGTTGAGATCATTGACCCGAGAGGTCAGCTTTGCCTGATAATTTATTGGCAGGTTGGCTGGTTGGGGAGTGAATTGCTTCAAGCAGCGCTTTTTTCGAAACAGGGTTGGCTATGTGGATATCGTACCCGGCAGCAGAGCGTGCCTTTTTGTCGGATTGCTGGGCATGCTGCCTATCGTTTTGAAGCTGTTAGTTCAAGTGGTATTGAACTGCATTGCAGGTTGAAGAGATGGTTAACAGCGATATCTTCTGGTGGATTACGGTAGCGGCTGTTACTTGAAATTAATGTAATTTCAACGAGACTCCGGTGTAGTGAGCTTAATATTCGAAACATTTTCTGCCTTTTGCTTTTGCCTTATATAGCAGAGCATCTGCCCTTTTTAAGAGTAACCGGGGTGGCTCCACAAGTGTTAAAATCATTATGGCAACTTCAATAGTTCCGATCACATATCTTTCAACTCTTGAATTTTAAGAGGGATTTTTGGGGCCAGCAGAGCAACGGTTCTGTCTGGAGCCTTCTTTTGGTAAATGCCCTGGTTGGCCAACTAAGCTGCCAGAGGATAGCAAGAGTGGATTCGAGCAATGTCTGGTAAAAATCACTATTCAATTATGGTTGCAGAGCAAATCCCAGATAGAATGACGTTGTGGTGGAATCAAGAGTCTCAATGTGGGAATTCTACCGAACCGATCTATACTCATCGTCAAATAGGGTGTGGAGCAGGCGGCGTTCTGTTCGTTCAAAGAGTGCTGGAAGATGGTATAGCTTTTGGGGTATGAGATTCTACTCCTTATGTGATTCAGTCTATTTATAAATATCTATTAAATACAAATTAATAGCTTTGATATAAAAAATGTATCTAACAAAAAAAGCTCTTGACTAAGAAAAATTCGAAGTGTAACAATACCGTATTAATACCGTTTCAATATGGGGAGTGATATGTATACAATTGACCGAGATCTTGACCAGCCGCTCTATATTCAGATTCGTAACTCTGTTGAGCAGGCAATATTGCGGGGTGAGTTGAAAAAGGGGGACCGGCTTCCGCCGGTTACGGTTCTGGCCAAGGAGATAGGAGTCACCCAGGCGACTATTCGTAGAGCGTTGAAAGATCTTGGGGCAGCTGGATATACCACCTGCCATGTCGGCAGAGGCACATTTGTTCGTGACCCTGAAGACACTGAAAAGACGGGCGAAGATGGTCAAAACGTTCGTGATCATGGCAAAGAGGGCCTGTCAGGCAGCTCCGGTCATGGTTTTCGGCCCAAAGAGCGTGCAGCGAGGATGTTGCGAACAGGGATAAGTAAGGCCCTCTACGACATTATGCCCTTGGCTCACCGTGAGGGAATTATTGCTTTAACCAGGGGAGTGCCGGATATTAATCAGTTACCTGCCGATTTTATGGAAGATGTCTGCACCAGCATTCTAGCTGGCGGGGGCATGCAGTATGCCGCGGCAACTGATCCGGGTGGAAATTATGAGCTGAGAAAAGAGATAGCCAGACGGGCAAGTCTGGATGGCTCAGTGGTAACGCCGGAGATGGTTCTTATCACCAACGGTGTTTCTCAGGCGATTACGCTGGTAGCTGAGGCGACAACGGAAGAACGGAACCATGTCATATGTGAGACCCCCTGTTTTCAGGGTATGCCGAACTCATTCACAGCCATGGGGCACTGGGTGGACAGTGTACAGCGTGATGAAGAGGGGCCTGTGATGTCTCAACTTGAGCGGTTTAGTAAATATAATTCTCATCTGCTCTATCTCTGCCCATATGTTCATAACCCCATGGGTACCGACCTGAGCGCCGAAAGATATGATAAGCTGGTTGAATGGGCGAAAAGAACCAACAGCATCATTATCGCCGATGAGATATTCCGCGAGTTAGGCTTTGAAGAGAATCAGCAGCCTAGCCTGTTGAAAGAGTTGGGGCCTGAGCAGGCAATTGTAGTCAGCTCACTTTCCAAGTCCGTTATGCCGGGCTTGCGACTGGGCTGGATCATTTCTTCAGTTCGCAGAATTCAGGAGCTCACACAATTAAAACGCCTTATGGACCATTCGACTCCGGCTATCACCCAGGGGATGGGTTTGCATATTCTCAGCTCTGGCAGATTTGATGACCATGTGTTGAAGATGCGAGGTGTGTACCGGCATCGGATGGAGGTATTGCTGCAATCTCTAAAACGAATGATGCCGGACGGGGTTCGCTGGTATCAGCCGGCTGGAGGTTTTTCACTTTTGCTTGAATTGCCCAAAGGCTACTCCAGCGTGGCCTTGCTGTTGTCGGCAATAGATAAGGGGGTTTCCTTTCTGCCTGCGCCGCTCTTTGATATAGATCAGCGCTATGTAAATTGTCTTCGCATTTCAGTAGCCTGGGTAGACGAAAATGAAATTAAGGAAGGTATCGAGTTACTGGCCGACACAATAGAAGAATGTATTCAGTCACCGTCATTTGAAACAGGTCTGAGCGGTTTGGGTGGGTTCCAGTGAAATTTCCTGAAAATTTATACGACATATTATCAGTGAGCGAATGATGAAATACACCTTACACACCATGGCATCTGAACATCGCGAAGCTGTGATGAACATTTTTAACTATTATATCGAAAACTCGATGTCGGCCTACAGGCAGGAGATGTTGCCGCTGGAAGCTTTTGATCGCTTTTTAAAGTTAACGGAAAAATATCCGGCATATGTGGCACAGGCTGAAGATAAAAGTGTTATGGGCTTTGGATTTCTGTCAGCCCATAAGGATATCGTCGAATTTTCTCATACGGCTGAATTCACCTGTTTTCTACATCCCGATAATTTGGGAGTTGGACTGGGCGGCGCTATTCTCACCCGACTTGAGGGGGAAGCAAAAAAGGCTGGTATTACCAATATTCTTGCCAGTATCTCTTCATTCAATGATCGTAGCCTTGTCTTTCATGAAAAACACGGGTTTCAGCAGTGTGGGCGATTTTATGCCGTGGGAGAAAAGAACGGCAGAAGATTTGACACCATCTGGATGCAGAAATTGTTGAATTAACCTGTGGCTATCGTCAGTCCAGACGGGGGCATCTTCGATGTTTCTGGTCGTGAGAATGTAGTTTTACGCTTTTAGGTAATGGAGACAGGCTGTTGTTTAGGCCTTTTTCATTCTTTTTGAAGTCTGGTCTTAGAATAGTTCGCGGACAGCGGAGAACAGCTATGAATCATTATGTTATTGAAACAGTCTTGAAGGAAAAGAGGCAGGATATGTTGCAGGAGGCGGAGAGATTGCGACATATTCGGGAATATGAAAAGTCACTGCAGGCAGGACCTGGCGGTCGAAGTAGCCCCATCTTTATTCGATTAATAGGTAAACTTGAGATTGCCGTGGGTGGGGCATTGATACGGGCGGGTGTCTGGTTGACTAAACGGCAAATGCGAAAGGGATATGGGCTGGCTTGCAAAAGCTAATCATGGTTTTTCCTTTGCTCAGGAGAATATTGCGCCTGGACCAATGCTTACAGGTTGTGGCGCAATACCTGTGCAAGCAGAGGGGACGCAGGACATATACAAATTTAGAGATTCCATCCCCAGTATTGAAGAAAATTGGCAAAATCCCGTAAATCTGATTCCCTGCGCGCCCACGGCTTGAGGCTGGTATAAAATACGATTCCATCTGATGTGTCTTGTCCCAGCCTCTTGTCCTCTCCAACCCTCCAATCTAATGCCCACCAGCTTATGAACAATCTCTCCCAGATTTTATGAGAATCGATTACGTAGTCTTTTCGGCTTCCTTCAGTTTCGAAAAAGGAATGAGTGATGCCTTGGTCGCCATCCTCAATGTCACTGAGACTTTGCATTGGTGCCAGGTGAGCCTGCAGGTGCAACTGGGACTCAGAGTCAGAATGCAGGTGAACATCTTTGACCCTATGGGTTGACTCGCGCAACAGCAGAACGAGCGGAGATTCCTCAAATCCCTGCTCAATTGTCAGCATCCCTGGCAGGATTTCACCATAAATTCTCTGACGTTCACTTTTCCAATTTTCAGGCCAGCTATGCTGATCCAGATGGGATGTTGGAATAAAGGCGAGGTAGCAACCGCAAGTATGAACCGTTGTCACCAGTACAGGCTCTTTTCGGCTATTGATGGTGATAATTACCATCAGCCCTACATTTTTCCCTGCAGTTAAATTGAAAGGTATAAGCCTGAAGGGGATTTTGGTGAAATGTACTCTGTAGATCAGGTTGGTATAGACGTCTCTGGCACCTTTCCAGCGGCGAGTTTCGGCATAGATGGTTGCCGTATCGCTGTCCAAGGTGACTTTACGTTCCCGGTGATTTTCCTGGATGACAGGAGAGGCAATTCTGTTCCAGTCGTCTCCTGGTCGCTCAATGACAAAGGTGGGAGCATTTTGGGCCAGGAGACTATCACCATCAACATCGTAACTGAGAAGATTAGATTCTGGCACATTGGTATGGTGCAGGCTGCAGGAACTCATTAAGCTAACGATAAAAATAACAAAAATGTAGCTGATATATCTGAACAGTAGATATGCCTGGCATTTCATCGCATCACCATGGAAATAATGTTGTTGGTACATCCCAGGCAGGTTATGCAGGATTTGACCTTTATGCTGGGGAGTTTGACAATTTCTGTGTTGAGGCCGCTAATGGTCAATGCAACTTCGATTAATCTGTCAGCGTTCGAATTGGGTATTGGACTGCCGGAAATGCCCAGGAGTTGAGCTTTCATGATGATCCCCCTCTCAGTAAGGAAATAGGCAACCAAGCAAACTATCTAATTGATAATAATTAACAATTGTAAAAATAGCAAAGCGCCTGGAAAATCAGTTGAAATTCACCTACAAATAGATGGGATGTGATTGGGCGAAATAACTGGGGACTGCAAGGTCTCAGGCAGGTGTAGGTATTGATTCGAGATAGGTTAGAATAAAAGTGAGACTGCTATCGGAGCGGATATTAGTAGTATGTGTCGAGGAGAGAATCATGTCTCATCGTATGAAATAATTGATAGTGAGTGTTGCCGTAACATGCTGGATCTCACCGATTTCCGCTGAAATGCGAAATGTGGTGAATACAGCACTCAATGAAATAGCAGATAGTACACTGCAGATCGATCATTCCGCCGCATGGGGTAAGCGAGAAGATTTGACGGTATACCTCATTGATAATTTTGATCAAAAGTCCGGTTGTTGTCGGAGGTGCCTGTCAGTCATGGTGAACTGGTACAGGCGATTTTGGTATCAGGCAGGCATGATATAAATGTCCTTCCACTCAATACCACAATTACCAGAGGGTTGGCCAAGGTAGTAATTGCTGTATTACAGGGCAAGTGTATCGACGCTGTGGTCCCTTCTGTACCAGGCTCGAATTACACCTATAATCAGATGAGTACGTTATTAGGGGAAAGCGGTCTGCTGAATCCTGCAAATCTATTTGACTATCGTAAAGATTTTATGACTATTCTGGTAGATGTAGCTTTTTCAGTATTTCAGTCTCTGGAATGGTTGCTTGCTTTTAATGTGAACGTGGTAAAGCTGCGCGAAGATCGGTTTTCCGGTGTTTGTACCTTACGGCAATGGTGATACCCTGCATAGAGGAGAGAAACGAGATATCAATTTGCTCAGTATCAGCAACGGTGCGATGATTTTTCCTATAGACGCAATGATTTGATTGCTTACTTTGATGAACACGGTGACACACTTGTTGTTCCTCCGGCAATGAGCAACAATGAGTTTGGGGAATTGCTGCAAGAGATGGAAAGGGTCAATAATCCTCTAGCTCGGCAAGGCAAACTGCCACAGTTGGTTCCGACCAAAGCTCAATATAGTAAGTAGAGCACGGTTTGAAAAAAATGTCTTCCCTGGGCTGGTGAGAAAGAGCTTGTCTGGTCGAATTCAGAGCGTTAATCCACACCGTATTCTTTTAATTCACAATGCAGAAAAAGAGGGGCGATCAGCGGTTCATCGCTCATCCCGCCTTCAAAAGCAAAAGAACAATTTAGACCACAGCGCAACAGATAAAAGAAAAGGTTTGCTCGAACACGTTCAAAAGAGTATTACCCTTCAGAAATAACGAAAAAACAATCGGCAACAAGCTGGAAAGAATTTCCTGAATCGTAGTAACAACAGTTACGATCACTTTAATTTGGAGCACCCTTAAGATGATTAATCGCGCAGCCCTGATCGTTCGTTTGAAAGAACCGTTTATTCAGTGGATAAATGACGCAGACCCTCTTGATAATCGTTCGGCCATTACCTTTGAAGAGGCCAATGAAGATAGAACCGTTTATCTTATTGATGAGTCGGAGGCTGATCACGTTGAAGAGTGGCTCGCTCTGAATTTCATGCAGGTGTTTGAATGTGAACTTGAAGATTGGTACGCAGACCCTGCTTTGTGGCCGAAAAATATTACCATGGAACTTTTCAACGAGTGGTGTGATATAGATTGCCACACTGTCATTGTTGATACTGTTGGTGGCCCAATCGTTGATGACGAGGGCGAAGAAGATTTCGTCGAAGAGTAATTCGGAACGAGTACTCGAAAAGGGCGGCATCGAACTGCTGCCCTTTTCGAATAATGTCAGTCAGAGATCAGGCATGGAATTTATAGATCTGACCCATTCAATTGTAGAGACTATGCCGGTTTATCCGGGTACTGAGCCTCCGGATATAGTCGAAGCAAACAGTATTGATCAGCATGGTTTCCGTGAGAAGAAAATTTCATTCTATTCACATACCGGTACTCATGTCGATGCTCCTGCTCATGTGTTCAAAGGTGGAAGGACTCTTGATGACTTTCCGATTGATTCTTTCCAGGGGAAAGCGGCAGTATATACTCACAAATCTGATGCTAAAACTATTGAAGTAAACCATTTAGGAACAATAGATACAGAACTCAAAGCTGCCGACTTTTTGTTGATCGCTACAGGCTGGGACAGGTATTGGGGGGAGGACAAATACTTTAGAAACTTTCCAGTATTATCCCTTGAGGCTGTGCACTGGCTGGAACAATTCAAGCTCAAAGGTGTCGGGCTTGATGTTATTTCGGCAGACCCGGTCGACGCACCTGAACTGGTAGTGCATTTTGCGCTGTTACAGCAGAATATACTGATATTTGAAAATTTAAAAAATCTTATCAGGATTCCGGCCACATTATGCAATTTTACCGGATTACCTCTATCCATTGCGGCCAGTGATGGGTCGCCTATCAGGGCATTTGCGGCTGTAGAGCAAGTTGATCCGTGCTAGTCAGCTGGTAAATCCGCTTCCTTATCCTGTCATAAGTCGGCAAACCCTGAGCGCTGCCGACAATATCCTAATTTGAATATTTCGGTCAAATTCTCTAACCGTCACGACGCAAATGGGCCAGGCATCTGTATTCAACTTTTTTCAGTATCCAGACCAGGGTGAAAGTTATTGCCATGTAAAAGGCTGCTGCAGTAATGAACGCCTCGTAGGGACTGTAAAAGCGAGAGTTGATGATACGCGCGGCGCCAGTTATATCGACAATGGTGATAACGCTGGCAAGAGCAGTGCCATGGAGCATGAAGATCATTTCATTACCATAAGCGGGCAGGGCACGCCTGAACGCACTCGGCAGAATTATTCTCCTGAACATCAGCGGTTTTGACATACCGGCAGCTTTGGCGGCTTCAATCTCACCAGAAGGGGTGTTGGCTATTGCGCCTCGGAATATTTCGGCCGTATAAGCACCGGTATTCAGGGCAAAAGTGAACAGGGCGCAAAAGTGTGCTTCCTTGAAGTAATCCCAGAGAAAGGTATCTTTAAGCGCATCAAACTGGCCCATACCATAGTAAACCAGAAACATCTGGATCAAAAGCGGTGTACCCCGGAAGAAGTAAATAAAGGCTCTGACCGGTAAGGTTATAACGGGATTCTTGCTCGCAGTAAGAATCACCGCAAGTGGAACAGCAAGGAGAAACCCGAACAGCAGGGATAAGCTGACTAACTCAAGGGTGACCCAGAGGCCCTCGAGGTAGATATCAATATTTTCGAAGATTACGGAGAAATTCATATCAGTCTTTTCTCACTCCCAAACTGTATTTTTTCTCCAGCCACTGCAAAAGATAGATGGATACTGTGGTTATGATCAGGTAGTTGATGGCAACAACGGCATAGAAGGTAAACGGCATACGAGTAGCACCTGCGGCAAGCGACGCCTTTCGTACCATGTCATCAAGGCCGATAATTGATACCAGGGCGGTTGCTTTCGTGAGAACCAGCCAGTTGTTGCCGTAGCCCGGTATGGCGTGACGAACCATTTGCGGTAGAAGAATTCGCAATACGATTTGCATGCTGCTCATTCCGTAGGCGGCTCCTGCTTCGAGCTGGCCGGCGGGAACAGCCATGATGGCACCGCGAAACGTTTCCGCCATATAAGCTCCGAAGATAAAGCCAATGGTCAACACTCCTGCAATATACGGATTGATATCGACGTATCCCTCGTAGCCGACTACGTATGCAACCTGATTAACAAGCATCTGGCCTCCGTAGAAGACAAGCAACATCAATACAAGATCAGGTACGCCGCGAATTACGGTTGTATAAACATCCGCAACAAAACGCAGTAAACGAGATTTAGAGAGTTTGGAAAGCGCACCCAATACCCCGAGTAACGTTGCCAGGGCAAGCGAGGTGAGGGAAACATTGATGGTCAGCAGGGTGCCATGGGCAATGCTGGGTCCGTATCCTTGCAGGTCGATCATAGTTATAGACAAAAAGAGCCGGGACATCCAGATAATCAGATGTCCCGGCGGTACAGATTATTACGCAGACAGCTGCTTATTCGCCGTATACGTTGAAGTTGAAGTACTTGTTCTGGATTTTCTCGTAGGTACCGTTGGCACGAATGGTTTCGATAGCCTCGTTCAGCTTGTCTTTCAAGTCACTGTCCTGCTTGCGTACTGCAGCGCCGATTCCTGGGCCGAAGAATTTCGGATCAACCATGTCAGGGCCAACGAATTCGTACTCTTTACCCTTTTCCTGATCAAGGAAACCTTCCATCAGGGCAACAGAGTCAGCCATTACGATATCAATACGTCCTGCTTCAACATCCAGGTACGCCTCATCGAGTGAACCGTAGCGCTTGATATCAACATCCTTGCCGTAGGTTTCGGTGAGATATTTATCGTGAATAGTCTCACGCTGAACACCAACCACCTTACCTTTCAGGGCCTCAGGGGAGAACTCGGGGATGAGCCCTTTCTTTACCATGAACTTGGCTGGGGTCTGGTAATACTTGTTGGTGAAGTCAACTTTCTTCAGACGTTCCTCGGTAATGGACATGGAAGCGATGATAGTGTCGTACTTACGCGCCATGAGACCAGGAATCATGCCATCCCAATCCTGTGCAACAAGCACGGCTTCCGCTCCCATAGCCTCACAAAGTGCCTTGGCAATATCTACATCAAAGCCAACCAGTTCACCTTCGGGGGATACCTGGCTGAATGGGGGGTATGCGCCTTCAATTGCGACACGTACTTTTGTCCACTCTTTTGCCTGGGCAATTCCGGTGCTGAGCAGTAAAGCTATGGCTACCAAAGTTAAAATCCTCTTCATGCTTCCCTCCTGATAATGTTTATGGATAAATTGACTGTTAGCGCCAAGTTACAGCACAGTATTTAAAAATTGAGAAAACCTTTCAGATTTCGGTCGAACAAAAACCTCTGAGGGCGGCCCCTGCTCTTCAATGAGTCCTTCCGAAAGATAAATCACCTCGGTGGAAACCTCACGGGCAAATCCCATTTCGTGAGTTACCACAACCATGGTTCTCCCTTCTTCCGCCAGGTTGCGCATAACCTGAAGAACCTCTCCGACCAGCTCAGGATCAAGTGCTGAAGTGGGCTCGTCAAAAAGCATCACCTCAGGCTCCATGGCAAGTGCCCGGGCTATAGCAGCGCGCTGCTGCTGGCCGCCGGAAAGATGGGCGGGGTAGGCATCTATCTTGTCGTGAATACCAACCTTATCCAGGTAGTGTTTGGCGCGCTCAATGGCTATTTTTTTTGGAACCTTTAAAACGTGGACGGGTGCCTCAATGACATTCTCCAGAATTGTCATATGAGACCAGAGATTGAACTGCTGGAATACCATGGTCAGCTTAGAACGCAGACGCTCGACTTGTTTTCTGTCAACTGGAACAGGTTCACCTCTGCGGTTTGTGGTCATCCGAATAGGTTCACCGCATACGGTAATAAGCCCGCTGTTTGGAGTCTCAAGAAGGTTAACACAACGAAGCATAGTGCTTTTTCCTGAACCGCTTGAACCAAGCACAGCGATAACGTCTCCTTTATTGGCTGTAAAAGAGACGCCTTTCAATACTTCATTTTTCCCAAAGCTTTTATGTAGATCACGAACCGTCAGGGCTGTCGTGTCTGTCACCAAATCAACAGAATTCAAACTTTTCTCCTCTGGAGAATCAATAACTCAATTATGAAAAAATGATCAATTTCCGACGAGGAAACGGATGTTAGTGCAGTATAACATAGTGTTGACGGTTGTATAATGAATTACTGTGGCAAATGCAAGGTTATAATGGCTGCCTATGTTATAGAAAAAAAGCCCCAGCAATAATTGCCAAAATGTTTGTGGCAATTTCTGCTGGGGCTTTAATAATTACAAGATTTACTGATAACCCTTACTTGTCGTTACCGAAATATTTCTTTGTTTCAGAGATAATGACAGGAGTAAGTAGCAGCAAACCTATAAGGTTTGGAACTGCCATCAAACCATTAAGAGTATCGGAGAGGTTCCATACGAAGCTCAGCTTGGCAATGGCGCCAAGACCGATAAAGATAATGAATACGATACGGTATGGCATGATAGATTTCACACCAAACAGATACTCGATGGATTTCTCACCGTAGTAGCACCAACCAAGCATAGTTGAATACGCAAACAGGATGATACCGAGGGTAACTATATACGCACCACCAGGCATACCTGCAGCGAAAGCCTTGGTGGTAAGTTCCGCACCGGTGTCGCCACTGGACCAGAGGCCGGTAAGGATGAGGACCAGACCGGTCATGGTACAAACAATGATGGTATCGATAAAAGTCTGGGTCATTGAAACCAAGGCCTGTGTTGCAGGAGATTTGGTTTGTGCGGCAGCAGCTGCGATAGGAGCGGAACCGAGACCGGACTCATTTGAGAAGACACCACGAGCAACACCCATACGGATGGCGAGCATAATGGAAGCGCCAGCGAAACCACCAGTAGCAGCAGTTGGATTGAAGGCTTGCTGTACGATGAATACCAGTGCACCTGGAACTTCGGAGATGTGGGTCAGAATAATGTACATAGCACCGATGACGTAAAATACGATCATTATCGGAACAAGTACAGAGGTTACGCGACCGATAGACTTAATACCGCCAATAACAACTGCAGCAGTTAAAATCATCAGAGCAATACCAGTATACATAGGCGGTACGTTGAAAGTCGCCTGAACTGCGTCAGCAACGGAGTTGGACTGAACCATATTACCGATACCAAAAGCTGCCACGGAGGCGAATACGGCAAATACCGCACCAAGCCATGGCATGTTCAACCCTTTGGAGATGTAATACATCGGTCCACCGGCCATCTCGCCGTTTTCATCTTTTACACGATACTTAACAGCAAGAATAGCCTCGGAATATTTGGTTGCCATACCTACGAGGCCGGTAATCCACATCCAGAAGAGGGCGCCTGGTCCACCAATAGCGATCGCAGTTGCAACACCGGCAATATTACCGGTACCGACAGTAGCGGAAAGGGCTGTCATCAGGGCCTGAAAGTGGGTGATATCTCCAGGTTCATCAGTATCTTCTTTGCGTTTGATAAGTGCCAGCCATAGGGCGTGGCCAAGCTTGGTGAACTGCAGACCACGAAGTGCAAATGTTAGCCAAAAGCCTGTACCAACAAGCAGAATAAGCATAGGTGGGCCCCATGCGAAAGAGTTAACTTTCCCCACGAGTGCGTCTAAAGCTGCGATGAATTCCATGTATCCTCCTCAAGATGCGTTAAATATCGGGCATTAAGGCCCATAAAGCGGCCATGTCTCAATGTGAGACTGGTCGGACGTCGCTTGAATGGATCAAATCTCTATATATAAAATTTCGAAACAATATGCGTATGTAATAGATTATTCAGAAAAAATCATGCAATTTTTTGTATTTAAAAAATGCTGAGATAACACCTGGAGAAATTAATAATATTAAATGATTCGTCGAAAAGGTGAGAAAATGTGTTAGGGAAAAAAGAACAGTGTATCATTTACTGCATCAGTTTTGGGACGGTCTACTCCGATTATGCTGTCAGGTATAATCACTTAGAAGCTTTCGGTTAATGATTGGGGGCGTAATCAAAGAGGCAGAGACAAGGTTTTTGCCGTATGGAATCAGGAGTGATTTTATCAAGGTCCCAGCATTCCCCCATGATCAAGTCCCATTTTTCAGGTGTAAAGGAGTCGAACCCTGAACCGGTGGTAAAGGTCATCTCGCCCAGGTAGATTTTGTCGCCAACAATAAAGAAATCCACTCTGACATGTGGAAAATCCGCACTCAGGATTTTAGCTATGCTCAGGACTTCTTCAAGAACAGAAGGCCGGGAAACATTCATTGAGGTAGTACGGCAACCGGTATCGACCCAGTTTCGATCATAGAGCGCGTAAGTGTGGTTGCTAAATCGGTCAAAATCAACCTGAATAAAGTATGCTTTTCCTTGAAAACAGTAGACTTTATAGTCTAACAGCTGCCCTGTATCATCCGTTAGATACTCTTCGGCCAATATACGCGGCTTAATCTTGCCATAATGAAATTGGGCACCTTTCTCTCCGAACGGGCATTCAAGTGCTTCGGTGACTTCTTTCCTGAACCGCTTTCTGTCGAAACTGTTTTTATTCCTGATAATCCAGATTTGGTTAGCTGCATGATTTGTCTTGAAGACAAGTTGGGCAGGAAGTGTTTGCCAGTCAATTTGGTCGTAGCTCTCCCAGACTCCTAGAAGCGGTACTTGAAACTGTGCTAATGACTTAGTAGCGAAATAGTCCCTCACCCGAACTTTATCGGAGCATAGACTGAAAAGCTCATTGTAATAATAAAGCTTGTACCATTGGATTTTTTCATTGAATGTCCTTGGATTTTGGAGATTAAGAGAATATCCAAGTGATCGCTCAAATTTCCGGTGTATTTCTTCAAGTAGGTAAAATCGGCTAAAAAACCTTCTTACAAATAATCGCCACTTTTTCTTTGGGAGAGGGATGCAAAGAATTGCGGTAAGTACCTTTGCCAGCTGGGACGCCGTGAGCATAACTATTCTAAAGGATAATAAATAATGGTAAAAATCTAGGAAATGAAGGCCAATGTGGTGATTACCAGGAATTTATATTTATGCCCTCCTAATTACTGACGGAAATTTCCACTAAAGATGTCATTAACATAGGTGAGATGCCATGTCCACCTTCATGAAAAGGACGGCATGTAATGCTTTTCACAAGATCTCAAAACGATTTGAGTTCAATTTCCGGAAAAAGAAAATGGATCCATATTGAATGGGGACTACAAAAGAAAAGTGGTAATATCCAGTATGCTTGGATAAAAAATGCTGCATAAAATAGCAGACAAGACGTGTGTGGCTTCATTACCGCGTGACTGTTGTAAAACAGCTGCAGGGGGTGGGAGAGGACGGTAATAGGTGGCAGCTGCTGGACAGAGGATGCATAAAAAAACAAAAAGCCCCGACCAGAAAAAATCTGATCGGGGCTTTTGTATAAAGAATCGGCGGCGACCTACTCTCCCACACAGTCTCCCATGCAGTACCATCGGC
>NZ_JBLXGE010000022.1:0-32700 GCF_048381775.1 Desulfosediminicola sp. | reverse complement strand
CCGCCGGTTTCAGCCAGCGTCATGGTGATTGCAGCCGTAAGAGTCGTCTTGCCGTGGTCAACGTGGCCAATCGTGCCGATGTTGACGTGCGGCTTGTTACGCTCAAATTTTTCCTTCGCCATCGCGTCGCTCTCTGTCCAATACGCGTTTCAATCGATAAAGGCTCGAGGCGGGACGCTTTCCGGCGTTCGTGGACCGAAGCGACGAATTGCTTCCCGTATATTCTTTCAGGATTTTCCGGGCGAAAGGACCTTCCGTTCCGGACACTCCGATCAGCACCCATGATGGAGCGGGTGAAGGGAATCGAACCCTCGTCATCAGCTTGGAAGGCTGCTGCTCTACCATTGAGCTACACCCGCGCACCGGACAAAGAAAGACGATGGTGGAGGAGGTTGGATTCGAACCAACGTAGGCTTAGCCAACGGATTTACAGTCCGTCCCCTTTAGCCACTCGGGCACTCCTCCATCACGTCCTACTTCACGCCGAAGCGGTCAGGATGGCTTACCGAAGAGCCCGTCCGAAGGGGACGAGCAATCCCGTGGCGCGTGTTATGCAGATGACGGCCTTGGGTGTCAACGCTGTTTTGGCACTGAAAATCAGAAAATCGCATTCTTTTTGGCAACCCCTTGTCCGCGGCCGCACCCTCGAGCCGGTCGAACGCAGGGTTTCGCAGGGCTTTTGGGATTTTCGCCCCTGTTCAGACGGCGATCGTTTTTCGCAAAGACCGGCTTGTGGATGAATTTTTCAAGCCCAAACCGGCCGATATCATAACAGCTTGAACATTGTAGCGGGCCCGCGGCCTCCCACCTCCCTCGCAACGATGCCCGACCCCGATTCCGAAGACTTGCGCTTCAAACGCACCGCTAGGTGGCATTCTAAAGATTGGGCGCATTTCGGGTGGCATGACATTCAGCCTTGCCGTTGTCGATGCTTTGACAGTATCTGGACCCATGACTGATAAAGCCAACCGCCCCCGCCCCCGCTCCCGCCAGGCAGGCCCGGCAAAGCGCCGGCCAGACATGCGCCCGCGCCGTCCCGGCCTTCCGCCTGAAGGTCCTATCCTTCTATATGGCCTTCACACCGTAGAAGCGGCATTCCGCAACAGGGCCCGGAAACGGCTCAAACTTTACGCCACTGAAAATGCGCAGCGCCGCCTCGCCGAACGGGAGGTGCCGATCGACGTTCCGGTCGAGACCATGACGCCACGTGCTCTCGACAAGATGGTGACCAAGGACGCGGTGCACCAGGGCATGATCCTGGAAGCCGATCCCCTGCCCCCCTATGGCGTAAAGGAGTTGAAAGGCGCCCGTCTGGTGCTTGCCTTGGATCAGGTGACCGATCCTCATAATGTCGGGGCGATTTTGCGCTCTGCGGTGGCGCTGGCCGCCGACGCTGTCGTTACCACCGAACGCCACGCTCCGGAGGAAGGGCCGGTTTTGGCCAAATCCGCCTCAGGCGCCCTCGATATGATCCGGCACGTGCGCGTGAAGAACATGGCCCGTTTCGTGAGTGAGATGGGGGAAGCCGGCTTCCAGTGCATTGCCCTCGACAGTGACGGCCCGGCCTCGCTCGAGGAAACCGCCTTCACAGACAAGACGGTTCTCGTCCTCGGCTCCGAAGGCAAAGGCGTGCGTCAGGGGGTGCGCGAAGCCTGCGGTGCCCTCGCCCGTCTGGATATGCCCGGCGAGATCAGGTCGCTCAACGTCTCCAATGCCGCTGTCCTGTCACTTTATGTGGCCCGGCAAAAGATGGGCCTCTAGGGTACGATCCCTGTAGCGCCCATTTGCTATCAGGGAATACGCGCAAACGTCAGAAGATTGCCGTGCGGATCGTGGAGGTAGAACTCCTTCATGTCCCACGGTCGCACTTCGAATGGCGAAAGGCCAGGGACCTCGCCAGCGGAGAATTCTTCATAGAGGGCATCGACGCCGCTGCCACGGATGTAGCAACTCGCGTTCTCGCAGAACTCCTTGCGATCAGTCTTCCAGAAATGGATCTCTATCGTGTCCCGGCGTACGATAAGCCGGGTCGGCGCATCATAGACAATTCCGAAGCCGAGCTGCCCCACGTAGAAATCTCTGGTTTCCGTGAGATCCAGAGACGGAAGGACAGGGATGCATTCAACGCCATCTTCCATTCGCACCTCCAGTTAGATCTGAAAACAAATCAAGGCGAAGCGGGACCGGACCCAAAATCGGCCCCACCTGCGCAAATGTATCAAAGAACGGCGGCGAAGCCTTCGAATTGAGGCGGGCCGGCATAGAGGTCCTTGTTCTGCCCGGCGTTCTTATGAGCATTGCGAAACTGTTCCGACTTGGTCCATGCGAGAAAATCGGTCTTGCTGTTCCAGATCGTATGGGACGCGTAAAGAACCGTCGTACCATCCTCCGCTTCCGGCCCTTTCAAGAGATGAAAGCTTTTGAAACCCGCCATTTCATTCAATTGCGAATCCCGGTTCTTCCAGACCGCTTCGAAATCGGCCTCCCTGCCCTTGTTCACGCGAAAACGGTTCATGGCAACGAACATTGACAACATCTCCTGATCAGATTCACGCACGAAAACGCCCAACGCCAGGCCAACGGAGAACCTGCGGATCACGCACGCGTACATTTCTTGAGTTTTATATTCACAATATTCTACTGTCTCAAGCTCATTCGTCGGGCCGGCCACTTCGCATCATACCACGAGCGCCGCGCTTTTCCACAAAGCCGGGGGCTTGCAGTACCCTCGCAAAAGCCCGGATTTCCGGCAGTTTCGCCACGTAGGCCGGGCTTTCCCACCTGCCGCACCCTACCCGATGCGAAAAACTAGGGACCTTTTAAAAAAACTCTGCTAGAAGCCTTTCTCGTTGCCGGTATAGCTCAGCTGGTAGAGCATCTGATTTGTAATCAGGGGGTCGCGGGTTCGAATCCTGCTGCCGGCACCATCCACTTCTCAGCTTAAGCATTGAGAAATTTGAAGAAACCGGCTTCGCGCCGGTTTTTTATTTGCCAAATCGCAGAAATTGTCCCACAATTTGTCCCACATTTAGTGAGGATGGATGCGCGACGCGGACCGGTATCTCTACCGGCGCGGTGGCCGCTGGCACTACCGGCGCCGGGTTCCGAACCGGGTTAAACACCTCGACCCGAGGGACGTCGTGCAGGTTCCCTTGAATACTGACTCCCTGGAAACCGCCCGGATTCGCCGCGATGCGGTCGAGGAAGCGGACGACCATCATTGGGCATCGCTCCTGGCACAAGGAGAAAGCGCCCCGAATGCAGGGCGCCTGAGATACGAGGCGGCGCAAAAACGCGCCCTCGCCTTGGGGTTTGCCTGGAAGCATATGGATTATCTTCTCAAGGAGGCACCGCTCGAAGAGGTCGTGAGACGGGTCTTGTCCCTGGAGGGCAAGACAGGCCAGCAGCTCAAGGTTGACGCAGAGGCGGTGCTCGGGACTGTTCCAATCCCAAAGACCCCGGTCTCGGAGGCGCTCGATGTGTTCCTGACGCAGATCGCCCCGCTGGAGTTGAAGGGCAAGAGCCCCACCCAGATCAAGCACTATACGAAGGTGAAGCAACGCGCGGTCGCCAATTTCATCAAGGTGGTCAGCGACAAGCCCATGGAAGACATCTCCCGCGAGGATGCCATCCGCTATCACAAATGGTGGCAGGACCGCGTTACCGGGAAAAAGGGCCGCGCCATGTCGGCGAGCACGGCCAGACGTGACCTTGGCAACATGCGACGGCTCTATCGGGAGTATTTCGTTCGCATCGGCGAAGAGAACCGGGACAACCCCTTTCGTATTCTCAACTTCAAGGAACGGAAGATCGATCAGAAGGAAATTCCCCCGTTCGATCCAGCATGGATCCAGGACAAGATCCTTGTGGCGGACACACTCGCCAACCTCAACAGAGACGCGGCTCTTATTCTTCTTGCCCTGATCGAGACCGGATGCCGACCATCGGAACTCTGCAACATCACCGCCGACCGGATCCAACTGGACACACCGGTTCCGCATATTCTCATCGACTTCTCACCAAACCGGGCAGTGAAGACGGATGCAAGCGTCCGCCGCATTCCCTTGATCGGCGTCAGCCTGGAAGCCATGAAGCGAGCTCCAAAAGGGTTCCCGCGCTATCGGGACAAGGAAACAAATCTATCCTCGGTGCTGATGCAGCACTTCCGGAAAAAGGGCCTGTTTCCGACAGATGCCCACCGGATCTATTCGCTACGCCACACTTTTGAAAAACGCATGCTGGAGGCTGGGCTTGATTACGGCCTTAGATGCAAACTGATGGGCCACTCGGTTGATCGCCCGGAATATGGCGACGGCGGATCTCTGGAATTCCGCCGGCAGGAGCTTCAAAAGATAGAACTGACGTTTCCAACGGATCTGTTCACTTTGCTGGACGCAGAGCCTGTTGGAAAGTCTCGCAATACCCGTCGAAAACGGGTCTTATAGCGCTCCAGGCGCTTGCATCACCTGTCAAGTAGTTGGTAGTTTTTCTGTATTCGGGATTCGTACGCCTCGGCCTAAGCGCCGGGGCATTTTTGTTTGTACTCCATCCCTGCGATTGGTCCCGAGCCCTTTCAGCAAGCAGCCTGTTATCGCGTAGCCGCTTTCCTCAACGATCATTGAAGTCCCGTCCGGTTGATACATCTTCCGACGCCCTTTGGCGCGCGGATGGTCATGCATGCCCGGACGGCGGAGGGAGACGTCATGCCTTCACCATCGAAGAAGCCGCAATTCTGCATGGTCCCTGCTGGTGCCATTACCGACCGCGATCTGAAACCACGGGATATTCATGTGCTGTGCATGCTCGCTCGCAACGCAGACCGGAACGGGCACACTGTCCGATCACAAGCCAGGATGGCCCAGGAACTCGAATGGGCCCGCTCCACCGTACAAACCGCCGTCAAGAACCTCATCGCTGCCGGATGGCTGACCCGCGTGGAAAACATCCGTCCCGACTGCGGGGACTGTTCCCACGGTTACATCATCCACCGCGAGAAAGGACTGGCTTCGGATCGGCCCAACGGCTTGTCGACGCCCGGAGCAATCAACTCGACCAAAGCGGCCCCTCCTGCCGATCCAGCCAAGCAGGGGGTGCCGCCCCAGAGCGGCACCTATAAGATCAACTCATCAAGACCAAACAATAAAAAACCAGATAATAAGGACACTCGCGACTATCTGGATGAAGTGGTCCCGGTTTTCCGGACAGATCAGCGGCCGATTTAAGGTGTATCCGGGTTGGTTTTCATGCCGCCAATTTCAGGTTCCTGTCAGCCCAGTATGCCTCCCTCGGGGTTTTATTCTCAAGGGCTGAATGGGGGCGTTCGGTATTGTAAAATTTCATCCAGTGCCGGATGACGCGATGTGCCTTGAAGCCGTCGGTCAGGTCTTCCAGATAGATCGCCTCCTGCTTCAGGCTCCGCCACAGCCGTTCGATAAAAAATGTTGTCCAGATAGCGGCCACGCCCATCCATTGAGATGCGCACGCCTGCCTCGGACAGCGTCGTGATCCAAGCCGACCCGGTGAACTGTGATCCCTGATCGGTGTTCATGATCTCCGGCGGTCCGAACCGGGCGATGGCCTCGTTCAAGGCTTCAACGCAGAAGTCGGCGTGCATCGTGTTAGACAGCCGCCAGCACAGCACTTTCCGTGTCGCCCAATCCATAATCGCAACCAGATACAGAAAACCGTGTTTTACGGGAATGAACGTGATGTCCGAACACCAGACCTGGTTCGGCCGATTGATCGTCATGCCCCGCAGCAGATAGGGATAAACCTTGTGCTGCGGATGCGGCTGGCTGGTTCTCGGCCGTTTGTAGATCGCTTCCAGCCCCATCTTCGCCATCAGACGGCGAACCCGATGGCGGCCGACTACGATACCGTCCCGGCGCAAATAGGCAGTGATCTGCCGGCTTCCGAAGAACGGATATTTGGTGAACGCTCGGTCGATGGCCTTCATCAACTCCAGCGTTGCCGCGCTGACCCCGACTGGCATGTAGTGGAACGCCGACCGGCTCAGCTTCACCAAATTACATTGCTGACTGACGCTCAGATCCGGATGATCCCGACGGATCATTGCTTTCTTCTTGGCGGGGCTCACTTCTTGAGCCCTTGAGCTAAAAAATCGTTCTCGACGCTCAGCCTCCCGATCTTGGCGTGCAGTTCCTTCACTTCCGCTTCCGTCGGTCCCTCGGATTTGCCCCCACGGGCGAACACATCCGCCATGCCCTCGACAGCCTGACGTTTCCACGTGCTCACCTGGTTCGGGTGTACCTGATACTTGGCTGCGATCTCCTGGATTGTCTTGTCACCGCGCAAAGCCTCAAGCGCGACCTTCGCTTTAAACGCGTCCGAAAAATTCCGGCGTTTCGCCATTCTCGTATCCCTTCAAATCAATGGGATACACCTTAGCAACCTGCCCGGATTTCTGGGACCACTTCACGTGAGGGCGGGCCTACGATGCACTACACCCCGTTGGTTGCTGTTCATGTTTCTCTGTGACAGCTTCCGCTCGGGATCGCAACTTGACCTGGTGTTCGATTTTGCCTTTTTCAGACCATCGGACACGAGTGACGATTTGGCTCCTTCGAGGATCCGATTGTAATCTGGCGGAAATATTCGGCTTTCTTGCCTCTCGTTCAATAAAATGCATTTCGAAGATCTGTTAATCGGCGTTAACCGTTGAGCAATGCAGTCGGGGCATTTTAAGGGGGCAGAAAAAGCGGAATAAAGAAAAATGTGTCAGCTTTGCCAGTCGCTCGGGATCGAGCCGAAAACGCCTACGGTTTCCGGCTTTGCTTGTGAAGAACGCAAGTCGCCTTCGGAGGGTGGACTCGTCGTAAGTGCGACACGTGTAGAAAGCGATGATGCAGCTGCCAGTATTTCAACCTCTTATTCCTTGGATGTTGGTGACACCTTTGCCGGATCCCTGACCGTAGGTGATCGCGACTGGGTTGCAGTCACGCTTTCTGGCGGACAAAGCTACAGCATTGGATTGGCCGGAACAGGTGCCTCGCCTTTGGCAGACGCCTACTTGAGACTGTACGATTCAGCCGGAAATCAGATCGCCTATGACGACGATGGGGGCACTGGATACAATTCCGCCCTACGGTTTACTGCAAGCACAGGTGGCACCTATTATCTGAGCGCAGGCTCTTACGCCGATTCCCTTGCTGGCACCTACACTCTGGATATCAATACATTCATGCCTACCGTCTATTCGAACGATCAGATTGCAAACCAGCTCACCAATGGCTTCTGGCAATACGACGGCGGCTCACAGCGTGCCTTCAACGTTTCGGTCGGCGGCACAATCTCAGTGAATATCGCGGGTTTGCGAGCGCCAGATCAGCTCCTGGCCCAAAATGCTCTTGCGCTCTGGTCGGATGCGACGGGCCTGAATTTCTCGTTCACCAGTGGCAGCGCCCAGATGGAATTCGGCGATGGTGACACCAACAGCGCATACAGCTGGTCGTCCGTCAGCGGCTCGAACATTACATACTCCTACGTAAATGTGGGGACCGGCTGGGTCGACTACTACGGGACCGGTCTGAATACCTATTCGTTCCAGACCTACATCCATGAGATTGGCCACGCGCTCGGGCTCGGCCACGGTGGAAACTACAACGGCTCTGCTACATATGGCGTCGACAATCACTACGAGAACGACTCCTGGCAGGCGTCGATCATGTCCTACTTCAGCCAGAGCGAAAACACCTACGTCAATGCCAGCCAGGTCTATGCCATCACGCCTCAGGTCGCCGACATCATCGCGATCCGCAATCTCTATGGCACGGTGGGCAATACCCGGACCGGCAACACCACCTATGGCGACAACGCCAATTCCGGCGACCTGATGGCGCAGATCAGTGGCGCTAATACCTACATTACCTATACAATCGTCGACGATGGTGGATACGACACGTTCGACTTCAGCAATTCGTCCGCCAACCAGACCATCGACCTGCGCGAAGAAGCCATCTCCAGCGTACGCGGCTACACCGGCAATTTGGTCATCGCCCGCGGATCGGAAATCGAAAATGCGGTTGGGGGCAGTGGGGATGACGTGCTGTTAGGGAATGACTGGAACAATAAACTAAGCGGCGGGAGCGGTAATGATTCCCTAAATGGCGGCGGCGGCAACGATCATCTGATGGGTGGCAAAGGCGAAGATGAGCTGGTCGGCGGAGATGGTTTCGACTTCGTTATCTATGACAGCGCATCTAGCAGCGTTACAGTCAACATGAGAAACGCCTTGTTGAACACCGGTGACGCCGAAGGGGATTCCTTCGTAGGCATCGAAGGTATCGTCGGATCCTCAAATGACGACGTACTAAGGCTCAATGATTTTGCGCGTTCGGTCTGGTCCATGCAAGGCAATGACTACCTTTTCGGCGGTGCGCTGGATGACGACCTTCATGGACAGGCGGGGAATGATCATATAAGCGGCGGCGTAGGAGCAGACATTATTGACGGCGGTAGCGGGTATGACTTTGCGCACTACGATACGGCTCTTGACGGGGTGTCTGTATACCTGAGCGGTTTTGGCACCAACTCCGGTGATGCTCTCGGCGACAGCTTCTATGGCATTGAAGGCATCGTGGGCTCATTTTTTTCAGACACCCTATCGCTTAGTGCACAATCTGGATCTATTTGGGCGCTCGATGGGAATGACACCTTGATTGGCAAGGCAGGAAATGACGATCTGCATGGCCAAGAAGGAAATGACCATCTGATGGGCGGACCCGGGTCGGACGTTCTGGATGGCGGGTATGGGTTTGATTTCGCCAACTATAGCGACGCAACCGCCGAACTTACCGTAAATATCTCCAATGGTAATATGAACACTGGATATGCAGCTGGAGACCAGTATTTCAGTATAGAAGGTGTCGTTGGATCTTACTACAATGACGTAATTGTCTTGGACGACAACGCGAGGTCGATTTGGGCCCTGGATGGCAATGACGCGATCACTGGCGCTGCTGGAAATGATGACCTCCACGGACAAGAAGGAAATGATTTCCTTAGTGGCCGAGGCGGACAAAATACACTCGAAGGTGGGGCAGGCGCCGACACTTTTCACTTTGATGTTAGTGGCAGTATAGATGTGATTAGCGATTTCGAGATCGGTATTGACTCAATACTTATCCAAATTTCCGGAATATTATTGGACAATATTTATTTATCTGAAAACGAAAATGGCGTCGAAGTTCACTTCGGAGAAAATTACCTACGCTTAGCAGAAATAAATTTAGATTACTTATCAATGGATCATTTTTATTTCATTTAGAAATTACACAAAACGCTAGTCTGTTTTCATACTTGAGCGATTGTAGTTAAATGAAATTAGTTATAGGCATGGGATGCTGTACTAGCTCGTTTGAGAAGTGAGACACATGCATCAACGATGTATATTTGATTTTCGTTCAGTTCAGGGACAGAGCTGGGAACGAGGAATTGGTCAATACTCTCGAAACTTCCTGAGGGCATTCTGTAAGCACTATCCCGATATCCGGTGCTTTGTCACAATGGAAGAATACGCGGATGGACGCTCACAAGCTCAGGCTGAAGAGCTCCGAGCACTGTCGCTTCAAATCACCCCTATCGTATTGCGCTCTTTCTCTAGGAATTCGTACTCCCGCGCCTTCTCACAGTCTTCAAGAAAACTGAACGAAATATTATTCGAAGTTGCCGTAGCCAGAATTCGACCCAGCATCGTCTTCTCCATGTCTTTATTTCAAGGACTGCATGAGGATGTTTCATCGGGGTACAGAAAGCTATACTGGCATGCGGAACATTTTTGCATCCTTTATGATCTGATTCCTCTCATGGAGAATAACCGCTACTTGCGAACACGGCGCGCTCTGCACTGGTACCATGAAAAATTAGAGTTGCTTCTTGGTTCGGATCGAATAATGACAATATCCGAATTCGTCGGCGCTCAGTTCTGTGAACGTTTTCCCAGCCATCGGGAAAAGCTCATAATAATCCATGCCGGCGGACGCGAGAGATTTTTTGACATTGGTGAGCCTCGCACAAGGTCTCATGGCAGAGCTATTTTATACGTTGGATCGATTGAGCCAAGAAAAAACATAGAGACGCTGATTCGCGCATTCGCAGCCATACCAGAAGATTGTCGAACCACGCTTACACTGAGGTTGGTTGGCCGGTCAAAAAGAAAGTATCGGGAAAACCTAGCTAGACTTGCAACGTCTCTCGGCCTCGTGCGCGGCATCGACTTCCTCTTTGTAGAAAACGCAACGGACGATCAAGTTATCAAATACTATCTGGAGAGCCGACTGTTCGTCTTCCCTTCCGTATCCGAGGGTTTCGGCCTGCCCGTACTCGAGGCGATGCAGCTAGGTGTCCCAGTACTAGCAGCAAATGCAACCAGCATTCCTGAGGTCTTAGGCTGCGAAAAACTATTATTCCCGCCCCTAGACTTCAACATCTTGAGTAAGAAGATAAGGCACCTTTTGAATGATGAAATCGCTTACACGAAGGCGAGTTCTTACTGCCACAATCGATCTCTTTCTTACCGATGGGAAGATGTTATCGGCCGCGTTAATCTGAGCCAATCTACCCCCACAAAAAATTTGCAACTTACGGACCAAACACAACTGGAAACACCGGCCCTAGATCTCAATTTTGCCGAAAGTATTGATATCCTTATGCTGGCTAAATATCGAAAACTCGTTAAATTTTTGAAGTCAAATGCAGTTCGGCTCGAGGAAACAATAGACACTTTGACCTGCCACTGATCATTCATCCAGTTGCGACTTAAGCAGTCTTGTTGTTTGGAGCTCACCCCATTTCTGGTCCGACGTTCATGCGACCATTCGGGTTTCTGGTCTTGACCCTTGAAACTGAGAATCAATTTTTCTGAAAGTTTTTAGGCATTCCTATCTCACCCAATCTCAGGACTATCCGATCGTGCAACTGGCGCTGGTCACGGCTTAATAAATCAACCCGTTTAGCATAGTTCTGTACTGCAGTTTCTCTTTCCCCACGCCTCAAGAAAGAACTACCGAAACCGATATCCGAAACTTTGTTCAGCGCACTCGTCAATTCAGAGTTTATGGTCAGCCAAGATAAAAAAACCCTGAAGGGATAAGCGGGAAGGAGCAGAGCATTGATCCGCCGCTTGAGCTCGAGACGATATGTGGAACTTTCTATAAATCTATCAAACTCGATAACCAAATCGTACTGCATCAGGGAAGAGTAAAACCTATGTATTAGATCTGCTTCGGCACCAATAAACTTACCTGAGCACTGATCTGCGCTGATTTCATCCTCGTAATCCGAGAATGGTGGTCTTTCGATTTGAGGATTCCCCTGAAACGCAACAATGCGGGAAGCAACCATATTGGAAACCGACCGCCGAATCGCAATAGTGATGGCAACCGAAGGTAAATATTGACAAAACTGATCGTAATCTAAATCTTCATATGAATATAATACTCCTTTAATATAAGGCTTCTTCTTAACATTTCTTACATTGTAATGGTAATGTTGATTACGACTATTTATCCAATTCTCATGATCAAGATGAAAATTCTCGCAGATCCAACCGATTACAACGTGATTTCCAGATCTCTTTAGCCCGTTTACAAAAAGCATGTCTACTCCTGACCGTCATGTCCACGATCCAATAAAAGATCTGTTCACAACAACACTAAAAATGAAAGTAGGTTAAAAATGCGAATCGAAAACCAGATCCCAAAGCGCTGAGTTATGTAATATATTGATATTTAGAAAATATTTTACTATTTCACCTCAACAATAATGTCTCCAATACTAATGCGCCCTATTGGTTCGATTTCCCCATCAAGGCCTTCCGCAAGAACCAAATCAAAAACCAGACCGTCTTGATTTGTCCCTATCGCAAACGAAACAGACAAAATCGACCACTCCGGGCATAAGCTTGTAAGTGCCATGTCCGCCGCTCTTTTTCCATCCGAGAGTCGAATCTTGGCACCAGAGAAACACATGACGCGATCTGATCGCAAAATGATGCGCACCGACACGTTGCGTGGATCCGAACACTCGGCTTGGCCCAAGACGTTGTAGAATCGAAGACACCAATACATACCCGTGCCGGGTTTCGGCTCTCTAGACACAAGCAACGACAAACCGGGGTCCGAGTTTCCAAGCACTTTATTGTAGAAGACGCTGACCTCCGGCGCCTTTCCGTCTTCACCATCACTCGAAAAACTTTCGAAAGTGGAAGGCGAACCGCCTTCGCTCGCAGCGCTCAAAGCCGGCATCAAGCTGTGAACGGCCTTGATCGGAAACTCTGCAAAATTGAGACCTCTATACTTACGCAGGTAGTATTTCGAATTGGAATACGCCTCGTTGTTTGTTTCATTAAAGACCTTAAAATAAAAATCCTCCAATCCGTCAACGCTCCACATATCAGCGTGTTTCTTGAGATTTTGGACGCGATCTTCTCTGAAGTTAAGTATGCGGAAGGCTAGTTCCTGATAGTTGCCGACATCATAAAACTCGAAGCAGCTCGGATAGAACTGGTCGTAGTCCATATGTGAATGGTTGTAGGTCGCGACAATTTTCTTGCTGAACTGCAGCGCAATAGACCCGATACCGGTAGAACTCTGCCCCGATTCCTGGTGAGTTACGATGACGAAGTCACTACAGCACATACCGTTATAGAGTTCATAGTCGGTTGGATGGCCACAAAATCTCACCCTGTTGGAGAGAGGGGGATCGCCGCGCTCCTGCGCCAATTGGTCCTCACCCTCAAGAAACTCCAACGCTTCCTTGATGTCTGTGCTCATCTTGAATCGCTGGATACTCGCTGGATGCTGACCACCCATGAAAACAAACTTGTATTCAGGAGGAAGGTGCTTCAGCGCCCTCAGCCCGACCAGCTGATCTTTATGCCCCCCAAAGAACCCAAATCGAGAAACAACAGTATCCTGTTCTGAAAAGCCAAGGCTCCTCTTCCAAATCGCGACGTCCGCACGAGATTCAATATCAGCAACCCGATCAAGCGTAAGAAAGACCGCCGGATAGAAAGAAACGTTATCAAAGCCCCAATTTGCTTTTACGTAATCGACATCACGTGGAAGATGAACATGGATCCAAAACGGGGCGTGATCAACACGTTCCATAAGGGCGGTACGCACAATATCGTAAGCCTCCCTCCAGTCTTCTGAATCAAACCGCAATGAATGAAACGTAAGAAGAATGTTCGGCGATGCAGAAATGAGACGTGCAAGTCTTTTTGCAATTTGCGTCGGACGCGCGCCGTAGACCCCCCACTCAATTTGCAGACTCACAAAATCGAATTCGGCAATCTTCTTGCACAATTCTTCAAGGTAGGCGTCGGCCACATCTTCCGGAACATTCGGATTACACAGAAGTGCGGCTGACTTGATGTCAAAAATCTCGGAATCAAAGTACTTACTGAACCCGCTTGCAATCGCGTCCATATAGCTTGATGCACCGCATAGTTCCCCATGGTTCCCGACGAACGCCAGACGCGGTTTGCGCTCCGAGGTAGTGCTATCCATTCAACCAGTCTTTCCATCTTTGAGAACCGTCGGAATCCATCTTATCAATCGCCGAGAACCAAGTCCGGTAGCCTTGGCAAAATGACTTGAACTTGTCCAAGTCACCCTCGACCAGGGTGCAGTCATCGAGTGCCTTTTCAATGAAATCGATGGCTACCTCTGCCCAGCCCCTCGTATCTTTGCCCGTATCCGGCACACCGTTCAGCCAGTCATGAAGAGTTTCGGTATTCCGCATGCCGAAAAGCTCCATGTCCAGGTCACGGAAAACATTGTGCTCATTCCGGTTTTGAACAGCGACCGGGCGACCGAATGCAACGGTACCAGAAATATTCTGAATCGCGAAAAGCGCAACATAGCTTGCCCAGATGTCATCATAGCGCCCGATCGAGGGAGATAGAAAATAAGCTGGCAAAACAGACCGCAGAAGGCCCGTATTCTGGGAATTGAAAGGAGACCACATCCGCTTGCCCAAGACAAAATAGTCCGGACCGGAGTAGGTCTTAACAGTCGGAGCTAACGATAGACGGGTTGCCGCGTCGATATCTGGCTCACCAGTCCAAAGACCCGCCAAAACCATTGGCAAACAACCCTCGTTGTAGCTTTTCTGATTGTTGTATTCGTCTTTCCGAAGTTCGACTGGGAAACCTCGATGAAAGAACTGCTTGCCCTCCACTTCATCAAGCCAGCTGCAAACATTCACCCAGCTGTTTTGGTTTCGAAGCGTGGGGTAGATCCCTTCATCTCCCAAGATCTGGAAACGTTCGAAGAACAATTCGTCAGTCAGAAAATTGTCGTCATCCAAGGTCAGAATGATGTCACACCCTAGTCCATAGGCAAGTAAAAGGCCGACATTCCGACGCTGTATGCAGTTCCAAGGGATACTCTCTCCCAAACTCCGGAAAGATAGCAACATATCCCGTTGCCTCTCCGGGCTGAGATAGTGAACCTCTACTGAATACTCGTGCCCAAGAGAATGGCAGAAATCCTCACAGCTTTCGGGAGTTTTATTATCTCCTACGATTATAAAGCTTACAGAACCTTCGGGATACTTAGAAGCAAGCTTTACATAGTCTGAAAGAAAAATGGGAACATTGATAGTTGTTGTTACAAACGCAATGGATTTCATGCCCCACCCTCACCTGAAATCAAATTTGAGGATGCGGCGGCTACTACCTGATCGGCAATCCAGCTATAAGTGCTTGCCAACCCGATGTGTAAAGCTTGGGAGGGACGCCAGCTCGTCCTTTGATGGATAAGCCGATTATCAGAGTTACGACCCCGCACTCCGAGAGGTCCATCAATTGATTTGATTGCAAGAGACTTTCCTGAAAGGCCAATGACGATTTCCGCCATCTGTCGGATCGTCACCATTTCGTCCGAGCCAATATTTATCGGCTCATTGATATCATTTTCACAAAGCAGCCGAATGCCATTGAGACACTCATCGATGTATAGGAAAGATCTCGTCTGAAGCCCATCGCCATAAATTTCGATATTTCCGCCATCTTCGGCTGAAGCCACCTTACGGCAAATGGCAGCAGGGGCCTTCTCACGTCCACCGCGCCAAGTGCCCTCTGGTCCGAAAATATTGTGAAAGCGGGCTATCCTGGCGTTCAACCCATGATTCCGCGCGGCAGCCAAGTAAAGTCGCTCGGAGAATATCTTTTCCCATCCATATTCACTATCTGGTGCCGCCGGATAAGCGCTCGACTCTGCACAGTTCGGGTTGTCTGGATCCATCTGATTGTGCTCTGGATAGACACAGGCAGAAGACGAGTAGAAAAGACACCCTGGCGGATGGCGAACTGCAGCATTGCTGACATTAATGTTGATCAGCGCCGAGTCATTCATAATCTCGAAGTCTTGGGCACCGGTGAAAATAAAATCGGCCCCCCCCATATTTGCCGCAAGTTGAAGTACCAGATCATACTGACAGTCAGAAAAAAGCGTTTCTGTAGCGGAAGGGCTTCTGAGATCAACAAGAGAAAATTCGTCGGCCAAGCTCTCGGAGAATTCTGGCCTCTTTATGTCCGCAACTCTTACTCTGAACCCCAGCTTCTTGAGGTAGGTAACGGCATGGTTACCGATGAAACCGCCGCCACCGCATACCAGCGCAGTGGCTCCTGCCTGTTCCCCCCACTTAGATGACCCTTTCATCCAATTTCCTCCCAGTGACTATACTGCCTGTAGGCTTTGGAACTTTCTTCGGCAGGGAATCGTCGCAGCCTATCCATTTATCCGAATATCTCATCAAAAAGGTAACAATCAAAGCGTCAGTTACAACTATTAACAAACAAGTATGTTATCGAATAAATTACAATTCCAATATTCTTTGAACTTCTTCGAAATGCCTGAACCATTTCATCCTCTCGTCAAGAAAAGGATGAGGCGTCACTACTGATGCCGCTATTCTATTTTCCTCTTTATTCTTCCACAAAGCCAAGACCTCCATTTTCCAGGCTCGCCCATCCAGCGGATCCAATAAAGTCGCACGACCTGCAGACACTTCCTTGTGGACGGCAATATCCGACGCCAGAACGGGAACACCTTTAGCTATTGCCTCAACGACCGGGTAACTGAAACCCTCAACAAAAGAGGGTACGAGGACACCGCAGCAGTGTTTTAACAAGCCAGAGACTTCCTGGTCGGACAGACCAGGTGCTTCAATCACCACATCCTCGATCTGACGACATCGATCCAGCATTGCGATGATGCTTCCATTTTCCCAACCCCGGCGCCCCACTACAACCAGCTTTGGCGCGGCAGTCCCAAATTCTTCACAAAGCGAGCGCCAAAGGTTCAAAATAAGGAGATGATTCTTGCGCGGCTCCAGCGTACCCAGAATGACAAAATAGCTCGAAGAGGAGTCCAAATACGAATATTTGTCATCCGTCGTGGCCAACGAGATCGCCTCCTCAAGACCAATCCAAATCACTGAAGTTTCCGGAACCCTTAACCCATTTTTCCGAAAAAAGGATTCGATGCATTCTTGTGTATAGCAGGAAATTGCTATGACATGCGTAGCGTACTCAGAAACGCACCTCATACGTTTTTCATGTATTAGGTCCTGCCCAGGCATATTATACTCAGGAAAGTCTATCGGTATCAGGTCATATACCATCATGCAGGACACAATTCCTGCCTGTTTCAACCATTCTGTAAGTGCATTGGAATGAAGATTTGTATGCCCAACATTTATATAGACACCATCATTTACTGGACCGATACGATCACTGAGAAGAAGACAAAATTCATTCCGGATCTCGTTGAGCCAAGAGCTACGCTCAAGAAATGACTTGCCATGCGCCCCCAAAGCAGTGACCGGCTCGCCTTCGAGAAAGCCAACCACCTTCTGAAACGCCTCAGACACCCTCTCGTCTTTCTTTTCCTCGGAGCTCCAGGCGTCTGTAATGAAATCAGCAATTTTCTCGCCGAATTTCCGTGAATAGAACCTAATTGACGCCCCTCGTGCGACTACAAATGTTAAGTCGACCAAATCGCATTCAAGAAAGTGCTTTAGATAAGCGAATTCAACCCGGTCAATGCCTGTCGGGGTCGCATGGCTCTTCCTATTGGAAAGCCTTGTGAGATCGAGAACAACCTTCTTTTTCATCAACGGATAACCTACAAGCGTTCCAAGATCCGGCCGTCAGACATGTACCCTGTTGCGGCGTTTGAAGTCGGCAAACCCCAACGACAGGTGACCATCGAACACTGCTTTCTCGTTGAAGATTCTCACCTCAATCGTAGCTTTTGGATTTGTGGTGTCGAAATTCATGCCGAAATCATGGCGTCCAGCGGTGCTAATCTGAACGGTCAACGTACCCAAATGCTCGACATGCTGATCTGCTTCTGCCGTGATCTCGATTTTGAATGGCACCCCAACACACCCCTCCGAAAAGGAAAGGGCGAGATTCATGGCCCAGGAACCGACAGGCAAATTGACGTAGGGTCCGAAGAAGAGGCATCGCGCCAGCCCAGTCACGTCAATTGGCTCTACAACAGGCCGGTGAGGAGCATCTCCAGTTACAAAAAAATCTCGCACCACCGCAATTCGATCGAGTGAACCTGACTTCAGCGCACGATCATATTGTATAACCGAAAACTCCATCGCTTGGACAAAGTCTTTCTTAGTCTGATCCTTGAGAAGCTGGAGAGGGAACCCGCCACCATCGCTGTCATCATACGCGCTCTGCAAAAGCCCTTTTGTGTGCGCATAGATCTCGGCTATATCCGCATCGCCGAGGTTTTTCCCAAACGCGTTGGCTATTTGTCGGATTCCAATCTCGGGTGTCCTAAGAAAATTCTCTGTATCAATGAAATTCCCGACGCCTTGCTGGATTAGAGAGATAATTGAAGCGCATGAGCTCATCACATGGCGTGCCGCTTCCAAGTCTGAAAAATCCGCAAAATGTCGAAAATGAAAGAAGCCACGCAGGGGATTCGAAGACACAAGCAATACAGTCTTTCGAACTTCACTCAACGTTTCAAGCAGCGCTCGGTCCAGACGGTGCATCAGCACAACCGTATTATCGGACTCGGATTTTGTGAGCTCGACAGCAAGAGACTGAATATTGTCGATATGGACAATATTTGTCGCTCTGCCTTCACGCTCAAGGATGCTCCTGAGGACCTCAGTGCACCAGTTTGTGTGCTGACCTGGAAGCCCTAGAACGAAAAAAAGCAAAACAAAAAACTCCCGGCCAAATCAGACAGTCCTCGGCCCGGTCCCGGAGAGTTGTAGCCGAGGAGACGAAAATCAAGCGGTAAATGCTAGAATAAAGTGTCTTATCCTTCAATCAGCTGCGCTTCTCTGCCGAAGAGCCTGAGGTCCCCGCCTTTAAAATGGTAGCTCCGAATGCTGGCCGCTGCAGCTGCGTGAAGATCCGTTTCCTTGTCCCCGATGAGAAAGGACCTCTCCCTATCTACCGGATATGCGGAGAGAAGATCCTCAATCATCCCCGGGTTGGGCTTCCTCCGCCGACATTCCAGCCTGTACTCTTTTACACGCGCCTCAGGATGGTGCGGGCAATAGGAAAATTTATCGATGTGAGCGCCAACGAGCTTCAACTCCTCGGTCATCCAGCGATGCAGGGCCATGATTTGCTCTTCTTCATACATACCATGGCCAACTCCCGCTTGGTTGGTCACGACAAAAACGAAGTATCCTTTATCATTCAGATCCTTGACGAAGGCCTTCGCACCGTCGATCCATATCACTTCATCTGGATTATGTGGATAGCCGCTATCCACGATCAAAACGCCATCTCGATCCAGAAAGGCCGCGGGGCGACTTGTCAGTTTCGGAACAAATGTCTGCGCCGCCTCAAGATCCTCAGGGATGCCAATATCGATAAAGGGAGCTGAATAGGCCTTTCCGCTCAACCTCGACATTTTGCAAAGCTTCGGAAAGACTTCGCTCTCCAGGCTGACGAAATCACCTTCAAAGTATTCCAGTACCGACTTTCGCAGACAATAAATTCCGCCGTTGATAAGGCCTTCTTCTGAATTGTTCAGATCGATAAAGCGCTTCACCTTACCTTTAGGAGAGAGGTCTACGCCACCATATCGCCTCCCGCGATATTGGGTCGCCAAAGCAATCTGGCAAATATTCTCGCCTATGTTCAAAGCGAGATCACACAGATTGATCGGGAAAAATGTGTCCCCGTTCATTAAGAAAAACACTTCATCGAGCTGCTCGACGATGTTGGTAAGGGCACCTCCGGTCCCCCGTGACTCCGGTTCGATCACCACCTTAACCAGCGCATCACCGATTATTTTACCGTCATATGCTTCAAAGATCTGCTCCCCTAGATGACCTGCAAGGAGGATGATTTCACCAAGAGGGTACCGACATACTTCCTCCAATAACCAGTCAAGAAACGGTCGTTCGGCAACCGGCACCATGGGTTTAGGTATAGCGCGTGTGACACTTCCAAGGCGGGTGCCTTTGCCGCCAACTAGAACAACTGCCTGACGCGGGCAAAGGGTTTCCTCGCTCGTTGACACCTGCATTATAGCCCCGCCGCTGTCAGCCTACGTTCCAGTTCGGCACAGTAGTGGTGGTAGAGGCAAATATGAACCTGCTGGATCAACGGCGTGCTTGGGGTTGGAGCAGCCAGAAGCACATCGGAATGATTTTTCAATTTTCCTCCACCTTCCCCGGTGAAGCCAATTGTGGTCATTCCTTTCTCCCTAGCCACCTCGAAAGCCCTACAAACATTGGTTGAATTTCCGGACGTTGAAAGACCGATAAGGACCGAGTTACCGTCTGCGTATGCTTCTACCTGCCTAGAAAAAACGGTATCGAAATCATAGTCATTCGACCATGCTGTCAAAACAGAAGAGTTCGATGCAAGACAAATTGCTCGATAGGGGCGCCTCTCAAGCATAAAGCGGCCGACGAGTTCGCCGACAATGTGAGACGCGTCAGCCGCGGAGCCACCATTTCCGCAGACCAGGATATAACCACCGCTACTCAGAGCTGACACCGATGCATCGATAGCTCGGTTCATCTCTTTTTCAAGGTTGGCGGACATTGCATCTTGCAATACCGAGATGGACTTTTTGATCCAATCGCTCAACGATTTCGCTTCATTCATGGGCAAAATCTCCCGGCCACATAGAGAATACAACTCTCAGCCTTATCTGGATAGGAATAAGACTTTGTATAAGAGCCCAAGTACTAGACCCCATATTGATCACCCGAAGATCGAAGCCAGGGTCTTCTGAAGCGGAGTCAACTTTTTGATCTTTATCGCTTCCAGCGTCACGCTTGTACCCGCAGAACATAGAACCTTTAGTTCACAATCCGCCGAGACAGATGAAAGTTTCGCCTTGAAAGTGGCCGTTTTGTTGCCTTTCAATGATGGAAGGTCAATGAAAGTGTTTGCAAGTTCTTTCTGCCCAGCCTGACCAGTTAGTATGACATGTAATTGCCCGGTATTTACACTCTGACCGCTCATGAGGATATCAACCTGATAATACCCGATGGGGAGCTCAACATACGGACCATAAAGTAGCAGTGCCCCTTCGTCAGCATCCTGTATCACAACGCCTTCTGGTGTCTTGGCACCGCCATGGGTAAACAGAAGCTCGTCTGTTGCCGAAAGGAAAATCGGCAAGCTCTTCTTCTCCGCTAACCGTTGAGCCTCACCGTCTTCAGCAGAGGTAGCACCCGCCTGGGGTGTCTTCGATGCAGACAACAATTCAATTGAACTCGTATTGTCTGCATCGATAATCCGCAGCGTGCTCTCAGCCGGTTTTGCCCAATCGGCGGAACCCGAGACGTAATCGTGCGGCTTATAGAGCGCCAAATGGACAGACCCAAACGCATAGCCTTCATGAGAAAGGGCGAGGTTGGGATAGACTTCGCTCTTTTTGAAAGCAGTGGTCTGACGGTCGGCTTTCTCGAGGAAGCCTAATAAGGGCTGGGAAATCTCAAGCGTATCCTCCGACATCGAGTAGTCGATTTCGCCAGTCGGCTTTAATCCGCTCGCCTCGATAATATACTTTTGCAGAAGGGCAGGGCTAAACAGGATCACGAATGGATCCCATCCGATCCCATCGCTCGGGCCGGCCAACTTGTACTCTGTTGCAAGCGTTAGCAAACCACCTTTCTTAAGCACGCGCCCCATTTCAGATGAGCACTCTGCCACATAATTCAGATTGCCGAGATGCTCTATACTACCGGAGCTATAAATCCCGTCGAAACTCTCATCTGGGAACCGAAGGCGCCGCGCATCCATATGCATCGGCAGCAGGCGATCTTCTTCATACGGAAATTTTGAGTAACGCTTTGGATCCAATAGAAAACCAAGTGGAGCGCCGTAGGACCAAACCCCAGCGTTCATGTATATGTCAGTAGCGATGACACGCCCAACCTTCTTAGTAAGGTAATAGGAAGTCACCTCAAGGCCTGCCCCTACCCCAAGGATATCGCTATCACGGATGAGCTTGCCATGATTTTCCATGGCACGAATAGCCATAGCGATCTCCCATCTCTTGGAATCGCCAATGTATTCGTTGTCGTCGTAAGCCTCATTGAACTCAAAAGAGAATATTTCTCTAATGTACTTTAGTAGCTCTTCGTCGTGAAAATCAGATAATTCGCATAGTTTTGATTCTAAGAGCATTAGATACCGTTCCTGTAGATGCCGACTAGCTTATCCATGCCAAGCTTATTCTTGTAACTATCGTATGTTGAGGTGCGAATTGCATCTCTGTTCTCGAAAATCTCTCTAAAGGCGGTGGCAAGACGTTTCTCAAAGCCCTTACCTGAACACTGAACTACCCGCCCGGTTTCGTCGTTGAAGACCGACCATTTCGCCTCTTCTGAGACAATTACAGGCGTGCCCGCCGAGATTGCCTGTACCCCTGGTCCGGTCATCCCTACGTTCGCAGGATAGCGAAGGTTACAAACCACGTCGCAAGCGTAGATAAGGCGGTCGAAATAGGCATCGTCCACCCATCCCCATCTCAATACATGCTCCGACATTTTCTCCTTTTCGAGGAAAGAAGTGATTTCCTTCATGTAGTCGTCGTCCACCGCACTACCGACGAGCACGATCTTGATCGGGTAGGTCTTCGATAGCCCCTTAAGCACCTTGATGGACTCAAGGATCAGCTTGTTCCGCACGATGTTCCCGAACATCCCGACGACAAAATACTTGTCGGAAAGTCCCAGCGACTCGCGAAATGCACTGCGGTTCAAACGACGATACTTCGGGACGAGATCGCGCTTACTGAGCGGCGTAACAACGATATTGTCTGCCTCGACTTTACAATCCTCATCCTCGAGCAGCATGTCTTTGAACAGTTCGTCGTGAACTAGGATCTTCTTGGAGTTCTTGAGAATATATCCGCTCAGCCGGTCATCCAACGTTGAGACCAATGCCTTGGACCAGCGGTCAAGTGCGGTTGAGTTCCCGATCGCGTCCTTGAATTTCTTTTGACGTTCAGGGCTTTCCTCGGGAAGGAATTTCTCATTGAAAAGACGCCGCTTATCCAGAGCGTTACTCAGGAAAAGCATGCCTCGCGCCATGCGCAGGTCATGAAAGACGGATATCCCTTTGCGCTTCTCAAGCAGTTCCCACATGAAGTACTGCCATCCCGCCCCACCCAACTGATAGTAGAGGTTCAGCTCGGGCCAAAGGCGATCAAGGTGCGCCAAAGCACCGGACGTGCAGACAACATAATCGTCATGCAAGGAGACTTCCGGAGCCATATCCGAACGGACCACTACAAATGTGGGCGCGTTCTTGCAAAGATCGCTTGAGATATTATGGGCGTAGTCAACGATCCCACACTTGTCGGGGTAATAAGAGCTTGCCAGGGCATAGGCTGACTTTTTCAGTTCGCCTTCAAAATACCTCCGGGCGCCCCCCATCACATCCGGAAGTCGATTCATGGTCTGCCGCTGCCCTTGGGCATGACGGATACCATCAAGCGACTTTGCCGCAATAGAAGGGTCTTCCTGCAGGTTCGCGACAATCTTTACGATGTCTGCGGCAAATCGTTCTGGATCGTTTGCATCTGTGTAATAGCCATGCCCTGCGCCGACTTCTCGGAAAATAGGTGTCTCATTCGCAAGGACCGGCGTGCCGACCGAAAGCGCCTCTACTACCGGATAGCCAAAGCCTTCATAGTTTGAGGGCTGAATGCAAAGACAGGCTTTTTCATAGAGATCGGCAAGCTTTTCTTCCGTCACATCACAAACAAGCTTGATCCCTTCAGGGACATCGATATCGTTCTCAAACTGCTCCTTAAAGGTATGGTTTGCGAGAACAATAAGAAGCCGGAATGTCGACGGGAGCTTTGGGTGCGCAAGCCGCCACGCAGCGCAGAGTGAGGCCAGATTCTTCGAATGGTGATAGCTCGAGACACATAATGCGTAACCCCCAGGCGACGCTGGACCGACGCGCTCCGTCACCGCTCCATTCTTCAGCTGTCTGGTACCACTTTCGTAGAAGAGCTTACCAAGATTGGGATAGATCGTTGTAATCCGATTGGCATCGAATCCCCAAAGCGCGAGAAAATCGCGCTTTGTCTGGTCCGAAATAGAAACCAGATGACTGTATTTCTTCAGCGAAAGAACATGTGCTTCATACTGACGCCGGACGAAGTCATCCCGCAGGTACTTTGCCTGATAGATATATGGGATAACATCGTACAGGATTCCGATGCTCGAGATCGTATGAAACTGCGAGAACGCTTCCCCAATGAAAGGGGTCATGTTCCAGAATTCCGTCACCCCCAAACGGTCGAGTTCATCATAAAACTCAAGCGTCTTTCGCTCCCGCTCAGCAAACGCGGTTTTGGCGTCTGTGAGCGGTTCCAACGCAAAATCTGCAACATTGACAGGCTTGAGGTTCTTGAGATCCGCAAAGATTGGATCATCCTCGAGGCGCTTCGTCTGCGCCCGATCAAACTTACCTGGATATATGAGCGCTAGGTGTCTCTCGTCCGGTGCCTCATTGCATATATTGTACAATAGCTCGCGGGTTACGCGCCCCATACCGCGCTCCGAGGCCATCGTCGAGAATACCCTGAGATCAAACGCCCGCATCAGAACCGCCTTCTAGCTTGTTAGCGCACAAGAAAACCGGCGTCTTGACGGACACGGTCACGCCAGTATTCCAGAAGATCCTGCATGGTGGTCTCGAATGGGATCTCAGGCTTCCATCCAGTCACATCTTCAAACTTTTTAGTGTTCGGGACTTGCAGGTCAGCATCAATCGGCCGCAACCGTGCGGGGTCCATTTCGACAGTAATATCCTTGCGAGTCGACATGGACAGCAAGGTGTCCAACATCTCGCGGACTGTGCAGCTGAACTGCCCACCGATATTATAGTAGGCGCCGGCGACCGGATTCCTCGTGACCAGCATGAAGTAGGCACGCACCGCGTCGCGGACGTCAGCCCAGGTTCGCATGGACTCAAGATTACCAGTCTTCACGACCGGATCGATCGCGCCAGCTTCGATAAGCGCAATCTGCTTGGCAAAGGTAGACTCGGCAAATACATCACCGCGTCGCGGCCCGGTGTGCGTAAACATCCGGGTAGACATGACCATCATGTCATACGCTTCACCGTAATAGCGCGCCACCAGGTCCGTACCGACCTTTGAGATTGCATAAGGCGAAGCAGGATGGAATGTGCACTCCTCATCGATAGGCAACTTCTCCTTTGGCACACGCCCGAAAACTTCGGAGGATGCGCAAACATGCACAACGGCGTCCGGACAGTACTCTCGGATAGCATTCAGCACCCGTTCCGTGCCCTGAATATTGGTGTCCATGGTATCAATGGGTGAGGTGAAGCTGGTCTTTGGGTAACTTTGTGCCGCCAGATGAAAAACGTAATCAGGACGTACAGTTTTGAACACGTCGTTTATTGAAAGTGTATCGCGAAGGTCACCGTAATGAAGTGATACACGGTCACCGCGATTGATGCGCTCGACCAAGTGCCGAATATTGTCGAGTGGGCTACGCCAACGGCAAAGCCCGTGGATCTCCCAGTTTGTATTTGCCAGCAGGAAGTCCGAAAGATGGGAACCGACCATCCCCGTGATGCCGGTAATGAGCGCACGCTGTGCCATATGAAATTTCCCTACCTTTAGAACACTCAGAACCTAGTCGAAATTCTGGAGCCTTCCTCATCGACATTCACCCGGTACACGTTTTCCGGGCCAAACGTCTCCTGGAACAGTGGCAACCGATCCGGGCTCGCCAGAACCATCATGAACCCGCCCCCGCCGGCACCACATAGCTTGGCACCATAAGCACCCAATTCAGCTGTCTTTTCAAACATCTCATCAATTCTAGGTGTGGAAATCGATGAAGAGATAGATCTCTTGGTACGCCAAGCTTCGTTGAGCATAGCCCCCAGCTCAATCAGCATGGTTTCAGCATCTTCCATCTGAAACACACTCATTCCCTGGTCGACCAACGAATTCAAATGCGATAGCTCTTTAACGATCTTTTTTTCTTTGGTCTTTGTAATCTGCTCAGTTAAAACATTCGAAGCATGGCGAGACTTCCCAGTATAAATCAAGTAAATAGACTTGTTCAGCTCGCCGTACACAGACTGGTTTATACTGACCGGCGTAACGGAGTAGCTGTCCTGAAAGAATGAATAGCGTGACAGCCCCCCCATGGCCGCATGCAGCTGATCCTGCACCCCGCCATGCTCCTGCAATAACTCGCGCTCTGTGAAGATTGCCTGTTTGGCCAGATTGAACCGGCTGATCTCAGTCCCCTTCAAGGCCTTGATCAGCTTTATAAATCCAACAGTAAACGCTGAAGAACTGCCAAGTCCCGTGCCTCCGGGTACATCGGACAGAATAGCTATATTCAACGGGTCCGTGTAATTCTCATCGCGTAGGACCTCACGAATAACCGGATGTCGAATGGTTTCAATTGAGGAACTGTTCTCAACTTCTCGATAGGTGATACGATATGTCTGATCGGCGAAACCGACCATGGGGAGCGCGGCAACATAGACATACAAGTTAATTGCCATGCCTAGGACCGACCCTTGAAAGTCTTGAAAATACTCTGGGTAGTCTGTCCCCCCCCCAAAGAAACTAATCCGCAAAGGGGTCTTAGAAAGGATCAACATATTACCCTTCTCGGCTATAGGTTCGCATAAATCTCCAAGGCGGTCGGTACGTCATAGAAAACCTTCGATTTACCCCGGTGAAGCACCATCGCTCCGTTACAGTACTCGTTTAGAATCCCGGGATCGTGGGAGACAAGCAAAAGAGCACGATCTGCACGCTTTTCAAAAATTTCGTACTGGCATTTGCGGTGAAATCGCTGATCTCCAACAAAAATTACCTCATCGATTAAATAACAATCGAAGTCGATCGCGAGTGACAAGCCGAACGCAAGGCGAGCGCGCATACCTGATGAGTAAGTTTTGACTGGTTCCTTCAAATAATCTCCCAGTTCGGAGAAGTATTCTACGTAGTCATAGACTTCTAAATAGGGTTTGTCGTAGATCTTCGATATAAACTTCATATTGTCGATGCCGGTCAGGGTGCCTTGAAACCCCCCTTGAAGCCCAATTGGCCAAGACAAAGACATGTCTCTTTGAATGTACCCGCTGGTGGGAAGTTCTATACCACCGAGGAGCCGTACGAGTGTTGACTTGCCTGCCCCGTTTCGACCTAGTACAGCAAGTCTTTCCCCTCTGTGTACTTCAAAATTAACATTATCCAAGACCCGATGTTTTCCGCCATCAGACTTATACTCCTTGACGAGATTGACAGCTCTTATCATCCGATCTCAACGTATGCTCGCGCATCCTTCAGAAAATACAATCCAAGGACCATAGTCGCCGTTGCGAAGTAAAGCGCAGATGGAAGGTAATAATACACAGGAATTGAAGGTCCAAAGTAACCACCTCGAATTATTTCTACAGCAGTGACCATAGGTACGTATACAATCAGTTCTCGGGCTTCGCTAGGTAACCAGTAGACCATGAAAAAGGTTCCCGACAAGGGAACTTGGATATATGAGATTGGCCCCCAGATTTTGTGAACCACCTCAGACCGCTCACTAAGAGCGCCAATCAAAATCGCTATACTGGCTGAGATATAGGCATACAGAAGGAAACCACCGACGACCATGCCTATATCATGAGGGGCGGGGATGATGTCCCAGATGAAAAAGAAGAAACACGTTATCGTGAACGCAGCGAATGTTCCGACGATCTCCACCGTCAGTCGTGCAAAGTACATTGAGAAAATTGTGATCTGCCGATGGTAAAGTAGATCAGCGTTCGCTTGCATGCACCTTATCGTATACATCATACAATGGCGATACATAAGGAGTGGCATGTATCCTGTCAGCAAGAAGATCACCAAAGAAATTTCAAGGTGCGAGCTGTGACCAACGGCTTGGGTCCATAGCAAGATGATGGCGGTGCAGAACATAATCGGTTCAACCACGAGCCATGCGAAACCAATGTTGTCACGACCAAAACGGGTATAGATTTCGCGTACGATCAGCGCCCCAATGATCCGTGTTTGCTGAACACAAAACTCCCAAAATCCATCCGCATCATCTGGCGCCACGATTTTCTCAGGTGCGTTCGGAGAGCGAGCACGCGCCCGGTCCCTTTCCGGTTTCTGCTGAATGGTGATTTCGTCACTCACTTGCGATGTTCCCGAGCATTGACATACAGCAACCAGGCAATTGCATAGAGTAGAAAACTTGTGACCGATACGGTCACAATTGCTAAAAAGCGTTTTGGTTGCCGTGCTTTATCGGGCGTATTCGGGGCAACGATAGTCTCCAAATACAGCTGCTTACGCGACGCTTCAGCCCGAGCCTGCTCCAACCCGGTCTGAGCAACGAGAAGCGCTTTTGAGGCAAACTCTCGCTCCAGCATGAGTTTCTCAAAAGAGCCGTAAGATGATGACAATGAATCATCGGAACCTACGAGCTTTGAACGTTCCCTCATGATCTGATGCGAAAGCGTCTCAGTCTTTTTCTCCAGGACATTGATCTGAGGATTTTCTGGAGTTGCCTGACGTAGGTAACTCAACTCGGCTTCCGCCACAGATAGTTCCCCGGTCAACTCACCGATCAGAGTCATCAACGCGGTCGTATCGGCCTCAGGGCTAACCAACCCCTTTTGCAGTCGGTAGCGAGCAAACTCTACCTGATTGTCCTTCAATCGTTGCTCAGCACGAGAAACCTCGCGTCGCGCCAACGACAGCGCGTCGCTTTCAGCGCGCTTATTCATTTCATTAACCAGATCTTCGCCAAGAGACAGCAAAGTCTTGGCGATCAGCTTTGCATCCTCAGGCCGGAAAGCTTCAACTGTCAGGTCGACTATGCCAGTAGAGAGATCGCGGGAGGCAACCACCCGGTTCTCGTAATAGTCGAAAAGATCTTCGAAACTTTCCTCGCCAAATCCCGGATACCGCGAAAAATAGTCTGCATCTTCGAGGCCCATCAGCTTGCTGTAATTAACAGTTTCTTCAAGACCACGAAGAGCATCACGCGATATCATAAAGTCGACAACCACATAGCTATCATCTTGCTGTCCGCTACTTAGGCCGGAAGACTGGAGGATTGCGCCAAGTGCTGAAATAGAGTTCTGCTCAGCATTCCGTATGATGAACTTGGCATGGGACACATATCGATCGGACGCAATGAGCCCAAAATAAACAGATGCAAGAAAGGTCGGAAGACCAACAAACAGAAGCAGGGTGCCCAAACCACCGAAGCGGAAAAATGTCTTAATCTTGGAAAGTGTATCCACTCGGTCAACCGACGCGGAAATTCCGTTATTTCCATTTTTCTGGGCGACATCGAAAATATCTTCTGCTGCACGAAGCCCCCCCCCTTCGCCCGCAAGAGCATACGCCTGCAGTGTACCATCTTCTACATTCGTCTTCTGGTTCATTCCCAACAAACCTTCTTGGGTGAGGCTTCCCCGGCGTTTGGACTATAGGCCGAGAACGATGCAACATCCACCATCTCTGCCTCCCCTGTGTCCGCTATAGGAACGACATGAGCTGTCCGGAAAACCCACGTTTCAGCAGGTCAGTTCGATTTATGAACCTCTCGCCAGTGGTCAAGCATCGTTTTGAGCGTATCTTCGAAATCGACCTTTGGTTTCCACCCAAACGTCTCTGACACAAGGGCAATATCGGAACAGACCCTTGGTACGGCATTGCTTCTGTAGCGTTCCGGGTCCACCTCGACCTGAATCTCAATAGAACTCATGGATATGAGAGCATCTAGGATATCGCGGAGGCTACGGCTAAAGCCACTTCCTACGTTGTAGACTGCAAATCGCTTCGGCAAGCTAGGCATCATGATAAGTTGGACATAGAGGTCCAGCACATCCTCGACATCCAAAAAATCCCTGTAAACGTCAATATTCCCGACGCGCACAGTCGGTTCTTGTTTGCCCTGCTCAATTGCTGCGATTTGGGACACGAAGGCTGGAACGACGAATTTCGACTCCTGCCCAAGTCCGGTATGATTGAACAGTCTCAGAGCGACGCCAGACATCGAAGCTGGCATCGACGACTGTAGCATAAATTCGACAGCCAATTTCGATCGTGCATAAACATTGTCTGGAGCGACAGGAGACAACTCGTCCTTCGGCATTCCATCAACAAAACTGCTACCGTAAACTTCTGCGGATGAAGGAAAAATAATCCTGGAGGTCGGAACGTGCTTCGCCATTGCCGCCAAGACGCTTCGAGTTCCCTCGAAATTTGTTTCCCAAACGCCTTTTTCCGCTTCTGGAGCAGCCACAGTTGTTGAAATTGCTGCGAGGTGAAGAACGCAATCAGGACGCGTCGAAGAAATCGCCTCGTCTATAGATCCAGGGTCTAAGAGGTCTAGTGCGACGGTATTAGCGTCCATCGACCGGGCAGATCCAGAACGAATAGCTTTAACAACCCTGCACCGGAAGCTTGTTTGCTCCTCCAACCTAGCACATAGCCGAGAGCCTACGAAACCTTCCGACCCTGTAACCAACACAATCGCCATTTTCTTAACTCCTTACGGGAGATTCATTTCCTATGGCGCGCGAGGTCAGCGTCAACCATCTCGACAATCATGTCTTCCAAGCCGGTTTCCGCCTCCCATCCCAGAACAGCTTTTGCCTTTGATGGGTCTCCCAGAAGAATATCCACTTCCGCAGGTCTTAAGAATTCAGGATTGATTCGGATGTGCTCTTCCGGATCGAGTCCAACATGACGGAAAGCGATTTCGATCATCTGTCGAACTGTCGTGGTTCGTCCTGTCGCAATTACATAATCATCTGGCTCATCCATTTGAAGCATGAGCCACATTGCCCTCACATAATCTCTAGCGTGGCCCCAATCCCTCTTAGCATCAACATTCCCCATCTCAAGATGGGTTGCCTTTCCCAATGCAATCCGAGCTGCACCATCGGTCACCTTGCGGGTAACAAACTCTAGACCACGTAGCGGAGATTCGTGATTGAACAGGATGCCGCTGCACGCGAAGAACTTATAACTCTCACGATAGTTGATCGTGAGCCAATGCCCGTAGAGCTTTGCCACCGCGTACGGTGAGCGTGGGTAGAAGGGCGTTTTCTCCGACTGCACAGGGTGCTGCACAAGGCCATACATCTCCGAGGACGATGCTTGATAAAAACGAGCTTCGGGGTTTTCGAGACGGGCAGCTTCGAGGACGTTGGCAACCCCTATTGCCGTAACATTGCCAGTAAGGATTGGCTGCTGCCATGACGACTTCACGAAAGACTGCGCACCCAAATTGTAGACTTCGTCAGGCTTCGTCGCACGGACCGCTCTCATGAGCGAGGAAAGATCTGTTAGGTTGCCGTCGATAAACTCAATATCGCGCTCAATCCCCAACCAGCGGAGCCGGTGATCGTTGACCCCCTCGTGGCTGGAACGACGCACAAGCCCGCAAACTCGATACCCCTTTTCAAGTAGAAACTGAGAAAGATAGGCACCGTCTTGACCTGTGACGCCCGTAATCAATGCAGTCCTAGCCATACGGCAAAACTCTTCCATTATTGGTTTGTGACAATACACCCCTCAAATGAAACATCATTAACGATGCGCCAGTGCAGGATGTGACTTCCGAGCGATCAAGACAAAGATCGAATAGCTCTAGGTACGCAGTTTCCCAAACATAGACAGGATTAACAATGTTCTATATTGGGACGATTCGTCCGCCGAGACGTCAGACTTATAGCCAACAGCAGACGGTCGCTGCAAGGCTGGCTGCGGATAGGGAGTTTGGGTCGCATCCCTTCTCTGCTCTGATCCCCGAAAATTGGATCTGGGCTTGCCCCTTAGAACTGGTCCGATTTGAGTGCGAATTTTTGGGTACATTTCTGATGATGGAGGAATGTTCAGATGCCGAAGAAACGATTCTCAGATGAGCAGATTGCCTTTGCGCTGAGGCACGCGGAAGCCGGAACAACGATCGGCGAGATTTGCCGTAAGATGGGGATAGCCGAAGCCACGTTCTATCGCTGAAAGAAGGTCTTTGCGGGGATGGGGGTGTCGGAGATCAGGCGATTGAAACAGCTTGAAGACGAGAACGGCAAGCTGAAGCGGTTGGTCGCTGATCTGACGCTGGACAAGACGATGCTTCAGGATGCCCTGAGAAAAAATAGTGAAGTCTGTCCGGCGCCGCGAAGTTGTCCGGCATTATCAGGATGTGTTTGAGTGAAGTGGTCCCGGAAATCCGGACAGGTTGCTAAGGTGTATCCCATTGATTTGAAGGGATACGAGAATGGCGAAACGCCGGAATTTTTCGGACTCATTTAAAGCGAAGGTCGCGCTTGAGGCTTTGCGCGGTGACAAGACGATCCAGGAGATCGCAGCCAAGTATCAGGTACACCCGAACCAGGTGAGCACGTGGAAACGTCAGGCTGTCGAAGGCATGGCGGATGTGTTTTCTCGTGGCGGCAAATCCGAGGGACCGACGGAAGCGGAGGTGAAGGACCTGCACGCCAAGATCGGGAGGCTGACCGTTGAGAACGATTTTTTAGCGCAAGGGCTCAAGAAGTGAGCCCGGCTAAGAAGAAGGCGATGATCCGCCGGGACCATCCGGACCTGAGCGTCAGCCAGCAGTGCAAATTGGTGAAGCTGAGCCGGTCGGCATTTTATTATCTGCCTGTCGGGATCAGCGCGGCAACGCTGGAGTTGATGAAGGCCATCGACCGGGTCTTCACCAAGTATCCGTTCTTCGGAAGCCGGCAGATTGCTGCTTACCTGCGCCGGGACGGGGTTTTCGCCGGTCGCCACCGGGTTCGCCGTCTGATGGCGAAGATGGGGCTGGAGGCAATCTACAAACGGCCGAGAACAAGTCAGCCGCATCCGCAGCACAAGGTCTATCCCTATCTGCTGCGGGGCATGACGATCAACAGACCCAGCCAGGTCTGGTGTTCGGACATCACGTTCATTCCCGTGAAGCACGGTTTTCTGTATCTGGTCGCGATCATGGACTGGGCGACACGGAAAGTGCTGAGCTGGCGGCTGTCGAACACGATGCACGCTGACTTCTGCATCGAGGCGTTGAAAGAGGCCATCGCCCGGTTCGGACCGCCCGAGATAATGAATACGGATCAGGGATCACAGTTCACCGGATCGGCTTGGATAACCACGCTGACCGAGGCCGGGGTACGTATCTCGATGG
>NZ_JBLXGE010000021.1:0-43287 GCF_048381775.1 Desulfosediminicola sp. | reverse complement strand
ATCGCTGCGGAGCCACCATGCGCCATTGGGTCAACGAAGCCATACGTAAAATAGATGCCGACTTTCAGCGCACTGCCGACACCCATCTTATTAAACTCCCCCTGCCCTGTTACCCAGGGGTAGACATCTATTTGAAGGATGAGAGCACTCACCCAACCGGGAGCTTAAAGCACCGTTTAGCGCGATCATTGTTCCTCTACGGGCTTTGCAATGGGCATATCAATCAAGATACTCCAATCATAGAGGCCTCCTCAGGCTCCACAGCCGTTTCAGAAGCCTATTTTGCCCGTTTGATAGGCTTACCCTTTATCGCGGTAATGCCGGCAAGCACGGCCAAAGAGAAGATCAAGTTGGTGGAGTTTTACGGTGGCCAATGCCATTTTGTTGAGCGCGGTGAGCAGATATACGCAGAGGCAGAACGTTTAGCAAATGAGAAGAATGGCCATTACATGGACCAATTTACCTATGCCGAACGTGCTACAGATTGGCGAGGCAATAACAATATTGCCGAAAGCATTTTTAAACAGATGGAACAAGAGCGCTTTCCCCTGCCCCGCTACCTAGTGATGAGCTGCGGCACTGGCGGTACGTCATCCACGTTAGGCCGTTATATTCGCTACCGCCGATTTGAAACAGAACTGGTGATCGTGGACCCAGAGAACTCGGTATTCTATGAAAGCTTTATGACAGGCGACAAAACACTCACCAGCAATGTAGGCAGTCGCATAGAAGGCATTGGCAGGCCACGAGTGGAGCCGTCGTTTACCCCAGGGGTCATCGACAGAATGATTCAGGTGCCAGATGGCGCTTCGATTGCGGCACTGCGATGGTTAGAGAAATTAACAGGAAGGAAGGCGGGAGGATCCACAGGCACGAACCTGTGGGGGGCATTGCAACTAGCGAAAGAGATGCACGAGCATGAGGACACGGGCTCTATAGTGACAGTGCTGTGCGATACCGGTGAGCGTTACCTCCACACCTATCACGACCAAGCGTGGGTACAAGAAAAGCTGGGCGACATCGCCAGATGGCAAGCCCAACTGCCTGGCCTAGGGGACTAACCTCACTACTAAAAACGACGCTTGCGCAGATACACCACCGCAAACCCCACCCCTACCCCAATACCAACAACATCCGCAATCAAATCCCCTATGCTGGCGCTGCGCCCCGGCACAAAAATTTGAATAACTTCAGTCAGAACCGCATAGAGCAGCAGCAATAAAAAAATGAGATACCAATGCTGCTGCAGAACGTGCCATCCACGCACGAACAACGCACCGCACACTAAGAACAGGGAGGCATGAACAACTTTGTCTATAGGGATTTCAGAGGATGCTAAGCCTGAGGATGGCCATGGCCACAAAGGGTGGATATACAATTGAAGAGCTGAAATCCACTGCCCGGGTATAGAGAGCAGAAATAAGACTAATATGGCGGCAATTATCGAAATGTGTCGGTAATGCTGAGTGCGTTTTGTGGTTTTTATATTCACAGACTAAGAGACTTAAAGAGATCCATCGCTATCATTAAGCACTGACTTTATATCGTATATAACTTGCGTAAGTTTGGGGCGAAAAGGTAAATCTAAAAATTCACGATGTGCAACGGCGAGAACAATGCCATCATAATCACAGAACTCTGTTACTTCCTGTGACGGTAACATCTCAATATCGTATTCTTCTCTCACTTCCCGAGCGTCTGCCCACGGATCAAAAACATCTACTAGGCACCCAAATTCTTTTAGCTCACCAATAACATCGACCACGCGGGAATTACGAATATCTGGACAATTTTCTTTAAAAGTAATACCCAGCACTAGCACCCTCGAGCCTTTAATTTTTTTCTCTTTTGCAATTAACAATTTAATTACTTGATTGGCAACATAAATACCCATGTTTTCGTTCAAGCGCCGGCTCGCCAAAATTATTTCCGGGTTATAACCAACCTCTAGCGCTTTTTTTGTTAAGTAATAAGGGTCAACCCCTATACAATGACCACCAACTAAGCCCGGCTTAAAAGGTAAAAAATTCCATTTCGTCGCTGCAGCCTCCAACACATCTTTGGTACGGATACCCATACGGTTGAAGATCATGGAGAGCTCATTAACAAAAGCAATATTCACATCACGTTGTGCATTTTCAATTACTTTGGCGGCTTCAGCCACTCTGATGGAAGGAGCGAGATGAGTGCCCGCGGTAATGATGCTTGCGTATAGTTCATCAACTCTCTTTGCGATCTCTGGAGTCGAACCCGAAGTGACTTTTTTGATCTGTGTTACTGTGCGAGTATTATCGCCTGGATTAACTCTCTCTGGCGAATAAGCACAGAAAAAGTCTTCATTGAATTTCAAGCCTGACACATGCTCTAACACAGGCACACAGTCTTCCTCTGTAGCGCCTGGATACACAGTAGACTCGTAGATAACGATATCTCCTTTTTTCAATACTTTGCCAACTGTTTTTGAAGCACCTAAAAGTGCTATCAAACATGGACGATGATCACGATCAACTGGGGTTGGCACGGTCACTATGTAAACATTACAATCGGCAATATCATCGGAGAGAGTTGAGAACCGCAGATCTCTTGTTTTGCACACTGCCTTTAAATCATCTTCATCGACCTCGCAAGTCCGGTCAATCCCGTGAGTTAGTTCATTGACGCGACGCTGAGAGATATCAAAACCAGTGGTTGGATATTTACGAGCAAATTCCACGCAAAGGGGCAGGCCGACATAGCCCAGGCCGATAATTGCGAGTTTAGTGTTATGCATACTATTTTCCGGGATAACTGATGGCACTTTTTAAGAGACTGAAAACATCGCGCGTTGTTCGTCTGTTAACAGTGCCATTAATTCAGGCGGTGGCGTGGGTAGTTCTTTGAAATAGTTAAGTGTATTCAAGTGGCGATTGATAATACTGGCCGCGGTCAGGTAGATGATCTTGAAATACAGTAGCACAGACTTATGTTGCGCGTACCACACCTCAAGGTCGCCTTTATAGGGGGTGACAACATCGTCGTGGAACCGGATGGGATCACAACCGCAGTCCACGAGCATTTGCTCCTCATTACGGAAGAATAGCGAACCCACACCCGTCAACCCTGGCCCAGTATCATCGATCACGCGCTGCTGTGTGGGGGTGTATAAACTATAGTGGGGACGGGTTTGAGGACGCGGACCGACGAAGCTCATATCGCCTTTAAGAATATTGAAAAGTTGAGGTAACTCATTCACCTTGGTGCGGCGCAAGAAACGACCAAAAGGTAACACGCGTGGATCATTCACCGCTGTCACAAGACCGCCGGAAAGATTAGGACTATTCTCCAGCATGGTCGCAAATTTGTAGAGCTTGAAATCCTTACCGTATTTGCCTACTCGATTCTGTTTATAGAGAACCTTGTGCTCACCAGTGCACAAATTGATTGCCGTTGCACCTAGCATGAAGATGCCTAAAACTAACAAACCCAACACGGCAAAAAAAATATCCAATAACCTAACCATTCTTGTTCTTCCCTCTTGTTGGAACTACTTGCTCGTAGATCACCGAGCCTTTTCCCGCATGCACCTCAATCCTGCCTAGCGGTTTCGCGCCCATGCGTTGGTAAAAGCGGTGTGCCGGTGCTAATGCATCACCTACGATAATCTTGAACGTTTCGATCTGTTGTTGCTCACAATATTCAATCATTTTTTGGTACAAGCGCCCACTGCACCCAGTGCCCCGTGCGGCAGGGGCCACAACTATGCTCAGTAGCTCAAACTCGGGCAGCGTTAATTCTTCATCAATATTCGCACTACTGCTATAGCGCAGGATTTCATAAATACGTTTGAGTCGCTGCGGCCTGATCAATGACGGCAGCAACGTCATTAAAAGAAGCAGGGGTTTGCATAGCAACTGCCGATATAACGGTTTCATGCTCGCAGCCCCCGACACGAAACCAATGACCTCGTTATTTTCAATCTCCACGATCAGCACACTTGCGTTGCACCCATCTATTGCTTCATACAACAACGTCATGAATCCTTGGCCTAACTGAGGCAGAAAGCCTCTATTTATTCCTTTCATATGTAAAAGCGCAACCTGGCGGTAGAAGGCCTTGTCGCGCGACGAATATGATGGAACGTTAGAAATTTTCTTGGACATTACATCCGGTTATCCAGGTATTTGCCGGTTTCCTTGTGATCAAAACCGGGAATCATCTCATTGAAAAGCGCTACAATTTCTAGTTTATCCCATACGTGTTGACGACGAATGCGAGCAATTTCGTCAAGGAAATAAGTCAGTTTCTGCTCCTCAAACGTCGCCGCATTCTTAATTACACCAATACTTTCAAAACGCGCCATGTCCAGCGTTTCTGCATCCGTGAAGAACTCCTCGAAATCCTTCTCACCGGTCGTGTCGCTAGAAAAAAAGTACACTGGCCATTTCTTCTTTGGAATCAATTCTGCACAACGGTCACGTGCTTCCTGCTCCGATGCGCACTCAAAAGGCTCATACCCCTGCATCGCTAGGTAACGTACGGCAATATCGGAGAAACGCGTCAGGTCCAACGCCTCGTTTAACTTTGGGAAAAAGACATCGCGATTATCGCCCAGCAAACAGGACATCAAACACAACTCCCCTGACTCCTGAGGCGTGACAAAATATCGCCGTACGTCATTGGGGGCCGCAATAGGCTGATGCTTGGCGAAACGTTGATTGAAGCCGTGCAGCAACGATCCGTCCGAGAATGCGACATTGGCGAAACGAGCAGTCGAAACCAGCAGGTTCTGGCTCTCTCGCATCAGAAACATTTCCATGATCCGTTTGCTCGCGCCCATCATGTTGACTGGATTTGCAGCCTTGTCCGTTGACACACAGAAGTACTTGCGCGCACCCTGCTCCAATGCTTGGCGAAAAGTACTCAAGGTGTTCAGGATGTTCACCTCGATCAACCGCATCAAGGTGAACGGGTCCTTCTCACTGCGTACGTGTTTCAGCGCCGAGAGATTCAGCACAAAGTCATATCCTTTCGATGCGTTCATGAGCGCGCTGAATTCTCGCCCTCCGCAATCAATAGCAAAACTTCGGAAATCCCCTTTGATGTAACCCAGTGTGCTGCGGATATCGCGCACCAGTTCCACCATGTTGTTTTCACTGATGTCTACAACATGCAATGCGACAGGATTGCGTTTGAATATTTCGCGTGTTACTGCCTGGCCAATGGAACCGGCACCTCCAATAACGAGAAATTTGCTACCTTCTACTACTTCCAATAACTGACCGTCTTCACGCTTCAGATCAGCAGAGAACAATGCCTTGTCTCGGCCAATCAGCTTCAATACTTTCACTGTCTGATCCTCCAGAACTCGCTTTCAGGTACACTCGACGGCAGATTCACCACTCGCTCCTCAAGCCAGCGAGAAGTTTCCAACCCATCGTTCTGACAGTTCTTGAACATCATCAATGAGCTCATCAACTTCCAGACAGGGCGTGTCATTATGCCCTGACGGTTAGTATGTTCAAGAAAGGCGTTACGCTGGGTGAGATCGTCCAACACGATGGCATTCAACCAATAGTTTGGGGTTGTGTTGGGCAGCGCAGCTATGTACTTCAACTGATTGGCTGCGCAGAATTCCTGGTAACGGCGCGCAATTTCCGCTTTTATCTCAAGCATGATCGGCAGCTTTTCCATTTGTGAACAACCAAGCGTGGCATTGAGATTTGGTAATCGGTAGTTATACGCAACTAGATCGTGCTCAAATTCATACGGATGCAAAACCTTTGCTGTCGTTGTCATGTGTTTGGCTTGTTTTGCCAAGGACTCATCATCTGTCACAATCATACCACCACCGCCGGTTGTGACGATCTTGTTGCCATTGAAGCTCAGGGTTGACAACAATCCGAAAGTACCGGTATGACGAACACCTACATAGCTGCCTAAAGACTCCGCAGCATCCTCCACCACAGGTATGCCAAATTCCTCACAGATAGCGACAATCTCTTCTATTCGGCACGGCAGACCGAAGGTATGCATAGGTACACAAGCTGAGATTCGAGCACCCGTTTTACTATTGATAGCGTGTCCGTCGCGCAACTCAATGTTATCGACAAGCCAGCGCCGCAAAGACACTGGACTCATGCCAAGAGTATCTAAATCAACATCAACGAATACCGGTTTCGCTCCCGCGTAGCTTATTGCATTGCACGTTGCGATAAATGTCAGCGCCTGACTTATCACTTCATCCCCGTGCTTGACTCCCGCCAACTGCAATGCGATATGCAGCGCGGCGGTTCCGTTTACTGTGGCTACCGCGTATCGGCATCCAACAAACTCGGCGATCCTGTTTTCGAATTCGATGACTTCAGGGCCTACTGATGATACAAAGTTGGAATCGATGCAGGCAATCAATCTAGATCGTTCGTTGCCTTCGAAAACAGGTCTATGTAGCGGTATATAGTCCTGTCCGTAAATCCCTCGTATAAACTCAATCAATGAGTTGATATCTCTCATTTAAAATCTTCCGTACTTTTGCCATGTTTTCTATCAATCAGCCAGTTGCAAAATGTAGACTCTAGCCAGTCAACAAACTGTTCCGACAGTTTCTCGCGATCGAACTCACGTCGCGCTAACTCAAGGCCGTTCTCTCCCATTTTATTCAATCTTTCTTTGTCTCCAGCTGCTTCTTCAAGTGAATCAGCAAAAGACACAGGATCATCTGGTGGAATGGAAAATCCACAATCCGTCGATATGATCATATCCGCCAGCCATCCTGGATAATTATTTAGTACTGGTAAACCCGCTGCTATGTAGTCAAAGAATTTATTTGGCGAGGTGCCGTAATAGAATGCTGGCACATTGGCCAGTATTTGCATACCAAGGTCAGTGCTCAACATAAGACCAGCCAATTTGTTTTTGATTACGGGCTCATGAAACACTACATTATTCAGTCTCTCTCTTTGAACACGAGCCTGGAGCGTTTGCTTCAACTTGCCGTTTCCAATTAACAAAAATTTTATATCGCTACGTTCCCTAATCTTGAGCTCGACAGCTGCATCCAGTACTGCGTCAAGGCCATTTGCTATTCCATGAGTTCCCGCGAACACAGCCATGAAGTCGGTTGGAAGGATGCTGTCTGGTCTCCAAGGATCAACATCCGCCGAGAATATGTCAAGGTCACAGCCATTTGGCACCATGATGATCCGCTCAGCTTCAATGCCCCTTGCTCTTATCCCACTGACAATCCCAGGGGAAAGCCCAATCAGTCGGTTTGCAGAGTGATAGCTCAGCCATTCTAGGATGCCCATGGCCCATAGAATGATTGGATTGGAAATCACGCCCATGGCTTTCGGTAGTTCTGGCCAAAGGTCACGCACCTCAAATACAAAAGGTTTACGCCGCAGCCATCTGGCAAATATACCGGGTATCCCTGCAGTGAGCGGTGTTGTCGTTGCAAACACTATGTCATAGCTTTCACCTAAAGCGATTCTTGCACTCCGAATTGCAAAACTGAAAAACGTTCTACCCCTTTTCATGAATCCGTCACTATTCGAATATTGAAGTTCCAACTCAATCACATCAATTCCATCAACTAAACCACGACGAAAGCCTTTGAAAAATTCTCCTGACAATCCGGTAGTTCCTCCTTGAAAGTTTCCGCAAACCATAGTGACGCTATGCCCACGTTGGATCAGCTTCTGCGCCATTGCATAAGAGCGGGTTGCACCTGCCCCCATAGGCGTCACAAAGTGTTGATGGAAATAGAGGACTTTCATTTCGCTTCCCATTCAACACAGGTTATCAACTCGCCAGCATGGTTGATTTCGATCTCCAGAACAGGGATTTCACTCTTGGTCAAATAGTAACGTGACTCCCAGCCCGTCACTAAGGAAATGCGCTGAATTTCCACATTACTAGTGACTTTCACGGAAAAACCCCTGCAGCTCACTGTGGAGTTTGCAATCCGCCACTCGCCCGGTTTCAGTCGCCAACGTAGCACTGCTTTGTCAGTGAAGCCGGATACGTTATCGACAACTTTCATGAAACCGGCTGACAATTGTACTTTTCGCTGATGTTTACAGCGCCAATGATCGCGATAGGCTACTGAAAACGAGTGTGAAGTCGGTTCAACATTGAGCGGTTCAACTACACGTGCTTTAGGCCAACCACCGAACAAGAACCTGCTGATTCTCGGCATCTGATCACGTCCATCAAATTGCACTGTATTATGTGACGCTGTACCTGAAAAATAGCGCATTTCTGCTGGATCGCCGCTGTAACTATAAGTACCTCCATCGCGTAAATAGTTTTCGTTATTAACCCATAAATCCAGGTGAAGAGCATCAGCCTGCCCAGGTCGAAAGCGAAAGCAAGGGTAGCGCAAGACTGCCGTAGCCGACCCAAAATGCAGAACCGCATATCCTCCGCAGTCGAAAATTTCACTTGTGATCGAAGGAAGTGTTTTTTCAGGGACAGGTATTCCCAGCCACTGTAAAGGCAGATTCCAATCACCGGCACCAGAATATGCACGGGCGTCAAGAAAGTGTGCTGCGGCCAGTTGTACCGACGGTCTGTAATCTCTATAGTCGGTGTCAGTCAGTGGCAACAATCGTGCCCCGTCGTTGGCGCCAATATTGGGGGCATCACCTGTCGAGACCTGCACGAATGAGTACAGCCAATGAGTTGCGGCGCGGGCACGCTCGTAAAACGCAGAACTGAACCGAGGCAGCTCAAGCGTGCCACGCCAAAGTTCCACCATCACCAAAGTATCAAGCAGCAAGCGATGATAGTTTACCGAATATTGACTGAAACTCCCATCCGATGCGATCAATCGTTTTGCGCGATTTTCCAGCCATTTGCGTCCAATTCTCTCCCAAGAGGCTCCCCGTTTATCTCCTACTGCCGCCAACCAACTTCCTCCTATAAACAGCGCAGCAGCCTCCGACGTACCATGATTATTATCTTGTGCGAGTGCATATTGGAGAGTGGGTGCGATTCGTTGCAAATGGGTCGTCAACAGATCCAGCAGACCTGAGGATGGTCTCGAATGCTGGCCCAGTAGTCTTGCACCCAAAGCTAAGTGCAGCACTCGAATGGACGCTTCCTGACCACACTTCCAGTTTGGACCTTTATATGGAGGATTATTAAGGCACCAATCCTTCAACCAGAATTCCAGTCGTTGCCATGCATCCTTGTCACCTGACATCATTTGTTCTGTACATGCAATGACCCAGTCGAACCGAGAAGCCTCCCATATCACCTTGATGTCGCCTATTGATGGATCAAAGTCGGGAATCTGCCACCAGAACAAACTGCCAAATCGTGTCGATTGGTTTGTGTTGCATCCAATGAACCAGTTCGGGGGGCGCTCAGAAAGCCTACTAATTTTGATCCCAAATGCTTCGCTGTATTCGTACCAGCCTTTGCGGGGTGGCAGTTCGATGTGAGGCGATTCATGTAACAGGAAGAAGGGATTATCCAGCTTTGGTGCAATCAGCCGCTTTACTGGATTCAGTCCTAGTGCAATTCCCATTCGGTACACAATGACTCGCAGTACGTTTCCCAAGCCCAGTTTGAGTGCTGTCTGCGCTCTTAGAGTGAACAAACTCATTGCTGACGCAGCAACTCGGCCACTTCGATACTGACTCGGGCGACCTCGAACAACTCCGAAGCTGCTATAGGTGATGTGGCACCTTGTTTAATGGCCCGTACAAACGCGGTGGCACAAGCGACCTGTCCCTTGTCTTGCCGCCATAGATTCATTCTACGGAACCCAGGCCATCCATATCCTTTCAGCTTGCGAAAATTATCGAGCTGCAACACACGACCTGCAGCAAATACTTCTATTCGTTCTTTTGGAAACGAACCCGCACCATTCGCAAGATATAAAATGGTCCCAAACGAACCGTCCTCAAATCCAAGCAGAATGGAGGCCTTGTCTTCACTAACCGCATCCGAATCGCTATTTCCCATTCGACGCGCTTGAACGGAAACAATTGCCGAATCTGCCAGGTAACGCATCAGATCGATGAAATGGCAGGCTTCGCCTATGATTCGTCCGCCTCCTACTTCCTTGTTCTGGGTCCAGTGGTCAGACGGTATGAAGCCCGCATTCACTGTCATAACAAACGTCTTTGGCTCGCAGACAGATATCAGCAGGGTTCTGATTTTCTGAATCTGAGGCGAGAATCGACGATTGAATCCAACCATCAGCAATGGTCCTGCTCCATCAGTCAATGAATCCTCATATGCCTGCTGAACGCCCAGTAACTCCTCGTGATTTATTGCAAGAGGTTTTTCAACAAATACATTTTTTCTGGCTTTCAAGGCTTGAATCACCAGGTCCGCATGACTGTTGTGTCGCGTGACAATGGCGACAGTGTTGATGGCATCGCTGCTTATCATAGCCACGGTTTCCGTGGTGGCTTCCGCGAAACCCGCTTTCTCACCATGAACCACCGCACTCACTCCGCCGGACGTGGCAATAGAATGCAGGCGCGCACCGGCCGCTTTGAATGCCGGTATCAATATGCGTGAGGCATAATTTCCCGCACCAACGAACCCGACTATTGGCTGAGAAGCCTTGGAGCCGAATTGCACGGTGCACTCAAGTCGCTTACGGCGCAGATGCCGATCAGCCGAATTACTTTCATACTCCAACAAGATTCCCAGTGCCGACTTGTCCGCCGAAAGTTGTTCATAAGCTTCAGATGCATTTTCAAATTTGAAACGGTGAGTTAACAAGGGCGAGGTGTCTATTCGCTTCGATGCCATCATGTCTAACACAGCTTCAAAATTACGCTGCTCCGTCCATCGCACGAAACCGATGGGGTAGTCGTGGCCTTGTTCTTCATAGCTTGAGTCGTAACGACCAGGGCCATATGAACACGAAACCTGGAAAGACAGTTCTTTCTCGTAAAAGTCGGCTCGATTCAATTCAAGACCAGTGACACCTACCAAAACAATGCGCCCACGTTTTCTGCTCATGCGCGCGGCTTGAACAACAGGATCGCTAGTCTTGGTAGATGCAGTGATAATTACTCCGTCTACACCGTGGCCTTGGCTGAAGGTCATTCCTGCGGCAACTGGGTCAATCCCGGCACTAGGATTGCAAGTTTCTGCCCCAAACTGCCGCGCCAAAGCAAGTCTGGATTCGTCAAAATCAATCGCCAGCACACGACAACCCTGTGCATACAATAATTGGACTGTCAGCAGTCCTATCAAACCGACGCCAGTCACAACAATACACTCACCAAGGCTTGGCTGTAGCAAACGAATGCCCTGCAAACCAATACTAGCGAGCACAACAAAGGATGCCTGTTCATCGGATACGTTATCGGGAATTTTCGCGCATAAGTTTTTCGGAACGAGAACAACATCAGCGTGTGCGCCGTTGGAAACAACACGATCGCCAATTCGAAAACCTATAATGTCATCACCCGCCTCTGCTATCACGCCCACATTGCTGTAACCGAGCGGTAACGGCTGGGCCAGTTTTGACCTTACTGCGTCAATGGTTGAGCCTAATCCATCCGTTTGGATTTTCTCTAGTACCATTTTAACTTTTTCAGGTTGCTGGCGAGCTTTGGCAATATAAGACGCCTTGCCGAAATCAACCAACATACGTTCCGTGCCGGCGGATATCAAAGATAAGCTTGTATTAATCAAGAGGTGTCCGCGCTTGCATGCAGGCGCAGGCGCATCAACAGTGCGCGTTACTCCATTGCCCATGTCCTGCAGTATTTGCTTCACGAAGCGGCCCTGATTGATGTTTTCAATTTCCCCTGCTGCACCAAGCGCTGCAAAATCTCCACTATTCTGCTACCAGTTTTGCCATCCCATTTTTCTGGAATCGTGCCACTCTTCCAATTCCCTGCGAATAATTTTTCCATCGCGGGAGCTAGGTTAGCCGGATTGCTGCCGATTAGCTCGTTTGTACCCATCGTAACGGTTTCAGGCCGCTCCGTAGAATCACGTAAAGTGAGGCAAGGAATACCCATTACCGTGGCCTCCTCAGTGATACCACCTGAGTCCGTAATGACGGCAAAGGCATTCTTAACCAGATAATTGAACTCCAGATAGGATTGTGGTTCCACCAACTTGAGGTTGCCGGGGATGTTGATCACCGCTTCCAACATCTTTGCCGTTCGAGGGTGCACAGGGAACACTACTGGCATTCCTCGCGCTCCGGAAACTACTGCGTTCAACATCTCAGTGAACTGATCTCCATTATCCACATTGGATGGTCGGTGCATCGTCAGAACAAGATAGTTCCCAGGCTGCAATTCTAGGGAATCCCAGAAATCGGGAGGATTCAATCTGTGCATGCTGGTCAGCAAGGTATCTATCATGGTGTTACCTACAAAAAAAATTCTGTCGTTCTCAACACCAGAATTGCGCAAATTCATGTTTGCAACTTCGCTGGTTGTAAAGAACCAATTGCTAATAGCATCCGTCACCATACGATTAATTTCTTCCGGCATAGTCCAGTCTCCGGATCGTATACCACCCTCTACATGAGCAACAGGGATACGCAATTTCTGTGCGGCAATTGCAGTTGCCATGGTGGATGTAACATCACCAACTACTAGACAGAGATCACTTGGCTCCTTAATAAGCAATGCCTCGTAGCGTGTCATGATGGCAGAGGCTTGTTCAGCTTGCGTGCCTGATCCCACCTCAAGATTTACATCCGGATCGGGTATCTCCAACTGATCAAAAAATACACCTGACATTCTTGCATCATAGTGTTGCCCTGTATGAACCAATCGATACTTCAGATTTCCACCTGTAACTTCATAATTTTCCAGTGCACGAATTATCGCTGCGATCTTCACGAAGTTTGGTCTTGCGCCTGCAATCAAATCAATTAGCACTTGGGGAGTCCAGGTAGGTTCTGCACCATATCTCAATGCAGAGCATTGCAAGTAAAGTGTAGTTGGCATCGATGCGCCCGGCATCGTTTGCCTCAATGAGTTTAAGGACAGCGCCCGGTTCAAATAGTCCTCTACGAGTCAGACTTTCACTTGAAAGAAGGTCATGCAATAGATCGCGAAGTTCGTGACGCATCCATCGTCGTATTGGCGCTCCGAAACCGCTCTTGGGTCGATAGATCACATCCTTTGGCAAATACGATTCCATAGCCTTCTTGAGTACCCATTTACCTTCCCCTCCGCGTTGTTTGAGTGCCAATGGCACTTGTGACGCAAAATCGACGAGATCCAGATCCAAAAATGGAACCCTCACCTCGACTCCTGCCGCCATGGACATTTTGTCGGTGTAGTTCAAGTTGTGATCGGTAAGAAAGAAGCGCTGTTCCAGAGCCAGCATTCGTTCCAACGGCTTGATATCCTTTGACAAGGGTTTAAGGAAATCCATCATTGGACGAGCAGCCATCACTGAACTCAGTTTCTGTCTGGTTTCTGTAGAGTACAACGCTCGCAACTCCGTCTCTTTGATCCACTTGAAGTACTCGACCAACCGTTCGTCGCCTTCCAACGCCGCACCACTAAACAGTTTCCTGACGCGCCTACCCAAGTTACGTTGTTGATTCAACTTTCCGGTAGTATATGCTAGCCCGTGACGTACATCTTTTGGTAACCATGACCACAACGACTCGGCCTGCACTGCCCTATGTCGGCGATAGCCAGTAAATAGATCGTCTCCACCTGCACCTGAAAGTAAGACCTTTATGCCCTGATTGCGCGCCAATTGACTAATATAGAGCACATTGAGTGATGCAGGGTCTGCTAATGGTTCATCCAATTGTGCAACCATTTTTTCCAGATCGTCTGCCATTCTATTTGCATCAATGGTAACCACTTCCAGAGGCACACCCAAGTGCTTGGCCACTTTTCTGGCATAAGGCAAATCGTCTTTCATACCCTTTTCTGGTCCCCCTAGCGATTCAATTGTAAAGCAGGGGATTTTGGGGTGTGTCTCGCAGGCCATGGCAACGATAGCGCTGGAATCCAAACCACCCGACAGAAACGCGCCTACTGGCACATCCGCTACCATTTGACGTCTCACAGCCTGTGCTAGATGGTCTTTTACACCAGAAATTGACTCGTGCTCTGCAAGTATGATTTTTGATGTCTGGAATATTGGCAACTGATACCAACACCAACTGCGGACAATCTCCCCTGCACGTACTTGTATTGCATACCCTGGTAACAACTTGCGGACAGCTTTTAAAGGGGTGCCCTCTCCGGGACACCATAGATAACTCAGATAGCGATGTATTGCTTCCAAATCGAGTTCGTGTTTCTTAGGTGCAAGTTTCAAAAGCGACTTAATTTCACTGGCAAATGAAAATTTGCCATCGACACTCGAGTAGTAGAGAGGTTTAACTCCTAACCCATCCCTAGCAATAAGCAAGGTTCCCTTGCGGCGATCCCAAACTGCCAAGGCAAAGATTCCATTCATTCGAGACAGCATCTTCTCGCCTTCGACAAGATAGAGATTCAAGACAACTTCAGTATCTGACTGCCCCTGAAAACTCACGCCCTTCAACTCCAAAGACTGGCGAAGCTCGCGAAAGTTGTAGATTTCACCGTTAAATACCAGGATGACTTCGCCATTTGAGCTATGCATCGGCTGATGCCCCAACGACGAAACATCTTGTATAGATAGTCGAGCGTGGGCAAGGCCCAAACCAGCGTCTCTGTCCTCATATATTCCCGAGTCATCCGGCCCGCGATGCGTCAACGCGCGCAACGACTCTTGTAGTAAACGAGAATCAAAAGCTATCTGCGGGGGATATGAAATCCCGCTAATACCACACATTATCTAGCCTCGATTGCACACCACAAAATTGTAGCCTCATTTCGTTCTACTTCCTAAGAGCTGTAAAGATTAGATCACAATTGGTATTCAAATTGTGATTGCTCTTTATCGTGTCGAGTGCTGCGATCGACTGCACATCTAATAACTTTGGGTTTTTCAAATACCTTTCCATTGCTTCAACAAGTGAATCGGTATCCCTCGGCTTGATCAAGTAACCATTTTTCCCACTGACTAATGAGTCTGAGACACCTCCAACATCACTTACAATCGCAGGAAGTCCCTTTGAAAATGCTTCGATAAGCGACATGGGAAATCCTTCGGAATAACTAGGTAACACAAAGACATCTTGCGACTCCAAGAGTTGCTGGAATTCGCTATTATCAACCCATCCAAGAACAGACACTTCGGAGGTCCATTCTTTCAACTTGATGTGGTTTCGTACTGAATCAAGTAGCTCGCCACCACCTACAAAAGTGAATTCAAACTGGAATCGACCCCGTAGCAGATCAATTGCGGAAAGTAATTCCTCGACGCCCTTCTCTTTTATTAACCACCCCACAAATACAAATCTAAGAGGCCGGTCAAGAGATGCTGACTTCGGGCTGTCTATTACCTTAAAAGTTCGCGGTAACCAATACAGTGTATGCAGGACTCTTGCTTCCCTTAAACCGAGGTCCTTGAAAAGGTCCACCCATTGTTGTCCGCTTGCCAGCTGTTTGTTCGGGACTCTCAGCAGCACAGATATCAGGTATCTATAGAGAGGATTGGATCTACGTACGTTCACAAACGCACCGTCCACAATTATCATGATAGTAGACACTTGAAAAAACCGACACAAGAGTGCCAAAGTCGTGCGTTCGAAGAAACTAAAACCAGCGCCGGTGAACAAAATCGCACCTTGATAGGTGCTGTCATTACGAAACAGAGAAAAAAGCTGACGCACTCTACTCATTCCCATTCGGATTCTACTTAGGGTAGAAATCGGAGACATATCCAGCCGTAATGTATTGATTGTGGTTAACGTAATGCCGCGTTCGCTCGCATAGTCAAATAAACCAGCACATAGCGTGAGAACTCCTCCATGGTGATTAGTGTGTGCACGGGGATCTGCTCCAACTACGATATATTTAGGCATAGATGCCAGAGAGTAGAATGTCTTCCAATGATGTGTTCATAAATTAACTCACGGTTGATGCTAACTCACGATATCAAATGAGGATCTGCTTATTAGCATGGATGCCAGACCCGATTTCAAACTAAACTGCGGCTCCCAGTTAAGAAAACTCTTTGCACGACTTATGTCCGCACGAGTGTCCATCACTTCGCCATGGCGTCTCTTGCCGACGGCTTTAACAGCAAGCGCTGTTCCCTTTATGTCTTGAATAATCTGAATGAGATCCTGTACGGAATAACTTTGCCCTGTTCCAATATTGAAGACATCGAAGTCCCGTCGATTTCGCATAGCCAATACGATTGCCTCGACGAGATCATCTACATACACATAATCTCGCTTTGGTTCGAGATCCTGTACTGTGATAACGGTGTCAGAATTGATCTGGTCAATAATCGAAGGAATTAGAAAATGTCCAGACTGGCCTGGTCCAAATACGTTAAACGGCCTCAAGATAGTGACTTTGACCCCAAAATTTTCTGCATAAAATCTACAGACATCTTCCGCAAGTTTTTTGGACAAAGCGTAGGGGTTACTTGCAATAAGCTGTGATGCCTCAGGGATCGGTAGTTCCTCAGGATTCCCATACAAATAAGAGCTCAGGTACACAAAATTCGCACCATGACGCCTGCAGTATTCCAGGGCAAGGATCGTCCCAGTCAGATTGGTTTTCAAATAGGAGTTTGGTTTCTGCCAACTATCTGGCACAAATGTATTCGCAGCTAGATGAACAACAGTTTCAACGGCCTTCAGAGCATCCCAAGTTGCACTGTCAGAAATATCGCCATTGGATCGGGTTAAAGCTGTGACTTGAAAACCTAAGCTGAATAGTCTCTTCGTCAAGTGCTGCCCAATGAAACCAGTGGAACCGGTAACCATCACCTCAGGCACGGATAAAAACCTCTTTCCATGTTTCGAACTCTTCGATAGCCTGCATATAGTCATCGGGTCTACCGATGTCAAGCCAGTAACCGGAGAATCTCTCGACATGTATCGGAAGACTGGAACGCATCAGATCATGCATAAGGTTGTCGAACCCGTATGTCTGCTCGTCTGCAATGTGGGAAAGTACCTTTCTATTGACCATGTAGATACCCATGCTGACTTGGTATGTATTATTGGGTTTCTCCTGAAATCCGACCAATCTATTGTCTTGATCAGTTTCTAGCACACCATAGTCAATGTTCTGTACGCGTAAATAAGATGAAATTGTAAAGAGATTTCCACTTTCAACATGCTGTTCAAAGAAACGGGCAAAGTCGAGGTCCGTTAGAATATCTCCATTCAGAACAAGGAAATCTTCTGGGAGATCTGGAATCAATTTTAGAGGCCCCATCGTGCCCAAAGGAGTAAGTTCCAATGAGTAGTCAATAGAAATTCCCCACTTAGAACCATCACCAAAAAAAGCCTTAATTATTTCTGCTTGATGATTAACAGCTAAAGTAATTCTATTGAATCCATTGCTTAACAACTGCCGTATGATCACCTCCAGAATTGAGTAGTCCCCAACCGGCATCAGTGGTTTAGGAAGTACGACTGTGTACGGTCTTAAGCGAGTTCCTTTGCCGCCAGCCAGAATAACAGCACGCTTTTCTTTCATCATGATCTAATCCCAGAAATATCTTTAGTTTCCATGGAACGGTGCCCCCACCTCCAAACCTTAGAAGGTTCATAACCATAGAAGGCAGAAACCCCGAGAGTTAGAAAAGCTGTGAATACCCACGGCTCCCACAGAATGCTATTGGTAATACCAAAGGCAAGAGAAATGTATAGAAGGAACAAAATAGAGTAACTGTCAGATTTAATTTTAGTAAATATGCGGAACAGAAATGCAAAAAAAATAATCATAAATGGTATACCAAAGGTCGTAGCAACTAAGCCATAGGAATTATCTGATATTGTAAGACCATTAACCATTGTCGAATTAACTAGTTCAGAGGAAGATCCAATAGCAAAATCTGTCATAGAGTTCGAAACAAGAAGAAAAGTGGCTTTCAATTTATCGTAACGTCCGCTCGTCTCGCCAAAGCGATCGAAGAATGACAAGTAGTCTACTTCCAATGAGGTAATAGTAAAAATCGTAACAGAAATCACACATATTATTCCGAACAACGTCCTAAGCTTAATCAACCTCAATTGCAAAAATGAAAAAAGAAAGAATATGATTGCAATAACTATTGGGAATCTGCTAATTGTAGTGAAAACTGATAGCAGCATTAATAATTGCATTGAGAGGAAGACAAACGAGTTTACTTTGGTAATCAGGTGTTTTACAAGAATTACATTTACGAACATCCCGCAGAGAATAATATTGGCGGAAATTGACGAACCAAGCAGCAGATCGCGCGTTAAACTCCCTTCTGTGTTAATAAATGCTTCATTGTCAGACCCTCCTCCATACGAAATCATGACATAGGGAAAATAGTAATAATTAACAATACGTACTAATGTTACCACCAATCCCTGCGCTAAAATTGCGTATGCTAAAATTCTCATGGCTAGTTCATTACGCATAAGATGACGAGTAAACACGATAAATAGAAGGCAAGTTGCAATAAATCTCATATCTAGAAAGCTTCTATAGTCTTCATATGCAATGGCTCTGGCATTGAACACTAAATAGGACAGTAACGTCACTGCAAAAAACCCAAAATCATATGATGTCAATCTGAATCTCTTTATTAGAAGAGAGTAAGTGTAGAGAGATGTGATCACACCTACCGGTGCAATGATCCAAGCACTCTTACCAACAATGAATATCGGAAAAAGAATGTGCAACAAATTAACGAATGGGAATATCAATACAACAATTACTAGTAGCGCTATCGAACCATTGGGAAATTGTTTCAAATGGAAATACGTCAATATTCTTACTTCCGACGAAAAACGACAATCATTATGAACATCCAAATTAGTTTCGGTTTTAGCGTGTGCCTCCCGTACTTGAAGGCATTTATGATGTCATTTGTCGCTGCTTTGTAATTCCTTGCCCGATAGTTATACCTTCCTCGTGTATAACTTAAATTTCCTTCGAAGCGTTTTTTTTGATAGGAGTCCAATCGACTTACGAACGCTTCCGCGGCAAATCGTGCCGGAACCGACATATCCTTGATTGACGATACACTTTGGCTATGAACTTGATAATAACCAAGTGCGTACGGAATATACTTGAAATGATCTGTGAACTGAGCTATCCGTAACCATGTATTATAATCCTCTGCCGCAATCATTTCTCGTCTTTGATCCATGCCCCCAATCTGTCTTAGCAGAAAAGTACGTACAAACGCAGAGGATGTAGATATGGCGTTCCCTCTGACCAATAGATCAATAAGCACAGGAGCAGAGAGTTGCCATGACTTATTTACTGCGCTTACACAGAGTCCAGTGCGTTCTCGTACTATCTTCAAATCGTGATAAATGAAATCAATATTGTCACCAACTCTATCAATGCAAGTCTGAAGTTTATTAGAAGCCCACCAATCGTCAGAATCCAAGAATGCCACCCACTCTCCTTTGGCTATTTGAATTGCAGCGTTCCTGGAAGCCGCAATCACTCCGTTGTTATGAATTTTCAAGTATAAAAGACGAGGATCATTGAAACTGGATATCACTTCTTCGGTCTTATCTGTGGAATGGTTGTCAACAACAATTACTTCCCAATTCACATATGTTTGATTGAATACAGATAGCAGAGCCCGATGTAGATACTCGGCGTGGTTATATGTCGGAATTACCACTGAGACAAAGGGATTACATTCAGTTTTCATGCGATTGGTTGCTAGAATTAACCTAAAATGAAGATTGACAGAATCGTAATAATTCGTCGATATCAGTAGTGCTGACCTGAGACTCTGAACCAACATCAAGCCTAGGGAGAACTTCCGACTGGTATTGCAGATTTGGTTGCGATTCATCAGAAGCACCTATTGGGCGCTCAATCAAAGGTTCAAACCCAAGAACCTCTCTGCATCGTTGCTGGACAAGTATCGCCATGTCGAGAACTGGCTGTGAGACTCCTGAGCCTATATTGGCGATTTCAATTTGACGAAATGCTTGCTGAGGAAAGACAAATTTTTCAATTACCCTGCAAACTTGAGACATTCCAATAAAGTCACGTTGGTGTTGACCGTTTGTAAGCAGCACCATGTTTCGCGTTGTCACCGCCTGTCGACACAAGTCATTTACCAATAGCATCCAGCAATTTACATTCCGATGTGTCGGCGCGCCAAAAACATTGGAAAGGCGCAAGACCACCCCCTCGATTTCGCATCGCTGTCTGGCGCCCAGTATCGAATATTCACCCGCGAGGTTAGAGGTTGCATAAGGATGCATATTTCGCGGGCATGTATCTTCTGTGATTACACCTACAAGCGGGTTCATGTAAACATGGGCAGTAGAAAGGTAAATGAAACGCTTTACAGCCATTTTGCTCGCCGCACTTACTAATCTTGAAGTTGCCACGCCATTGAAAGAAATTGCAGCGACCGGATCCAAAGCACAGTCTTGAGCATTCATGCCAGCGGCATGAATCACCACCTCTATGCCCTTGCAGCATTTTTCAAGTTCTTGATCACTCTCCCAGCTTACCTTAGTGACTACTGCTTTTGGTAACCAGGACGGCGGATTAAATTTCTCCCGCGAACTAAGCACGATATCATGTCCAAGACTCCCTAGATAGACAGCCAGCCTACCGCCAATGAATCCAAAACCACCAGTAATTAGAATGCGCATGGTTAAGCTAGATAACCCAAGGAGCACCTTTTGCCCAAAGCGATTCGAGCAGTTCATGATCCCGCTTGGTGTCCATACAGTGCCAGAACCCCTCATGTCGGTAGGCCATCAACTCACCAGCTTTTGTTGCCAACTCCAATGGCTCGCGCTCCAGCATAGTACTATCGTCTGCAATCAGTTCGAAAAAGCCCGGTTCAAGAACAAAATATCCACCATTGATCCAGCCGTCATGCAATTGCGGCTTCTCTTGAAAACTGGTTACACGCGCACCGTCCATCTCTAGCTCTCCGAACCGCGCTGCAGGTCGAACAGCGGAAACAGTTACCATTTTTCCGTGAGATTTGTGAAAAGTCAGCAAAGCATCAAGATCGATATCCGCAACACCATCGCCGTAGGTCAGTAGGCAAGTTTCGTTTCCGATGAAGGATTTCATACGTTTGACTCTTCCCCCTGTCATCGTTTCAGCACCTGTATTGACAAGAGTGACTTTCCAGTCGATCGGGTCGATTTGATGAGGCGTCACATCCCCGGTTTCAAGGCAAACAGTGAAATCCGCATGCAATGCCCTGTAGTTAAGAAAGTATTCCTTTATCACTTCTGATTTGTAGCCCAACGCCACATAAAAGTCTTTATGACCGAATTGAGCATACTTTTGCATAATGTGCCAAAGGATTGGCTTCCCTCCTATTGGCACCATGGGTTTCGGAACTATGTCCGTGTACTCCGACAAACGCGTCCCAAACCCACCGGCAAGCAAAATAACCTTCATATAGTCACACCATTCAAAAGTATAAAACCAAGCTTTTTAGAGACTTAAAACTAGCGATGCACCAATTCCCAGTTATACGGAATGGCGGAATCGTTTGGGGGACGACGCTCAATCTCATCACGACAATGTGGTAGTGTCGAACAATTTGCCACAATGGATTCTGAAGTACCCACACATTTGAATCCGTTCCAGATCAAGGGTGGAACGGTTACTAACATATAGTTCTCAGGAGAAATAAACAGCTCCTGCAATTCTCCTTTGGTTGGACTTTGAGGTCGATCATCAAAAAGTACGAATTTTATGGATCCGTGAATGACCGCATAATTCAGCGTCATCTCTTTATGAAGATGCCATGCTTTAACGACGCCCGGATATGTGCATGAAAAGTAGATTTCTCCAAATCTTGAAAATACGGGTGAATCTTCGCGCATCATGTGCATTACTTTACCCCGTTCGTCAAAAATCTGTCGTAGAGGCGTCAATATCAGACCATCGATCATGCCAGCTCCGGGAAGAATTCATGTATCTGTGCGCGGGTAATCAGTTCGGCATTGCCGCCATCCAAAATCGTCTTGTACCAAAGCGCTGTAGATTCCAGTGTTTTCTCAACCTGCCAACGAGGATACCAACCTAATAGTTGATGTGCCTTGTCACAATTTAACTGAAGTAAACGAGCCTCATGAACCTGCGTTTGTGACTCTATAATCTCGATACAACCCTTACCCATATGCTCTACAATTACTTCAGCAACATTCTGCACCGTTCGCACTTCGTGGGTAGAGGGACCAAAATTCCATGAACCGCCCCAACGCTTTGGATCTTCATATAATAAGGCCGCCAGTAAAAGGTACCCTGCTAGAGGCTCCAGAACATGCTGCCAAGGTCGAGTTGCACCAGGGTTCCGTAAGCGTACTGGTTGGCCAGCCTCAATCGCACGAATACAATCGGGAATTATTCGATCGACTGCCCAGTCTCCGCCACCAATCACATTACCAGCTCTTGTAGTTGCAGAACCTAATGTCGGGCGTTGTTGAAAGTATGAACGCGCAAAAGAGGAAAACGCGATTTCGGCGGCTGCTTTAGATGCGCTATAAGGATCTCGGCCGCCGAGAAGATCATTCTCTCTATACCCCCAAATCCATTCAACATTTTCATAACATTTATCGGAAGTGATATATACCAAGGATCGAATCGACTCGCATTTCCGTACTGCATCCAGCAAATTGACAGATCCAATTACATTTGTGGAAAAAGTAGAAGCGGGATCATCATATGAAGGCCTTACCAATGCTTGCGCTGCCAAATGAAAAACAAACTCTGGCTGGAACTCTTGAATTGTAGTTGTAAGATGGTCAGCATCTCGAATGTCACCTATTCGATGTTTGATTTTTTCACTAAGCCCAAGCAAATCAAAATGATTCACTTTAGTAGCAGGGGGCAGTGCAAACCCCATTACATCAGCACCAATCTCATGCAACAAAAATGCAAGCCAAGAGCCTTTAAAGCCGGTATGACCGGTGATGAAAACACGACGATTACGGAACATTTCAAGCGATTTTTTCATTTTATTCATAATTGTGAATTCAAGAGTTTGGAATATTCACGCGCATAATTTTCTAGAGCAATTTCACTGGTAAAATTGTCGTTGAAGCGATTCAAGGCAGCGCGCCCCAATTCATTTCTAGTATCTGGATCAATAAGTAGGCGAAACATTGCTTCGCTCAATTGATCAACATTCCGTGGTTCGACAAGAAACCCAGTCAACCCGTCAACCACTTGTTCAGGCGTTCCTGCAAGGCGGGATGCTATAACCGGCTTACCCAACGCCATGGCTTCCAATATGACATTTGGGAAATCTTCATCCTGAACAGAAGGCAACACCAATACGTCTAGTACTGCCATGAAGTCGACTATATTTTTCTCATTCCCTACAAATGTCACCCATTGTGTCAGACCATTCTGCTCGACGAAGTCAACTAGTTCATTTTTCAATGGCCCATCGCCCTCTATCAAAATCTTAAACTGTCTTTTATAAAATTTTCTCTCAGTGATCAACTTCAAAATCGCGTTCAGCAAAATTTGATGTCCTTTTCTTGGAATTAGTAAGGCAACCACGCCAAAAACAACCCCATCTACATCATTTATACCTATCCTCCTCCGTGTATCCTCAGCCGTACTCTTCAAATCGCGCAATGCGATACCGTTGTGAATAGTGCGTATTTTCTCTGCAGGTAGATTAAGTACTTTTTCAAGGCGCCTAGCGGCCTCTTTGGAACCTGTAAAAAACATATGGACAGAGCTAACTACAATTTTATCAATTGGGTAATCAAACCACCTAGAAAAGTGCCTGTAATTCGAAGCCATGTTATTAACTACCATGATTACGATTGGAGTTCCTGCTAATTTACCTGCAATAGCAGCAGCTAATGCCGAACGTGCAGCAGGGTAACCTCCATTATTAATGTGAAGTATTTCTGGATTAATTCTCTTCAGCAAGCGAAATAGAATATATGTTTGGTACGCTAATAACGGTAGATGAAGAAATAACCTTAATGAGGCCATTATTAGTTTTTTGACTAACAATGGGAACCATTTAGGGACTTTGCTGTAGTCTGACAAGTTAGGAAAATTCAATGGATAGTTAGGCAAGTCTCTATGGACCCGTTGTTTAAAACCTAACTCGTAGTTACTATTTCTAACATAGCTAAAAGTCACTACATAGGAGTTTCGAAACATCTCGGAATTGAAAAAATTTACAAGCATATTTTCGCATCCGGCGAAAAACTCACACTCAGAATGATAGTGTACTTTAATCATATGGAAAATTAACTGAATTTATTATTGCTGGATCCATAGTTCTCAATTAATCGCCTAAGCCCGTTTTCTATAGGGACTTTTGGATGCCAACCAAGAGCTTCCTTTGCAAGATCAATGTCTACACGATAATCCATTAATTCATTTATCCTATAAGGAACTGCTCCGATTTTAAGTAGTGAGCTTGCTTCATGGTGAATTAGGTTAGCCGCATAGGTCGCAAGTTGGCAAATAGAAATGGAAACCCCAGATGCAATATTAAAGATAGGAAATTCAATTTCCTTATCAAACAAAAGCGACTTAACTATGGCGTCGACTACGTCTGTTACATAAATGAAATCCCGAAGTTGCTCACCCAGAGTCATCGAAAACTCTTTTCCCATTAGTAGAGTTTTGACTAGTACCGGTATAAACATATCGTCGTCTTGATCTGGCCCGTATATTATGGACGGCCTCAACACTAAACCAGGTAATTGTCGTGATCTCCACAGTGCAGCAATCGTCTTAGTCACCGTCAACTTAGATATTCCATAAGGACTTACTGGCCTTTCTTGCATAAATTCGTTGTATGGTGAAACTATTGGGCCATACTCTTCACAGCTTCCAACAAAAACTATTTTCTTAAGTGCTTTCAAGTTCAAGCATGATTCGACCACATTAAGTGATATCGCCAAGTTTCTACCAATTGAATCTCCAAAACCAATATCTATTGAACTTCTCGATTTGTTTGCAGCTAAGTGAACTATGTAATCTGGACGAAGGTCTCCAAACAGATCGAGCATCTGTTTTCGTTCCAATAAATCTAGAACGATTACCCCATCAGCACACGAATTACTTGAATGGACAAGTCTAGTTACTTTAAAGTTTTGAGATTCCAACAAATTGCAAAGGTGACGCCCAAGAAATCCGTTTGCACCAGTTACTAGAACATGTCTACTATCATTCATTCAAAACTCTCGATCTGTAAAGTGACGAGAACAAGCAAGGAAGTACATTAAGATTTGTGTTCGAAAAGACTTTTCAGTGTACGGACGGGATCATTGGATTTTTTTGCATACACCTCACAAAATTTCAGCCTGGCTTCCTGTACATTGTCTTGATTCCACCAGCAATCCACATTCTCCCATACTTCATTAACTTTTCTTGCAGCAGACTCAGGTGTTAAATGGACAATACCTACCTCAATTAGCAACTCGTAGTACGGTTTAGCACTATCTCTCAGGTGGTTCAAATCGTTTTGCCAAAAAGCAATTGTTGGAATGTTGCTAAACAAAGTCTCGAGAATGCCGGTAGAGTCATAACTGTGTACCACAAGCCTACTTTCCTGTAGCAATCTTCTTAATGGGGTGGTCCCATGATCTATTTTCAAGGTTGAATCAAAACTCGCCCAACGTTCAATCTCTGACCAATTAGTCTTCTTATACTCAGCGTGCAATCGTAATGTAAGATTATCTCGCGGTTCTGATTCAAGCTTACTTACGAAAGATTGCTGTTCGTAAAAATACTGAGTGAACTCGTAATAATTATCCCAAGTAGTAATTCGATGGCCTACGCACAACTCAACAAGTAAAAGTCCTCCATCACAGCTATAGGGACGTAGTTTCTCTCCAGCTTTTTTGAAAATAAATGCTGGAGTATGCTGTGGAAGACCCTCATCCCAACCCCAAGTTAGGAATTTATCTGAAATCGTTTCTTCCGTACTTGGGTTTAACGTATGCCTCGTAACACCATAATTGCCATGCTGACCTATATAGTACTTTACGCCTAATGACGATTTGGTAGCACTCCATAGCTTAAACACCTCATCTGTATCGAAATTATTGCTGGTGAAAATAAACTTAGGATTTGTCGGCCAAGGCTGACTGTTCACTACTTCTATTAACTCTGGAAATCCTTCAAGGTAGCAGATAGGCAACAACTTAAACATTAACACTCTGGCAGCGTCTTCAACTATATTTGACGTAGCACAAGAAACTTTTTCCGACAAAATGTTTCGCAAAGACGGGTCATATGGTGTATCGCAAAAAAACTGCGGAGAAGTCCAGAGCTGGGGGCATTGTCGCAATGCGAGTTGTAATTTTATTGCTTCAACTCTTGGAAGATAACTGCTTATTATGAACGCATCACTATCTCTCATTAGATATCTAGCGGCCTTCCCAATCTGCCGATATCCCCATTCTGATAGAGAGTAATTTCGTTTTTGGGATGAGTCTTGGAAACACGTAGATTCTTGGACACTTAAAAACTCAATAGGAAATTCCGAACCATATAACCACTTTAATAAAAAAGTGTTAAGCGCATTATTCCAGGTATCTTCACCAAAACTTAGAACTGATTGGGAGGAATTCTGTCTCGCGAACACATAGTCGGTATCTGCACAGGTAATCATCCCTGATACCTGATAATTATGTAAGCATTGCTGCAAAGTATTCACGCGATTCAAAATAACATCAATAAAACGCCTCCACCAATGCCCAAGTACAATGTTCCAAAATCTTTCGTCTTGTTGGGTTTGATGATATTGATTTAAAGTTTGGCAAAGCAGAGGGAATAGTCTAACTTCGAGATTCCTAGCCTTAATAAAATCAGACTCTCTAGCAGGAAAGTCTATTCCGTAGGGATTGGCAACGATACCATCCATTTCTTGCCAGACATGCTTCCGATCAAAGGTTCGACACCACTCCCCTAGAAAAAGAACCGATCTATCAAAACGCCAAGTCCTTTCATCGGCACAACTGATCAATAGTCGAGGCTTTCGATCAATCATCAATCTGTGCCAAATTTTGAAGCTACAACCGCATGTTCAGCTCGCAACAATGGGATTCCTTGAAGTGTTGGATATGCAATCCCCACATCAGCAGCAAAATGACAACCATCCCGAATACTCAGTAAAGCACCTGTCAATGGACACGCCCATTCTTCTCCTTGTGTGACACAAATTTCTGAAGAACGAGGTTTTGTTAGCGCGATCACACCCGATCGATTAAGTGAATTGCTATAAACATCAAGCAATCGATAATCCTCTACATGTGCGCCAAGTGACTCAGCGACGGCTTTAAGGGAGCGAACATAGCCATGATCGAGCATCCGTTTACGCGCCTCTTCGGAGGCAAGTTCGTAGCAGGGTTCAACTAGTACAACTGCATTTCGAGCCACTCTAAGTAATTCTTTTATTGCTATCTCTTCTTTTCCTCCATTTGGTTCTAAGGAATGCGATGTATACACAACGTCGATCGAATTGTCCCGAAGAGGAATTCTGAAAAGATCTCCAACGAACAAGTTGGCTAAAACCTCTTGGCTTTCAATCCACGATCTCGCAATTGACACTCTTGACCAACTCAAATCAAAACCATATGCAGAAATATTTAACCCCTTGAGACGCCGCAAAACACCAGCAAAAGTAGTCCCTTCACCAACTCCAACTTCAAGAATTCGCCCTCCTGTATCCACATATGGTTTAACTAGTTCACTTAATTGTTCACACCATGCGTTGGTATATTCAGGATTTTTTCTTGCCGCGTCTACATAGCTACCTGACTGTAGGTCATATGCGATTAGAGTGCTAACCGTAGAGTTTTTATCACCCGACTTAGAATTCGCCCGCGCCCACGCCATGGCATTTTCACCTCTCGAAAATGCGGCATGCATTCCAATTATCAATTGAGCAAGCTCTTCCTTTTCTATAATCATTTTTAAAACCTTATGGTACAGTAAAATTAACCTAGCAAGTCCCACGTAAGCGCTGTCCCGCGCTCCACATCCACTGACACTTTCTTTCCCAATACAATACTCAAACATTTCACAGGCAATCCCATTCCTGGACGAATTGCTCTAACGTTCTCAGTGGTTAGCATCTCCCCAACCTTTATGTCTTTTACTATATAGAGTGACCGTCGAAACACCATCGATTTCCTTTCAGCTTCAGTGGCACCATAGCTAATTCGGCCAAGCGCTTGCGATGCACGTTCGGTTTCGGCAACCAGTTGTGTCATTTCTGAGGGTTCCATAGAAAATGCACTGTCCACTCCCCCTTCGTCACGATTAAGGGTGAAATGCTTTTCAATGACTGTTGCACCTAAAGCGACGCTGGCGACTGAGACGCCGACGCCCATTGTGTGATCGGACAAGCCAACTTCGCAACCGAAAAGATCACGCATATGTGGAATAGTGAGAATATTCGTATTGTTCGCCGTGGCTGGATAGGTACTAGTGCACTTGAGCAGGATTAAGTCATTGCATCCTGCGTCACGTGCCGCACGGACGGTGTTGTCCAATTCCGCGATGCTAGCCATTCCTGTAGAGATAATCATTGGTTTACCGGTGGCTGCAACTCGACGGATCAAATTTACATCAGTATTTTCAAAGGAGGCAATCTTGTAGCACGGGACATTGAGGCTCTCCAAAAAATCGACTGCGGTGTCATCAAACGGAGTACTAAAGGCAATGAGACCTAGTTCACGCGCTCGTTCAAATATTGGTTTGTGCCAGTCCCATGGAGTATAGGCTTGGCCATAAAGTTTGTAGAGTGATGTACCTGCCCATAAGCTATTCGGATCACTGATATGGAACTCTCGCTCGTCAATATCCAACGTCATGGTATCGGGGGTGTAGGTCTGGATCTTCAGCGCGTGCGCGCCACATTTTGCAGCAGCCTCGACGATTTCCAAAGCTCGCTCAAGTGATTGGTTATGATTACCTGACATTTCGGCAATGACAAACGGCTGTTCGCCTACGCCAACTTTACGATTACCGATGATGATCATTGTTCTACTTCCGGATTTTTGCTCTTCAGAGTGATTCTTACGTCTGCGGTGATGCTGTCAGATTTTCGGGAAGCGCGCGTGAATTCCAGACGGTAATTACCAACATCGATATAAGCGTGAGGATACCCATGGGCGTCTAACATCCGAATATAATCGAAAGCTTGCTCAAGCGTTGTTGCAAAAAGCAGATTCCCTTGTTCTGGTTTTCTACGCTTAAAATATATTGGTTCACCTGACTGCGCGACGGGTTTCGGATTATCTGCAACGATCTCAGTAATCATAGTCTCAATTACTCCCGATGCTCTTAGATAGATTTCCTCGGCGGCCCCATACAAACTGAGGGGCCGCTTAGTGTAGATCGGTCCCTCATCAACTTCTGCAATACATTTCAGAGCAGATATTTGCGTCTCGTAGATGCCCCGCTCAATTAAATTCTGTAGCGGACTACCGCCCCGCCCGAAAGGCAAATCCGTCATGTGGAAAATGACACACTCAAAGTTTTCAAACACATTCGCAGGAATTATATGTGACCAATGAGGAAAAAAAATGTATTTTGGTCCCCATTGCCACAATCGCTCGGCCGTCAACTCTTCCGGACTAGAAATCATTTGAAACTTCGCACCAGTCAAAGATTGCAGCCGCGATGGAAGATCCTGATTCCAAGGCATTGTCGAAGCAATGATATTGAGATTAGAGATATTATTCTTCTGCAATTGTTATAAGCCCCTTTTTTGTGGAGCCAAAACGCTCAATTGGTAGTGAAGATTACAATCTGGTTTGTCACTCTTTTGCTCAATAAAACCTAAGCCTACGAATGTAGCCGCTGACGCAAGGTTTTCTGGCTTTACTGAGGCATTAAAAATAATTGACTGCTCTTTCCCGAACATCTCCATTCCAAGCTTCAGTAATTGTTTCGCCCAACCTCTTCCTCGCACCAAGACATCTAGCGAATAATCAATCGTCACCTTACCATCTCTTCGTTCAAATCGCACTTGTCCAACGGGCAGATCCCCCGCTTCGAGAACATAGAGAAAGCTATCTACATCTTTCATTCGGTCATCAAACCATCGCAAATGGGTTGACATATCAATCGGCTCTGAGTTATTGGCACTTGATCGAACAATCGGATCATTGACCCACGAAAAATAAAATAACGCGTCTCGCTCATTCGCAAGGCGAAGCGTTAAGTTTTCTGACTTTGTCGGCTTAAGCACTTCAGCAACACGACTAGCACCCAAACCATCGACCATCGTTTGATTGACTGTCGCCAATTCTTGTAACGACCTCGACATTGATAGCGCATTATTCAATGCTGATTCGATTTTCGCGACATCAAGGTCATGGCTGTTCCCCAGATACTGAATCAATCCACACGATGCCAATGCTTCACATGACTGTATTTGATTATCAGCAATGCTAATAACTAGACTTGGCAGGCCCATGCAGAGTCTTTCCCAAGTCGTGGCACCACCCGCACCAATCGCCAAATCGGCATTAGCCATTAAATTTGCCAGATGTGGGCATGGACCATGGATCTGGGTGTTAGGACGATTCTCCGCTTGCTTGCTGACCGAAATCTTATGAATGAAGTTAGCGCCGATGACAACATCTACTTCTAGGTACCCCAATTGATCAGTGCTAAGTGCAGCCAGCACCTTACTTGTAACATTGCTATTATCCGAACCACCCATAAAAACCAGCACACGCTCGATATTACCAGTGCGCGGCACCATGGTGTCACGGTAATGGACATATTCAGGCCTGAGTAAAGCGTATTGAGGTCCCAATAAAAATTTGCAGTACTCCGGTACCAAAGGGCGATAACGATCCTCTCTTGATATTGCATAGTTCTGGTCTAAAAGCACATCACATACATGGCTGCGGTTTGCCAAGTCATCAATCACCATCAATCTGTGCGTATACGACTTTAGTCGCACCTCCCAAATGTGGTCGAGGCCATAGTGGTCAACAATCACCCAGTCAACTGGTTGGTTTTGCATTGCGAGGATGCTCTGTTCTGCATCTTCTTGCTGACTTACCCCCAACCAAGTCGAATACCCTTCCTCATTGAGCATCTGTACCTCTGGTGATGGTAACAGCGTCACTGCAAAACCGTTACGGACTAGCATATCGCCCAAATGACCTGAGTGTTCACGAGTTATGAACTGAATATCCGCGCCGTGTTTTTCAAGTGCTGCAGCCAAGGTAAGACACCGCATAATATGACCAGTGCCAATTTCAAGAGAGGCATCCGCGCGAAATACACACTTCATGCCAGTTTCCTACCTAACATAAAGGCCTCGGCGGCATCCACTCCCACTGTTGCACCTCGCCAATGCGCCAGATGCTCAACCCCTCTTAGGGAGCGTGGATGCGGCCAGCCGCGGAGTTCTTCCTTATAAGCGTCGAGTGCAGCCAGTTTGCGTTCCAGCGTCCCTGAAATATCAACGAACCAATTGGGAGTAAAGCTGGGAGCACTACCGTAAAATTGCCATTCAGTGCTAGATGGCACCTCAAAGCATAATATCGTTTTCACTGAATGCCCTTGTTGAGGGCGGCATGCCGTTACCGTGGCTTCATGTACGCGGCGATGATCAATATTCACATCACCAGCGTGATGCGTAAAAACTAGGTCAGGCTGATGCTTCATTATAAGAGCTTCGACCGCTTGTGTAATTTCCAGCAAAGGAATTGTATCTAGGCAATTGTCTGGAAAATCTCCGAACGACACTGACTCAACGCCGAGAATCAGGCAGGCTTTTTGGGCCGCGTCACGACGAGAAGTCAGTTCTCTTTGCTGATCTGTGAACTCTCCTTTACGTGAAAGTACGCCATCCGCCAGAAAAGCGACATTCACGATCATGCCCTCGTCAACATATTTGGCGATAGTACCACCACAACCGAGAACTTCGTCGTCAGGGTGCGCAGCTAGAATCAGAATGGAACGCGTCATCAATTCAACCTCTTGAACCCGCTATGACAAACCGGTCCTTTTAGCAAACTCATTACGTCTCGCCCTTCTTCGCATTCTTTGACCATAGCAAATATCGGATCAAGTGCATCGAAAAAACCAGCTACGACGTTTGGGGTATGCTCGATACACACATATACGCTGTTCCCTGCCAAGTACCCTTTAGCCAACATCTCTTGAGTAATTAGCGTCTTGTAGGCTAATGCGTTTTCACTTTGAAATGTAAATCCGGTAAGTGCAGGCAAACCCCAATGGTCAATACCTAATGCGTGTTTATCGGCAAGCATTTGCCAGCGTTTTCTAATGTCCATCCCGGTCTCAGTGATTGTGTCCCACGATTGGATTTGCTCCATCACTTTCAGCGTTGCCAAGCCAGCAGTTGGGCCGATTCGCTCAGTCCAGAATGTGCTGCTGATAAATGTTGTTTGTGCCGCCTCCATTACGTCTCGCCTGCCAATGGTTGCTGTAATACCATAGCCATTGCCCAAGGCCTTCCCAAACATCGCTATATCAGGTTCAACACCATATTTTTTGTGCAACCCTCCAAAGGTTCCACGGAAACCTGAGGTACATTCATCGAAGATCAGCACGATATTGCGGTCTGTGGCAAGCTTTCGTACTTTTTGCAGGAAATTATCCTCTGGCCCCATATTGCGAACGACTTCCATCTTGATCACGCCGATGTCTTGCGCTTTAACCAGAGATTCCAACTCAGCATAGTTGTTGTAATTGAACGGGAATACGGTTCCCTTAAGATTGCGCGGTACACCATTGGGCTGTAAACCAGGTAACAAATGTCCGTCGAGACTGGCGTCATCCCCCAGATTCGCAGACAAATACCAATCATGCCAGCCGTGGTAACCACATATGGCCACTTTATCTTTTCCCGACGCCGCACGTGCGATTCGAATCGCAATTGCATTGGCCTCTCCTCCACTACGCGCAAAGCGGACCATATCCGCCCAAGGGTGCAGCTCGATGAGTTTCTCTGCCAAGTACACCTCTTCAGGACAATTGAAGGTACTCATGTTGCCAGCTTGCAATGTGCGCAAGACAGCCTCGTCCACTTCTGGATGTCCATAACCCAGAATATTGGTACCAATACCCATGATGCTCATATCGGTGTATTCATTGCCGTCCAGATCCCAGACTTTGCAACCCTTGGCTTTGCTGAAATAGGTGGGCCACTGATCGGGTAGAAACATCTCCGCGCGCTTCGAAAGCAGCATGTTGCCGCCAGGAATAACTTGCTTGGCTCGTTTCCAGAGTTTTTGTCCAATGCTCATCGTGGCTCCTTCGTTGCGGATTAGATGTCGATTAATGCTGAACAACTCTGGCTGTTGTAGCTGTAGGTTATGCACTTCATCCCAGGAGAAATCGGTGCGGGGATGAAAATATTGAAACACCTTTTCGATTACGACAAAATCAGCGGGTTCATCGACTGTCCAACGCAAAGCTGACAGATCCAGTTCGTGTTGCATCGAACCGATCCTGAATTTTTCCGGCTTGCGCAGATAAGGCGTAACGTGCTCCCTGTCAAATGTATCACTGGTTTCCTGGCTCGCCTGTTCCAGCACCTTGAAAGTGAAAACTTCAATGTCCAGGCCGTCGGGGTATGTGGGAGGAGTAGTGTTGCTGAAATAATCCACGCCAGCTGATTTAAAACGTCGAACTACCTCATCCACAAGTTCTGGGTCCACCAAAGGGCAGTCGCCTGTAATTCGAACCACAATATCAGCGTGATACTTTTTCGCAGTTTGGACATAGCGGTCCAACACATCATTTTCGCTTCCCTGTTCACAGTCGTAGCCCAGCTTACGAACATGTGCGACCAAAGGAAGATTGCGTTCATCGCCTGAAGTGGCGACGATGATCTGATCTACTTCTTTTGCTCTCGCCAAACGAGTCAGTAGTAGCTCAATCATGGGAACGCCGTCCATGGCTTTCATAACCTTGTTCGGTAGACGTGTTGAACCCATGCGGGCTTGAACTACTGCAACGATTTTCACAACGACGGCCAATTAGCAGGATTAATTAGATTTTCGTCTTCGCATTGCAATGCAGGAAAATCATGTATGGTGTAACTAGTTATAGAACCAAGAATTTGGGACAACTGGCTCACGCTGTCGACGCCTACGACAATCCGATCAATTCCAGGAAAAGAGAGTGGAAAGGCCAAACAGGTCTGAACAGACGAAGAGCCCATCTCTTTGAGCCAAAGTTGCCATCTATGCCACAAAGAACTCCAAGGTGCGAATTTGGCTGGCATATTCGCATTGGTCATTAGTAACAAACCTTGCAGAAAAACAGAGCGAGTATGCACTTCTACACTGCTGTCCTTCAGGCGTTGTAACCAACCTGTTGTGAAGAGTCGTCGGTCGACAAGGTTAAAGGGTGCTTGTACCAGATCAAAACGGTATTGTGGAATCAATGCATCCAACTCGCTCGGCGAGTATATGGAAACGCCCATTTTTTGGACTTGGCCATTGTCTTTCAAGTCTTGCATCGCTTGATACAGCACTGCTCCGTGCGGACCGCGCAATTGCTCAGACCTATGCAGTAGCAGACCATAGACTGCAGAGACACCCAACCGCGCAAGCGATGCATTGACCTGTGCCTTTACCCAAGAACTGACATCCGCACAATCAGATGGCACTGCTGGCAATTTGGTCACAATTTTGAAGCCTTGCGTGCCAACTACTCCAAGACTAGTTTCACTCTCGCCGTAGTCAATGGCAGTATCGAGGATATCGACACCGTGTGTAGCAGCCATTTGCAACATCATCTTGGCTTCCTGGCGTGTCACTTGGCCAACTCGGTTAGCTATGCCGTAAGGCAGGCCGAACTGGACGGTACCAAGCGCGATCCGATTCATGCCAATGTCTCATGCAACGCGCGAATAACTTTGGATTGATCGGTATCTGTAAGTGTGGGATACAGGGGAATGCTCAGAGCCTCCTTGTGATACAGTTCGCTCTCTGGACAGTAACCCGTCTTGAACCCCATTGCCTCATAATAGGGCTGCCGATAAACAGGAATGTAGTGCAGATTGACGTTGATACCTGCAGCTTGCAATGAATCATAGACTTGCCGCTGGGTAGTAGTTCCTTTGATCTCTTTAAGACGAATTGGGTAAAGATGGTAGGCAGAATAGCTATCTGGGTGCTGCCACGGTGTTTCTACAGGCAAACCACTCAACTCATCGTTGTAGCGCTTTGCAATCTCGTGGCGCTTGTCGACAAAGCTATCCAATCGCCGTGTTTGGCTTAGACCTAGTGCTGCCTGAATATCAGTCAGTCGATAGTTGAAACCCAACTCAATTTGCTGATAGTTCCAAATTTCTTCCACGTCGCGTGGTTGCATGTCGGCTTCGACATTACTGATTCCATGACTTCGTAACAGACGCATGCGTTTGGCCAATGCCATATCATTGGTCACGGCCATGCCGCCCTCGCCAGTAGTAATAATCTTTACGGGATGAAAACTGAACACAGCAATATCACTGTAGCGGCAACTGCCAACGGGCTCGTTCTTGTATTTTCCACCGATAGCATGAGAAGCGTCTTCGATGATCTTGAATCCATATTTTTGACTCAACGAATGAATGCTGGCCATATCACATGACTGGCCGCACAGGTGCACGGGGATTACTAATTTGGGAAGATTGCCTTCCTTCCCGGCCTCTTCCAACTTTTCCGTTAAACGCTCTATGCTAATGTTGAATGTGCGCGGATCGATATCGACAAAGTCTACTGTCGCGCCACAGTACAACGCACAATTGGCGCTGGCCACGAAAGTTATTGGCGTCGTCCAGACGATATCACCTTTGCCAACACCTAAAGAGAGGCACGCCAAATGTAAAGCGCTGGTTGCGCTGTTAACTGCAACTGCAAAACGTGCACCGCAGTAACTTGAGACAGCATCTTCAAAAGCTGGAATGACCGGCCCCTGAGTAAGAAAATCAGAGCGTAGCACTGCAACCACCGCATCGATATCAGCCTGATCAATGTCTTGACGACCATAAGGAATCATGACAATCAAAACTTCCCAATCTTCTCGCTGTACTGCGAGATCCATTCTCGCAGCGCATCGACGCTCATCCAATCAATATTATTGTCCGATGAGTAGGTGAAATCAGCTGATACCAATTGACCTCCGTTGATTCTCTTGGGGTCCTGGCTCCAGTTATGGATAGTGGGTAGTATTTTATAGTGTTCGCCGTATTCGTAGGTGTGAGGGGCGTCCTCGGGGCCAATCATCTGTTCGTGAAGCTTTTCGCCAGGCCGAATGCCCACTATTTCGTGAGTGGCCCCCGGGACAGCGGCAGACGCGATATCAGTTATCTTCATTGACGGAATTTTCTTGACGTATATCTCTCCGCCGATCATATCTTCAAATGCATGCCACACGAGTTCCACGCCTTGTTCGAGCGTGACCATGAAGCGAGTCATGCGGGCGTCTGTTATGGGTAACACGCCTTTGTTGGCGAGGGAAAAAAAGAATGGAATAACCGATCCGCGCGAACCCATGACATTGCCATAGCGCACGACAGAGAAACGCGTATCCTGTTGGCCACTATAAGAGTTTCCGGCAATAAACAATTTATCGGAGGTCAACTTCGTGGCACCGTACAAATTGATAGGGCTGCTGGCCTTGTCGGTCGAAAGTGCCACGACACGTTTTACCCCTTGATCAATACATCCATCTATCAGGTTCATCGCACCCATCACATTTGTCTTAACACACTCGAAGGGGTTGTACTCGGCGGTCGGCACAATCTTCGTCGCTGCGGCGTGAACCACATAGTCGATTCCATTAAGGGCACGTGCCAAGCGGTCCTTGTCGCGCACATCACCGATAAAAAAGCGAACACGTGAGTCATTGCCATAAAGCTTGGCCATTTCCCATTGCTTCATTTCGTCGCGCGAATAGATTACCATGCGGCGAGGATTGTATTTTGCCAGTGTCATTGGCACGAATGTATGACCAAACGAGCCAGTGCCACCGGTGATGAGAATAGAGGAATTAGCTAGCATTGAAATTCGTTTCCTTGTCTATTGATGGAGCAGATGACATCTCATTTATCACTTCCTGATATGTCCCTAAACGCCTGATTTCACCATTGGCCAACTCTACAATCTGAGTGCAATTTTTCAAAGTTGTCAGCCTATGGGCAATGATAAGCAGAGTTAACTCAGAGCTTAGATTTTCAATGGCTTGCATGACAGCTTGCTCGGTTTCAGTGTCCAGCGAACTGGTAGCTTCGTCGAAAATTATTACATCGGCGCGCTTATAGAGAGCCCGCGCAATGCCAATTCTCTGCCGCTGACCGCCAGACAAGCGAACGCCTCGTTCGCCTACTAAAGTTTGATACTTGTCAGGCCATGAATCGATGCTATCTGCGATCTGCGCCTGTCTTGCCGCCTCCTTTACTCTGGTAGAATCAATCAGCTTCAGAGGTATACCAAAAGCTATATTTTCCTCGATAGTAGAATCTGCTAGAAATATCGTTTGTGGAACGTGCGCCACACGTGATTGCCATGCTCGATTGTTGCTAGGAGTGATTTCACAACCGTCTATGATTAGACCGCCTGCTCCCGGGGGAAGCAATCCCATGACAATATCCAGTAAGGTGCTTTTACCACTTCCTGTAATCCCGACAAAACCAACTCGGCTACCTTTATGAATAGTCAGATTCAGATTCTTTAAAATCCATGGCATTTGAAGCTGATAACGAAAAGAAAGCCCCTTGATAGTAATACTTTGCTGGAATGGCAATGCCCCCAGCGCAGGCGCTACTACAGTCACAGGCATGGGTTGATCCAACAATTCAAGCGTGTCTTGCAACGACGCCTGTCCCCCTCGAATCTGTGACCATGCACCATAAGATTGTTGCAATGCGGGCAGCAAACGTTGTGCGCCTAAAGCTAGAGCTCCCAACACAGGGATAGCACTGTTAATGCCACTAGGTTGGATAGCAAGCGAGTAAGCCAATGTTGCTATGAGTATCATTCCTAAAGCCTCCATGCCGAAACGCGGACTTCCTGCGATAAACATATTGTTACCTTGAGCGCGGCGTAGAGGTATGTCTGCATCCCTGTATATTTGACAAAACGTAGACTGACTGCCATCTAGCAGGACATCGCGAATACCGCCCAATCCTTCCTGCAAGGATTTGATTACTCGATTCGATTCAACTGCAATGCGGGCACTATCTCTCAGCAGTTGTTTACGTGTTAATTTGATGATGACCGCATAGATCAAACCAAATCCACCGAAAGCCACAATGGCAATCAACGGCTGCACTGCTATCAGCGCCACAAGGATTGCTATCAACATTACCGTGGAACTGATCAAAGTCAGTAACGGTACGATAATACTGTAGATAACCCCATTAGCCTTAGTCGCAATACCATTAATGACCTCACTACTGTTTCGAGAACAATGCACAGCATAGGGCTGATAAAGTGTTCGGCGATAGATATCAATACTTAAATCCGCACCTACAGCAAAAGACAATCGCGTACTCGCCCATAACAGTAGTAATCTCATTCCCCCTGCAATCAAAGCTGCTAATCCAAATGCAACAGTGAGAGGTAGCAGCAATTGATCAGGGGAACTGAGGCCCATAAGCTCAATTAGTGGTTGTGCAACTGGGTGGGAGAACACTAGCTCAGGTGATGTAAGGACCCCTAGAAAAGGTAACACTGCACCTATGCTCAGGATTTCAGCTAGTGATGCAAAAAACATCAATATCAGCAGCAAACCCAATTGTTTGCGCCGACGACGGTTCACATGAATCCACAGACTATTGAGTAAAATCCAAATTGATTGATTAGTGCGAGATGGGTTCACAACGATGTCTTATTGTAATTGAGGTCAATCGGCATCTCTGAAAAAGTAGCTTCGGATAATAACGAACAGCACGACAAAAAATCCCCCTAACATTGTTCCAAAAATACAGATCATTTTTCTTCGCGGAGCTACTTTCTGATCTGGCACAACTGCGGGATCAATAATTCGAAACACGTATTCATTCCGGACATCGGCTAGCATGGTTATTCGAGTCTGAGATTCAATTAGTTGATAAAACACTCGCTGCATCTCAACCAACTGAGTGGCTCCCAATTGATTCCGCAGATATTCAATGGCGTTCGTCGCTTCGGCAACATCGCGCACTTTTGAATCTCTGTTTATATCGGCTACTAATTGATTCACCCACGCACTGGCTAAGACGGGATCATGCCAGTTTATTGAAACCGTTACCAATCCGGTTTCATTATCGGGAGAAGATACACTCAGAATTTCAAGAAATTTTCTATATGCTTCCAATCTGGATGGTTCGCCCCCTTCCTGAACCCAAGTACCGTTTATGTTGTTATATATTTCTTGGTCTACTACGCTAGACGCATCTTCTGCGTTCCATTTTCCTGCAAACAACGGCACTAGTAACTTATGCTCGTCAATGAATTGTCCAATAAACTCTCTTGATTTCATTACTGCTATAGCAGTAGTAACCTTGTCCCCGCCTCCAGCACCTAGATTAACACCCAGCAATGCGGCTGCTCCTCCCAGCTGGCTGTTCATATTGTTTGATTGCTGTTCATCCGCTGGTGCCAACACCGCCTCAGCTCTATATATATTGGTTAGCATCAACGAATAGATTAACGACGCTATTGCGGCAGCAACTACAACACCAGCAATCAACCACTTCGCAGACCACAAAACGCCAAACAATTCTCGAAGATCAATTTCGTCATCAGTGTAATTTGCATACGCCTGCGGCCGCAGCGCTGATGGTTTGTTGAATTGATTATTATCCATCAGTTTGCCACTCTCTCAACCGCCAACAACGTGGTCGAAATATTAAATAGAATCTGCGAGATACTCGTCCAATTCTGTAAGTAGTTCGGCCTATAGGTATCAAACGGCACAATAATAGTGTCCCCCGGATTCAAACGAGAGCGCTCCTGGAAGAACCAGCGAGAGCCGCCATAGGCAACCACCTCTCCACTGGCTTTTATCACGTAGATGCCGCTACGGTCCGCATCTTGGGTTACCCCGCCGCTACGATTGATGTAATCACCCACAGAGAGCCTGCGGTCAAACAGGTGCGATGTTGGCTGATAGACCTCCCCAATAATGCTTACTTCTTGCTGGCTTCGCGGAATCAAAAGCTGATCACCATGACGTAAAATCGGGTCGTCTGCCTCACTCAAGTTGCCCGCTAATATCCCTGGCAAATTGATCACTAGGCGACCAGTGGCGGTTACGGCACTCACGCGCTCTAGCATATCCATCACGTCCGCATCGGCATTGTTCTCGGAAGACTGCAGCCTACGTGTTACTACATCGCGCCGCAGCTCGTTGCGGAACTCATCGATCATGCGTTGTTCGTTGTCGCGCAGTTCTTCACGCAGGAATATCGCAGCGCGTGGGTCGGCATAATCAGTGATGCCCCCCGCTCTTTTAATCAAACTGCTTATGGTGTCTTGCTTGGTGATCGAGTAGGTGCCGGGTGAATTTACTTCTCCGCCTATCGTCACCGTTTCGTACTCCGTCCAATTGGGCATCTGCCGCACGACTAATTGGTCAAAGGGGGTAAGCCTATAATCCAAGCCTGTATTGCCCCGGTCCTCTAAACTAAGCTCTACATGGCCCACTCTTCGTCCGATGCTTGGGTCGGCGTCAAAACGGGTAATCTCCGCCTTGCTGGTATCCGCACTCTCGCTTAGCCCGCCCGCCATAAGCAGCAGGTCTTGTACGTTCAAGGTTCTTGTTAGCGGGTAGTCACCTGGGAAGCGTACTTGTCCCGCCACGTTCACAATTTGGGTTGGGCGCGAGCTAGTCGCTTGGTTGCGCAGGCTCTCTAAGGTCTCTTCTAGTAGTGCTTCTCGCGGGGTATTGGAGTTGAACACAATAACCTTGTCGAGCTCACGCAGGCGGACACTGGCTTCCGAGCGGAGCGTGTTGGCGTCGACCGAGTGGCTCTCAACATCAATACTGCCGCGCAGGTCCATGCGGCGCTCTAGCATGATGTGCTCTAGCTCACTGTCTGGCAACAGGCCACCAGCAAAGCGAATCGCATCTCCTAGGCTCATATTGCGCACTAGGGGGTACTCACCCGGGAACCTCACGTTACCGGTTACCGCAACCACTAACGCTGGTGCGTCAAAACTCGATTGCTCGTATAACTGCGCAAGCAAATCACGTAGTTGCTCCTGTCGATTTTGGCTGGCGCCAAAGGTATGCAATTGATCGCGCGGCTCCAGTGCAAGATCGGCCTCCGAACCTGGGTTATTGATCGCACTGCCTAAGTCGACATAGATAAGTTCAATCCGCCTAGTAGGCTGTATTTCTCGTGCTATAAGAGCGTACTCGACATCCGGATTTGGCAGCATGCTGTTGAGGCTAGGGATCACATCGCTAACGCGTAGGCCGTTGCGCCACTGGAACGGACCGGGGCGTTGCACATGCCCCTCTAACATCACAACCTGCTGCACTTGATCAAGCACTGAATACACTTGGATCACATCACCGTCGAACAGATCAGGCGCCGCTTGACCGCTTTGACTTAAATCCACATCTACGACGGTGCGTTCGCCCAGTTCATTAATACGCTCGATGCGCGAGGCACGGGGAAAGGCGGTTGGGTTTAAGCCACCGGCCAAAGCCAAAATGTCAGCGGGGCTGGCCTCCTCCCTTAGCTCATAGATCGCGGGGCGGCGTATCTCTCCCGAAATGCCCACTGTTTTGCCAATCGGTGGAATGAAAATCACATCGCCCGGCTGCAAGCGGGCATCTCCGCTTGTGTCGCCGCGCAGCAACAAGTCATAAAGGTCTAAGCCAGTGACTAGCTCGCCATTGCGCATCAGGCGGATATCGCGCAGCGACCCAACCGGAGTTACGCCACCGCTGACAAATAAAGCATTAGTCATGGTACTTAATGCGCTTACGGTGTAGGAGCCTGGCTGCACGGCCTCACCTAACACGAACACATTGATAGAGCGCAACGCACCCAGTGTGATTGAGGCGTTTTGACCGATTAGCTGATTGGCAACGACGCTTTGAATCTGGTCGCGCAGTTCTTGAAAGCTCAGGCCTGCGACATTGAGAGGCCCGATCTCAGGGAACATCAAAATGCCCTCACGTGTTATTACCAGCTCGTGAGTTAAGTTACGCTGTCCGTACAGTTGCAATATCACTGTGTCTCCCGGCCCCATTATGTAGTTCGCGGGTACCGGAATAGTTGTGGCTGGCGCAAAGGTAGTGGGTGCGCCGCTAAATAGGTCATAGCCGTATTGAGCGAGGGGCTGCTCCTGCTCTGCCTGTGTTCCTAGTGCTTGTGCATTGATCCCGTTTTCGCGCTGCTGCAAATTGTCTGTCGTTAAGCTTGGGTCTTGGGGAGCAATGGCATCCCCTCCTGGCAGGCCTTGCCGTTGTGCAGGCGAAAGCCGAGCACTGCTTATCGGAGAATTTGTAATGGGGCTACGCGTGTTGTTCTGCGTTGCAGGACTATTGTCTTGCGAGGGCCGATTCGAATATTGGTTTGGCGCTGCCTGCGTATTGATCTGCTCGGGAATTTGCGTTTGGCGCACGCCGCCCTGTTGCCCGCCTAATTGTTCGAACAATGCTTGCCGCTCCTCATCACTTAAATTTTGCAATTGCTGCAATTGCGCTGGAGTGAGGTTGATGCTTTGCGCATTGCTTAGTGGTGAGTAGGTGATACTCAATAACAGCAACAAACTTAAAAGCTTAATAGATCTTGGAATGGCTTTTAGCATTTTTATTCGGTTTCCCTGAGCTGTTTTAATCGGGCTAATTTTGGGTTTAGGCACGCTACCGCCCTACCTGGGCGTTTGCGGCATCTTTTAATTCAGGGTAAAAATCGCGGGCAAGGCCCGCTCCCACATAGTGGGTATAGTTTATCCCTTAGGTCAGCTTGCTTTAGCTAGCTGGGCTGGGGTCAGTTGTATTGCTTGTTCTGTTTGCATGATCTTCATCAGCACTATTACGCGCTCATCGGCGCGTACACTTTGGACGATTGCTTCTATATCTTTAAAGCAACCCTCTGTAATTAGTACCCGCTCGCCCGCTTTATAAAGTGGTGCAGGTTCGTCTATTTCTGTTAGGCGGTGTTGTAATGCGGCGATTAACTCGTCACTCACCGGTTGCGGCATGCCATTGAAGCCCACGACTCGGCTGACTCCACGAGTGGCACGAAGGGCGCGCCAATTGCTCTCAAGATTTAATTTGATAAAGAGGTAACCGGGGAATAACACTTCGCAGCGAGTAACAACTTTGCCTT
>NZ_JBLXGE010000020.1:0-48990 GCF_048381775.1 Desulfosediminicola sp. | reverse complement strand
AGAAGTCAGAAGCCAGAGGTAAAACGTAAAGCGTTCTTAAACACTTCTCACTTCTCCCCTCCCCCTATCTGTTCACGACCAAAATGTTTTTCTACAGTCATAGCGAAGAGGCTCCACCCATTCCCATCACGAACACGGAAGTTTCCTGAAAAGTTCACCCCTTCGGTCGAGTCGATATGGCACACTCAGAAATAGGTGCGGAAAATTGGATAGATCGTTAAGGTCGAGTCAAAACATTCGAGAGGGCTTCGCTCATGAGACAGCGAAGAAATTTTTCTGCAGAATTCAAAGCAAAGCTTGCCCTTCAAACATTAACTGGAGAATCAGCGCTTATTGAAATTTCCATGGAATAGGCGTTCATGCAAACATGATTACCAGGTGTAAAAGATAGGGCCAGCTAACCATTTGTCGCCAATGCGAATTGCTCCGTCTCAAACGGTCCACATTTTACTACAAACCCAAGGGCGAAAGTGTAGAAAATCGTGAGCTGATCCTGCCGGTAGACGCCCAGTTTCTCGAGACACCTTTTTATGGCACACGGCAAATGAGACGCCACCTGCGAAATCCCAGGCACTCCCTTGGACGACGCAGCGTGAAGCGGCTTATGCGTAAAATTGGACTGGTAGCTATATATCAAAAACCACGAACCAGCACAGCCCACACGGCTCACAAGAAACAACCATAACTATTGAGAGGGCTGAAAATCGACAGGTCTGGTGTACAGACATTACCTATATCCCGATGCCACGAAGGCCACCATAATCATGCCCCGATCCTGTCCAATGAGCAGGGACCACTTCTCAGGTCGCCGCCGATTCTTTATACAAAAGCCTCTACCATATCTTTTCTGATCGGGGCTTTTTTCTTTCCCATACCCAACTCATCCAACGTCCCACTTCCCACGTCCAACCTCCAACCTCCAACGCCCCCTCTCACCTGCCGTTTCTCCATGTATTATAATTTTGAACTCAGCAATTTCGATCAGTTTCAGGCAATTATGGATGTAATCTATTGTTTTTTGGGGCCATTTAATGCTTGTAAATTAGCCAACCATCCCCCTCTGCTCAAAGGACTTCATCATTTAAGCAAAAGAGGCCATCATTCCCTGAACAATTCCTTTTCACCAAAAACACCCTGCAAAATATCCTGATAATTAACAATTCTTCTATCAAATTGATGTGTCAGATGAATAAAATGCACATTACGCCCAACCGCAATGACACCTATTTTGTCTACTTCCTACACCTTAAAAAATTTTTTTATATTTTTTTGATTGTTAAAATTCGTAACCACGGCAGATAATTGTCTTCCACCTTCCATCACGCCACCCTCACAACCTAACCGTTTACATCGCCCCTCAAAGATAAACATTTATCCACAATATCGTGTTGTTGATTCCGGCTTGTCTAACTTATGTGACACCTTTACAATCGTTATCTATTCGGTAAACGGTATCAATTCACCTTATGAAGCCTTAACATAGTACTGATTGTAAGTGGAAATCGCTCGTAGCAAGATCTCTAAAAAGGTTGCCAGTCTTTTGAGGTTTCGCTAAGATCGAATCGTTCCGGTTCAAGGGGATCTGACCCTTAAATTATAATTGCTGTTTTTTTAATGAAGCACAGTGGCTAACAGGATTTTCATATACCTTTGTCTATGTGTCCCGTTATCCTTTAAGCTATAGTACGTCCTTCAAGAGCATCATTCGATCCCCCCACTCTAACGGAGTAAGAGATGAAAGAGAAAGCTGTAGGATTATCTGCGCCCAGGAAAGACGATGTTGAAGCAAAGAGTCCTTTAATGGAACGCTCTCATATCAAAAAGGATACCTATTTAAACTGCTGGTGCCCTCATTGCGACAAAGCTCTCAACGAAGAGGGCAAGGCCGTCTTCCAAATTGTTAACAGCCGTGGAGAAACCGGTATCAGCAAGGTTACTCCCTCCCTCAACGTTCTTGATCGAGAAAGTAATATTCATGTCGAGGACGATGAAGAACTGACTGATGTTCTCTGCCCCCACTGTAACACGTCACTTATTGAACCGGACCAACTCTGCAAAGAGGACGGGTGCAAGCTCGTTAAATTCAATGTCTCGGTTTCCAATTCGATAAAATTGAAACTCTTGCTCTGTGTCCGCCGGACGTGCCGCTGGTACACGATGAGCGAGGAAGACAACGAACGACTTATTTTAAGGGATAGTCATGAGTGGTAGCCACAGGAAGCGTAGGAACTGGATACGATCACTAACGGTCGTGACAATTATTGCCGGGGCCGGGGCCGTTTTGAGCGGTTTTGTCCCTAACGAACCTGCTGAAACAAATAGACTCTATTTGCAAAGCAGCGCAGGCGCAGTTTTGTTTGATCACAGCAAACACAGCAGTAACGCAGAGTCATGTGCTGTTTGTCATCATGAACTTTATAGCGCCGAGCCTGTCACTGCATGCATCGAATGTCATGATGAAGGGTTTTCCGCCGATGATGTCAGCCATGATCGACTCAAGGAAATCCACAGTCGCGACTGCTCTACCTGTCACGAACAAAACAGTGACAACGTCGAAGCAATTTCCTGCAGAGAGTGCCATCCCGGCACTCAGCAGAGTGAACCGGATTCAATCAGCTGTACAGAATGTCACGATGATGATTATTCGCCGGAAATCATGGAGCACGATGAGTATCTTGAAATAGAAGACCATACCTGTCTGGGATGTCATTCTCCAGGTACAATCTCTGAGGTATTTCATTTAAATTGTTCTAACTGCCATCTTGAGACCGCTCCAGACAGATTCGCCACCGATAGTGGAGAAGTGTCATGCGGTGCATGCCACTTACGATGAGGAATTTATAATGCAGGGACTGCTGAAATTATTCAAGAAAAAGCCAATGCTTAAGGCTTTGACAAACTATGATCCTGAGATTCGCCAGGTTCCTGATCCCGATCGGGTAGTCATCCCCATCGAGTATCCTGGCAGGGTTCGATATCAACCCACAGTTGCAATAGATGATGTAGTACGCAAAGGACAGGTTATCGCAAAGTCCCCTATCGGGAACTGTCTCTGTGCCTCTATCAGCGGTACAGTTAAAGACATTACCAGTGTATGGACAGCTCAGAGCTACCATTCTCCAGCCATTATCATTGATGGTAATGGAGGAGACCCTATAGATCCCGAAGAACTTTTTGCAAGTACCGAGGCCGCATCTTCAACAGATAATTATGAAATCGCGCTGAAACGTCTTCGTACCGCCGGCGTCGCTCCGCCTTGGTCCATGTCCGGGCGCGAATACAGTGATGACGATGAGGTCATTCCCGCCTTGCCGCCAATCAAGGCCTTCATTGTTACCGGTGTCCGCCAAGAGCCAACCATTGTCACCTCGCAAATTCTTCTCGAGCAGCATGCTGACAAAGTGGCTGAAGGACTTCAACGGATAGGTGCACTGCTCCCCGGTGCCCGTGTATGTATGACAGTACCCCAGCAGTTTCGCTCCTGGGCCTGGCAGAAATTTGCGGACATTGCCGAACTTGAATTCATTCCTCAACATTATTCAGGGCGCATCGAGCGTGATATCATCTCCAAAATTGTGGGTCAGAGAATACCGAACCGTGAAAGCTACAGGTACCACGGAATAGCCGTACTTGATGTCGAGTTTTTACTGGCCATGGTTGACGCTCTTAATGGAAAGTCATCACTCACCCAGAAATGTGTCACCATCAGCGGCCCCGATATCGAGCAGGCTATTACAGTTCGTTTTCCATTGGGCAGTTCCATCGCCCATATACTTACCAGCCAGGGCTTGAATCCTTCAGATTATTCCCGGCACGTGGTTGGCGGCCCAATGATGGGATTTGCCCAGTATACTGACTCGACACCGCTCACCTATAACAACGGTATCTATCTCATTACCGAGGATGTCTCACCTTTCGATAGCATCGCCCCTTGTATCAACTGTGGTAGATGCGCCCGGGCCTGTCCAGAAAACATCCAGGTACATCTGGTGAACAGAATGATAGAGTTCGGGCAAATCCAGGAAGCAAAGAACTATCACCCGGAAGCTTGCCACGAGTGTGGGCTCTGCGCCAGCGTATGTCCTGCAGAGAGACCAATCGTTCAGCTCCTCCATTTCTGCAATCACGAAATGGTTCATGGTGAGCGTTACAACTGGATTACGGGAGACAACCAATGAAAGAAATACAATCGTTCCAACAGCAGTCTCCTCCAGAGACACACATGCTTGATGTTGCCGTGGGCCCCCACTATCGGCTTGGCAGCGGACTGGCGGAAATCTACCAGCGCTGGGTTGTTGCCCTGGTACCCGCCATGCTCGCCAGTGTATATTATTTTGGCCCTGCTGCCGTGCGCATCTTCGGCCTATGCGTTCTTTTCTCGGTTCTCATCGATCTGATATCAGAAAAGCTCGCTCCTTCCCGGGATCTTACCTCCAACTGGAGCAGCGTCAGTCTGGGACTGCTCCTTGCGTTCATGATGCCCCTCAACGCGTCATGGTGGCTGGTTCTCATCGGTTGTCTGGTCATGATCGGGATAGGCAAAAAATTCTTTGGCGGAGTAGGAGCCTACCCTGCTCAGCCCGCAGTTCTTGCGTTGGCTGTTCTGCACCTTTCCTGGCCAGCCCGGATGGATCACACCGCCGCCCTCAAAGATCTCGACTGGTCAGTCACCATGGTCGAACCTTTGAGACTGTTAAAGTCCATGGGGGCCGGGGCAGAGTCTTATTACAGTTCACTCGATCTTCTGGTTGGCCGGCAGATAGCAGGCACAGCAGAGGGGATGGTGCTGTTTATTCTCATAGGCGGAATATTTCTGCTTGCACTGCGAGAAATCCAATGGCAATTACCAGCAGGTTTTCTGGTAGGTTTGCTAACTACTGCGGCCCTGCTGCATAGGACCAATCCCGAACTCTTCGCAAGCCCAGCATTTTACCTGTTGAGCGGAGGAACTCTATTCATGGGATTTTTCCTCCTTACAGACCACACCACCTCACCCGTAAACAAGCTGCCTCTTTTTCTTTACGGTGTTCTTGCCGGTGTGTTGCTTATTCTCATCCGGGGGTACTCCAAACATGTTGACGGTATCGTCTTCGCCGTGCTGCTGGCCAATCTCTGCGCACCGCTGCTCGATATGATCAAACCGAAAGTCAAGGGGGCTAAAAATGTCTGAGATAGTACGCATGGTGGTGGTGCTCTCCCTGATTGCCGGGTTCTGCTCTGCCGCCCTCACCGCAGCCAACGTCAAGCTCGCACCCAAAATAGAGGAACAGACCGATCTCTATGTGAGGGGTCCCGCACTTGAGCGACTCTTTAACAAACCTGCCAAGGAAGTACTGGGTAATAAAGTGGTCATGGAGTTGAACGAGCAAGAGATCCCAGTATTTTTCACCATAAAGGATCAAAAGGTTTCCACAATTGCCGTTGAGGCCATTGGCAAAGGCGGTTACGGCGGGGACCTCAAACTGATGATCGGTATTGACCTCGCCGCCGAACGCATGACAGGCATGGAGGTGGTCAGCCACAGCGAGACCCCAGGCCTTGGAGCCAGAATCGAAGAAATTACTTTCAGGAAACAATGGCAAGACTTACCGACGGACAGCCCCATAGCACTCACAGCTGACGGTGGCCAGATCGATGCCATCAGCGGCGCTTCATTTACATCAGGCGCTGCGGTGAGAGGTACCAACGAAGTAATAAACTATGTACGTGACTACAGAGATGAGATCATTCAAGCGATCTCCAAGCTTCAAAAGGATGCGTAGCTATGGCTGAGAAACTTCAACAAACACTTACTGCCGGACTTTGGAAGAGAATACCACCCTTTCGCCTGGTGCTTGGATTATGTCCATCACTGGCGGTTACCATGTCCGCAGAGAACGGATTCGGTATGGGCCTCGCAACCGCCTTTGTACTGATCCTCTCCAATGGTGCTATTTCCGCGTTACGCAATATCATCCCCAGCAAGGTGCGTATCGCTTCATACATCGTCATTATTGCAACACTGGTCTCAATCGTTGAGATCATTATGAAAGCGTATTTTTTCCCTCTTTCCGAACAGCTCGGCATCTACATTCCCCTGATCGTCGTTAACTGCATCGTTCTCGGTCGGGCGGAAGGGTTCGCATCCAAAAATCCTCCGTTCAACTCGATGGTCGACGGCTTAAGTGTCGGCGCAGGATATGCCCTGTCACTGACCCTTATCGGTTCTGTCCGCGAGATCTTCGGAGCCGGAACCTGGTTTGGATTGCCAGTCTTTGGTGAAGCTTTCGAGCCAATGACTTTTCTTGTATCAGCGCCAGGTGCCTTTGTAACCATCGGGTCCCTGCTCGCTCTCCAGAACCTCTTCTCCCGCTGGCGCGGCGAGAAGTTTATACAGGGATAAGGGGGATAACAGCTATGGATCTTATTTATCTTGCTATTTCAGCAACCTTCGTCAACAACATTCTGTTGGCCCAATATCTTGGAAACTGCCCGTTTCTTGGTGTTTCCAAAAAACTTGAAACGGCCATGGGTATGGCGGCGGCAATCGTCTTCGTGACACTGCTTGCCTCCATTTTCACCTGGTCGGTTTTCACCTATGTTCTCCAGCCGTATGATCTGGAATTCCTGAAGACGCTGAGCTTCATCCTGATCATCGCCTCACTGGTTCAGCTGGTGGAAATCATCTTAAAGAAAAAGAGTCGAACACTCTACAATGCGTTGGGAGTCTACCTGCCCCTGATCACCACGAACTGTGCTGTCATGGGTGTGGCTCTGCTCATCGCCAAAAATGAAATGGGGTTTGTAAATATGCTGGTCTTTTCAACGACCAGCGCCCTTGGTTATGGCCTGGCCCTGATCTTGTTTGCCGGCATTCGTGTACGGCTGCAAATCTCTGCTGTGCCGCATTCATTACAAGGCACAGCTATCGCGCTGGTAACAGCGGGAATCATGGCTTTGGCTTTTATGGGCTTTCAAGGAATGGCCTAAGTTGCCCGGTTATAACCTAACAGGGAATTAAGGAGAATTATTGTGACTACCCCGGTACTCCTATTAGTCGGAATTGCTTTTGTGGCCGCTGTCATTCTTGGCATAGCAGCCCGAATTTTTCATGTGGAGGAAGATCCCCGAATCGAAGCTGTGACCAACCTTCTGCCAGGCGCCAACTGTGGTGGATGTGGACAGGCTGGCTGCAGCGCCTCAGCGGAGGCAATGGTTAAGGGAGAATTAGAAGTAAATGCCTGTGTGGTTGGCGGCACTGAAACCGCTGAAGCCATTGGCGCGTATCTTGGTTACGACGTAGCAGGTTCAGAACCTTCTCTCGCCTGTGCTACCTGTGAAGGCGGCTACAGAGCCGCCCGTAAATATAACTACTCCGGCATGGAGGACTGCCGCGCCGCCCTCCAGCTTTATCATGGTTACATACGCTGTGAAAATGGCTGTCTTGGCCTGGGTTCCTGCCGTAAGGCCTGTAAGTTCGGCGCGATCACTATGGACCCTGAATCGGGACTGCCACAATTTCATCCCGACCGTTGCGTGGGCTGTGGCAGTTGTGTTGCCGCCTGCCCGAAAGGAATTATCAAGCTGGTTGGCGAAAAAACCAGGATTCTGCACTGGAACCAGTATACCCAATGCCTTTCACCATGCCGCCAGAGATGTCCGGCACAGATCAACATTCCGAAATATCTGGCCCATGCACGTAACGGAGAATACGGCGCCGCATTGGCGACCGTAAAAGACAACAACCCGTTACCTGTTGCAACCGGTCGAGTCTGTCCTGAACTGTGCGCCACCGAATGTCGTCGCCAAACACAGGACGACCCACTGGCAATTAATGCAGTCAAACGCTTTGTTGCCGACTGGGAACGCAACAGCGGCGAGCGTATGCAGGTCTCAATTGCACCCGATACCGGTAAAAAGGTTGCAGTAGTTGGTGCAGGTCCATCAGGTCTGACGGCTGCATACTATCTCAGACGCCTTGGTCATCATGTTGAAATCTTTGAACAGATGCCTAAACTTGGCGGCATGCCTCTTTACGGCATTCCGGATTACCGCCTGTCCGAGGAACAGTATGAATGGGATATCGACGGGGTTCTCGAACTCGGCGTTGAGGCACACACCGGTGTCAAGCTTGGACGGGATTTCAACATTCACGCACTCAAGGCCCAGGGGTTTGATGCTATCTTCCTTGCCATCGGTCTTTGGCAAGGCCGTCTGTTGCCGTTCGAAGGTAAGGAATTAAAAGGTATCTATAGCGGTATCGATTACCTGAGACGTTTCCACACAGACGAGGAGATCATCAAAGGCAAAAGGTTCGTTATCATCGGTGCCGGTAACGTCGCCATGGATTGCGCCCGTTCCGCCCTCAGGGCCGGGGCAGAAGAGGTGATCCTTACCTTCCGTTTCTCCCGTGACCTGATGGAGGCCAATGCCCACGAAATAACGGACGCGGAAAACGAAGGTGTTATCATGCGCTGCCTGCTTTCCCCGGTTCGCTTTGTCGGTGAAGATGGCAAACTGACCGGCATGGAAGTGCAGGAAGTTACCCTGAAACAAAACCCGGGTAGCTTGCCTGACTGTATCCCCGTTGAAGGCTCAAATGAAATTATCCCCTGTGACGTAGTCATTCAAGCTGTCGGCCAGGCAGCAGAACTGGATGAGATTGTCGAAGCAGACGGCTTGGAGCGAACCCGTTACGGTACCATCGACGGTAAAGAGGAAACACTTGAGACCAACATTGAAGGTGTCTTTACAGGCGGCGACTGTTTCACCGGCCCTCGCCTCCTGGTCGAAGCGGTGGCCGGCGGCAGATACGCTGCCCGCTCGATTCATTACTATGTAACTACCGGGGAGATTCCGCCCATCGAGGACAGGCAACGCGAGATGGTGCCTCAGGCAATGGTCGACTCGCTCATCAACGTAGCTCCACTCAATAGTAGAGCTGTTAAACCAATGATCTCACTTGAAGAGCGTATGGGCAACTTCAGAGAGGTCGAAGGCACGATCAGCGAGCAACAGTGTCTGACGGAATCCCAAAGATGTCTCAATTGCGGTATCTACTGTTATGACCAGAGTGACCTGCCTCAGTCAGAGATTCGCCAGGCCACTTCCTGTCCTAACGAGCCTCATATTAAAGAGAAAACAGTTAAGCAATAAGTGATTTGCGTTCACAAACACGAGCCCCGATCAGCTTTGCCGATCGGGGCTCGTGTTAATGCCTTATGTTTCGATGAGCAGTCCACGATTTCATAAGGATATCGCCCCAGTAGGAGCCACCCTTCCAAGGCAAGTGTCTCATTAAATTGATCAGCGGTCTCTCCCCCAACGCGCCTCTCCTCAAAGAAATATGTCAGTTCGTTATCAATCGGCCCCGCTTTTGAGCACAACGACCTCACAGACTTGAAGGATCACCTCTTGTATTTCGACAAAGAGTTTAATATAACAATCCAGTCTTCATAACTTCGAGATAATCACCAAAGCCTTTCAAAAGCCGAGGCCTTGAAAACTGCTACCACTTTACTGCCCGGCCTGATATCGAGCTCTTCCAGAGACTGCGGCACGATTTCCGCTATCAGGGTGTGTCCCTGGCAATCCAGCTCAACTCCTGAAAGCCAGTCGGTCTGATATGTCTTACGCACCACGCAGGAAAGCATATTACGGGCGCTGGTAGCTTCGGGGTGTTTCTTGAAGAGCAGAATATCCCGACTGTTCAGGGCAAATTGTCCCGGCGCAGCATCTTCAGTTTTCAAAAGCATCAGGGGTATGTTTCCCATCCAGTAGCGCAGCAGCCTGCCGGTATCCTCCGGCCTCTCCAGATCCACCAGATTGGTATACCCTCTGCCTCCGCTGCCCAGCCGCGTTCTGGCAAGATCTTCTGTGGCAATATGGTTACTCACCTTACCGTCCTCCAAGACCAGCACTTCATCCGTCATCATCCGCATTTCCTGCAAACTATGGCTGATGAAAAGTAAAGGAATGGAAAATTCGGCAAAAACCCTCTTGAGATCCGGAATTATCTGGTATTTCAGCCGGTGATCAAGGCCGGTCAACGGTTCATCCAGGAGAATCAGGTGTGGGCAGGCCAGGATTGTGCGACCAAGCGCCACCCGCTGACGCTCCCCTCCGGATAATTTTGAGACCCTCCGATCAAGCAGGCCCCCCAGCTGTAAAACGCGTATGAGCTGGTCAGGATTAATGCTGTGCTCAGCTGCAGTTACTCTTTTTAGCCCATAGTGAAGATTTTTCTTCACACTCATATGGGGAAAAAGAAGAGCATGTTGAAAAACCACACCTACCCTGCGCGCCTCCGGAGGAAGATTTATACCCTTCTCCTTATCATAGAGTACGGTTCCATTAAGCTTGATGAGCCCTTTATCAGGCTCCAACAGGCCTGATATCATGTGCATCAATGTCGATTTGCCGTTCCCTGACGGCCCGAACACACCGCATTTCTTTGATGACACTGAGAAATCAAAGCGACAGGCAAAGTCGGCAAATTTTTTCTCTACATGCACTTCAAGCAACATTACTACCTCACAGAAAGCTTTCGATTCACTGCTTCACCAAACAACAGCACCATGAAGGAGAGTAGAATAGAGACCAGGCAGAGTGAGAGCGCCATGCTGTCACCACCGGGAACACTGGTGTATTGATAGATTGCCAGGGGGATTGTCTGGGTCACTCCCGGCATGTTGCCGGCAAGTACAATAGTTGCACCAAACTCACCTAGACTCCTGGCAAACATTAACGTGGTGCCGGCAAGAATTGCCCGGCCACAAAGGGGGATAGTGATAGTGAACAAGGTATCCCACCATTTGGCCCCAAGCGTTCTCGATGCCTGGATATATTGCTTATCGATAGCCTCAAGGCCTATTCGTATCGAGCGTACCAGTAGGGGAAAACCCACTACCGACGAAGCAATTACCGCGGCCTTCAAGGTGAAGATGATACGAATATCGAAATGGGCCAAAAATTGACCGATCCAACTATTCTTGCCAAAGAGCAGCAGCAGGAGATAGCCTGTCACCACCGGAGGCAACACCAGGGGCAGGTTTATTATCCCTTCCAGAATCGTTTTACCCCTGATATTGGTCATCGCCAGCAGATAGGCGACTGCGAAGCCAACGGGAAGCGTGATAACTGTAGCGCTCAAGGCCACTTTTAACGACAGCTTTATAGCCTGAAGGTCATCCGGAGTAAGAGCAATCATATTTCCTGGTTTGTTGTTTCTTTATAAACATTGATTTTACCTGCCCGACTCAAATCCATACTTAGTGAGAATTGCAACCGCATCATCCCCTATGATGAATTTGTAGAACTCTTTCGCCAACTCTTTTCCCTCGCCTGCCACTGTCACTCCAACCGGATACGCTACCCGGCTATACAAATCATCTGGAACGTGAAAGGCAATTTTTGCATTTCGGGTCAACAAGGCGTCTGTTTTATACACGAAAGCGCCATCCACCTCACCACGATCAGCATATAAGAGAGCCTGTCGTACATCTTTAGCCAAAATTAATTTTCTGTCATCTCGTAACTGGTTGTATATACCTGCGCTCTGCATTGCTTCCTCGGCATAACGCCCCGCCGGAACACTCTTGGGATCACCAATCGCGATTCTTTCCATGGAGAGTAAATCTTCCATTGATCCATTCTGCAGCTTGGTACCACTGATAAAAACCAGCTTGTTATAAGCAAAAATTTTATCGAAGCCTGGGGCTATAAGCTGATTCTCCACCAGATAGTCCATCCATTTGGGATTTGCTGATATATAGATATCTGCCGGGGCTCCCTGGGATATCTGTTTTGCCAGACTCCCGGAAGACGCGAAATTGGGCATCATTTCAACTTCAGGATGAATTTCGGAGAATGCAGTCATTACCTCTTTGATCGCATCGGTCATGCTTGCAGCTACAGAGAGATAGAGTGTTTTCGCCTGGCAGGTTGTAAAAGAAAGAAAGACAGCCAGAAAAATGAGCAGGGAAATCTTTTTCTTCACACGTAATTCTCCTCACGGTTTAAATTTCAAGACTATTCTTAGACAAGAAAAATCATGTTGTTGCTACAATAACATCAGATGCCTTTATAATTGCCGAACATGTCTTACCGACTGCCAGGCCAAGTCGCGTTACACTTGCTGAGGTGATAATCGAAGTAACAGTGCTGCCCCCCGACAGGTCGATGGTAATTTCCTCATTAATCGCTCCGGCAATAATCGAGGTAATTTTCCCGGTAAGGATATTCCTGGCTGAGATTGACTTCCTATCGATATCACAGCCAAGAAGCACATTAGGAGCCTTAACGATGACCAGAACTTCTCTCAGAGGCCCCAGCCCAAGACGATTCACGGACCTTTCGGTGATAACCGTGCTGACACGATCTCCCCCTTTCAAACGTATATCAACGACACTGTTCACTGCGCCCTGATTAATTTCAATAACCTCACCAAGCCAGACATTTCTGGCACTGAGTGTCATTTCCATCCTGCGCAGGGTTTTCAGGGTAGATAGTGCCTCGTTTGGATTGTCAGAATAAAACTGGGTAAATTGAGAATACTCGTTTTTCAACAGGCGTAGTCGCTTGAGGAGCCCCTTGCCTTCTTCAGTCAAGGAGGAACCTCCGCCCCCACTCCCTCCCGTTTTCTTAGTATATAATTGAAACGGCAGGATGTTGTTCATCCGATCAAGCTTTTGCCAGGCGGATTTATACTGTAGACCCACCTGCTGTGCAGCCTTGTTGATAGACCCGGTTTCATCCAACGCCTCAAGTAGCAGGACAGTGGTGTTATTGGCTGTCCAGCCCATTATCTCAAATATGGAATCTTCGGTCTTCATAGTTGCTGGTCTGCTTTTATTCGTATTTTATAACGTTATGTTGATTTGACATAACGCTAATCCTATAAGTTCCGAAAATTTGCAACAGTTGTGCCGGTTGCAGGCATGTACTTAAAAAAGACACTACTCTATGTTTATAAAAGCTCACATAGTGTCATGTTTTCAGGTTCTTAAACAAACCATACAGGTCTCAAACTTCAAATGAGCATCCACAACTACAAACGACGTCAACCCTTTCCCAACGAGACAAACCAATCCAACCGGACGACATAATTGTCGATCGTAACCATTTTTGTCTTAAACCAACGTGAAAAGTTATTGGGAGTGGTAGATTCGCGAAGAAATGGTGTGGTGAGAAAAGATACAATGCATCTTCCTGCAGCGTAAGGTGCAGCACAATCGTTCATCAAATAAAACAAAAGCCCCTGAGCAATAAATAGCGCTCAGGGGCTTACGGAATTGTTCTTCTCCAAAATCTGCAAATCAGGGGTTGATACCCCTGACTATCGTGCTTGCGGAGTGGGAATCACCTCTGCAATGCACTTGGCAACGATTTTACAATATCCCGTTTCTCTTCATATCCTTAATAAAGAGCTTATCAGCCTCGCTGACATATTTTTTGCTCAAAACCGGATCAGTCAATCTTGACTCCGCTGACCATACTTTCTTCTTTGTGTTCACATCATAAAGACTGGCTTCAATGGTATATTGCACACGTGAATAATTGGCGTATGTTGCCCGGGGCGCGAATAGAGGCTGAAAACTTCCATTATCCATGAAGTCATAAGAGTTCCCCACTGCAATCTGAGAGCCGCTTTCTTCAGCCACTTCAACTGTTCTCAAGACAAGCACTGTTTTTGAATCAGTAAGCCTGACCGCATCGTAAACTGCGTCGTAATCCACTTTACCTCGCACTCCATCAATGCTGTAACTGGCAATAGCTGTAACATCTTCCTTAAAAAGATCTTCAACCACAGTCTCTTCCATAAGCTTTCGTATCGATTCATGGTGAGCAACACCAACTACCAGCACTTCCCGTGCCTGGTAATCACCTTCTGCAGACCATGATGATATAAGCCGCTTTGAAGTGCAGGACGCGGACAATAAAACAGTGAGAAGCAACAGAGTAATAGTACTGATTGGTATTGTTGTAATGCGCCGAAATACAGAAATCATGTCATATCCTTCTTCAAATTTTGTAACCCCTGAAAAACATCCGATCTATTCAAATGCCATGCTTAGATAACCTATTGCATACAAGAGCAAACCTAACGTCTCACTTGTCTTTTTGCAATTCCATTTTTGTTGCTCTTTCAATGGATTAGGCATGTTCCTGCCGGGAATTCCCCTCGCCTACGCGGCAGCTATCGCTGGAGACATTTGATACATTACCCTTTCTTGTTCTATACTAAACTTCAGATCACTATGTTTCATATAGGAGACTTATGAGAGCGCACGAATATCCGGTCGTAAATAACCGACTCCTCTTTCGCTGTCCGAATTGTGACGCCAGACGTTCTTTCGGTGTCCAGTCGCATGTTCGCCGACGATCTATTCGCTGTCATAAATGTGGTTCTGTTGCCCAGTGCAGCCTCAACAGGCGAAAAGGCCGTCGCGACTCCCAAGCGGGAAAATGCATCATGATCTCACCGAACGGGCAGGAATTCGACGTGGTCCTGCACGACATTTCTCCACATGGACTCGGGTTCGATATCCCGTTGAACGCTGCAAAATCAGTTTCTATCCTTCAACAGCTCAAGTTCAAGTGTTCCTGGAATCCGAGACTACTCAGCAAAAATCGTTACATAATCCGCAGTATCAATGGCCGCAGAATCGGAGCTGAGAAAATCACATAATTGATGTATTTCGTCACGCTAGCCAGGCAACATCAAACAAATGTATTATTATTACAGGAGAACCAGCACCCTGCTGAGAGGTTTTCCGACATGACAATATCAAACTCATTTCATGATATGGCTCCTGAAAAAACGACCTTCGCAGGGGCGCTCGCAATCATAGTTTCTCTATTTATCCTTTTCAGTAACTCACATCCATGCCTGGCGAACGACAAGGCCAGCCTCCCTCGCCAGGCCATCATACTCACTATTCAAGGTGCCATTGGCCCGGCCAGCAGTCAGTATGTACTCGACAACCTGGAATATGCTCAAACCAGCAACACCGAGCTTGTTGTACTGCAGATAGATACTCCCGGCGGCCTCGACCTGGCCATGCGGGACATGATCCAGGCAATCCTCAACTCTCATGTCCCGGTGGCAAGTTACGTATTTCCGGAAGGTGCGAGGGCTGCCAGTGCCGGCACGTACATTCTCTATGCCAGTCATATTGCAGCAATGGCCCCGGCCACCAACCTCGGGGCAGCAACGCCAATACAACTCGGCAAACCACCAACAGGACAGGATGACCAGGGCGAAGACAAGAAGAATGACCAAAAGGATTCCCAGCCCGGAACCGCCCTTGAACGCAAAATGGTCAATGATGCCGCGGCATATATTCGATCGTTGGCGAAAAGACACGGTAGAAACAGTGAGTGGGCTGAAAAAGCTGTGCGAGAGGCAGTGAGTCTCAGCGCAGATGAAGCGCTTGAACTGCAAGTGGTGGATATAGTGGCAACCGACCTGCAAGATCTGCTGAAACAGATCGACGGGCGCAGAATTACCGTGGACAATGAAGAGGTTACCCTGCGAACAGCCAATCTTCAGCTTGTCTACCTTGCTCCCGGCTGGAAAGAGAAGCTGCTTGCCATAATCAGTAACCCCAATGTGGCGTATTTACTCCTGATGCTTGGAATGTATGGCCTTATCTACGAGCTTGCCAACCCTGGTGTTTTTTTCCCGGGTGTGGCCGGAATGATATCGTTACTGCTCGCCCTTTACGGCTTCCAGGTATTACCGGTCAACTACAGCGGTCTGGCCCTGCTGTTGCTGGGTATAACCCTGATGATAAGTGAGGCCTTTGTGCCGAGCTTCGGCTCGCTCGGAATTGGCGGAATCATCGCCTTCATCATTGGCTCTCTTATCCTCTTTGATGAAGAATCTATCAGGATCTCCAGGACCCTCATCATGACCACCACCGTTCTCTCCGCCACCTTTATCTTCCTGCTTATCGGCCGAATGCTCACTTTCAGAAAAAGAAAAATTACAACCGGCAAGGAGGCTCTGATCGGTATGACCGGGGTAGTCATCGAAGACTGTCCTGAAAACTGCAGAATCCGGTTACTGGGAGAATCCTGGCAGGTGGTATGCTCCGACGCCTTGCAGCAAGGGGAAGTCGTCCAGGTAACAGGGATTGACGGGCTTGTGCTCACCGTGGAAAAACTCAAGGAGATGTGAAATGATACCTCTAACCCTACTGAATTATCTCGTGCCCATCGCCTTTATTGCAGGCCTGATCGCTTTGTCTTTCAAGATCGTTGCCGAATATGAACGCCTTGTCGTGTTATTTCTCGGTAGGCTCCAGGGCATCAAAAATCCAGGTCTTCGCATCATTGTTCCAGGAATTCAGAAAGCATTCAGGGTCGACCTCCGGGTGGTGACCATGGACATTCCGCCGCAGGATGTGATCTCCCGCGATAATGTCACCGTGAGGGTTAATGCTGTGCTCTATTTCCGTGTGGTTGATCCCGAGAAAGCCATCATCCAGGTTGAAAATTATCTTCTTGCCACCAACCAGTTGGCCCAGACGACCCTTCGCTCTGTGCTTGGCCAACACGAGTTAGACGAGATGCTCTCGGAACGTGAAAAGCTGAACACGGACATCCAGGAAATTATTGATATGCGAGCCGATGCCTGGGGAATAAAGGTTATTAATGTAGAGATTAAGCATATCGATTTGAATGAATCGATGGTCCGAGCTATCGCAAGACAGGCAGAGGCAGAACGTGAGCGACGGGCGAAGGTTATCCATGCCGAAGGAGAATTTCAGGCATCTGAAAAACTGTTGGCTGCAGCCAACGTCATCATCAAAAATCCGCAGGCTCTCCAACTCAGGTACCTGCAAACTCTTGCAGACGTTGCCGCCCACAAAACTTCGAACACCATTGTATTCCCCATACCCATGGAGATGATGCATTCCTTAGTGAAGAGCAGCAAACCTGAGCCACCTGAACAACTGAATACTGACAGTTAACCAGAGGCAAGCCGCGAGAGGTTAAAAGTACCCCAATTCCCCGATTCAGAGAAACGAGAGCCTCGTTTAAGGCTCTCGTTTGAGTTTCTATAATAAATCCGAAGCCAGTTCGGCCAACTCTGATCGTTCCCCTTTCCTGAGATCAATATGGCTGTAGAGCTTCTGGCCCTGCATTTTGTCTATAAGTGAACTCAGCCCATTTGAATGAATATCCAGATAGGGATGATCTATCTGATGAATATCGCCGGTAAAGATAATCTTGGTACCTTCCCCCGCTCTGGTTATAATTGTCTTCACTTCATGGGGCGTCAGGTTCTGGGCCTCATCCACGATCATGCACATCCGCACCAGGCTTCTTCCCCGTATGTAGGCCAGAGGTTCGATAATCAGCTTTTCATCCTCGATCATCTTTTTCAGGCGCTGATACATCTCACTATTTTCGCTAAACTGGTTACGAATCACCCCAAGATTGTCATAGAGTGGCTGCATGTATGGCCGAATTTTCGATTGGATATCACCCGGCAGATAGCCGATATCCTTATTGGATAGGGGCACAATAGGCCTGGTCAGCAGAATCTGGCGATAATTCTTCCTGGCTTCTAAAGCCGCTGCCAAGGCCAGCAAGGTTTTACCGGTACCGGCCTTACCGGTGATAGTCACCAGAGGAAGACTGGTATCGAGAAGTGCATTTACAGCAAAGGACTGCTCTGCATTCCTCGGGGTAATACCGTAGACAGTGCTCTTCTGAACCAACTGGAATGATTTCACATCCGCTTTAAAGCTGGCTAATGCAGACGTGTTACCATTTTTCAGAATTATGAACTCATTAGGCTGAAAAGGCTCATCGGGAGCGAGTTTCGCCTCACATATTCCGTCAGGGCTGGCAAACAGGGACTCAATTACATCTGCAGGAACATTCTCCTCACTCCTGCAGCCTGTATAGAGCTTTTGTGGATCACGAACATGATCGGTGGTATAATCTTCGGACATCAATCCGAGGGCACGGGCCTTCATCCGCAGATTCATATCCTTGCTGACAAGGATCACCGCTTTGTCTTGATGATCCTGTTTCAAACAATAGGCGACATTAAGTATTCTATGATCGGGTTTATCGCTGTTTGGGAAACTTCCGATCAGATCTTCATGCATCGGCCGGTCCAGCCGAATGGAGATACGGCCCTTTTCCTCATCGATTTTCACCCCGCCATTGAAAAGTTTATCGGCACTCAATTCGTCAACTGCGCGAATAAACTGACGGGCGTGGTAATTAATGATCTGACCGCCTTTTTTGAAGTTATCAAGCTCTTCAAGCACGGTAATCGGAATCAGGATGTCGTGTTCTTGGAAATTATAAATGCAGGAGCTATCGTGGAGAATTACGTTGGTGTCGAGGATGAACAGTTTTTTGTGAGAGGTCATGGATCTCCAATTGCTTTGGTGGCACTAGCCTGAATTTCTCATCAGTTCAAGGGCTGTCAGCTTCGAAGTTTTCCGCTCGATATCATGAGGAATTCGGTCTAAATCTTGATCATAACAACAAACATGGACGCAACGTCTCGTGGGCCGGTTAATTGTCTGCCATTCTCACCTCCTTATCAGATATTTACCTCGTACTCTTCATCAAGAATATGTATCACCCGTTAATGTCTGTTTAAGAAAACATTTCGATTTGGCCAGTTGGAGAATATAGCGACAGTACCGTCTGAACCACCTGAAGAAAGGCAATAAAAGATTCCTTCCACCACCCGGAATCAAGTGGTGGAAGAATTCGGCAAGATAGGGATGAGATAAAAACTGAACCTTTGGCAGTTGATTAGTCTCCCAGGCAGGTATTGACGTTACGGGCTGCAGTGATCCATGAGTGATCGGCTGGCACCGTGTACCGTTTTCCGATCACATCCTCCAGCGGTACGGCTTCGGTACCATCACCACGAACCGCTATCATGCAACCGGTTACTCCCTGTTGAAAATACTCAACACAGGCTGTTCCGAGACGAGTCGCAAGAACCCGGTCTGCCGCACTCGGAGTTCCTCCGCGCTGCAGATGTCCTAAAATTGTCAGACGTGACTCCAGCCCGGTCAACTCTTCAAGTTCCTGGGTGAGTTTCAGGGTATTGTTACTCAAAGATTTAGCAAAATTTTTCAAATCTTCCGAGGCTTTTTTAATCGCTTTCGAATCACCCGCTTCCTTGGCCTCTGCCTTTCTCGCCTTGAAGTCATCCAGTGTAATACGCTCTTCGACGGAATACGCCCCCTCGGCTACGGCAACGATGCTGAAATTTGTGCCACGCTGCTGACGCTCACGTATCGCCTGAGCAACTTTCGCCAGATTGTATGGTATTTCCGGAATCAGAACCACATCCGCACCACCAGCAATACCTGAGCCAAGAGCGAGCCAGCCTGCATTGTGGCCCATTATTTCCACCACGATAATTCTGTGGTGACTATGCGCAGTTGAGTGGAGCCGGTCAATCGCTTCGGTGGCGATTTCCATAGCAGTATGAAAGCCAAACGTCACATCTGTCATACCGACATCATTGTCGATGGTTTTCGGCAGTGTGAGGATATTCAACCCCGCCTTAGCCAGTCTGTAAGCGTTTTTCTGGGTACCACCACCGCCGATACAAATCAGAGCGTCGAGATTATGCCGATGATAGTTCTCACAGATAACCTCGGTCATATCCATTATTTCACTGCCAACCTGCATTTTGTGCGGTTTATCACGACTGGTGCCGAGAATCGTACCACCCTGGGTGAGGATTGACGCGAGGACATCCCAGTCCAGACGCATGGTTCTGTTTTCCATTAAGCCGCGAAAACCGTCACGAAACCCTACAATGCGAATTTTTCCGGTTCGTAATGCTGATTTGCCAATGGCTCGAATAGCCGCGTTCAGGCCAGGACTGTCTCCACCTGCGGTCAAGATGCCAATGTGCTTACTCATTCCGCCTCTCAGGTTAATTTCTAATTATTTTATTTAATTATGGTAACGACACGTTAACATAAACTGAGCTTTGCCAGATCTAATTGCTCATTATAGACATATTGAGAGAAGATCAACAAGTCGCAAACATCAGGCTTACACAACTCTAACAATTCCTTCTGTTATCACAAGTAAGCCTGGCTCCTGTTTCCTACTTAACTCCCCCGGTGTTTCCACAACCACAGCCGCAACTCTGATGGGAAGTGGCATTGTCGTCCTTTCCCTCATTGCCGCCTGCTGCCGGGAATTGTGCAACAAAATGCGTACCTGACTCTTTTTTTGAAAAAACTTTCCTGCCCCATGTATAAAGAGGCTTTATGGAAATCGCCAGCAGGATAAAAACCGCAGCAAGTTTAATCGGCACAGGGATAATCTCCGCCGCTTCACCTATCACCGCCTGGGGAGATATCCCCGCCCTGAGATATATCTGATCCACGATGAGTCCGAAAACAACCGCTGAACCTGCCAGAACCCCAAGATATCTTAAGGTACTTTTTTTACCCAATATCTTAAACAATACCGACATTGAAGTGACGTTAGTTGCCGGCCCTACAAGTAAAAAGACCAGTGCCGCTCCGGGACTCACTCCCTTCAGGATCAAGGCTGCCGCCACCGGGGTAGATGCTGTTGCACAGATATACAAGGGAATGCCGATCACCAACATAATCAGCATGGAGCCAAGCCCGCCACCGAGGAAGTTTACCATGAGCGCGTCCGGTATCATTACCGTAATAACCGCCGCTATAGCCAAACCGACATAGAACCAAAGCGCGATGTCTCCCCATACATCGGTCACCGCATATCGAATTCCTGCACTGAGCTTATTGAGAAACGGTACCCGGTCAGCTGCTGCAACGTGTTCCTTATGCTCCGCTGCCACAGTTGCTCCGGCTGCTTTGGCCATCGGAGGAGCCACAGGTTTGGGAGATGGTTGCTGATTGTCCCAGTTGAGAAAATTCTCAAGGAAACCTGCCACTATTGCGCTAACACTTGCAGCAATCGGCCTCACCACTGTCATAATCGGATCAAGTAGCGCATAGGTCACGGCGATGGAATCAACACCTGATTCCGGTGTTGAGATAAGGAAGGCTGTCGTCGCACCCTTGTTCGCTCCCTGCTTCTGTAACGATGCTGCCGCCGGCAGCACACCACACGATCAGAGCGGCAGGGGAACACCAAAGAGCGCAGCCTTGACAACTGACCCATAGCGACCTCTGCCGAGGTGATGGGCGATCATCTCCGGATTGAGAAAAACCTTTAGAACTCCTGCGATAAGAATACCGAACAGGATGTAAACCGATGAATCAAGCAGGATATGCCAAACTTCCATGGCGATATCCAACGGCAACGACACTATTTTTTCTGATATAGACATAATTTCTTGTTGGTAAAAGCTTCTATCTTTAGACGATTCGAACCAGTCTCAGTCAATGGCAGGAAATCAGTCTACTTCTCTCTCAAATGCTCTAAAGCGTATTCGATCAGCATCATGATATGACCGTCAATCAGGCTGTAGTACAGGGTTGTGCCCTCCCTTCTGTTGGCGACCAGTTTCATGGTACGCAGCAGACGCAGTTGATGGCTTACCGCCGACTCGGAAATTTCAAGCAGAGCCGCCAGGTCGCAGACGCACATTTCCTGGCCGGATAGCGCATATAAAATCCGCAGCCTGCTCGGATCGGCAAAAGCTTTGAAGAGTTGGCTGAGTCCTTCAATTTCGATCGATGCCAGGGCTGCATCACGAGCTGCTTTCACTTTATCCTGGTGTATCACCCTGGCCCCGCAAAGATCCTCCACCATACTATCCCCTCATTGTCATTTGTTTTTTAACTTCTTCCGGCCTGAATCACTCAACTCGGCCATGAGTCTATATGAGTATCTGCTCATATATTACCGACCAGTAGAAGAATGTCAACAAAGCATGTGCAATTTCAAATCAGATTGAGCATAATGCAGCCCAAAGAGCTTTCCGATTTCATTACATGTCCTATTCTTATCCCATGAATACTATAAAGAGCACAGCCCCCGGCACCCTGTATATCGTAGCTACTCCAATAGGTAATCTTGACGACATCACCTTGCGGGCACTCAAAATTTTGCAAGAGGTTGACCGTATTGCAGCCGAAGACACCCGGCACACCAAAAAGTTATTGAACCACTTTGCTATCAACACTCCTCTGATCAGCTATTATCGCGAGAAAGAGCAGCAAAGAGGCGCTCAGATCATCGAATTTCTGAAAGCCGGAGAGAATATCGCCCTGGTGAGCGATGCCGGCACGCCCGCAATTTCCGATCCTGGTGCGGTCCTTGTAGGTCTAGCCCACGATGAACGTATCCGGGTCTGTCCGATTCCTGGTGCCTCTGCCTTGACTGCAGCGGTCTCCTGCTCGGGCTTTGCTGAAGGCTCTTTTCTCTTTCTAGGCTTTGCCCCCTCCAAAAAAGGGCAGAGAAAAAAGCTCTTCGCCTCGCTCGTACACCAGGAACATCCTGTTGTCTTTTATGAAGCTCCCCGCCGTGTACAATCATTTCTGGAAGACGCTGTCGAGACCCTGGGCAACCGGACTGCACTATGGGCTCGTGAAATCACCAAGACCTTTGAAGAATTTCACCGTAACACCCTGACCGAGTTGCTGGAACTGTGTAAAAGCAGTGAGCCACGCGGCGAATTCGTAATAATTATCGGCCCCGGGAGAAAAGAGAAGGCTGAAGGGGAAAACCTTGAAGAGCTACTCGTCTGGTATCGCGACCACTCCGAACTTTCCTTAAAAGATGCCAGCCGCAAACTCGCCAAGGATCTTGGACTCTCCCGCTCCCAAATTTACCAGCAGGCACTGGAAATCTGGAACCAGAAGGATTGACATTACGTATCTCAACCACCTGATTACCATCATGAACAGAATACGAAGCTGTGTTACTCCGGAAGGAAAGTTCATCTACGGCATTCATAAGCCTGAATATTCAGTTACCAATCTCAGGCAGGAAACATGCCCGCAGTCGCTTGGCTCTCTTGATGGAGTCAAGCAGATTTTCAACGAGCGCAACCTGCCTGAAAATGATGTCACTGTAAATAAGGCGGACTGGATTTTCGAAATTCCCAACCCCCTTCCTTTCAAGGGCGCGACCTTCATCGACAAAGAGTGGGCAGATGCCAGCGCCAATAACTACCAGCGTATTCGTATCGCCACTGCTCCCCAGGTTTCGCTGTCACAGGTTCTCGATGCAAACGGCTACGGGGCCGAACTTTTCGATACACTCCCTGAGCCGATGCTGCTCTCGCTCGCCACCTGCTCTACTGACCCTGCCGATCTTGTGCGACTCGCAGAACTGAGTTGTAACTTTGAATTAGATGAGCAGGGACAACCCAACGGACTTTGCTACCGCACCATGGACGATGGGTCCATCCGCCCGGATATTTCAAAACACGTGCTGTTCGAAGCGGTCGCCAACAATCCACACCTGCCGGACAACTATAAGGTAGTGATGGTCATCAGGCCCGGAGCGCAGGGTAGCAGCGAAATTGTCGGTGAAGTGCCGGCAGATGGCACCACCCATATTTATGAGTATCTGCGACGTAATTCCTACATTGGCGGTGGCCACTACGCTGCCAATATGGCTGAAGATGCGATACGATATTCGATAGCCGAACTCTCTGAGGACGATGTGCATGGCCTTCGCCATCTCTATTATCAGCGAACATATGTACGGCTGGCAGAAGAGCTGAATATCCCCTTGGCACGTGAAAAGAGAAAACTCAACGACCTTGAGCTCGAGGAGTTACGGCTGGCAATCTCGAAATCTGTCAAAAATACACCCCTGGATGTCAATGCCACCCTCTGGGGCTGGAATTTCGGCTTTGATTATGCTCCTTCCAGGTACCGACTGCACGCCTCACATCAACAGGTACACCAACAATATGCGATGCTCCCGGCCCGCGTGGAAGGCTACAGCGGGAACCTCCAATACCCTGAATTTACCATGCCAGCCTACGGTTGCGGCGACCTGGTTGCCGAGGTTATGCAACGTTATCGTGCTGTCTATGATCGGGATTTCTTCGTCGACTACCTGGCTGCCATCATATCCAACCAGCGCATGGACGAACGTGACGACCTGGAATCCAGTCTGATTGTATGGCGGGATGAGAATGTCATGCTTTTTATACCAAAAGCCCAGACCTCGCAATGGGAATTACAGCTGATAACGCTTGAAAATGAATCCGGCTATCCTCCCGGCAATATCGTCGAAGCTAATGCTGACGTCAGGAGATCTCTGAACATCGGGATACTTACAGCCCAGAGAGTATTGGCCGCTATCGGGGCCAAAATGGTCACCTCCATAGAATACCCGAAACGGATCGGCGCCCAGGGTGAAATCGGCCAGCCTCTGCTTTATGCTTTTTTGCCCCGCCTGCCCGAATCCCCCGGAGCCTTCAGCGAGGCACAACTCCGGTTCATCAACGGTCACTACCCCGAAGATTTCGCTGCAGTTCTGCGAGCCCAGTTATAATCCGATTTTCCCATGGGGTTTCAACCGACCATATTTCTTCCGATTCGTAACAAGGTGGAATATACTTTGCGCATCGATAGTACCTATATGCCCCATTATACCGACACCTACAACACACTGCCAATGAGGTAGATAATGAACGATACTCCATCATTAAATGATCAACTCAAATCCTCTGACATCCTCTGGAATCTTTCCGACCTCTATTCCGGTTCCGATGACCCGCAATACGAGACAGACATAACCGGGGCAAAAGCCGAAGCACAAGCGATACGGGCAGCCTACTACAGCAAAGTGTCGGAGATAGATGCGGCCCAACTTCTTAAACTCGTCACGCGCCTCGAAGAACTTGACTGTACGCTTGGTAAACTCGCCACCTATACCTTTTTAGACTTCACCACACAGGTCGATAATGCTGAGGCCGGTGCCCAGAGCCAACGCATACGTGAACTTGTCAGTGAATGTGGGAAGGAAACCGTCTTTTTTGAACTTGAGTGGAACAAGCTTGATGATACCCATGCAGAAGAACTGCTGAAAGACCCACTCCTTGCCGGCTACTGTCACTATCTGAAATCGATGCGCCGCTATCTGCCCCACCAGTTGAGCGAGACAGAGGAAAAGCTCCTTCTGGAGCTGCAACCTGTCGGCAGGCGCAGCTGGACTACACTCTTTGAAAAAATCTTCGGGCAGCTCAAATTCGGCCCTGAAGGGCGAAGTGAGGAAGAAGTTCTCACTGATCTGTACGATCCGGCGAGGGATGTCCGACAGCAGGCGGCCTCTGAAATGACGGAAGGCCTTAAGAGCCAGAACCACATCCTCACTCATATTTTCAATACCCTGGCAGCAGAAAAAATGATTGCCGACCGCACCAGAAAGTTTGATAGCTGGGTCGGCTCAATGAATCTTGACAACCAGCTGGAAGATAAAACTGTTGAGACTCTTATCGATGCAGTTACCAGCAGGTACGATCTGGTCCATCGTTACTACAGGGTAAAGAGAACGCTTCTTGGCCTGGATGAACTTACGGACTTTGACAGATATGCCCCTCTGCCTTCACTGCCATCCAAGAAAATAGACTGGCCGACCTGCAAAAAAACTGTGCTGGATTCTTTCGCAGACTTTTCCCCTCAACTGGCCAGCAACGCCAAAGACTTTTTCGACCGCAACTGGATACATGCACCCGTCATTCCGGGAAAGCGCGGCGGTGCCTTTGCTCACCCCTGCGTTCCCGATGTCCATCCGTACGTACTGGTCAACTACACAGGCAACCTGCGCGATGTTTCCACAGTCGCCCATGAACTTGGCCACGGTGTACACCAGGTACTCGCTGCCCGGAAAGGATATTACAATAGCGACACACCTCTGGTACTTGCCGAAACAGCATCTGTTTTTGCAGAATTGCTGGTTTTCAACAGCCAGCTTGAACTGATTGACAGCGCTTCGGAGCGACAAGCCTTTATCTGCCAGAAGCTTGAATCCATCTTTGCTACAGTGTTCAGGCAAACCGCCATGAACAGATTTGAGCAGGCCATGCACCAGGGCCGGCGGAGTCGTGGAGAACTCAGTAGCGAAGAACTCAGCGAGTACTGGCTTGCGACCCAGCGCGAGATGTTTGGAGACTCTGTCACCCTGACCGATGATTACGGAATATGGTGGTCCTATATTCCCCATTTCCTCCATACTCCCGGATATGTCTACTCGTATGCTTTCGGCGAACTTCTTGTTCTCGCACTCTATGCCATTTACCAGAAAGAAGGGGCCGGGTTCATCGACCAATACCAGGAACTGCTGGCGGCAGGTGGTTCCGAGTCACCATATGAGCTGATGAAGCCCTTTGGAATCGACCTGAATTCTCCACAGTTCTGGCAACAGGGGCTGGACGTCATTGAGCAAATGATAGTCAAAATCGAATAACCTGCTCCCAGCGGTCCCTCGACAGACTGCTTTAGATGGTGCTGGGCAGCCACACTCAGTGGTTAATGATTTATGTTTTGAATTAATCAAGCGTGTTTCACACCACTGAGTGTCATTTTTTTACAAATTCGTCTGCATTTACATTACATTAACGAACAATCCCAGGGAGCAACCTGTTTCAGTATGTATTTGTGAACACAAGCTTTTTTTTCCTATCCATTGAAATAGATGTTTTTTTTTGGGTATGCAGAAGAGATACCAGCTGTATATTGCCAAGGAGACAGCATATTCAGGGGGAAATATGCCAACGATCACTGGACCGATCAGTAAAGAGCGTCGAGCCCATGAGCGGTATCATGTCAAAGAAAAGGTTATGCTCTACAACGGCACAACCTTTGCCGAGGTTTTGAATATCAGTACAGGTGGTGTTCTCTGTCGCTTCCTAATAGACACCAAGAACCCGCTTTATCCCGTTCACACCATCGATCTCATCGATGCCCCGAAAAAGCTTTTTATCCAGAATATTTCCTGTATTGACCTGAATTGGCAGGATACTGAACCATGCACTCTTTTCGGTTCCACCGCACTCAGGGATTGTCGCTTGCAGTTCTCTGCTCTTTCCGCCGACAAACACTCCGAGCTTTCTGATTTCATACAGCAGGTAATCCCATCCCCATCCAGCCAAAGCAATTCGCAAGCGCCTGCAAACGATATCATTGCGTAACGTATCCTGCAGGCACCCGGCATATCTTTAATGTTTTTCACCTTCAGATAGTGTATCCTCACGCAGTAAATACCACGCACCATGTTATATCACAGTAATCTATAATTCTTCGCTGACAGTACAGGGCGGTATGCCTCTTCCCGCAGGTATCCGGTCACATCATTTCCCACCCCCCACTCATTGAAAGAATCTTTTAGACAACCTGATCAATTGTGACACTGATACAATGTTCATGGGAAATGCCGGGGTAGAATTTTTTATAGCCACAGTCGCCAACATGAGTGATCAGCTCATAACCGTGATGTTGATAAACCGTTATATGAGAACTTCCAATGCAAGATTTTACATACGAAGATGAGAAGTGGATGAAAATGGCTTTAAAAGCTGCAGAAGCAGCAGCTTCACAGGGTGAAGTCCCGGTTGGAGCTGTAATCATCCAAAACAACACCCTGCTGGCTGCTGCCGGCAACAAACCAATTGGCCTCAACGACCCCACTGCCCATGCGGAAATACGCGCACTCCGGCTTGCCTCTGAAGCCGTAGGCAATTACCGTCTTCCAGGTACCACCCTTTACGTGACCCTGGAACCATGCATAATGTGTTTAGGAGCCATTTTGCATGCACGGGTAGAGAGACTGGTATACGGCGCAAGAGACCCAAAAACAGGGGCCGTACATTCTCTTTATCAGATAGGAGAGGATGAACGACTGAACCACAGCCTCCTGATTACAACGGGTATCCTTGAAGATGATTGCGGCGATCTCCTCAAGGGCTTTTTCAAACAAAAACGAAAAGCACGTTAAATTAATGTGGTATGAAAATAGAGCTATTTTTTTTTGCACTTTTCCTAAATTTTCATTGCCAAAAGAACGCCGACAGGATACATAGTGTTTCACAATTTCATCGGGGCAACCGATTATGGAGAGGTGACCGAGTGGCTTAAGGTGCACGCCTGGAACGCGTGTGTACGCAAGTACCGTGAGTTCGAATCTCACCCTCTCCGCCATAAGATTTCGGTTTGGTAGCCGGGTCTGCGCAACAAAGAATCACGAACCCCGCCAGGTCCGGGAGGAAGCAACGGTAGTGAACCTCTTTGTGTGCCGCAGATAGCCCGGCTACCATTTTTTTTATCTCCTGACTGAAAGCCTCTCATGCACGGTGACGCATGTCATACCTTGTCTTAGCAAGAAAATCCCGCCCGCAAACATTCGACCAGGTCGTCGGTCAACGTTCAGTTGTCAAAACTCTTCAGAACAGTATCAGACGCGACCGTATCGCCCACGCCATACTTTTTTCCGGCGTACGTGGTGTAGGCAAAACCACCCTCGCCCGCATTATGGCCAAGGCCATTAACTGTGAAGGCGACAGTGATAACCCACCATGCAACGAATGTGCTCCCTGCACCGAAATTACCAACGGCAATTCACTTGACCTGATAGAGATCGACGGTGCCTCCAACAGGGGTATACAGGAGATCCGTGAACTTAAAGAAAAAATCAAGTTCATGCCGACCTCATGCAAGTACAAGGTTATCATTATAGATGAGGTGCACATGCTCACCACCGAGGCCTTCAACGCCCTGTTGAAGACCCTGGAAGAACCTCCAGCGCATGTTCACTTTATGTTTGCAACCACCGAGTTGCATAAAATTCCAATAACCATTCTTTCCCGTTGCCAGCAATATGAGCTCAAGCGCATCCCTGCAACTGAACTGGCCGCCCACTTCAACAGGTTGGCGGAAGATGAGGGGATAACAATTGATCCTCCGGCTCTGTCTCTGATTGTACGTGAAGCCGAAGGATCGGTTCGTGACGGTTTGAGCCTGCTTGACCAGGTATTTTCGTTTGGCGAAAAGCATATCTCCGTTGCCGATGTGACCGAAGTGCTCGGCCTGGTTGACAGAGACATCCTTATCTCGCTGAGTGAAAGCCTGCTGACAGGCGATAGGCCCGGAGCACTGGGTTCGCTTGAAGATATCTTTGCCTTCGGCATGGACATCAAGCGATTTTCCGCTGATCTGCTGGAATGCTTCCGAACCCTGTTGCTGACCAGAATTGAAGGATGCGGCAAATTACTCGACCTGCCCGAAGATGAACGGTTACGCTTTTCTGAGCTCAGCGCCCGCTTTTCACCGGAAACTATCCACCAGAAGCTGACACTCCTGATGCGCATGGTGGAGGATGTTCGCTATTCCAGCCAGCCCCGGCTCACCATGGAGACCGGTTTTCTTAAAATTATCGAAACCGGCAGTGTCGTACCGCTTAGCGAACTGCTCGGCAAAATGGAGCAGCTGCTTGAGGCCGCAGGAAAGAGCAATTCAGCCCCGGCCCCGCCCCGGCCCGCCGCGACTCAAAAAAAAACTGAATCCGCCACGCTGAACCCTGCCGTATCGGCCCCTCAGCGCCAAATACATACGGCTAAATCAGCAGCCGACTCAGCGGGAAAGTCTTCTTCATCGCCCAGCAGGAATGCAACTGCGCCATCCGGCCCGGTTGCTCCACCAATCCCTGAGCCCACCGGCCCTGATGCCATGATGGCCCAGCGAGCGAACTCACAAAACCACGCTCCGCCCCCATCCGAGTCAAAGAATGGTCAAGCTGCGACAATACGCGACTCTTTGGCGGCACAGCAGGACGAGGCCCCCCACAAGGTTCAGGTGCACCCTCACCAAAAAGATATCAGGCGCCACTGGCCCGACTTCCTTGCCCACGTAAAGAGCCAGGTAGTATGGATCGCCCAGGCGCTCAACAGGGCAAAAGTCAAAGAAGTCGGCAACGAGCTGCAACTCCATTACGACGATCCAGCCGATTGTTCGCTGCTAAAACAAAAAGCCAACAAAAATCAGCTTACCGAGTTTGTCCTTGATTTTTTTCAGAAAGAACTCACCGTACGTTTTATACTTCCTGATGTTGAAGACACCACGGAAGATGGTGGCGATGAAACTCCCCACCAGAAGCGTCAACAACTCGCCCAGGATCCACTGACCATCATGACCGCAGAGATTTTTCACGGCCAGGTAGGTGACATTCGCATTGGGCGCAAAAACAATTAATCAAAATTTATAATATAGGATAGTACCCATGGACATGAGCAAGATCATGGAACAGGCCCAGCAGATGCAGGAACGCATGAAACAGATTCAGGACGATCTGGCCAAAAAGGCAATCATCGGTTCTGCTGGAGGTGGCATGGTTCAGGTAACCGTAAACGGCCAGGGCGATGTATTGAAAGTGGAAATCGAACCACAACTCATTTCTGCCGATGAATCCCAAATGCTGCAGGACCTTATCGTTGCAGCAACCAACGACGGTCTCCGTAAGGCAAAGGATCTCAGCAAGCAGGAACTTGGCCAACTGACAGGCGGCCTCGACCTGCCCGGTCTCACCAACTTTATGCGATAAGCAAAAGGCTCTGTATGCAGGTTATTCCTCCGGCTCTGGAAAGGCTTATTGAAGATCTTGCCAAGCTGCCCGGTATCGGCAAAAAAACCGCCACCAGGCTTGCCCTGAACGTACTGAGAAGGCCACCGGGCTATGCCCATGAGCTATCCGAAGCACTGCAGGCGCTGCACGCCTCCATCCAGCTCTGCTCCTGTTGCTTCACTTTTTCCGAAAGCGACCCATGCGCTGTCTGCTCCGATCCCAAAAGAGACGCCAGCCTGGTCTGTGTTGTGGAAGAACCGGGTGACCTGATGGCTATTGAGAAAACCGCCAGTTTCCGTGGTCACTACCACATCCTGCATGGCGTACTTTCCCCCATTGACGGTATAGGCCCCGATGAATTGAAGATCAGAGAACTCATTGCCAGAATCAATAACGGCAGTGTGCGAGAAGTGCTGATCGCTACCAGTTCGACCGTGCCGGGTGAGGCCACTGCCTCGTACCTTATAGACCTGCTTGCCAACGGTCCGGTAAATGTAACCCGGCTCGCCTGTGGTATTCCAATGGGGATGGATATAAAGTATGCTGATAAACATACACTGGCGAGAGCAATAGAGAGTCGGTCTGCTGCAAAATGAAAAAACGCTTTAAAAACCATAGCAGCTATCATTTTTTCTTGACACCGGCTCTGATACTTGGTAATTCAAGCGCGTTCTTTGCAACACCCCATAGCGATAGGGGTAGCATTGAACCACCCAACAAAATGGATACGCAGGCGCGTAGCTCAGTGGGAGAGCGCCACCTTGACGTGGTGGATGTCGTGGGTTCAATCCCCTCCGCGCCTACCAAATAAAAGGCTAAAGTAGAACGACCTTCCCAGATTGTCGTTGTTCTTTAGCCTTTCTTTTTTATACGGGAAGGGAAAACAATGTCAGACATCGCTGTTTCAATCAAAGACGGTGAATCTATCTCTGTTCCTGCGGGCACAACCGTTCAGGACGCACTCTCACAACTCCTGTCTAATAAGCAACGCAAAAAAACTCTCGCGGTGAACACCGGCGAAGGCGTTGTCGATCTCAGCACTCCACTGACTGAGGATACTCTTCTCACGCTCGTCCAGACCGGAACGGATGAGGGCCTTGAGGTACTGCGCCACTCCACCGCGCACATTATGGCCCACGCTGTCCGCGACCTTTTTGGAGATGACGTCAAAGTCGCCATCGGTCCTTCCATCGACAACGGTTTCTATTACGATTTTCAGTACAGCGAGGGTTTCAGCCCTGAAGACTTCGACAAGATCGAAGCACGCATGACTGAGATCGCCAACCAGAATCTTCCGTTTGAGCGTGTGGAAGTGAGCGCCGAAGAGGCCATCGCCAAATTTGAAGCTGAAGGCGAAAAATATAAAGTTGAACTGATCCGTGATCTTGGTAGTGAAAGCATAAGCCTGTATACTGTCGGCGGCTTCAAAGATCTCTGTCGCGGACCACATGTACCGAACACTTCATTCATCAAAGCGTTCAAGCTTCTCCGCGTTGCCGGTGCATACTGGCGTGGTGACGAGAAGAACGATGTGCTGCAGAGAATTTACGGCACCGCCTTCTACGATGCCAAGGCACTCAAAAAACACCTGAACGCTCTCGAAGAAGCCAAGAAACGCGACCATCGTCGAGTTGGTAAAGACCTCCAGCTGTTCACCACTGAAGACCAGATCGGCCCGGGCCTTATTCTCTGGCAGCCAAAGGGTGCACAGCTCAGACGTCTGATAGAGGATTACTGGAAGGATGAGCATTATCAGCACGATTACGAGCTGCTCTATACCCCGCACATCGCCCGCCAGGATCTCTGGAAGACATCCGGACATCTCGATTTCTACGGTGAGAATATGTACTCTGCCATGGACATCGACGAGGTGAGCTACCAGCTCAAGCCGATGAACTGTCCATTCCATGTCGGTGTGTACCAGAGCAACAAGCGCAGCTACCGTGAGTTCCCGATCCGCTGGTGTGAGCTTGGTACAGTTTACCGCTATGAGCGTGCCGGTGCCCTGCACGGCCTGCTTCGGGTTCGTGGTTTCACCCAGGATGATGCTCACATATTCTGCCGCCCTGATCAACTTGAGGACGAAATTTTCAACATCCTTGAGCTAAATCTGCATATTCTGAAAAATTTCGGTTTTGCAGATTACGACATCTACCTCTCCACCCGTCCGGAGAAATCCGTCGGTACCGACGAGAACTGGGATGCTGCTACCACCGCCTTAAAACTTGCCCTTGAAAAGAAAGGTCTCAGTTACGAGGTCGATCCTGGTGAAGGTGTATTTTACGGGCCGAAAATTGATATAAAGATCAAGGATCAGCTTGGTCGCTCATGGCAGTGCTCCACCATTCAGGTTGACTTCAACCTGCCGGAACGGTTCAAGATGACCTATGTCGGCGCAGATAACGCCGAACATCAGCCGATCATGATTCACCGCGCACTCATGGGCTCTCTTGAGCGCTTTATCGGTGTACTCATCGAGCATTACGCAGGTGTGTTTCCTCTCTGGTTTGCACCTGTTCAAGCGCGAATTCTGAACATTACTGATGATCAGGCCGACTACTGCGAAGAGGTTTATAAGCAGCTCAGAAAAGCCGGTGTCAGAATTGAAAAAGATTTGCGCAATGAAAAATTGAACTATAAAATCAGGGAAGCACAACTCGCTAAAATTCCGTACATGCTTATAGTCGGTGACAAAGAGAAAGAAGATGGTACAGTCACAGTGAGACTGCGTGATGGTAAAAATCTTCCGGCTATGCCGATCTCTGAATTTGCCCAGAAGGTGGCGACAGAGGTTGCCGAAGGTCGCGGAATCTGATTTTATTTAAAAAAGATATATTTTATCGTGTACCGAATGACAAAAATACGCTATTATCAATCGTTTTTTTTGCCAAACTGGTATAATCAAGATTTTTCAAGCTCGTAGATCGAGGAGGTACAGTTATTAACAGAAGAGGAAGGCACGCACCGGCACAACGTGAAGTTAAGGCGGTTATCAACGACAATATTCGTCACCCGAACGTCAGACTCATAGGCAGTGACGGAGCCCAGCTGGGAGTCGTTTCCACTGATGAAGCCAAAGAGAAAGCATATGGCGAAGGGCTTGATCTGGTAGAAGTTTCTGCTAATGCTGATCCGCCTGTGTGCCGTATCATGAACTATGACAAGTTCCGCTACGAGCAGAAGAAAAAGACGCAGGAAGCAAAGAAAAAGCAGTCTATTGTCGAGACCAAGGAAATAAAATTCCGCCCGAAAACTGAAGAACACGATCTGAATTTTAAGATCAAGAATATTAAAAAATTTCTCGGGCAGAAAAACAAGGTCAAGATTACTATGCGTTTCAGAGGTCGTGAGATTGTTTATTCACAATCCATTGGTCTCGAAGCGATGAACAAAATTGCCGAAGCCCTTCAGGAAGACGCTATCATCCTGCAGCCTCCCAAAATGGAAGGCCGTCAGTTGGTAATGTTTGTCGGGCCCAAGTAATCGATATTTTTTTTGAGTTTCGTCCCATCCCGTTGGAACTCACCATTGTGTCAATTGAAAAACGCTAGAGAACGGTTTACGTATTCGCTTTTCCTCTGAATGCGCCGGCCATTCCTAAAGCAACGTATACCGAGCGCAAAGGAGTAATATCATGCCAAAAATGAAAACAAACAGAGGCGCTGCGAAGCGTTTCAAAAAGACCGGATCAGGAAAGATCAAGCGTGGCAAAGCTTATACCAGCCACATCCTGACCAAGAAGTCCACAAAACGTAAGCGCGGTCTGAGACAGATCGAAACAGTTTCTGCTGCGGATCACAAGTCCATCCTGCGGATTCTTCCATACATGTAATAATCCGGTGTGCGAAAACGGTCTGTCTTAAAGCAGACAGTCCAGCTCACTAAATCGTAACTCGGCACGAGAGAAGTCCGAGAATAAGGAGTTATATAATGCCACGCGTTACTCGAGGTTTTAAGGCACGTAGAAGAAGAAATAGAGTTCTCAAACTTGCAAAAGGTTTTAGAGGTGGACGTTCCCGCCTTTATCGCACCGCCACTGAAGCTGTTGATCGCGCTCTCAGCTATGCATATCGTGACAGACGCACCAAGAAGAGAGATTTTCGTCGTCTCTGGATCGCACGTATCAATGCCGGTGCACGTATGAACGATATGAGCTACAGCCAACTTATGGGCGGCCTTAAAAAGGCCGGGGTCGAGTTGGACAGAAAGGTTCTCGCAAATATGGCAATTCTCGATGCCAACGCTTTCGCTAAGGTTGTTCAGGTAGCCAAAGAAGCGAACGCGTAACCCTTTCTCCACACACGCTTTATTTTCTATGCATGCCGGTAATGGTTTTACACCATTGACCGGCATGCTGTTTCCTTGAGCACTAGACTTTCTCGTTTATTATGGAACAGGAACTCCAAAGCCTGGCTGATGAAGCCAAAGCACGTCTCGAAGCGTTATCCGAAACCTCTCAACTCGAAGAATTTCGCATTCACTATCTTGGCCGCAAAGGTCAGTTCACCTCAATCATGCGCCAGCTTGGCACAGTGCCCAAGGAAGACAGACCACGCCTCGGCCAGCTTGCCAACTCTTTTAAATCCGATCTTGAAGAGCTTTTCGAAAAGAAAAAAACGACCCTCCAGGGTGCGTCTCTCAGCAGCGCGGATTTAACTAAACCAGATCTCACCCTTCCAGGTCGCAGACCACAGACTGGCCGGCTCCACCCGGTTACCAGGGTAATGACTGAAGCTTGCGCTATTTTCGAAAACCTTGGTTTTTCAGTCGCTGAAGGCCCGGACGTAGAACAGGATTATTACAATTTCGAAGCACTCAATATTCCAGCACATCACCCTGCCCGGGATATGCACGACACCTTTTATGTCAGTGACTCTATCCTTCTGCGCACCCACACCTCTCCTATGCAGGCACGCATTATGGAGGTTCAGGAGCCGCCTCTGCGCGTTATCGCTCCTGGCAAGGTCTACCGCTGTGATTCCGATATTACCCACACCCCGATGTTCCATCAACTCGAGGGCTTCCTGGTAGACAAAAATGTCTCCTTTGCTGACCTCAAGGGTGTGCTCACCGTTTTCACTGAAAAGATGTTCGGCAAAAAACTGGCACTCAGATTCCGCCCCAGCTTTTTCCCTTTTACCGAACCCAGCGCTGAAGTGGATATAGCCTGTGTTATTTGTGAAGGTAAGGGCTGCCGTGTCTGTAAGAAAACCGGCTGGCTCGAAATCCTCGGCTCCGGCATGATAGATCCGGAAGTTTTCAAGATGGTCGGTTACGATCCAGAGGTCTACAGCGGATTTGCCTTCGGACTCGGTATCGAGCGTATCGCTATGCTCAAATATGGTATCGACGACATCAGGCTTTTCTACGAGAACGATCTCCGTTTTCTTTCCCAGTTCTAATCGCTCCTATAATACGACTATACCGCTATGAAGTTCACTCGTGACTGGTTGCAAAATTATGTAGATACAGACGAGCTGTCTAATGAACAGCTCGCCGATCACCTCACCATGCTCGGTCTAGAGGTTGATTCTGTAGAGCAGCTCTACCAGGATCTCGCTCCACTGAAGACCGGCCATATCCTGACTGCGGAAAAACACCCGGATGCAGACAAGCTTCAGGTTTGTGAAGTACAAATCGGAGATGAGGTTCACCAGATTGTCTGTGGTGCGCCCAATGCACGCGCCGGGCTTAACGTTGTTGTTGCCCTGCCCGGTGTCACCCTGCCTGGCAATTTTAAAATTAAAAAGGCCAAGGTTCGTGGTGTTGCCTCTGCCGGTATGATCTGCTCTGAGCGTGAGCTTGGCTTGAGTGAGGATCACAACGGCATCATGGAATTGCCCGAAGATGTTGCCCACGGAGAGTCTTTTGTTGAGGCCATGGGTCTTGCCGACACCATGATCGAAGTAGACCTGACTCCGAACCGCCCTGACTGTGCCTCTGTCATCGGTGTGGCCCGCGAAGTTGCTGGTATTGTCCGCAAGCCGCTCGAACTGCCAGTTGCAGATGCCAAGGTCGATAGCACCAGCAGGGAATTCAGTGTTGATGTTGAATCCACGGAACTGTGTCCCCGCTATGCCGCACGTCTTATTAAGGGTGTAAAAATCGGCCCATCCCCATGGTGGCTCCGTAAACGGCTCCTCGCCGTTGGCCTGCGTCCGATCAACAATGTGGTTGATATAACCAACTTTGTGATGATGGAATATGGCCAGCCATTGCATGCCTTTGATTTTGACAGGCTTGCCGGTGGGAAAATCATGGTCCGTACTCCCCGAAAAGGTGAAGAGACCTTTACCACCCTGGATAACACCGAAAGAAAAATTGATCAGGACACACTGCTGATTTGCGACGGTGACAGACCTGTGGCACTCGCCGGTGTTATGGGCGGGCTCAACTCAGAAGTTTCCGATCAGACCGTCAACGTCCTGCTCGAAAGTGCCTGCTTCAATGCGGTATCAATCCGTAAAACCGCTCGTAAGGTAAATCTTTCCACTGATGCATCATATCGTTTTGAGCGTGGTGTAGATCCGGGTGGCACAATCAACGCCCTGAACCGCGCCACCGATCTGCTCGTTGAACTCGCGGGAGGAGTTGCAGAAGAGTCCGGAGTCGACGTATTTGGCGGTCGAAAGCCGCTGAACTCCCAGACCCTGAAAATATCCAGAACTGCGCAGCTTCTCGGTATAGAACTCGATTACGGGAAAATTGCTGATCTGCTCGAGTCCATCGGTTTTCAATGCAAACCGAAAGATGACGATACCATCTGGGTACTTTGCCCTACTTTTCGTGTTGATATCGAGCGGGAAGCAGATCTGGTCGAGGAAGTTGCCCGCCTTTACGGCTACAACAATATCCCGACTACCCTGCCTCAAGCGTCTCTCAGCTACCCTGAGCAGGACGAAAAACGCTTTAAACGCGCAGACGCAACCAACATGCTGCTGTCAATCGGTTTCAGCGAAGCGATCAACTACAGTTTCACCACCGAGAAGCACAGCGACATGCTGATGCTGGCAGAAGATGATGTACGACGTCAATATGTGCGCCTGCTTAATCCGCTCACTGAAGATCAGGCTGTTATGCGTTCCATGCTCTTGCCAGGGCTCCTTGAGAATGTTCGACGGAACATCAGCTTCCAGAAAACTGCGGTAAAACTGTTTGAGATCGGCAAAGTCTTCCAGCCAACCGAGAAAAACGCTCAACCTGTCGAGACAAGTCATATTGCCGGTACGATCAGCGGCAATAGAAATGGGGAGTCTTCTCCGCTTCACTTTCCAGCCGAAAACGTTGATATTCTTGATGCTAAAGGTGCTGTCGAGTATCTGCTTGAAGAGATGCGTTTAACCGACAATAAAAATTTTCCTATAGAATTTGTCCATCCTGTTGAAGAAGGGGTGGAAAAATTTTGCGACTCGGACTATGCTCTTCTGGTTTTTGCTGGTGGAACTCTGCTTGGTTCCATTGGAAAGGTTCTGCCTGATGTTCTTCGCAGCTTCGGAATCAAACACGATGTGTATTACTTCGAATTGAATTTCGACAGCATCTGTGAACTTCAGAGTTCACCTCGCGAATTCAACCCACTGCCGGTCTACCCGTCCGTCAAGCGTGACATTGCGCTTGTGGTTCCGGTTACCGTTTCCGCCGGTGAGTTACTCGCGAAGGTACACGAAACCAGAGAGAAACTGATCGAGTCAGCTGAAATTTTTGATGTTTTTCAGGGCGACAAGATCGAGAAAGGATTTAAAAGTGTGGCGGTTTCCATTACCTACCGATCGGCAACCAAGACACTTACTGAGAAAAATGTGGAAAAAGCCCACGGAAAAGTTGTAAAGTTGCTTACCGATACTTTCGGTGGCAGTTTTCGAGATGCATGAGGATATATGAACAGCAGTAATTTAACACGTAAAGACCTGGCCGAGGCGATTGCTAATCAGCTCGGCTATCCACAGAGCAGCTGTGCTGAAATAGTAGACAGCTTTCTCGATACTATGAAAGATGCTCTGCTGACAGGCGAAACCATTAAACTGGTTCACTTCGGCACTTTTACAGTTCGTGACAAGGCTCCACGTCGGGGACGCAACCCGCGTACCGGTGAGTCTATCACGATTAAGAAGAGGCAGACCGTTAGCTTCAGACCGAGCAAGAAGCTGAGAGAGCAGATTAACGTCTAGATCTCAGTCGCTCGCCAATAAGGAGTTCGCTGGTTCTATGAAATTCAACATCCCAGACAAGCTCTACTTTAAAATTGGCGAAGTTTCGAAGCTGGCCAAAGTGCCAACCCACGTTCTTCGATATTGGGAGACCGAATTTAAAGAAATCACTCCTAAACGTGCAAACTCCAAACAGAGGTTGTATAGCAGGGAGGACGTGGAACTCATACTGACTATTAAAATGTTGCTCCATGATCACCGCTACACAATAGCTGGGGCCAGGCAACTCATCGAGAGCAACCAGGAGATTACTGAAAGCCTGGCTGTTCAGCAACAACATGCTCAAGACCCTACAAAGGTTTCAGAAATCAACGAGGTTCTTGACTCTATTAAAAGTGAATTGCACCAGCTGCAGCAGTTCATCGATAAAAATAGATAATCCATTAAGGTTTTGTTCAGCTTTTGTTGACACTAAAATCAACTAATGGTACATAAGCATCACAGGTCGGGATGTAGCGCAGCCTGGTAGCGCATCTGTCTGGGGGACAGGGGGTCGTAGGTTCAAATCCTATCATCCCGACCACGAATTGCAAAGGGTTCAGCCACTATTGGCTGAACCCTTTTTTTGTATATTCTCGATTTCAACTCTCAGTCACATCCGAACTGTAAACACGTTAGTGCAATCAAAGATGGGTCTACACTAAAGAAAGGGGATGGTTCCTTCATTCTCAATTCAGGTTGTCAGCAGTTTCGAATACGACTCTGCTTATGGTTCATCAGATCAGTGTATGGTTGAGAGCAGATTTCCCTTACACCTCAGGACATACCCGAGGATGACCGCCGAAGGATTGCGAGTGGGCCTGGAAGTATAGTATTAGTCGCGTTGCCCCATAACTTGAAATGAGCTTTTCACATGCAGAACTGCAGTTAATGCGCAGATGTCCTGCTCAATTCTCTCGTGTCCATCTATTTTATCTGTACCTTCTGATGATCATGGCTGTATTGCTGTGATTACTCTTCATTGCCCAGTCTATTGCCGACCGCCCCTTTCTATCCGTCATTTCCTTCTGAGCCTTATTTTTCAGTAGATGAACTACTATGTCATTATGGCCTTTGGAGGCTGCAGCCATAAGGGCGGTAAAGCCAGTGGCATCCATTTTATCAATGTCTGCTCCACGTTGAAGCAAAATGCTGACTGAGCGAAAATCTCCTCGTAACGCGGCAAGGATCAGTGGTGTTATCCCTTGCGAGTCAGCCATATCAACTTCAGCCCCGCCTTGTATCAATAATTTTATGAGCTCATAATGTTCGTTGCCAACCGCATAGGTGAGAGCAGACCATCCGGTTGTACTCTGCTGGTTTATCTTCGCACCATGTTTCATCAGAAACGTTACCATTTCGATATGGCCCAGCGCTGTAGCTGCCATCAAAGGAGTCACATTTCCTGCATTACCTTCATTAATGTCTACATTCATTCCCACTAAGAGCCTGACAATATCGTCATAACCAAACTTCGTTGCTAAAAGAACTACTGTGTCACCGCTTTGAGGTAATTTTTTCCTAATATCTGCATGGTTGTCTATGAGTAGCTTGATTGTCTTGCTGTCACCGCTTCCTAAAGAAATCAGCAGAGGTGTTAAACCCGAATCGTCTACCTCATTAACTGCAAAATCGTGCTCAAGCAAAACTCTCAGGACCTCCTCCTGCCCCCTGCTGGCTGCCCAGAATGGCGCATTGCGTCCAAGGCTATCCTTCAGACCAAGATCTGCTCCTCGGTTGATCAGTAATTCTGCTATTTCTGCGTTTCCGTGCTGGGATGCGAAGATAAGTGCTGTTCTCCCATCTTCATCCTGTGCGTCAGGGTCAGCGCCTTTGGCTAACAACAAAAGCAGGCACTCCTTATTATCATATTTGGCTGCAAGCATAAGAGCCGTTTGCCTGAAGCTATTTCTGGCATGGACATTCTGCCCCTCTGCAAGCATATTTTTCAGCTGCTTACTCTCACCACGGCTCGCTGCGAGAAAAAATTGCGAATATTCCCGCTCGGCATCATTCTGACGCAGCCTCTCCGGTGCAGCACGGTATTGCTTCAATGGTTGCTTATCCCATCCAGCAGAATCGCTTGCAGAACATTCAACGTAAGGTACGTTACAGAGTAAGATACTGAGCACTAAAGCTAGATATCTGAGTCGCAACATTTATCAGCCTCTTTGTGGTTGCTCAAACGTACAAGCCGAACCACCTCTAACCCGAATTTCTCATCAAGAAAGTCTTTCGCAGATAGAAGCCCAGGCCGTGGAGCTGTAGAGAGTTACCACTCATGGCCTATAACGAAGGCTCTGCGGAAAATCTCTTCACCCGCAGGGTGACCTTTTTTGACTTGAAACGAAAAGCGCTCTGATTTTATAACAATTCAAACAGTTCAGTGTAGCAACCATTTGAGATTCAATTTAAAAAGGTCATGAGAAGTTCTGGATAAAGCTGATCCGACTTGTTGGAGTTTTCAATGAAGAAAGCGATTCCGCGGACCAACTACTAAGGCATCCGTACGAGAGACGTGCCTGTACCACTATTATTTGTCGTATTTATATCGCCCTCTGCATTAATGGTAGCAGTCCAGCTAATAGATTCATTGTCATAAAATGGTACCTCCCAAGGCACTTTAATTTTAACAGTTTCGCCTGGTGCAATCGGCGCAATTGTCCTGGATATTGTCTCATCAATTGTGTCAAGGCTGGTCAGGTTCGCCTCCAGCACGAGAGTTCCCTCGGCTACATCAGGCCCATTATTCGTTATGTAAACTGATAAATTTTTAGTAGTCCCCCCAAGGGCTCTTCTTGGTACCTTGAAACTATCCAGGGCCAGATCATATTCCTCCTCCCCTGCCGGTGGTTCAGTACCGGGCCCTTCCCCCTCATACTCAATAAATAGAGTGGCGTTGTAGATTGCCGTGGGCTTTCGATCACCTTTTATATACACTGCAAGGTCGAAATCTTCAGTCAAAGGCAGGCCGTTAACAGTAAGTTGATTGCCATCAGCGTCTGTTTTCACACTCCCATCATCATTATAGGCCAACTCATTGACACCGTTAGGACTTGTCCATCCCTGACTCCAGAGTAGCGGTGAATTCTCACCTTCAAAGTCAAGCAAATCGAGTACTGTCGTCGTTGTATCACCTACTTTATACTTAACGTATTGTGATGTATAAGGGGTTGGGAGGCAATCAATAGAAGGCATTTCAAGGCCTGGAAGGTCCTGACCAAATTTATTTGCCTTCAAACGCCAGCGCGGGCCGCTTACATAATTGCCATCAACAAAATAATCCCCAAATGGATCACGATCGGTGGTTGTGTACCAGGCATTGGTAAAACCTTCGAGCAAATCCTCTGAATATGGTACCGGATCGGTTTCCTTTTCACCAAGTTTGGCAGCAAAGGCCGGATTTTTGAAAACTGTACCTTGACCGATAAAATCGCCATCGCCCTCATAACAGTCCCTGGTTGAAATCCATCGATCACCAGCGAGTTCGTATCCAGGCATTCGACCGGTTGCACCTTCATTTTCCATATCTTCCGGCCGTACCTGATCGTTTGGATTGTTTGTTATCAGGTGTTCAATATGCAATTCAGCCCGGATCACCTGGTAATTGGTATTTGGATTGTCTTTCCACTCCTGAGGCAATTGCAGGCGTGCATACAACCGTATATCATTCGGCCGTTTAACCATGCTACCGAAACGATAAAGTGGCTTGCCATCATCTTTTTTAGTGATGGAGTAATCTCTGCTTACCGCAATATCTTTACGAACATCAGACTCGTTCGGTATCAGGTCGGGATAGCCGTCATCTCCCATGGTAAGCGGTGTTGTTGTGATAATGCCCTCTTCTACCAGATATAAGTTATTATCCAGCACACCTTCTTCACAGGTGGAACCATCAAGCATAGGTTCACCGGTCGCCGGATTATAGAGTGGACTTTGCTCACCGGTCTCGGGATCTGCATATTTATACGGTATCGTTTCGTAGCACGATTTTATGTGCTCAAGTACGGTAAAATGTTCAGTTGAACATTTTATCATGTTACCCCCAAGGCCTGCACACCAGGTGCCAAACTGCGCTTTAACCTTAAACGTGTCAGTTTTTGCATTTGATACCATCAGCCCTACAACCTCTCCATTCGAGACAACGTCCCCAACCCAGCCTTCGGCGTAATCATCATCTCTTTCTTTTTGTGCCCCACCAACAAAGTCAGCGTAATAATAGCCGAATTCACTATCGACAGGATAGAGCGTTGTTCCCGAATCTTCAAATGGCTGTGCCTCTGATGGACAGCTATTGGTAATTCCACATATGATCGTGGGGTCCTGCAAATATGTAGATCCTCCAAAACCGCCTTGTACGTTATCCATGGAGAATACATGTTTTACAGAGTGTGTTACAATCTCTGCTTCAGAATTGCTCGGCACTGCCAAAAATAGCACACCCGGCAGAACCAATACGGCATTGAACAGAATGATATTAACATGGGCACGCTTTTTCAAAAAAGATTGCTTCATGGTTATTCCCCCCCGCCATCAGACAATTTTTATCAAATTAAAACTTTGCAAACCTTCATATTTAAACTCATAGCATTTTTTACACTGGCCACCGGAGACTTCCATCCCCCCGGTGGCCTTATTAAAGGAACTTTAACATACTCATTCTCAAGCCATATTTAAGAGAATATCAGTCGCGATCTGGCCTCTGACAATAACATTGATATGTTTGTCCCAAAAACCTTTTCAAAATACGAAAACGAGCATGACCTCTATTCATCATGCTATTATGTGTTTAGTACAGTTCCTTCATTCGCATATTCTCGCACGATAGAATTATCAGACTACTGGTCAAATGATTAATATAAATATGTCAAAATTATAAATTCCTGAAATTTGTTCGCTGTAACGTTGCCGCAAATTATACGTCAATGAAATTAGATTATTATTTTGACGTGTATAAAGCACCATATGACAAGGGTTACAGCACCTGAAGTATTTCCCATAGGCCAGGTCCACCACTCGAAAGCATTCCAAAATTCATTATTTTTCCATAATTTAACCCCATGCCGATAAAGTGCAGGCCATCTTTTTAGCCCAACGTTCTGTCACTGCTTTCCCAAACATCTTCCATGAGACCTGAGACAGCAGGCACTACCAAAATCACTCACACTGCATCAAAGTGACAGGCAGGCTCCGTCCGGTTGGGTTCTGCTTCTCTGTGTTACAGCCACATGCTTCATGCAGCTTCCAGTAGGTGTAAATGGCAGTCAGCTGTTCCATCTTCTTGACGCAAGGTGCTTCAGTGTGGTGTCTGGTGCTCTTTTTGCCGTTAGGATACATATTCGATTACTAGGCCTTAACAATTACACCGCCGGAGGGTGTGGCGATTGTCACACCTTTATTTTTATAGTTGTAAGGTACAATCTGATTACCCAACATAAATGAGAGTTTGAAGATGCTATTTCCCGGAGTCAAAGTACGTAGCCAGCAATTATGCCGACAATCACCGTACTCTTTAACAATAAAGACCAAGGGTGAATAACTGCTTTATATAAAAAACAATCCTTCAAACCCAATAATCTGACAATTTATTCCCCAGTATTTTTCAACCTATAGGAGTGCCACAACGACGGAGTTGACTTTGCCATACTTTACCACATGGTGGTGATTAAACATTTGGCTCAAGCAATTATTTCCAACTATATTTCTCGGTTTAATTGACGATTAATTCATGCTTTAATGGTATATTTTTCTGCAATATTTTGTCAAAACAATCTCTTAAAAAATTTTAAACAACTCGCCATTACAACGTAGTATTTCAACATTTAACTTATCACATTCACATCACTTATCTCTTTATTTACGCCCGGAACAATTTACAATATTTTCAAAATCTAGCCTTCTTTAATGAGACGAATAGTTCATCGACTGACAGACACCTGAATAGGACTTTTTCACCAAGTTATAATAAAATGCTTCAACTGGGATGTGAGGACCAGATCGATTGATTTGCAACAGCCACATCCCACATTAATCCAGGTTACCCAATCCATATATCTTCTATTTCTTTGTTATTCTTTCAACTTTACCCTCGTTTTGATATTTATTGAGAGGGACTCCCCATGTGACATTTCTAACTTTTCATAATTCTCCAATACCAACCCTGCAATGTAGAGACGCCTCGAGAAGGTTTTTTATTTCTTCAACTGGTCAGAAGTGCCAGAATAACAGCCAAGAAGATGAATTCTCAGTGGTAGATTAATCAGCTGTACCCCTACCGCTGTAACCCAACTCCTTCCCTGGAGCCATGACGATCGGTTGTTCTTCCTGCCTGCGTTTGGTGAGTGTACGAAATTACGCACTTGGAATGCATCACTCTCGTGGAAAAAACGTGTGGATGGTTGAGGCAAAGCTCAATTTAGCTTTAAATCTTACAATACATTACAAACAGCTCGTTGTCCGGGAGCTTGGCGCCCGGTACACCTTCCATCATTTAAATACTCAGGTAATACCCTAAATAGATGTAATATTCGTCACTCTGTTCATCAATATCACCATTTCTGAACAACCACCAATAGCCTCCTTCAAATTCCAGGGTAACTCTGTTTGTTAGCCTGTATTCGAGCCGCAATTCGGGTCCAACCTCAAACGTCTCCGGATTTTCCTTCTTATACTTTTGGTATTTTAGGTCTAATCCGGGAGTAAACAGCAGCTTGTCACCCATCCTGAATCGACTGTACAGCTGAGAGGCATAGGCATCACAGTAGGTTGTATCGCTGTAATTCAGTTTTGCTGTCCAGATGTCATCGGCAAAAAGGAGTCCTACTCCGGTGACTTGTACAAGGTAATACAGCTCGTCATCTGTACCTTCAAATCCCTCCACACCTCCAGACGTTTCTGAATCCCCGAGATTTGACCAGGCCACGTCAAATCCTATCTGATACGAATCGTTTATGATATGGTAGAGACCCAGATGAGCTGAGGTGCTGTCGACACTCCGATCCTTCGCAAACTGAAGGATCTCCTCCTCATTGTATTGCACAAGCAATTCATCGAGACCGTATACATCCTGGCCAATCAATGCGTTACGTGTGGTTAGAAAAGGACTTTGTCTGTATTCTCCAGAAACACTGACTGTGGTGTCCTTGTTGAAGTTGAAGTTTGCAGTGAAGAGAGCCAGGCTCAATTCCCTGTGATGCAGATCGTAATCGGCTAGAAGTAAAAATGTCTTTACCTGATCAATATACCGTGTCTCTCCCCCTACCCCTTCCCGATCTGTTACACCATCGGCCTCCTGATAGAGGTAAAAGGTGTTAAACTCCCACCTCCCCTCCCAAAGCTGGTAATCCAGGTTCACCCCATAGAATATGGTATCGGTGTCTATCTCTTCATAAGAGGAGATCACAGGGAATCCACCGATGAGATTCAAGGTATATTCCGCCCCCATCGGTAGTGATAACTCACCACCGTCATACCTCCCATAGACACCTCCCTTGTTGGCATAACTTCGCCCCACTCTCGCCCTGCCATATCCCGTTTTGGCCTCTCCTTCCAAATACAACGAACTGACTCTTCCCCGGTCCTCCCCATCATTGTTCAAAGTCAATTCATAGCCTGAATCGATCACTCCCCTAAACACATAAACCGGATTCTCGGCAAGATATCTAAGATTAGCATCAGTGGTCACAAGGGATACATCATGTTCAAAATCTTCATCTTCAAATTTGTATCCTTCCTGTTCCAGAAATTGGGACATTTCTCCATAGAACTGATTACTCCAGTGCTCAGCCAGGCTAGCAGCATACAGACCTTGATCATGCCGACCATCCAGGATCACATTGAGTTTTCTTTGCACCCCTTCTCTATTATCCCCTTCAGGATAGAGCTGAAGATACCGTTGATACTCCGCTTTGGCATGGGCATACTGTTTATTGTTGAAACGCGCATCAGCGAGATGCTCCTGTGCATCCTCCCTAATGCCAGGATCAGTTGCCCTCTCAGTCAGCTTTGTATAGAGTTGAATGGCTTTCCCCAACTCGCCTTTATTCTCGCTTTCCACTGCTGTGAGCAATATTTCTTGTGCCTCATTCAGTGGTATATCATAATGATTCACTGGATCATGACGGGCAGTGCGCTTTAGCAACACGACCTCAACCGAACGATAATCATTTCCCTGCCTTACCTCGAAACGTGATTCATCTTGAAAAGATACCTGCAAATACGGTCCACCACCCTTAGTCCCGGTATATTGAACCCTGATATTCCTGAAAGGGACGATCCTTGATTCGCTGTTTAAGCTCACAAAATCTGCAATAGTTGCGCTGGAAACAGGAGCGAGGCGAATAAAAATTTCATCTCCTTCAGAAATGGGAGTGGTACTCACATATCTCATTGGAAAGGTCAAATGTATGTGAATAACAAGATTACCTGCCTCCCTGCTGATCCTGACATCATCAATGACAGACTCTTTCGCCAGTGAACTTTTCACTGAAAATACCACGGCCCAGAAGAATATGAAAACGCACACAATCAGCCTTTCTCTGGTTGTTATCACTGTTTTCCCTCGAAATATTTTTCTGCTAAGTGATTACATTTTATGACATTTGCTACACTGATTGTTTGTACCCGGATGATCAGCAGGCATCCCCCCGGGACCAGTTGCGGTATGGCATGAAATGCATGAACCGAGAACATAATCGTGATCAACATCACTGGGAATCCACCCATTAGTGGTATGACACCCACTACAATCATCACTACTCCGCAAATGACCTGACGGTTTTCCCTGGGCTGTGGTGCCATTATGGCAACTTGCGCATGCCCCAATCACCTCCGAGTGTTCGACCACTGCCGGTTGCCAACCGCGAACTGTATGACAGGCATCGCAGTTGTTGCTGCTGCTTATGTGATTCGCAGGCTTGCCCACCGCAGTACTGCCGTTATGGCAGTTGGCACACGATCCCAGTACCTCCGAATGATCCACGTTAGCTGGAACCCAGCGACTGGTGCTGTGACAGGCATCGCAACCATTGCTGCTGCTTATGTGATTCGCAGGCTTGCCCACCGCAGTACTGCCGTTATGGCAGTTGGCACACGATCCCAGTACCTCCGAATGATCCACGTTGGCTGGAACCCAGCGACTGGTGCTGTGACAGGCATCGCAACCATTGCTGCTGCTTATGTGATCCGCAGGTTTGCCCACCGCCGTACTGCCGTTATGGCAGTTGGCACACGATCCCAGTACCGCCGAATGATCGACGTTGGCTGGAACCCAGCGACTGGTGCTGTGACAGGCATCGCAGGTATTGCTGCTGCTTATGTGGTCCGCAGGCTTGCCCACCGCCCTACTGCCGTTATGGCAGTTGGCACACGATCCCAGTACCGCCGAATGATCGATGTTGGCTGGAACCCAGCGACTGGTGCTGTGACAGGCATCGCAGGTATTGCTGCTGCTTATGTGATTCGCAGGCTTGCCCACCGCCGTACTGCCGTTATGGCAGTTGGCACACGATCCCAGTACCGCCGAATGATCGACGTTGGCTGGAACCCAGCGGCTGGTGCTGTGACAGGCATCACAGGTATTGCTGCTGCTTATGTGGTCCGCAGGCTTGCCCACCGCCGTACTGCCGTTATGGCAGTTGGCACACGATCCCAAAACCGCCGAATGATCGACGTTGGCTGGAACCCAGCGACTGGTGCTGTGACAGGCATCGCAACCATTGCTGCTGCTTATGTGGTCCGCAGGCTTGCCCACCGCCCTACTGCCGTTATGGCAGTTGGCACACGATCCCAGTACCGCCGAATGATCGACGTTGGCTGGAGCCCAGCGGCTCGTGCTATGACAGGCACCGCAGTTGTTGCTGCTCGGGATGTGCGAGGCGGGTTTACCCGGGGCCTGGCTACCGTTATGGCAACTGGCACAACTCCCCGTTACAGCCGAATGATCGACGTTGGCTGGCACCCAGCGACTGGTGCTGTGACAGGCGCCGCAGTTATTGCTGCTTGGGATATGCGAGGCGGGTTTACCCGGGGCCTGGCTACCGTTATGGCAACCGGCGCAACCACCCGTTACGGCCGAATGATCGACGTTAGCTGGAGCCCAGCGACTGGTGCTGTGACAGGCGCCGCAGTTATTGCTGCTTGGGATATGCGAAGCTGGCTTGCCCGGAGCCTGGCTACCGTTATGGCAACCGGCGCAACCACCCGTTACGGCCGAATGATCAACATTGGCTGGCACCCAGCGACTGGTGCTGTGACAGGCGCCGCAGTTATTGCTGCTTGGGATATGCGAGGCGGGTTTACC
>NZ_JBLXGE010000019.1:0-80033 GCF_048381775.1 Desulfosediminicola sp. | reverse complement strand
CCACGTCCCACGTCCCACGTCCCACGTCCCACGTCCCACGTCCCACGTCCCACGTCCCACGTCCCACGTCCCACGTTAGTTCACACCCACAATTCCCCCAACGTCGTCTCCGGCGAATAGTGATAGGCTATCTGTGCCTGAAAAAGCTCGGCGGTCGCCATGGCGTCACTCAGGGCATGGTGCATCTGGTAGGGGGGCAGACCGTAGCGGCTGCGGCTCTCAGCCAGGCGGATTGAGAGTGGGTGCCGGCCTCGCAGGCGATTGAGGATGCCGCCATTTTCCTTTTCCTGGATTTTTGCCTCAATCTCCATGGTGTCGATAATAGGAAAACGGATTCCCTCGCCGATTCTGGCTTTAAGCGCGTTATCGAAAAATTCGCGTTCAATACGGTGAAAGTGGGCAATGGTTATCTTGCCTGCCATCGCCTCCAGCACATCATCGAGGATGCGTTTAAGATCCGGGGCTTCGTCTATATCCGAGTGGGTAATCCCATGGATAACAACCGATTCCTCCCCCAGTGGTTTACGTGGTTGAACCAACCAATATCCCGCATTGCGGCAGAAGATGCGCCTGAGAGTAAACGGGATCAGCCCAATGCTCACGATATCGTGTTTTTTGGGATTGAGGCCTGTTGTTTCGAAGTCGAGGGCAACAAAGGTGACCTGGCTAAGAGGGATATCAGGATCAATTATGCTGAGCTGGTAAAAATCGCGAAGGCGATCATCTTGTGCAATATCGAGACGATTGCTGATGATTTTAGACCAGCTGAGTTGAGAACGTTGAGATTTTCGAAGAGGAAACATCATTTGTCCAGGGATCAGGCGAATTGATTGGCCTGGTATCGGTATTTCAGGAAATTCTGGGCATTGCTCAGTATCTGGAAGGCTTCTTTGAGGTGGCGCCGCTCAAATTCAGACATATTCTCCGGTTCTACGTTGTTATCCGGCTCGACGTTTTCTTCTACATCTTTAGCCTGGTGCCTGATACGAACCAGAGAGATAAACTCCATGGCATCACGCAGGTCGGGGCCTCGTCCCTGGGGAAGAATGCCGGCTTCAATGATATCGTCTAAGCGTTCAAAAGAGTTCTGGGAGCGGGAACCGACAGCAAGGGCATGCACCCTGATGATATCGGCAAGCGGAGCGGTACCTCTTCTTTTAAGGTTGAGGGAATTGCGGTGACGTCCGTCCTTTTCCATGACAAAGTTTTTGAAAAAGCCCAGTGGCGGCGTGCGGTTCAGGGCATTTCTGGCGAGACAGGCGAGGAAGCGGATGTTACGACGTGCCCTGCGGTTGATAAAACTGTTGAGTTGTTCTGCCCATTTGAGCCGGCCATGAACTCCATCAAGGTCGAAAAATATACAGCTGTTGAGGAGCGCCCGTGGTTTCGGGTTGTCGATCCAGTCAGCAAAGCACTCCTCCCATTCTCTCCTGGTTTTACGCCATTCAGGATTAGTTGCCATAATGCCGCCTTCACAATTGGCGTATCCACATGCATCAAGCCCGTCACAGATGAATTTGCTGAAATTGGCAAAGTATTCGTCATGTTCGGCAGCATCGTAGCTTTCATCAAGGATCAAGGCATTATCCTGATCTGTTACAATCAGTTGTTCGTCCCGTGCCATGGAACCCAGGGTGATGAAGCAGTAGGGAACCGGTGCGGGGCCATATTGTTCCTCGGCGAGTTCAGCCAGTCTCTGAATGAAGCTTCGTCCGATAACAGACATGGCACTGCCGATCATGTGTGAGTTGGCATCTTCGTTGACCATGCGTACAAAACAGTCTCGAACATCGTTGCCGAGTGTGATTAACTCCTCGCAGGTGGACTGTTGAAAAATACTGCTTACCAGCAGTAGGCTGTTTTGCGATTCGTAGCGCACGATATCAGCCATCTCAAGTATGCCTACTGGATATTTCTTTTTCAATACAGGAAGATGTGCGACATTATTCCTGAGCATCAAGAGCATTGCCTCATAAACGTAGGCATTGTTATCAAGTGAGATCAGCTCCGTGGACATCACCTCGCTGACAGGGATATCAAAGGAGAGGCCATTGGCCAGCACCTTGGTGCAGAGATCGCGGTCGGTGAGAATACCGACAAAGTGGGCCTGATCCTCATCGTCTTCTGTAGCTGCGGCAGATTCAGGATCAGTAATCAGCACTGCGGTAACATTCTCCTCAGTCATGGTCCGGGCGGCTGTCTGGATGGTCTCATCCTTGGTGAGCATCAAAGGTTCACGGTAGAGGAGGGATTTGACTTTGGAGGTTGTGAGGTCATTGGCATCCACCCGGGTGGAGAGTGCCTGGTGGAGGCGGGCTGTATCTTCTGTTTCAACAAAATCCGAAAAACCTTCGTCCAGCTGGCAAAGTTCATTGAAAACATCTTCCGGCAGGCAGTAAATGAGGGAGTCCTCGATCGCTTTGGCGGGAAAACGAACTTTATTGTTCATTAATAAGCCCATCTGGCCGAAAATGTCTCCGTCATCGAGCCGGTTGTAGAGTGCGCCGTTTCGTCGGTATACCTCCACCGCGCCACTGCGAATGATATGCAGATCGTATATCGGATCGCCATAGCTGTGAATCATTGCCCCAGAGCGAAAATAAGATATTTCGATGCCTTGTGAGGCTTTGGTCAGCAGCTCATCCGAAAGTGTTTTGAAGGGTCGGTGTAGGGATAGAAAATCCCGTATTTCTCGTAATTCTGCCTGCATATTGGATTCGGGTGCGAAATGGGCTGAAGGGAACCGGTAAAGACAACAAACAATAAAAATACACTATGCACTAAAAGGAGGAAAGAGTACCAGAATAAAGGTCTTGTTGTACAGCAAATTGGCGCAGCCCTTAGGGTATCAGGCGATGTTGCGCTATACCCCGTATCGGCAGGTCGCTGCGTAACTCGAAATTCCGGGGTATTATACTGGCTGCTGAACCATACTCGGTGCAGCTGAGCTTGCTGATAATGCCAGTGGGAAGCTCTACATAAAGGTCGTTGTGGCCTCTATCCACTTTGAGCAACATGGTTTTGATAACACTGCTATCCTGATCGAAAAATTGAAATTGAACCTGTCCTTTCTGTTGGGCCTCGATCCCGACTTTGGCTATCTGAACTTCCTGGGGACCAACTCGGTTTGCATGGGAGAAAAGGATCTCATAAAAACGCTGTCTGTTCCTGAAGTGAACCCTGAAATCTTCACCGCTTCTGCGTGTCACTACGTTGTTGCCATTTTCGTAAAACTTACCTCTCATGTAACTTTTCTGAAACTCAGCAGGATTCTCTGGTGGCGGCCTGAGCAGGTACATGTTCAACAATCCCTGAACAACTATATCGGGCTGTTCAAATTTGAAAATATAGGCTGGGAAATTAATAATTGTTCGATAGTTCAAGACACGCTTCGCGTTGCCGCTGAAATAGAGAACGCACATTTCAAGAAAAGAATCACCCAGTATCAGGATTGAATCTATCGGTGCGTTCGGGTTTTGAACAAGTCGTATCTGCATGGTATCCCCATCATCTGCTTTCAAGGTATATTTTTGGGGGTAAACATCCTTGATACCATCCCTGGGAATATGCTTTGCATCGTCATATGAACCGCCCTTTTTGGGTTTCATGACTACGTAATGCTCATTTTTGTGGAGCTGAACGGGAAGCCCAAGCAGGTCCATGAATTTTCTGTGGGCCCATCCTTTTCTCACCGATAGTTCAAAATCAGAGAGGTCGGGGGAGGTAAGTTCGTGGTGGGGCAGCATGTCTCTCAGTTCACCGATGATGGTCTGGTAGGCAATGAATGCGCCATAGTAGTTCCAGTGCCAGTCTGTTTTGTAATAGAGCAGCGGATATTTCCTTTCCCGTTTGGCCTCAAGGAGAGGTGGCAGGGTATCTATAAAGTGAATATCGGCGTATTCCTGCAAATATGCTGAGAGTTGCATATACCTGTTACGCTTGCTGTCAGTCATCTGTAACGGAGTGGGCAGGTACTCCTGATACACCAGGGCTTTCGATGGGGCAAGGACAAAGGCGTAGTCAACTCCTCTTTCCTTCAACCAGTATTTACGCTCTTCAAGAATACGCTTCCATTGGCGCAGATCAGCCTCTGTAAAAGGTATTTGGCCCATATAATCAGCAATATTGTCGAAATGCTCCCGGATGTTTCGTTCAACCTTCCTTTCTGCTGATCCTTCGAAGTAAAAACCGTTTTTGCCGAGAGCGATCATGTCATTTGGCGAGACACCAAGGCCATAAATTTTCACATAGGAGTTGAGGTGAATAAGCAGGTTGTTCAACTGTGAATCATTAGAGATGTAGTCTTTATATCTGTCAGGAAATTCCTTGAGAACAGTGCCGACAGTAGTTGGGAGATCTTTGTTGCAGGAATAGAAGATCGCTTTTGTAATGTCGAAAGCACCTTTCTGGAGATGGGAAGTTTGTGATATCAGTGGGAAGAAGAGTACCGAGAAGAAGAGCAGAGATACAAAAAATCTGCCGTAACTTTGTGGAGCATAAGGTTTACCATGTTGCTGGTCGAACAGGGATTTTAGCCTGAATGCAACGATAGTCGAGACAACGAGAATAATCCCTACCCTGGTAACAATTGACTGCCAGTCTGAGTCAGCAAAATCGGACCGGAGTTTCGAGTGGATACCGATCAGGCAGAAGGCCGAGATCAGGAGGGCAAGGCCGATTACTCGTTTCAATACTTCGGGTGATGATCTGGTGTGCTTTTTCATAATTCACCTGGTCAGAACCTGAAATAGAGAAAGGGGTTATAATCGCCTCCGATGATGGAAGCGATGGCGTAAAGAAAGGTGCAGCTTAGAAAGCCGGCAGTGCAGACAGAGGAGATCGAGCGGATGATGGTTGTGCCGGTCTGCGGCTCGTTTTCCAGCTGAGTCAGCATGTGCCGGAGTTTTGAGAGAACCGGTGTCGAGGCGACAATAGCGATAGTCAGCGCCAGATAAAACTCATTGTTGAGAAACATGTACAGTTGCGAGTCGAAATACGCAGGAGTTGTAAAGGTGATCATTGCCAGCAGAAAGTTTCCTGCATGGGGCAGGGACTCTGCCCTGAAAAGCACCCAGCCGCAAAGAACGACCGTCAGCACGTAAAGATGTTGCAGAGGCCGGGGTAACCTCCCCAGCACCAGTGAGATGAAAAAATTTCTCTCTAATACTAAAAACACCCCGTGGTAAAGCCCCCAGGCGATAAAAGTCCAGCTGGCTCCATGCCAGAGACCGCAGAGAAGAAAAACGATGACGAGATTGCGATATGTTGTAAGTGCCCCTCTTTTACTGCCCCCCAGGGGAATATAAAGATAATCCCTGAACCAGGTGGAAAGTGAAATATGCCAACGTTGCCAGAATTCGCGAATGGAGACTGCGGAATATGGCAGATTGAAATTTTCCGCAAAGCGAAAGCCAAACATCAGGCCAAGACCTATGGCCATATCTGAGTATCCTGAAAAATCAAAATATATTTGCAGCATATAGCTGACAGCTCCGAGCCAGGCCAGATCTGCAGAAAGTGCATCGGCAGGAAGGGAAAATATATGATCCGCAGTACGGCCAAGTACATTGGCGAGCAACACTTTTTTGCCAAGCCCTATGATGAATCTCTGGATGCCGTTAACGAGGTGGTCGAGTTTGATAGCGCGGTTTGCGATTTGGCCGGCGATGTCTTTGTACCGAATGATGGGGCCGGCAATAAGCTGTGGAAAGAGTGAAATATAAAGCGCCATTTGAATGAGGTTTTTCTGGGGCTTCGCTTCAAGCCGATAGACGTCGACCAGATACGATATAGCTTGAAATGTGAAAAAAGAGATGCCGATCGGCAAGTGTACTTCTTCCAGCTCAATGGGTGCCAACTGAAATTTCAGCAGGAGCGGATTGAGGTTGGCGATGAAGAAATTGGCATATTTGAACAGACCAAGCAGGCCGAGATTTGCACCTACACCAAAAAAGAGCGGTAACCTGCCTGAATTGCCATTATTCCTGAATACGCCGATAAGTAGGCCAAAAAGCCAGTTGATCACAATCGAGCCGAGCATGAGGAACACAAAAATATGTTCGCCCCAGGCATAGAAAAATAAACTTGATACAAGTAGGGTTATATTGCGCAGGCGGGGGCCTGCTACCATATAGACGGCAAGCACAACAGGCAGAAAAATGAAGAGGAATATCGATGTGCTAAAGACCATGTCTTCAGTAATTTATTCTCTTATTTTATAGGCGATTGCGCCGTTTTCCCGAGCAGGTAAGATGGGAAGTGAATCTAAAGCCTAACATTTTGAAGATGTTGGCACAAGTCCTTTCTGTTAAAGAGAATACTCCTGTGTAGCAGAGCTGAAAAGAGGGGCAGCATACTCCGGTTTGAGCGAATTATTACAATAATACGTTCAAATGCGTGGATACTATTTGGCAGTATAACGAAAACGTTGTCCTGGGAGCTGGCAGTGTTGGAGTTCGGTAGGTATTGGCTGTGTAAGTGTGGTCGTTTTTTCAGAAATTGAAGGTGAATTGCAGATCTTAAAGATTCAGATTTGCTTTCACGGAGTTCAGGACCGTTTCCACAGAAAGATCTTCCAGGGAGTCTGCCTCCAGCCAATTGAACAGTGTGTGTTGAATGCCGGTTTGGGCGGGCGGGACATGGTCGCTGAAGAGGGCCAGACCCCGTTTTCTGAGATGGGCACCAATGTGGGTTGGTCCAGTGTCGTTGCCGATAATATATGCCGCTTGCTGCAAGATACCGGCGAGTTTGAAATAGTCGAGAAATTTGTCTTGATAGAGGAGCATATCACCTGGGATCGATTGGCAAAGCTCAACCTCATCGGGACCAGGGGCTGTGACAACGCGCAAGCCCAGGGCGATGAGGTGATCGGCCAGTTCTGCATAATGGGGCCATCTTTTTTGTGGGTGGCCCGCCGAGCAGCCAGGAATAAGTACCACGTAGTCCTGATTCTTGAGGTTGTAGCTGCTGAGTATGCCGTCAACTTCATCGACCATCCAGTCTACGTTACTCTGCAACGTATACGCAGTTTGAACGCCGGCATTTCGCAGGGACAGGGCGAGGGTGTCCATAGCCGCGGCACCAGGAATTCGTTCAGTGTGGTATTGGCAGCCTTTGGCTTTGCCGACCCAGGGGACTGATCGTCCCCAGACCCAGGTGTAGTAAAAACTGGTGCGGCCAGCCCGTTGCAGATCATAGACGAAATCGTAGTTGTATTTTCTAAGCCTGTTTCGCAGGGTGATCATTTGGTCAAGCCGGTACCGTGGCTCTCGCGGATCGATGATAACGTCATTCACCCATGGGCAGCGGCTGAACATTTTCTGGTATGGCAGGGTGGTCATTACAGAAATTTTCGCATCAGTATGGTGCAGGCGTATATCATGTATCGCACCCTCAGCCATAACTATATCGCCCAGGGACCCGAGTTTGATAATAAGGATGTTGCCAGGTTTGTTGCCGGACTGCTGAGAACTACTCATCTCTGCTATAATCCTCGTAGGATTTTTCTTCGATAATTTCAGAGCAGAGTAGCAGGTTGATTTTGTATTTTAAACCAGCTCTTTTGTCGTTGGTCTTGTAGATAGCTCTGGCCAGTTCGATGAATTGCAAACCAAAGTCTGCGTTCTTTTCACAGATGCGAATATCGTCCTCAATTTCCCAGAGCTTTTGGTTAACCTGTTTCAATTCCCGCTCATACTGCAGAAGTTGATCCGATTCCTCCGCTTTGGCTCGACATTGCTCCAGTAGTGTTAGCTCATGGTCTATATTGATCAGTTTGCTCTGGTCGGTGATCTTTTCCATCTTGATTCTCAGAATGGACATTTTGTCTGAAAGTTCTCCCCAGCTCACTGGAATTTGCAGAGTCATGAATATATCTCCCTGGAGCGCCTGGCCCACACATGAAAAAGATACAGATAGTGGATAGGGTATATTGGAAATGCTAAGAAGTTAAGCTATAGGAGGGGGAAAACAACGGCTGTTGTGGTGGGGCTGGCAGGCCGAAGGCCTGAATGATCAGATTTTCTGAATGACTTGGATATATTGCCGGTCATCCGGGTCGGTTGGTGTTTTTTTGAGGATGACAGACCGGCAGAGCTTTATTTGGCAAAAAAAAGAAAGCCTTCAGCAATTGAGACATTGCTGAAGGCTTTTTAACTGTAACCGGACAGGCCATGTGTTGCTGGCGGCCTGTTGGCACGTGTTGTGGAGCTTAGATACCGGTGATAATTCCCTGTACGCGCCTGTTCAGGGCACGACCTGTCTCGGTGTCGTTGGAAGCAACAGGGGCACTGAATCCAAAGCCGCTCAGGGTGATGCGGGCAGGGTCAATTCCCTCATCACGTATCAGGTAGTCACGAACTGCGGCAGCACGCTTGTGGGAAAGCTTCATGTTGTAATCGCGGGAACCGACATTGTCGGTATGACCCTCGAGAACGATGCGGGTATCAGGGTTATTTCGCAGGAACTCGCCAGCTTCCTGCAATGAGTCACGGAACTCTCGCCTGATTGTGGCTTTATCGAAATCAAACAGTGTGTTGTCCCAGACGTATCCCCTGATTGCATCTTCACCGAACGGATTGTCCATTTCGGTGCTTTCGCTTGATTCAACTTCCACCACATCAAAAAGGGCATTGGTCATCCACTCCGGGTTTCCGAGCAGGTTTTCAAACGGTACTTTGTACGAGCACTCAGATGCGGAAGCGAGCGCGTCGATTGTTGCAATTTCATCTGCGTTGGCGCCGGTATCCATGACCACGAAACAGGCGTCATGGCTGGAGGTTATTTTTCTGGCCAGAGCTTTCGGGCTGGCCAGGGTCCCTTTTGAGGTGTATTGGCCATCGGTGAACAGGAAGATTACTGTCTTACCGGTCAGCGTCGCCAGAATTTTGTCCAGTTCCATAAGTCCTGGCTGCAGCATGGTTGATCCTGCAGGTTCAAGTGGCATCTTGATCAGGCGCCAGCTGAACATTTTTTTGTCATACTGTTGCATCGGGTAATGTTCAACCAGATTAGTCAACTGTGTATCCGGGGTGAACGAGTAGATGCCAGCCTGCCAGTCCATGTCCGGGAGAGTGGCATTTTTTTCCAGGAGAATCTTACGTTCGGCCTGAATCTTGGTCATGATGGTGTCGGCGTACTTTTCCGCCATTGAGCCGGATCTATCGTAAAGAACAATAAAGTTATCCGCCTTTCTTACCAGATACACCTGCTTACCACCTGTGGTCCATCTGACCGTATTGGCGTTTGCGCTTGCACAAAAGACAGTGAGCAGGATGATTCCCAGTAGGGCGAGTGTAAATTTTTGATTACGCATGCTATTCTCCTAGATGGCGTGCTGTTTTACACGGGTGTCATATATGTACAAGCCCCCCTGATTACCCCGTGAAGCTCAGAAAGATTTGACCCGTTCAACACCCTTCCATGGAGGTGCTTCTACTCAACCAGAAGGAGTGGTCAGGGTCTGACTTACTGTAAATACTGGGTAATTTTACAGGAAAAGATAGAGTTGGCAAACGCAATAAGTAAAAAAAGAGGATTTTTTCCACAAGTTTCATCACCAGTTGGCGCGAGTTGCTGATAATTACTCGTGATTTCAGGTAGTGGGAGCGAATCAATTAGGGGGAGATGATCACCTGTTTTTAATTTTTAAAAATATTGAAAACAATAGCTTAAGTATGTTTTACGCTGCTGCGGAACCTTGTTACCAGACCTGCTCTAATGCAGACAGTCCCTGCATGCTTTTGACCGGTAGCATGTCTGTTTTTTTTTTACACCAGCTTAGCTTCGGTCATGAATCTCTTCACTTTCTGCATTGAGACAATACTTGAAGTTATAGGCACGTATGAAAGCAGATCCTTGCAGGGGTTGTTTAAGGAGTGGTATAGCGTGGAGGTGAAGTGCACCCAAAGTGTGATCAAGGCCATTTTGCCCGAAGATAACGATTCGAAGAATCTGGGATTTTGAAAAAATCCCAGATTTTGGAGCGGAAGGGTGTCAATATAGGAGTTGAGATGGGACAACCTGTCAAGTTTGGGGCAACACGTTTTTAAAGGTTGTCTACGAAGTTGTCGGCGCACCCCTGCTATCAGAACGAGTAACGGAGCCGAGATCCTTTAGCTTTTGGTCAGGTGACTGTTGCCGGAAGCACCATTTTTTTCGTCCGCTATAGTTTCAAGCTGTTATACCAAGGCAGCGGGAAATTTCCTGTAATGCGATTGTTTCATTTTCTGTAACCCTGGTTCCCCCAAAGCCAAGAAAACCACCTTCTTTTGCTGCATTGGCTGTTTTTACGCTGAGATCGTATAACCAGTTTTTTATTTCCTCGCATTCTTCTGGGGTTGCCTTCAGATTCAGGAGCCGGGTAGCGTCGTCCAGGGAGTCTGTTATCTTTTTTTTCATTGCGGCGATATCTTTTTGCTCAAACTTGATCTGGGCCTGCTTGATCGTCTCCGTTTGTTGCAAGTCAACAAGAAGCGATGATAAGAGTTCGCTGTTGTTGTCCTTGGCCTTTTTCAGGATACCGGAGGAAAGGGCAAATGCTTCTTTCATGCTGCCGATCACAAAGCTTGGGTCGGCAATTATGATGTACATACCTGCTGCAAAGGGAGCCTGCAGTAATTGCGCCCACTCTTGATCTGAGAACATGCTTTTTGTTGTCATATGCGTACCTCAAGAAGTCAATTAGCTGGGGCGGCCAGTAGTCTGTCGGACTGAGCCTTTTCGGGTGGAATCTGGCCATGCTCGCGTGCTTGATCTGAGGCAAAATGGCTCGCCTCCGGCAGACTCCTGGTCGCAGATCAGGAGACTGAATCATCTGGTCCGGCGGTTATCAGGACACAAGAGGTATGCGTATTTTCTGGCCAACATAAATTTTATCCGGGTCTTTGATCACTTCCCGATTTGCCTCAAAAATCTGCATATATTTTGAGGCGTCGCCATAGTGCTTTTTGGCAATGCCGGAAAGCGTATCGCCGGAAACAATCTCGTAATATTCAACCTTAACTGCGGGAACTGGTCCTTTGACCTCTTCATAATGAACCTCGCTCACACCCTCGACATTGCCAGCCATCAACACTGCTTTTTCAAGGGCTTCCTGGGAAGAGGGGGTACCCTTTAGTGTGACAACTCCATTATCAAATCCTACCTCCAGATTACTGATACCCGGATTGTCCTCTTCGATGTGTGATGATATTTTAGCCGGTGCCTCCTCAGGTTTGGAAAAGAGTTTGCTTCCAATGTTTTTTGCAAAAGATAACAGTCCCATAGCTCCTCCTTTGCCGCATTTTCTGAAGTTATGTTTTGCGGGCTAATCATTTTAGTTTGTTGACACCGCTACATCCCAAGTGAATTTTCAATATGGGCTGTAACCTGTTGTCCTAAACCCAATCCTGCTGCCAACTGCTGCATGTATCGCTCTTCGGCCGGTGTATCCACTTCAATGGCAAGAAGGGATGCCGCATATATCTGTGCTGCCATTTGAGGTTGACCATCAGCGGAAGCGACAACCTCAGTAATATTCATCGGTTTTCGAGCCTCTTGCACAAAGAGCTCCCTTTCCTCTTCGGTTAAGCCGTCCTGGGCGAGTTTGCCGAGGATTCTCTGAATTTCAGCCTCATCAATCTCGCCATCGGCCTTGGCTGCGTTAATCATGGCCTTGACAATAATCTCCGCTTCCTGCTCAAGGGCGGACTGTTCCCCGGTGGTTTGAGGTTCCAGTAAGGCACGGGGAGTCTCTTGCGGAGATTGTCCGGATTTTTGTAGAGCTGACATGGCAAGAGATGCCAGCATCGCCAGCCCACCTCCTCCTACCGCGCCCTTGGCAGAACTTTTCCCTCCTCCAAGCAGTGCCCCGGCCAAGGCGCCCAAACCGCCAAGAGCTGCCTTGTTGTTGGCAAGACTGCTGAGTATGTCACCCAGCCCACCGCCTCCTCCAGTCTGTGGATACTGTCTGGTCTGGGTGCCACCGAGCATCTGGTTTAGACCATTCATGATATCGCTCAGGGATCCTCCTGATTTTCCAGCACCTAATCCGTTTGACATACGGGAACCGCTTGATGTTGACATTCCTTGTTGTAGCATTGATCCAAGGATATCCATAAAACCAGCCATGTCTGCCTCCCTTGTGTGCGGGTATCACCTTGTCTGTCTGAATTACGCTTTATTCGAAGCCAATCCCGGCAAGCATAATCAGTATCCATCACAGCTTGTCTGCTCTCTTCTCTTTCAGATCTCTCTGCGTTGCTGATTGGGTCATAGTGCAATGTTGTCAGTGATGCATTTAGGCTCAATATCTCTGTCGAAAGTGAAGTTATGGAAAAGCTCTTCTTGTGACCGACGCTGTTACCGCTTGAGGCAGATCCGGTAACGTCTGTACTGATTGCTGTTGGCACGGTTCCCTTGACTGGAATTGCCATACGTCATGCAATATGTTGATATTCTGCTGTATCACAGGAAATTGACTTCATGGTCAAGGGACACCCACCTATGCAGAATGTATTAGAAAAGAAAGGGCGTTCAGCCCGCTGCGAAAAAAAATATTTATTAACTGGCCGGGTGTCAATCTGGCAAAAAAAGATTGGTTTGGCAGCACTGAACAGGGGTAAGATAAGTGATAGGCCTAAGGGGTTCAGACTATGTCAATTTATGCAGCAACAGAATAGAGAAGAAAAAAACTGGCGACCAGGGGCTTGCGTTTTCTGTTTTCCGGTGGGAGTGGACCGGCATTGTTGATGTGATGCAGTGTTGATGTTTTTCCTTGTCTGGCAGGAAAGGAGGAAGCAGGTAGGCTTGTTCAATTCACAGTTGGGGGAGAAGAGATGAAGAAATGTCCAACCAGAGGTGCTGAGGGCTCAAGGTCCATGGCAAGGATCGTGTGCTGGGGAACACTGTTGGCTTTACTCATTGCCATGGAAACCGCTTCTGCTGCAGGACCTATCAGCAGCGAATCAATTCAGGATGCCTTAAAAGGTGACTGGGGCCAGGTCACGTTCGACCTGCGGTATCGTTTTGAGCATGTTGAACAGGATGGCATCCAGTCAACAAGTGGCGATCCAATTCGCCTGCGTCTCGGCTATCTTACGCCGGTGTGGTACAGTTTGCAGGCCTTCGCCGAGTTTGAAGGCAATACCCCGGTATTTGAGGATGATTACAATGACACGACCAACGGCAAAACAGAGTATGCTGTAATCGCCGATCCGTCTGAGGGAGAACTCAACCAGGGCTGGCTCGCCCTCACGGCCATACCTGACACGGTTATCAAGGGGGGACGCCAGAGAATAAACCTCGATAACCAGCGTTTCATTGGCGCCGTCGGCTGGAGGCAGATGGAGCAGACCTTTGATGCGGTCAATCTGCTCAGCACTTCGCTCGAAAATTTTTCGGCCAATGCCAGTTTTCTCTGGAATGTCCGAACAATTGCCAGCGAAGATGTGAACATGCTCTCCCCCTTCTTGAACCTGGCGTACTCTTTTGAGGGCATCGGCACCCTCAGCGGGTACGGGTACTGGCTGGATTATGACGATGCCGATGACTCAGGCCCATTTGAATACGCCTTTTCCACCCAGACTTACGGCCTGCGTTTCAACGGCAGCAGAGCGGTGAGGGAAGAGTCACTGGCTCTGCTCTATACAGCCGAATATGCCTATCAGAGCGATTACCAGGACAATCCGGAAGACTACTCTGCCGACTATTTCCACTTCATCGGTGGCCTGTCTGCTCCAAACAGCGATTCGTTCCTGACCAATATCAGCGGCAAGATCGGCTATGAAGTCCTGGGCTCCGACAGCGGTGTTTCCCTCAAGACTCCCCTAGGCACCAATCACGGCTTCAACGGCTGGGCGGACCAGTTCCTGACTGTGCCGCCGGAAGGTCTGCAGGATTTTTATGGCATGCTGGGTGCGACCATCGCCGGCATCAAGGTCGATCTGATCTACCACGATTTCGAGTCCGATGCCGGCAGCAGTGACTACGGGAGCGAATTTGATGCGATGCTGACCAAGAAATTCGGTAAGAACTATACCTTGCTGGCTAAATATGCAAACTATGATGCCGATGAGTTCAAAGCCGATGTCGAGAAATTCTGGATTCAGTTCACCGTGGCCTACTAAAGAACGGGTGCACTCCGATTGCTGCTTGAACAGGATGAATCCGGCCAGCTTGATAGATTCAGATGCGTTCTCCTTCGGCAGAGGTGGCGTCGGGATTGTCTCCGTCACCTCTGCCGGGATCAGGTGGGTTATGGTTCTGTCAATTCAATGCTGCCTGGTGCAAAGATTTCCTCAATTTGTAGATTTCTGCTGCACAGCCCTTGTTCATGGGAGTAACGAAAGAGGGTTTCAAGAGGTTTGCGATTGGGCGTGATCCCATAAGAATAAAAATTATCCCCCATCAGCTTTTTTGTCTCCTCGAACCCCTGACCAATCCAGGGCAGGGAGTCCATCAAGGGCGCAAGTTTGGCAAGGTAGTCATAGGCGACGTGCTTGGCCTGTGAATAGGCAGCAAACACAGCCCTGATAATCTCCGGGTTGCTTTCCACCAGAGTCCTCTTAATTGCCACAGCGTGCATGATAGGAAAAATGCCGGTCTTGGCGAAGTACCTTTGCTCCACCGACCTGTAGTCTGTGAAAAGGCGACGGATGTTCGGGTGGCCCTGACGGTAGGCCCGTGGCTCGGCGGCGTGAAAGCAGGCATCAACCTCCCCGGATTCGAGCAGATCCGACTCATCCCTGCCTTCCGGTCCCATGCTGATGGCAACGCCCTCGGGAAGGATATTTTCCTGTCTGGAGATCTTTCCCGCTTCCTTGGCTGAAGAGTCTTTTCCGGAAATGACCCACTCTATTTCATCGGGGGCTACCCCATATTCATCCTTGAAGATCCCCCTGATCCAGGTCAGGGAGGTGGAGGAATAGCCTGCGGTGGCGACTCTCTTGCCCCGTAGATCCTGTGGTTTTTCTATCCCGCGGTCGTTGCGGATGAATACACTTTTGTGTCTGAATGTCCTCAGTGGAAAGACAGGCAGCAGAGCGTACTGCCGGAAACCCTCATTGGCAAATGCCAGCATGTATGGATGCAGGCCAATTTCGGTAACGTCAAGTGTCTGGGGCCCGCTGAATACGTGGGTATTGAGGTCGCCAATCCCCGATTCTTCAAATTGAACGTTATATCCGGCAATCTCTATACTGCCATCGACCAGCGCTGCTGTCCTGTCGAATTTGTAGCCGCCTATAAGCAGGCGAGTCTCGCCGTCCCCCTTTTTCGTGCCACCAAATGATGGCGATGGCTTACCGCCAAGAAGAGCCAGCGCTGTGGCCGTGCCCGCGGTGATCACTGTCGCCTTCAGTAAGCGTCGGCGGGAGAGATCGAGACTACAGGTTGAATTTCCTCTGTTATGTTTCATTCTCTTTTCCACTGTGCAGAGGTGGGGGCGATGGGCACCAGTTGAGAATGGACGTGCTACCTGTACCTCTATCGGGGCAGCACCGCTCCGTACTTCAGCAAAACATCATAGCCGTCCGCCGACCGGCTGGCTTGGCTACTGCCAGCAGATCTATCCTCTCTCATGAAGTAGCTGGGAGAGGATAGGTCTGCGCGCAATTGTGACTGCTTCCAGGATGACTCCGTTGGAGAACAGCTGGGGTTACAGATCACTCGTCGAGAAGGGCAGGGGCTGTCCGCTGACCTCTTCAGGATCGAAGGGAAGCTTTTCAACATCAACCGGTATGGTATAGATCTGCCTGGTTTCGGGGCGTTCATTTTCTATACCTGTCAAGGCCGGACCAGGGGTTGCATCTGGCCGGTTGGGGTATTTCTCTATCCATAACTCATGGCGCTGGCGCTGACGGTTGAACATGCTCTTGACATGGAACTGCTCGATCATCTCCCCTGTTCGCTCTCTCGGGTCGGTATATAGATCATAAAACTCGTTCTTTGACAGGCCTGGAGTGGCATTTTTCCAGTCTCGTTTGAAGCGGCCTTTGACCCCGGCCGCCAGATTGGGGCCCTGGTAGATCATAACGTAATCGCGTCGGCTAAAGCCGTCGCCGTTGAGAAACAGAGAAGTCTGATCGACACCGTCGATGACCCGTTCCGTGGGGATGAACTCCATCGCTCCGCCTATCCGGGCAAAGGTGGTGAACAGGTCCGAGACATGCAGGATGTCACCGACGATCTGCTTCGGCTCTATTGTCCCGGGCCAGGTGGCAAGGCAGGGAACCCTGACACCTCCCTCGGTAAAATCGCCTTTACCGCCCGAATAGAGGGTTTCCACCATACCGCGCGGACCGTAATGAATGAATGGACCGTTATCGGCCATGACCATGACCAGGGTGTTTTCAGCGATACCTTTTTCTTCCAGATGCTTATAGAGTTTTCCAACGAATGCATCGATTTTTACCAACCCCTCAGCGAGACCGTTCTTGTTGGCGGTTTTCTTGACCGGATCTCTCGGGTCCGGGATAAAGGAGAGCAGTATCGGCTGATAGGCAATGAAGAACGGCTTGTTAGCGGCAACACTCTTATCAATAAAGGCCAGGGTTCTCTTCTGTGCCTCTGTCTCGATATCCCAGTAATTGGTCACTTTAGGAGGGGGACCCCATTCATTGGTCTTGCCATCCTTGGTACCTTCCAGAGTCCATACCGAGCCACGGGGCTGCCAGGAGTTATCAATGTCATACTTATCTGTTGCGTACATTTCCGGGTAAAGCCCGGTAATGACATTGGCCGATTCAGCTTCTTTCACCCACATGCTCGGAACCTGGTTGTACGGCGTGAAAAAGGCCTCGTCGTATCCCTGGTTATGAGCATAGCTGAATTCGGTGTCGCCAAGGTGCCATTTTCCGTAAAAGGCGGTCGCGTAACCGGCCTGGCCCAATACTTCGGCAATTGTGACTTCTTCAGCATCCATTCCCGAGTATTCTACGGGAAAGGAGACCGTGTGCATACCGCTACGAACGGCGTAGCGGCCAGTCTGGAAGGCGGCGCGGGTGGGAGTACAGGCCGGTTCTGTGTACATGCGCATGAAATTGATACCCTCTTCGGCCATCCTGTTCATGTTTGGTGTTTCAAAGCCACGTACGGCTTGTATTTCCGGGATGCCAACTTCTCCCAGGGCGGTGTCGTCCCACATGATATGGATGATGTTGGGGGGGGTTCCAAATTTTTTCCTGAGTTCCGCAAGCCGTTCATCGAGTTCGGTATCTTCTGTGGCCCACTTCTCACCGTGCTGGGCCTCAAGGATATAATGCTCAGCGTCGTGGATAATTCCTTCCGGCGGGGTGGTCGCAAAACCAGTGCCGGCAAGTAAAAGCACCACAGCCATAAGGCAGGGGGCGAATGCTCGATCCAGTTTACGCATGGTCTTCTCCTCCAGGATGGGTTGGGCGAAATTGCCCGTAAGTGAATGCTGATTCGTCAATTGAAAGGTGCGAAGTACTTCCGCCTCTGCTCTTGCCAGCAGTGAGCTAGAGGACATGATATTCATAACGATAACCTCGCTTCGTTAGGAGGCAACTTGCGAGCCTGAAGAAATCCGCTGGTATAATTTAGGTTCGCATGTTTGTCAGGTGTTTAAGCTGCTCTTATCAATTCCCGGAGTTCTGCAAACCAGCTCCCCTCCCTTTGCCGTTCTTTTTGGATTTTGGGATACCTCTTCTTCCCAGTGAAGTTAAAGCATTAGCGTTTCTGCCCTCTTCGTCTGAATAATTGGAGTTGAAATAGGGTTTATCCGAGGGTTAGGATTAGGTATCTCTTTTCTCCCTACAGCAAGTGATGCAAACCACGTCGCTGGAGTTCCTGCACCCGAGAAGATTCTGATCAGCCATCTACGAATAGAGGGGAAAAATCATGAATGTAACACCGATGCAATATCTGGATAAGGCTATGAGTACCGTCCGCGATATGGGGCTGTTGCCCGAAGAACCGTCAACCAGGGACGACCCAATGGTGGCACTGCTCAACCAGATAGCCACCATCGACGAGGAAAGGGTCATCGCCATTACACGGACATTGAGCCAGGCTTCTGTTTTCAATGAAATTGTCAGAGAGCAGGTGCAGGCCATGGAAATAGGCGATCGTTACGAAGAAATAACTGAATCATTTAACTCCATCAGAGACGATGCCAAAAGCATGGTGGACCAACTGGCAGACGGTAAGGTTTCAACCTTTGAACGCGTCAACAATATCTGGATGAAGGCGACCAGGGGCGATATCGCCACGCGATTTGACAAGATCAAGGATGTGTACCTGAGCGTATCGGAATCAACCAATGAGCAGATACAGCGCGAACACCTCATACTCAATGCCTATCAGGATTTTCGGGCGGCAGTCAAGCAGAGCGAGATAATGGCGCTGGAGATACTCAATAAGGCGGAAGGGTTGCTGCAGGCGGCTAAGGAGGAGGTTGACAAAGCCATGGGTGCGGTTGTCGCCTATGATGGAGGGGATGCCGCAGAGCAGGCCAGATTGGAAATGACCAGGGATGAGAAGATGAGGAGCCTGCAGGATGTGGACAAACGGTATCAACTCGCCAAGGACCTCTCCGATAACCTGACAGTAAGCTACAACACCTCGGAGGTGATCATGGCCCGGTTGCACCAGACCAACCATGCCAAGGAGCGGCTCTACTCCCAGGCTGTAACCTTCTTTAGTACCAATGAAACCGTTCTTACGGCCCTTACTGCAAGCTTTACCGGCATGTTCGGTCTGAGCGAGAGTACGCGCACGGTTGAGGCGATGAAGGAAGGGGTAAGCCAATCTCTTGAGGTGCTTGCTGACGTGGGAGGTGAGATTCAGGAGGCTGCGATCAAGACAGGCTATGGGCCGACCATCCGGGCGGATGCAGTGAAGAAACTCGTTGACTCTGTGGTGAATTTCCAGGTGAAGAGCCAGTCTATCATTGAAGAGATGCGCAAGAAAAGTACGGAAAATGCGAACGAGATACGAGAGGCTGTGGAGGATGGTAAGCGCAGAATGGCACAGCTTGCCGAGGAGGGCAAGGGGCTGGTCGCTCCTGCAGCTGCGTCATGAGTGAGCAGCAGACTGTATCTGAACCCCTTGACGAGGTGATGCTGGCAATGGACGTTGTCGACACCCTTCGTTACCGCTCTCGTCTCATCGAACGGGAGCTGAATGCTGATGTACGTGCTGAGGAACTGAAGGAGAGGCTTCGAAAGATCTATAAGGCCCAGGGAATTGAAGTCTCGGACGAGGCCCTCGATGAGGGAGTCAAGGCCCTTCGCGATGACCGATTCAGCTATCAGCCTCCGTCAAAGAGTTTCCAGACCAAGCTGGCAACACTATACGTAAACCGGCACAGGTGGGGAAAAGCTGTTCTTGGTGCCCTTACTGTGGTGGGCGTGATACTGGCTTGTTACTACTATCTGGTCGTCGCCCCTGGTATGGGACTGCCAACCAAGCTGGATTCCGTCTATAAAGACATCAAACAGTCGGCAAAATTTGACGAGAAGGAGGGGCGGAGGAAGGCTGAGGAACTGTACCAGAGCGCGAAAACCGCCCTGGAAGCAGGGGACAAGCAGCGAGCCGAACAACTGGTTGAGTCCATGGACGTGATGAACAGCCGCCTCCAGAGCATCTATACCCTGCAGATAGTGAATAAACCGGGCGAGAAAACGGGGGTATGGCGCGTGCCGGATGCGAACACGTCGGCCCTTAATTACTACATCCTGGTCGAAGCCATCGGGCCAGACGGTTCGCCGGTGCCGGTGGCGGTGCAGAGTGAGGAAACCGGTCGAACCGAGACGGTGATGACCTGGGGGGTGAGGGTTGATAAGGAGGTGTTTGATTATGTTGCCCGGGATAAGCTGGACGATGGCATTATCCAGGACAACGTGTTCGGCGTCAAACGGCGCGGCTATCTTGAACCTGAGTACAGGATGAAGACGACAGGTGCAGCCATAACTTCATGGTAGGGAAACCCTATGATCAGTGGGCGACAGACATTGGCGTCGATTGAAAAGGCATTGGTAAGCGAGCGGGACAATGCCCTGAGGCTTGATCGACAGAATTCAGAATTGACGGAAAAAAAACTCAAGCTTGAACAAGAGGACCTGGAAGACTACCGGCAGCTTGCACGGTTGCGCGTGGATTTGATCAACAGGGAGCTGGTGGACAGCAAGCTGGACAGAGCCGAACAATTAGTAGCCGGTGTTCTTGAAAAGCGTGAGATGGTAATTGCTGAGATAGACACGGCGCTTGCGGCTGTTGCCGACCAGCTGCTCCAGAAAGCTGGAGAACGCGAGATGCAGGAAGCGGCCGTTGATGCACTTGCAGAGAAAATCGATCAGGCTGAAAAACAGACCCAGGCAAGATTGCACACCGACCCGGACTATGCGAAGCAGCATTCACAGGCCATCGAAGCAGAGCGTATTGCCGTTCACGCCGAGACCAAGGCAAGCCAGAGCGAAGAGGAGTTGGAAAGCAAGGGGCAGCCGTACCGTGATGACCAACTGTTCATGTATCTTTGGCAAAAAGGGTATGGCATGGCTGACTACAAGGCAGGCAGGATTGTCCGGGCACTCGATGGCTGGGTCGCCCGTTTGATTGGCTACAGTGAGGCAAGAGCAAACTACTTTCGGCTTCAGGAGATCCCCGGTCGCCTGCGCAATCATGCAGATACCTTACGTGACGTGGCTGAAAAAGAGTATGAGATACTCCACGATATGGATAAAAAAGCACGTGAGGAAGATGGCATAACGGCATTGGATGACGAATTGGAGAAAGGGCGTAAAATTCTGGAAGATATAGACAAAGAGAGTGAGAGCATCCTGCAGCGGAGGGAGCAGCTGGAGCAGCGCAAGGCTGAGTTTGCCTCCGGAGACGATGAGCAGTATCGCAATGCAGTTGAGTATATGAGTGGCGAATTGCGGGCCAAGGAGCTGGGGCATTTGCATCTGGCAGCTCTTTCGACACCTTATCCGGAAGATGATGAAGTCGTGGCCAGACTATTGCAAAGGGATCGAGATAGGGACGAGCTGTCGGACACCATAGCCGAGATGAAAGAGCTGCGAAAGAGACATGAGTCAAGGCTGGCTGAGCTGGAACAGGTGAGACGTGAATTCAAACGGCAGCGTTATGATAGTGCTGGTTCCGGTTTTGCGAGTAGCGAGGTGATTGGGCTGGCTTTGAATGAGTTTCTTCGCGGTATGGCCAGTCGCGATTCTTTCTGGAGAATTCTTGAGCAGCAGCGACGGTACCAGAAGAGGCAGGCCAACCCGCGCTTTGGTTCAGGGGGGTTTGGTCGCGGTACGGTCTGGGGCGGGGGCTGTGGTATGCCGGGGGGCGGTATGCGCTTTCCCAATTCCGGCAGAGGTAGACGGGCAGTGAGGCCCCGACCATCAGCAGGTGGATTCCGTACCGGTGGCGGGTTTTAGCCTGCACTTTTCAAGAAAGTAACGAGAAAATAAAAAAGGGTTGCCTCCTGATGGAGACAACCCTTTTTATCATTTTGGTAGCGGGGGCAGGATTTGAACCTACGACCTTCGGGTTATGAGCCCGACGAGCTACCAGACTGCTCCACCCCGCGTTGGAAGGGTGCACTATACACTCATTAGATTTCCTGTCAAGCGTTATGGCGAGAAAGATACTTTTATTATGCTTTTCCTTTTTCGAGGCCAGAACAGAAGCCTGTTGTTCATGGGCGAGGATATAAGATTTCAGTGGCCCTTTGTACTGATCTACGGCAAGTGATGCTGCCTTGTCATTACAGTGCAGGGCAAGAGCAAAACCATGGAGATAATCAGCGAGCAGGCACAGCGCGTTGTCGGCAAGGGGCGGGGAGAGTTGCAATGGGGGTGATGATCTTCATAAACCTCTTGGTGAAGACCTGGGCTGGGCCATCATCTGTCATGGCCAGCATTGTTTCCAGTATTCCGCTATGGGCATATAGGAAATTGAGGTAGCTTTTGCAGAGGAGAAGACACCCTTCCTGCCATGATTTCTGGCCGCACGGCATATATATCGATTGCATCAACTCAGCTGTTACGGCATTGAGCAGGGCGGATTTGTTTGGGAAGTAGTAATAGATTGCCATGGGGTCGACGCCAAGAGTCATTGCGACCTTGTGTATGCTCGGCACTTTTCCCTGTTCTTGCAATAAAGATGCGACTGACTCGCATATTATGGCTGACTTTGGTTTTGCAAAATTTATGGTAGGAATAGATACCCTTCTAATAGGAAAATAACCTATGAAACTGTGCTCGGCTTCGGTGGTGAATGGCCATATTCAAAGCCGGTTTTGTATGACTTTGGGGCAGGGGGGACTATTCGGGCGAAAAGTCGGCTCTCCCTCAAAGAAGGGGGATGAAAGTTTTCGGCAGGGCAGGCAGGGAGATTTGCACCCGGTGTTGCTTGCAAATTTCCCAATAAAAAAGCGCTTATGGCAGATTGCCATAAGCGCTTTTCAAATTTTGGTAGCGGGGGCAGGATTTGAACCTACGACCTTCGGGTTATGAGCCCGACGAGCTACCAGACTGCTCCACCCCGCGTTGGAAGGGTGCACTATACACCCATTGGATTTCCTGTCAATCGTAATTGTGAAGGTAAAAAGTATTTATTATTCTTCTGATCTCATAAGTGGCTAAACAAGGGTGATAATGAGGGGGGAAATAAATATACTCCTGCATCACATTCAGCAGGCAGCACACGCGCCACTGAACAGGCAGAAGCGAAACAGCAGGGCTGGTCGGGGCAAATAGCTATGGCAAGTCCAGGAGAGTCGACTGTGGCCGGCCGAGAGTGCTGTCGGTCAACTGCGCTGGGTTATACGCCGGGTCAGAAACAACTTTATTGGCTCTCCCTCAAAGAAGGGGGATGAAGCAATAAAAAAAGGCTTACGATCAGAAGATCGTAAGCCTTTCCCATTGGCATTGGTAGCGGGGGAGGGATTTGAACCCCCGACCTTCGGGTTATGAGCCCGACGAGCTACCAAACTGCTCCACCCCGCGTTGCAAAAAAATAATATAACTAATGTAACATTTGTGTCAATCCAAAACTGTGAAAACGATATTTCTAATATTCGTCATCATCCGGTTTCGCCGGGGCAAAGGGCGAAATCTTATTTATGATATCGGGCGGAAGTCTGGTCAGTTTGCCGGTCCGGTCCACTGCCACATGCACAGTGTACCCTTTTACCAACAGTCTGCGTTTTCCATTATCTCCGCCACGATATATACGGTAGTTGAAGGCGCACTTCAGCCTGGTCAGCTCGCGGATTTCAGTTTCAATAGTCAGCAGGTCGTCATAGAGGGCCGGGGCCTTGAACCGGGTCCAGCATTCGGTCACCGGCAGTACAAAGCCCATTTTCTCTATGTCACTGTAGGCACAGACCCAATCCCGCATCAACTCGGTACGGCCATATTCGAAGTATCGGAGGTAGTTGGCGTTGTACACTACTCCCCCGGCGTCGGTATCGCCATACAGAACCCTGACGCTGCTGCTGTGGATATGCTCATTCATAATAGGTTATTGTTCAAGCAGTTTTTCGATCATTGTATGACCAGCCTCAATGCCATTGCCAAGTTCGCGGTCAATGGCGATTGCTTCTTTTTCGTTGAAGGCGCGGCCGCAGCCGGGAGTAGGGCGACGGGAGTCATAGATGATGGTTGGTACCGGATCCGTAGTGTGGGTCCGTATGGCGAGTGGTGTAAAGTGATCCATGGTGACTACCATTCTGAACTCTTCCTCCGCCTCCACCAGATAGTCGAGAATCGGCTTGACGATGCGGGAGTCGAAATCCTCGATAGCCTGCATCTTATCCTCAAGGCTGCCCTTGTGCCCAGCTTCATCAGGGCCTTCGAGGTGGACAAAGGTGAAATCCTGCACCTTAAGACTCTCAATAGCTGCCTGGGCCTTGCCCTCATAGTTGGTATCGATGTAGCCGGTCGCACCTTCGATATCCAGGATGGAAAGCCCGCCTACCACACCAAGGCCTTTCAACAGATCAACGGCGCTGATCATGGAACCGCTGATGTCAAAACGTGACGTTAAGGGCGGGGCGCTGGGCATCTTTCCTTCTCCCCAGAGCCAGACCATGTTGGCAGGGGCTTTACCCGCTGCAATCCGTGTCTGGTTGACAGGATGGTCTGCAAGAGTTTTCTCTATTTTTTCAATAAGTTCTTTCCAGGTGGAATCCTGCAGGTACCGGTTGAAAAACTCACTGACATTCTGCTCGATATAATCGTGCGGAGGCACAGTCTCAAAACCGGGATGGGCACCTTTCAATACCATCAGATGGCGATAGCTCACCCCCGGGTGAAAAGTGAACATCTCATTGGCGCATTCATTATTCAGGGCAGTGATCAACTGATGGGATTCTTCGTTGCTGATGTGGCCGGCGCTGAAGTCAACCATTTGCACACTGCCGTCGGAGCCGCGCTCAAGGGTAACCATATTACAACGAAAGGCGGTCTCGTCATCGGCAAGTTCAACTCCCATTGCAGCGGCTTCAAGGGGTGATCTGCCTGTATAGTAGAGGGCCGGCGCATAACCGAGCAGGGACATGTTGGCCACGTCGCTGCCTGGTGGAAAACCCTCCGGAACGGTTCGGTTCAAAAAGAGCTCTCCATTTTTGCAGAGCTCGTCAATGGTCGGGATCTGGGCAGCTTCGAGCGGTGTTTTATCGCCGAGCTGGGCGACGGGATAGTCTCCCATACCGTCGCCAACAAGGATGACATATTTCATAGGGGCTTGCTGTTATTCCGGGTTAAGCATGCGAATTTTAACGGTAGGAGTGGTGCAGAATTCCAGAGCGTCGATCTCCTGGATTGCCTGTTCAACAGCTCCCTCGGTGGCCCTGTGGGTTCTGAATACGATATCAACGGGGCCGTTGGCGTCACGATCGGGTTGGATCATAGAGCGAATGGAAATTCCGTACTTGCCGAAAATGCCGGTGATGGTGGAGAGAACGCCGGGCTTGTCGAGTACGGTGACACGGAAATAGAATGGGCAGACAAGCTCGCTCATCGGAGTGATGGTCGGCTGGCCGATGTGTTCAGGCAAATACGAGAGCGCCGGTACACGATTGATAGACCCTGCGATGATGTTACGGCTGATATCTGCTACATCAGCGGCAACTGCGCTGCCGGTGGGCATCATACCTGCGCCCTGGCCGTAGAGCAGTACGTCGCCTACGGTATCGCCGTTAACGAGAATGCCGTTGAATGCTCCGCCGATGGTGGCCAGCATATGATCTTCCGGTACCATGGTCGGATGCACGCGGGCCTCGACATTGTCGATGTGGTTACGGCTGATTGCCAGCAACTTGATGCGGCAGCCGATCTTTCTGGCATACTCGATATCGATCGGTTCGATTTTAGAGATACCTTCGACGCTGATGTGGTCGAGTTTCACATCGAGTCCATAGGCTATGGTCATCAGGATCGCCAGCTTATGAGCGGTGTCAATACCTTCCACATCATATGTTGGGTCCGCCTCGGCGAATCCAAGCTCCTGAGCGGTTTTCAGTACTTCCTCAAAGGCCATGCCGTGGTCGGTCATCTGGCTGAGGATGTAGTTTGCGGTGCCGTTCATGATGCCCTTGATGGAGTTGATCCGGTTGGCGACCAAACCTTCTTTCATCGACTTTATGATAGGGATACCGCCGCCGACACTGGCCTCAAAACCCACCTCTACGTTCTGCTTGACGGCGGCATCAAAGATCTCTTTGCCGTGAATAGAAAGTAATGCCTTGTTGGCGGTAACGACATGTTTGCCTTTGGCGATAGCCTCCAGCATAAATGTTCTGGCAGGTTCCATGCCGCCGATCAGCTCAACTACGATGTCGATCTGGGGATCGTTGAAGATATCGTTTGCGTCTTTGGTCAGCGTGACGTCGGTGAACGGCTCGCCGAGTTCAGTGATACCGATGTCTGCAACACGGGTCAGCACTACATCTGCGCCCATTTTTTGCTGGAGTCTCTCTCTCTGGTCGTGCAGTGCCTGCGCAAGGCCGCGGCCGACGGTACCAAAACCAATAAGACCTACTTGGATCTGTTTCATAATCTGTAGCTAAAATGTAGAAGTTTGCTTGTGACTTGGTGCAAAAGCAGGGGAGTGCACAATCTGAAGGGGATGTTGGATCGGAGCCCCCTGACGAACTCCGAGGATCATTTATTGGGCAAAAAATACCCGCTTTAAGGATGAAAGTCAAAATGTTCAGCCAGATATTTTTCTGGCCTCTGAGATGAAATTAGGCTATATTTACGCCTTGCTTTGATTCGGGTGGGATAATAATCTGTAGTATATTGTGATTATTGACTTTCACCCGTCTGATTCCTCCGTCGAAGTCCTGGCGGGGTGTGGTCGAATGGAAGGATATTCTATCGATGTTTCACTGGGCGCAATAAGCGAACAGTTTTTATTTTTATATATCTTATAAGGAGAGAAGCAATGGGTAAAAACATCCTGGTTTTCGGACCGAATGGAAGCGGTAAAGGCACTCAGGGCGCAATCGTTCAGAAAAAATACGATATCCCTCATATCGAGTCCGGTGCGATTTTCAGAGAGCACATTGGTGGTGGAACCGAGCTTGGCAAGAAAGCCAAAGAATTCATCGAGCGCGGTGACCTGGTTCCTGATGAGATCACTATCCCGATGATGATTGCCCGTCTGCAGAAAGATGATTGTAAAGCAGGTTGGATTCTTGACGGTTTCCCACGTTCCAAGGATCAGGCAGTTACTCTGGCCGAGACTCTTGAAAAAGAAGGACTGGCACTCGATTATGTAATCGAGATCGTTCTCGATCGTGACATCGCCAAAGAGCGTATCATGGGTCGTCGTCTCTGCGTAAACGACAATAACCATCCGAATCACATCGCTTTCGACGCTATTAAGCCGGTGGAAAAAGATGGTAAGCTTGTTTGTCGTGTTTGCGGTGGCGATCTGAATACCCGTGCTGACGATCAGGACGAAGACGCTATCGATAAGCGCCACGGCATCTATTACGACGAAGAGACCGGCACCATGGCAGCTGTAAATTACTTCAAGAACGGCAGCGGCCCGAAAGTAATTTCCGTAGATGGCTCCAAGTCCATCGGTGAAGTGACCGAGTCCATTATGAGCGAGCTGTAGAAAGCCGCTTGGGAATCCTGATAGAATTGATGGATTTCATGTTTATAGTTCAAACAAGGGCATACCCGCAGGTTTAAGGTGTGCCCTTATTTTTTGCCTTACTGCTGAGGCGTTATATAACATCGAACCCCAAACGGGGAGACAGGTCATAGGGTGTCGGATGTACCGGAAGTGTCCCGATGGCCTTTTATGGTATATGGGCCAGGTGCCCAACAATATTACAGGTCGCTCAAACGACCATAGATAGATTCCGCGATGTAAGGAGTTTATCGGTATTTCATTATGGAAGAACAGACGAAGAACAACAGAGTTGGAAAAGTATATCTCGTAGGTGCTGGACCTGGTGATCCCGGACTCATTACAGTGCGAGGAAAATACCTGCTTGAGAAGGCAGAGGTCTTGGTCTATGACTATCTGGCGAGCAAGAAATTGCTCAAGCACGTCTCTAAGACCACCAAGCTGGTTTATGCCGGCAAGCGTGGCGGTGTAAAGCATACCCATACCCAGGAAGAGATCAACCAGATGCTGGTCGATTACGCCAAGGAAGGCAAGGTAGTCGTTCGCCTCAAAGGTGGAGACCCATTCATCTTTGGTCGAGGCGGTGAAGAGGTACAGGAACTCTTCAAGGCAGGGGTTCCTTTCGAGGTTGTACCAGGTGTAACTTCAGCAACTGCGGCAGCTACTTATGCAGGTATTCCGATAACCCATCGCGACTACACTGCCTCTGTAGCATTTTTGACCGGCCACGAAGATCCAACCAAGAAGAACTCCAATATCGACTGGGCTAAATTGGCCACCGGCGTTGGTACCCTGGTAATTTATATGGGTATCAAGAACCTGCCAACCATTGTCGAGAATCTGGTCAAGAATGGTCGTGACCCCAAGACTCCGGTCGCAGTGGTACGCTGGGCATCCACCCCGGAACAGCGTTCTGTTGTGGGCAATCTGGAGACCATTACGGATATTGTTCGCGATGCTGGTATTACCCCACCATCTTTGATTATCGTAGGCGACGTGGTCAAGCTGAAAGAGGTCACTGACTGGTATGAGAAACGGCCGTTGTTCGGCAAGAAAATTATCGTTACCAGGACCAGGGAGCAGGCCAGCGAACTGATGGTAGGTTTAGAGGAAGCCGGGGCAAACTGTCTTGAGTACTCAACCATCAACATCGAGCCTGTTGAGAACTACGATGTGCTTGACGGTGAACTGGAGCGTCTGAATGAGTACCACTGGATTCTCTTTACCTCGCTCAACGGTGTGAAATATTTCTTCGATCGTCTCTTTGAGCGCGGCCTGGATGCGCGTGACCTGAAAGGCCCGGATATCGGTGTGGTTGGCAAGTCGACCGCAGATTACCTCATGCAGTACGGTCTGAACGCTGATCTTATCCCCAGTGTCTTCACCGGAGAGGGACTCGCCGAGAGTCTGCTCGACCAGGGTGTCGAGGGGCGTAACATTCTCATTCCCAGAGCAGTACAGGCCCGGGAAATTCTGCCCGAGACTCTGCGGGGAGCTGGTGCCCAGGTGACTGTAACACCGGTTTACCAGAATATACCGCCCCAGGGACGAAAGGATGCTCTGCGTGAGGACCTTGAAGCCGGTGATGTTGATATGATAACATTTACCAGCTCTTCAACCGTACGTAACTTCCTGACCATGGTTGAAGCTAAAGACAGTGAAGAATTGCAGCAGCTGCTGGCTGGTGTGAAGATTGCGGCCATAGGCCCGATTACCGCCAAGACCGTTACCGACAACGGCTTGAAGGTAGATATTCAGCCGCAAGAATACACCATTCAGGCGTTGGTGGATGCAATCACCAATTTCTTTACCGAGCAGAGCTAGTATAGTCTAAAACCACAGGGGCTGATTTTATCAGCCCCTGTGTCGAAGCTTTCTGCATATTGTCCATTATCGCCGGTTGTCCACCAACACAGGTTGTAACATGGAGCCTATATGTCAGTAACACCTCATCAAATTCTGTCTGCTGAGACGAACCTGTCGTTTGCAGAACCCTTTCCTTTTCCCGAACATATCCGGTATCTTCGTGACACCCCCGAAGGGGCGGAACAACGTGTGGTCGAAGTTGATGACCAGGACCAAGAAGAGAGTGAGGAGCACCGTGTCCTACTCTGCCGGGTTTGCAGTTATACGATTACTTCAGAAAAACAAAGTATCGAGATGAATGGTTCCCATCGCCATACATTTTTCAATCCTGCCGGAATTGTTTTTGAGCTTGGTTGCTTTGCTGAGGCGAGCGGAGTGGCGCTGTTTGGAGACGCCAGTTCTGATTTTTCATGGTTTTCCGGTTATGCCTGGCGGGTTGCGGTTTGTGCGAAATGCGGCTCGCATCTAGGCTGGCAGTTTACCGGAGCCCGGGCTTTTTACGGACTGATATTAAAGAGTCTTGCGCAGGGGTAAGTGGTAGGGATTTCGCTCTGGGATGGGAAAAAGGGAGAAACCGGAAGTTAAGACAGGGGTGGCTACCGGACGGTGCATGTTGAGCTAATATACGTATTAATCCAATTCATTGGCATTACAATATAAAAACATGTGATTTGAAAAACCTGCTATGATGTAGTTTTGCCCTGCTCCTTCTTCATCCAAACCCTTCTTAAATTTTGCGCCTGCAACTACCTGTCAGCAATTTACATTTCTTATCTCTTTCTTCACCGCAGAAACCTGATGAATGGAGTGTTACTCCGGATCGGTATAGTCGATCTCGTCAGCTTTGGTCCAGTTCTCTATGGATCAGTAAAATTGTAGAAATTATAGTAAACTGCGCACACAGATCTATAATGTACTGAGATAATATTGTAAAAATTGATTTTCGGTCTGACAAAGTCTAAGTGAGACATGACACAGGGGAGTAACGTTACAGTAGTGAGACATGGCACAAATTTGAAGCAATGTTGACGCAGCCAACCCCGGTGTTTCTCTGTCTCAAGTATTTAGAAATGAAATGTTTTTGAGTTCATTCTTTCCTCCCATTTGTCCAAAAGCCATTTTTAAACTGTTTTGGTACATCCCTTGCTGCTGATTAAGCAGGGAATAGGAAATCCCAGCAGAATTTAGATATCTTCATCTCATACGTGAGGGGATATCTAATTTCACGTAGTCGATGGGGATCTTATTCAATAGCTATTCAAATATCATGGGAGGTACGCGTCATGAGAAAGCGAATGGGTCACTTAGTGATGTTTTTCCTGACCACAGTCATGATTCTTGGCGGCGACATGTCCGTCAGAGCAGCAGATAACGGTGGAGACGAGGTTGAAGCTCCTGACTATGGCGATCAGGTCATTCTTTACCGGGACGGCAGCGGTGTCCCCCTGCTTACCGACGGTGAGTGTCCTGAAGGACTTCTCGAAGAGTGTACAGCGACCCAGGCTTTCAGTGGATTTTGTCGACAGCCTATTGCATCCCAAGCAGTTGAAGGTTGTACCACAACAATTGAAAATCAGTCTGGTGATCTGATCGACCTGGTGAACGTGGATCCGGAAACCTGTGCTCCCCAAGCCGGTTGTGAAAGTCTGCAAATGGAGGTTGAGCTTGGCAGGATCAATCTGGTCCGATCGCCGATAGATGTTCTTGAAGCACAGTTGGAGGAGGCTCTTTATAGTTTGACAACAGCAGCTTGTCTGGCAACGGATGCTGCTGGCAGACAAGTGTATGGGACGTTGGTAGTTGATGCAGATGGGCTCGGAACTGTGGAAACCCATACCATCGACTCTCCTTTGCAGAACCTGGCAATTTTCTGGAAACTGATGAAAGACGGGAATCTTGACGCACGGATCGACGGTGGCTTTTCGCAGGAGGAACGAGAGACCATGGCTATGCGCGGTCTTGGGGCTGCCCTGGATAAAGAGGGAAAAATGACAGTTGACGTGTTCTCGTATATGACCGAAATAATGGACCTTACGGGAGACGTTGCAGACGGTGGCTCTGCTCTGTTTGCTGGGCGGTATTGTATCGATATGCGGCAGGAAGTTCAGGGAGTGATCAAGGCCGTTACGCATTGCTATCTTGACCTGGATGATTTTAGTTACGACAGAGCGGCAAACTTTAATGCGCTTCCTGATCCGGCCTATGTCCCTGCAGGTGCCCCTGAGCTCGGGAAGTTCCAGTATCTTGTAGTCCTGGATAAGTTGACGAAAACTCTCCAGGTACAAGAGGGTGAGATTTTAGCGGCCGTTCCAGAACTGATTGCTGACCAGGCCTTGGTGATGGATGGTATCGAGGCATTTGCCCAGGCTGCTGATGACACTCGTGCCACTATCGAGTTCATGCATAGCTGGGAAGTGCCTGATGTGTTTAAAACCCCTCAGGCTTGTGAGGCTAGCGCAGCCGTGGATGTCTTCGATGTCAGAATCAGTGAATATTCCGGGCTGCAGGTTCCAGTTCGTATGGTCGCTGGAGCAGAAGACAGGGAGATAATAGTAACAATTGAAAATGTTGGCCCGGCCCCGGCAAGCGGAGTGGTATGGGTGACTGCTGTGATGGAGGATTCAGAGTTGATTATTTACGATGTACCATATGACTTTGCAGACCTGCCGGCTGGGGAGACCATGACCTGGCCACCGGCTTTTGTGCCGGATGATACTGTAGCTGGTGTTCTGTCATGGACTGCAGAGATTGTCACTGAATTGGCAGACGGCACCGAACCTGACGTGAATCTCTCGAACAACATAGTCTACGAAACAACCACGGTCGTCGAGTCAGGCGGTAGTGGCGGCGGACACTGACTTTGAACTAAAGTGAAGGAAATGAGACGTTAGATATATGATATGAGCACGAGAAAGGCCGGGAGATCTGCGATGATCTTCCGGCCTTTGCTGTTGGCGGTAGGTGCGAAGGAGCGTTTGCTTAGGTTTCTTTGATCAGATCGATGAGTTCCTCGGAACTCATCTTGGCGCTAATGTCACTGCCTTCCAGTAAACTCCCTGCGAGATCGCGCTTTTCCTGATGGAGCCTGACGATTTTTTCCTCAATGGTATTTTTGCAGACCAGACGGTAAATGGTGACCGGTCGAGTCTGGCCGATTCTGTGAGCCCTGTCTGAGGCCTGGTCCTCGATCGCAGGGTTCCACCACGGATCCATATGTATAACGTAGTCCGCCGCAGTGAGGTTCAGGCCGAGTCCGCCAGCCTTGAGGCTGATCAGGAACACATCACCCTGGCCTGCCTGGAAGGCTTCAACCCGATCTTTTCGAAGCTTGGAGTTGGTGGCACCATCCAGGTACTGGTAGGAAATACCTTTTTCTTCGAGATACTCGCGAATAATCTTCAGGTGGCCGATGAACTGGCTGAATACCAGGACTTTGTGACGGCTTTCGATGAGTTCTTCAACAACAGAAGAGAACACCTTGAGCTTGGCGCTGGAGATCGTAGTGTCTGCATCAAGCAGGCGCGGATTACAGCAGGCCTGACGGAGCTTCATGATCTCCGTCAGGATCTGCAGGTGACGGCCTTTCTTTTCTTTGTTGTTTTCCAGAATATCGATGGCGTTCTGGCGCAGCGCCTCGTAAAAATGCGACTCTTCGGGGCTCATCTCCACGTTGAGAGTAACCTCGGTTCGTGATGGCAGCTCATCGAGAACCTGCGATTTAATACGGCGCAGAATAAATGGGCGAATCAGTTTTTTGAGTTTCAGGCGTGCTTCACGATCCTGGAACCGCTCGATGGGGATGGCAAAACGTTCATTGAAGCTATTGAGCGAGCCAAGCAGGCCGGGGTTGATAAAGTGGAACAGGTTCCACAATTCGCCCAGATGGTTTTCAATCGGGGTGCCGGTGGTGATGAGGCGGAACTTGGCCTGCAACGACATTGCAGCACGGCTGCGCTTGGTTGCAGCGTTTTTGATTGCCTGTGCTTCATCGAGAATGACTGTCTGCCACTGGACTTCTCTCAACAGATCCTCTTCCTGCTGAAGCAGGGTGTAGGTGGTGATGAGCAGATCAAACGGGCCGAGCCCCTCGATAATCGATTTGCGGTCCTTGCCTGCCAGGGTTTTGATAGTGAGGGTTGGAGTAAATTTAACCACCTCACTCATCCAGTTGGTGGAAACCGAGGTGGGCGCTACGACGAGCGAAGGTCCCTTAGTTGCGTTTTTCAGGATGATAGCCAGGGACTGGATGGTTTTACCCAGGCCCATATCATCGGCAAGGCAGCCGCCCACACCCCATTCGGCCAGGCGTGCCAGCCATGCGAAACCCTCGAACTGGTAATCGCGAAGCTCCGCCTGCAAAGTCGATGGCACCTTGGGCAGAAAATTCTGGGCGTCACGTATTCTATCAAGCTGTTGATTCCAGCCCTTGTCGGCCTGTGTATTCGCTCTTAGAGCGAGCTTTTCCAGAGGCATTGCAGCCAGTGGGTGGATGAGGATCTCATTTTCGTCATCATCGCTCATCCCTTCAGAGTAGATGTTCATCTCATCGAGGCGACGTATGAACTCCTGGGTAAGAGCGAGGAACTGGCCATCACCGAGCTCGATGAAACGACCGGATGAGTTTTTCATCTTGGTGAGCAGGTCTTTGAGGTCGATGACCGTATCCTGGTCAAGTTGCAGTTGGCCGCTCATGGCGAACCAGTTGTGCCGATTGGTGCGGATCTTCAGGTTCAGGTTTTCCATGGAAGCCTGGTGGGTGATGTTCAGTTTTTCACCCTCGGGCCATTCGATTACTACCTTGTCACGGATAGCCTGAAGTTCGTGAAGAGCCTGGAGGCAGTCATCCGGGTCCTGTAAATGCCATTCCCTGTCGTTTTCCTGCTCGAGATCCATGGCTAAATCAAGGATGGGGCACAACTCTTCAATATCACGTGCCTTTTCTTCTTCGAGGGCGAGGTTTCTGCGAGTCTGAAGACGCTTGCCGTTTACCTCTGCCATGATATTTTCTACACCTTGTCCAGGCTTGAGGTAGTGTCCTCCCTCGGTGAATGGCTTGACAAACATCTCGAGCCTGAAGCCGGTGCCGTAGGGCAGCAGGTGCATATAGATGGTTGAATCAGCCTCGACAAAGGTGATGTCATTACGCTCGTTGCTCAGCCGGTCTGTAGCTATGGCAGAGTGAACTGTCATAAAAGAGGAGATGTTCCCGATGGCGGTCAGCACATGTTCGCTGGCAGATTTGGGGACGGTAAGACCATCTTTGCCGGTAATCTGTGCGATCCGGCGATGATTGTCGCTGATCCTGATCACTTTGATCCGGGTGGGAGTCTCTTTATACAGCGCAATATTATCTGCGGTGATGGGTTGGGCGAAACAGATATGCAAAAGGTCGCCGCGCTCTTCGACCAACAGTTCCGGTTCACCGGAGATCAGTTCAACCGGGGTGGTCGGCGAGTGGCCAAGAAAGAGCAGAGGGTGGCCGATCATTGCCAGCAGTGCTTTGTCTATATCAAAGTTGTAGTTGACCCCCTGGGTCTCTGCGTTCTGGATTTTTTTGATTGCGTTGCAGATCTTTCGGTCCTGTGGGGTGAGAAAGGTCAGCTTGCTGCTCTGGTAAAGCCGCGAGAGTGAAACAGGACGACCTTTGGACCAGTTCCCGGTCGGCAACAGTTTCTGTTCCCTTGGGCTGAGCTGGGCGGTGTTGCCATTTACGTCGATCAGCCAGATAAGACGGACTGTCTTCTGGGGCTCTTCCTTTGCGGTGGTGGTGGCATGGATAAGTGCCTCAAGACTTCTTTTCCATGGCTCCTCCGGCTCCAGGATGGAAAGCAGCGGGATGATGCCGAGTTCCTGCTCTATACGAGCGCGGGCCTCTTGGTATTCATCCGATGCGTGCAGGGTTTTGGCAAGTAATTCAGTGAAGATACTGGCAAAGAGCTGGTAACCGTTTTCTTTGGCCCTGGTGTAGGAGTCGACTATGAAGTTCTCAAGCTCCGGGTCTATGGCACTGTTGAGCCAATACTGACAGAGGCCGGCAAAGACGGCAGAGAGACTGGAGAGCTGGGTGACATCGTCGATAGCCGGTTCTTCATCGGGTGCAACCGCATTCAGATGCGAGCTCATCACAAAAGCGAGGTGCTCATAGGCCTCAGTCTCTGTGGAGTTTTGGAAAAGAGTCAGGGTGTTGCTGATCTGGTCTGCAATAGCGCTATACGCCTCTTTCTCGGCACCTTTGAGCAGGGCGAGAATATAGAACAGACCGGTTGGACCGAAAAATGCTACACGTTCAGAGCCTGTGAGTTCCTGCAGAAATGCTTTGTCCGCATCAAATGCGGCGATCCCGTTATCGTCGGCGCCAAGCAGAAACTGAACCGTGCCGAGTGCGCCTGTGCCATGGAAGGAATCAGGCGAATTATCGATGAGCTCTCCGGCTTTGGCAAGCTCTCCGCGAAAGAGCAGTTGATTGAAAAGCAGTCGGCGGAAAGGGATGATTTCATCATCGGTAAGATGTTTGAATTCATTCTCATCCGAAAGGAAATTAAAGATGTCGGTTGCCGGCTTGAGGTGCGCCTGGCTATGCTGCAAGACACTGCTGAAAAGGTAGAACTGGAACGATGTTGGCAGGCTGCGAATCCATTCTGCGTCAAATGGGCTGGTTGCAACCTGAACAGTGGGTGGCATATCGCCTACCAATTCGCTGCATTGGGTGCTTAAAAATTCTGCAGCCTCTTCGATCAGATCAAAATCCTGAGTGTATATGCCAATGCGCATTTCCCGAACGGCACGCCAACACCTGGTAGACCACTTTCCGTAATAGTAGGAGACAGGAGCCTCTTTGCGGATGGCATTTGCGTATGTGGCAAAGGTTCCCTCTTTCACTGCATTCTTGCTTAACACCTCGACGAGTTCGGGGATAACCTGACGCTCGGCGTTTAACAGCCCAAGTTGTTCGAACTTGGAGAAATAGTGGTTGAGATTCGCTGCAGTAGGGCGGTTTCCTCTTGGATTTTTAAAATCGAGTTTACGCAGGCAATTAACCAGCAAGGTAGTATGGGCAGGCTCGTAAACAATTGATAAAAACTGAAGGAGGGACTGCTCAAAAAAAGGAAGTTTATCTAACTGTTCAAGAGGAGGGGTGTCGGTTGGCATGATTATTATGATTGAATTGATACTCCTGATTATAGCTTCTGTTTTCCCCGAAAATGGAGGGGGAGAAGCATTGCACTATATCATCCCCGCCGATGCAAGAGAACCAAAAAAAGGGTAAATTCCCTATTTAATCGGTAGAGCCGTAGCTATTATCAGGTATTACAACCTGCTCGACAGTACGAAACTAAAAAGGTTCGGGAGATATGAACTACAAGGGTGTGTATGCTTATAAGTACATATTCTTTATCAAGCAAACAAAATGTCCCTGCTACCACAATAAGTAACAGGGACGGGAATGAAACATGTTCGGGCAGCCGGAGCTGCAATATTTAATGATATTTCAGTTTATATGCCGAGATTTATTAGATGTTTTTGTTGACTGAGACCACGGCGTCTTTTTCAAGGTTGTCAATAAATGCTGTCAGCAGTTCCTGCTGCTTGCTGCGAAGAAGCGCCTGACGGTAAGGTTCAAGATCTTCTTCACCGGAAACTTCGGGAGACTGACGTTCTTTTAAGGACATGATGTAGTAAGCACTTCCGACTAGCTCAGGTTCCTCACTGTAGGGCTCAACTTTAGTGAGTTTAAATGCCTGCTGAGTGAGAGCCACCGGGAAATTGCTGTTTTCCTGTTCCTGCGCTCTGCGTTGAAGCAGACCGGAGTTGAGTATGGATATGCCCATTTCTTTGGCAACCTCTTCAAAAGAAGCTTCAGAGGTAAGTTTTACGGTAAAATCCGCCGCGGCCTGGCCGGCCATTTCTGCAGCTTTTTCGGCAACAAAATTCTCAGTGGCGCGGTCTCGAACTGCCTCAAGTGTTGGAGTCTCGGGTTCCTTGATATCGTCGGCAAAGACGATAGCGTAGCCGTTGTCAGTCTTGATTAATGAACTGAGTTCACCTTTTTTAAGGGTAAAGGCTTTGGCAAGGGCCTGGGCATCGAGGGTCACATCTGCTGGTGGAGCGCTCTCAGCGAAGAAGTCAGACTCTTTCAGGGATTGGGTTGGATTGTTTTCCGCATACGCCTGAATGGAGCCTGCGCCGATAATGCCCTCATAGGCTCCGTTTGCCATCTGGAAGGCCATTGACTGCGCTTCTTTATTTTGCAGGGTTGCTATGATTTCCGGGCGGGCGTCATCAAGAGTTTTGGTAACCGCAGGCTGAATCTCCTCCAGTTTAATAATATGGTAACCGAAGGCGGTTTTCACAACCTCGCTGACTTCACCGGGTTGCATGGCAAAAACAGCATCACCAAATTCCGGAACCATCTGCTCCTGACTGAAGAATCCAAGATCTCCGCCTTGAGGGCCGCTGGGGCCTTCTGAATACTGGCGGGCGAGTTCCGCGAAATCGTCACTTACCGCGGCAAGTTCTGCAATCTCTTTGGCCCTCTGAGATTTCTCCTGGTGCAGTTCCTCGTTGTCCTGAGCGTTTGCTGTCAGCAGAATGTGTCGTGCGTGGCGCTTTTCGGGGGTGGTGAACTGGCCAATATTATTGCTGTAGTATTCTTCAACGCGGGCGTTGTCGATATTGATTTTCTTGCCGACTTCAGAGAAAGAAAAGTCGAAGTATCTGAGTTTCATCATTGGCTTGCTGCGGTAGTTGTCACGGACCTCAGCGAACCATGTGGCAAGTTCTTCCTCGTCTACCTTAACGGAGTCGGTGAACTGATCAGGGGTAATGCGAACGTAATCTACAGCCACCTTTTCGTTTTCCTGACGGTACAGCTGCTGGACTTCGTATTCACTGGTCAATGCGGCGAACTTACTGATCTCCCTGATTGTTTTCTCAGCGAGCATATCAAAGCGCAGGTTGCTCTCGAACTTGACCGGAGTGAGTCCGTTTGCGGCAAGAAGAGACTCGTATCTTTCAATATTGAACAAGCCATTTTCCTGAAACTGCGGCATGCTCTTGACTGTTTCCTGAATTTCCTCACCGCTGACGACGATACCCATATCAGCTGCTCCCTGGCGGAGCAAAGCACCCTGAACGAGTTGGCTAATAACCTGTTCCTTGACACCAAGAGATTCAGCAAGTCCTTTTGGCAGGGTGCCGCCGAATTGTGCAGCGAGATTCTGATGTGCCCTGTCGTAGGCCATCTGAAAATCCTGGAAGGAGATTTCCTCGTCATTTACGGTGATAGCCGATTCACGACTTCCATCCAGATTGGAACCAACACCCCAAAAGATAAAAACGAGTGCTATGATGACGACAATCGCCTGAATAACGATTGATTGGGCTTTATTACGAAGTATCTGCAGCATGAGATTTTTCAGTTAGGCTTGGATTATGTGTGATGTACCGGGCCATACGCCGGACACATCTCGTAGAATTCATTGAGTAACAAAATAAATGTTGGATTTACTCTTTCTTTTTCTTATTCGCAAGGAAAAATCAGAAAGGCTACTGTACCATTGTAAGAGAGAAAATGTCAGTAATGTAACCTTTTGGTGCTGGAAAAAGGTGATAAAAAAAATCTTGAGTGATACCTTAAAAAAGTTGTGGACATATGCCAGATAGGCAGTAAAATCGTCTAGTGATATTCCGCAACACGGACGTGTTAGTTTATCACCCGTATATTCGATTCAATTCAAGGTTATCGGAATCGATGAATCTGCACGTGTTGGATTTTACGCCAATTGTCGATTAGCATCAATATTTCGCATGGTTGAAGAAGAGTAAAACTGGGTGTCAGAAATGATCCGTCATTCACTTGACAAACCCTTTTCGCTATAGTAATAAGCCATATTAGTTTTCAGCAGAGCCTAATAACGGTGTAAGCCATAACATAAAATTTCAAGGAGGTTTGAAATGCCAACAATCGAACATAATGGAAGTAGCTTCACAGTAGACGAGGACGGCTTCCTGCTCAAAGGTATGGATGAGTGGAATGACAACTGGGTAGATTATGTAAAAGGTGCTGAGGGTATCAGCGACCTGACCGATGAGCATCAGAAAGTAATTGACGCTCTTCAGGAGTACTACAAGAAGAACGGTATCGCTCCTATGGTACGTATTCTCTCCAAGACCACTGGTTTCCCACTGAAGAGAATCTACGAGCTGTTCCCGTCAGGACCAGGTAAGGGAGCTTGTAAAATGGCTGGCCTTCCTAAGCCTACCGGTTGTGTCTAATTCGTAAGAATTTAGATCGCGATTTGAAAGGGGGTGCCTTAAGCGGTACCCCCTTTTTTTTGCCCTTTTTTTGAGGCCATGGTCAGGTACGCGAGTTTTTTGCGACCATTGGGCCGGAATTTTAAGGGATCAGTTCACTATTGCCGGTTGGCAAAATCTTTGCGGCACTATTTTCTGGCCTGAAGGGAAATCGAGGCCCATCTTAAGAGTTCAGGTATTCTCTGACCAGTCGGTCATGTACTGACCTGGTAAGGCTCTGGTAGTCAGGTGTGCTTATCCTGGCCCCTCTAAGTCCACCACGAAGGTTGATTTCGGTGAGATAGATTGTTTTTCCGTTCAACTCTTCATCAAAGAGCATCAAATCTATATGGGCGTATGGGAAATCTCCACGCTCCATCACGTCCCTGCAAAATCCTCTGATCTCGTCGGTTATTTCAACAGGTGCGGCTGAACCGCCACAATGGAGATTGCGGCGAAAATTACCGTTGTTTATTCGCTCGTACGCTTCCGTGTATTCTCCGAGCAGGATCACGCGAATGTCCCGAAAGCCACGGGCCAGGGGTTGAATGACGAAGGGGAACTCGATATCGCAGAATGTGGCCAGGTTGTAAACATCTTCAATGTTTGAGAACCTGTGAATGCCTATGCCGCTGTTTTTGCGATCTCTTTTGAGGACTACTTCCGTAACAGAATGACTGGTAAATAGAGATGTTGCTTCCAATAAGCTGTTTGCATCATAAACTGCTACAGTATTGGGCAACATGAAGTCGCTGTAAATGCGGGCCTGGTGAACTTTTGAACGACTGGTGATCTGCGCGGATGCCGAAGGAATCAGCGTTATACCGCGTTTGAGGAGGTCAATCAGCAGATGTTCTTCACCCGGGATGAGGCGGAGCCGGCAATTGACTATGTGCCAGGAGGTGAGTGATTGATAGTTTTGAAATAAAAATTCATTATTGTCGATGACTCTGACTGATTGATCGGTCAAAAGATCATCTCCGAGAACCGCTGATGATAGGAGGTGAGATCTTCATCGCAGTTTCCGCAAAAGAGTTTGATATCTCCCATGGATTGGGAATTCCGGTCTTCAATGGTGAAGCTGCCATCCGGGTTCTGTACATAATGTGTTGTGGTAATGACATCGTCAGTGATCTCAAAGAAATCCTTGTCATTACCACAAATCGGACATTTAAACCGATTCGCTACTTTGGTTTGAGAAAAAGGCATAGGGCTGAAGAATAAATTTCTTTCTCAATTGCCCGTTACTTCACGAATCTGGAAATACCGGGTCAGTTTTTCTTGGCCGGAACCTCAACTGCCGGGGTGGTCGCTTTGGCAGCAGGCGTCGGTTTTTTACCAATAGTCTCGGAAAGCTCTTTGGTAGCTGCTTTAATTTCACCATCGATACTTGCGCCAGGCTCAACAGTAAGGCTGCCTGCTTCAAGTCTGCCGTGAATAGAGCAGTTTTTACGAGCGGTGATCAGGCCGGCTTGCACGTTGCCTTCAAGGGTGCCGAAGCAGTTGAAAGAACTGGCTACAATGTCACCAGTTACCTTGCCAGTCTCACTCAATACGAGATGCTCTCCATTGACGTCACCGATAATGGCTCCATCAATTCGGGTTTTCCCCCGGAAGGAGATCTGACCGGTAATAGTCATGGTCTTATCGATAATCGAGGCTATAGCTTCGCTTTCTGCCTTTTGCATTTCTTCCTGGGGATTATTTTTTTTTGAAAACATGGCAATGCTATTTGGTTTTATCTATTGACGCAAGAAAATTATTTTACGACTATTTTGCTCTTGGTGGCTTTAACCAGTGGCCGCTTGGCCTCTATTGGTTTGAGCAAATTAGCAATTTGAATATACTTTATCGGGTTAACCGGTTTCCCTCTGTATTTGACCTCATAGTGCAGGTGGGGGCCTGTTGAGCGTCCGGTATTGCCTACCAGGCCGATGAGCTGTCCGCGCTGAACGCGATCGCCTTTACGCACAACGAAACTGTGCATATGGGCAAAAGATGTAGTGTAGCCATTCAGATGATCTATTTCGACGTATTTGCCGTAACTGCCGTTGGTGAATGCACGCTTGATGACACCATTTGCTGTGGCGTATATCTTATCTCCGGTCTTGCCTCTGAAATCCAGACCTTCATGGACGCTGCGCTTGCCGTTGAAAGGGTCCTGTCGCGCACCGAAGCGAGAAGTGATCGGGCCGGTTCCGGGACTGCCGAGGGGGATCTGCTTGATAAGTTTGGTGTATTTGTCTGCCTTATAAAGAAGCTCATCCTGTATGCCCGGGTTGGCCTCGATAAAGGGACCACCGCTATTTTGTGAACCTTTGGATGATTTTGGGGCCGGGACCTTTACACCGATGTTGTGCATGATCGTTTCTATCAGGACACTGCGTTCTTCGAGCTCACTCACTGCTGTTGAAATAAGAAGCTCTTTCTCCTCTTTGAAGGCCGCCTGCTGCTCGGCTTTATCCATTCTGAGGGAGGCAATCTGCAGATTGAGTTCGTTGAGTTCGGTGGTGGCTTTTTGTTGAATTTCGCTTATAACTTCATCGCTGCTGTCTACCTTGGATTGAAGCTCGGCGAGCTTTTTATCCAAGGAGCGATTATTGGTAAAGAGGGAGTAGGAAAAAAGGGAGGATGTTACGAGAATGACTATTGCTACTGAGGCGGAGATAAGGTAGGTGATGAGCCGTTTAGTCTCCAGGGGGAGTTTGAGCATTTTCCCCTTTTCATCCATTATAATAATGTGCAGCCGTTCGTTCATTGTAACTTCTGTTAAAAAGGTTGTACATTGATGAGCCATTGTTACAATATCAACTACATATATCGTGCAAATGACTTGAAATTGCCACAAAACCTATATAGCTATACCCAGCAAAGTACAATTTATCAAGCCCAAAAAAGCTCTAAAAAACCATAATGTGCCATGAAGTATTATTATTTTTACTTTTTTAGTGGAATTTTTTCCATTTCCACAAAGCGTTAATCATTTTAGGTTGTTCGGACTTTGATGAACTTCTAGCGAAGTTGAATTTTCTGAGTCAAGTATTTTATTCTTTAACAAATATTCAAACAGAGTGTTATGAGTCATCTGCTCAGCTGCAGCTCGATCAGTAAATCTTTTGGTGCCCAGCAGCTTTTTCGAAACATAAGTTTCACCCTTCATGAAGGCGACCGTGTTGGTCTGATTGGCCCTAACGGCTCAGGAAAATCCACATTACTGAGAATAGTTTGCGGCCTGGAAGAGCCGGACAATGGGCAAATTCAATATCAGAAACATGTACGTTTTTCCTATCTTGCCCAGTCTGATCTTTTTGAAGATGATTTGAGCGCTGCCGAAAACCTCATCAAGGCGATGGAAGGCAGCGAATTTGATGAGACGGAGCGCTTACATCGAGCCCACGCACTGCTCAGCCGTGCCGAGTTTGCCGACAGTGATATTGCCGTGGGGCAGCTTTCCGGTGGTTGGCGCAAACGCCTATCCATATGCCGTTCGCTGCTGCTCAGCCCGGATGTACTAGTGATGGATGAGCCTACCAACCATCTTGATATTGAGGGTATCCTCTGGCTTGAAAAACTTCTCGGTGGCGGCCTGCTCGAAGGCCCGAAAGCCTGGTTACTGGTAAGTCATGACCGGCGCTTTCTCGAGAACTGCACCAACAGAATTGTGGAGCTTTCAGCTGTGTATCCTGAAGGTTCTTTTCAGGTTGATGGCAGATATTCAGATTTTATCGAAGCGCGGGCTGCTTTTCTTGAAGGCCAACAAGAGGAGGAGGTACGTCTGGCCAACAAGGTGCGCCGTGAGACCGAATGGCTGCAAAGAGGCCCGAAGGCCAGAACCACTAAGGCCAAATACAGAATTGACGAAGCCCACAAATTGCAGGGTGAGTTGGCCAAGGTCAAGTCACGTAATCGTGCCTCCGGTGCTGTGCAGATAGACTTCGATGCCACCGGCAGGAAAACCAAAAAGCTTCTGGAAGGAAAGGGCCTGACCAAAGGGTATGATGGGCGTACCCTGTTTTCCGATCTCGATATACTCCTCTCACCCGGCAGCCGTCTTGGACTCCTCGGTCGTAATGGTTGCGGCAAGTCTACGCTCATGCAGCTCATGGCCGCCGCAGCGGATGAGAACGGTTTCAAACCGGACAGTGGCTATCTGAAGCTTGCCGACAATGTAAAGATTGTAAGTTTTGACCAGAGGCGGGAGAGTATCGATCCCGATGTTACCCTGCGGAGGGCACTGGCCCCAGAAGGGGATTCCATTGTTTTTCAAGGCCGGTCACTGCATGTGGTTTCCTGGGCCAAGAAGTTTCTGTTTCGCACGGATCAGCTGGAAACGCCGGTTGGCCAACTTTCCGGCGGTGAGCAGGCACGAATTCTGATTGCCGATCTCATGCGTAAACCAGCAGATATCCTGTTGCTTGATGAGCCTACCAATGATCTCGATATCCCTTCTCTTGATGTGTTGGAGGAGAGCCTTACTGAATTTAAAGGAGCGCTGGTGCTGGTGACCCATGACCGGTTCCTGCTCGACAGGGTCTGTGACAGGTTGCTTGGTTTTGATGGTAAAGGAGGTGTTGCCTATTATGCCGAGTACGGTCAGTGGATAAGTGATATTACAGGTACCGCAAAAAAGAGCACCGCACCGAACACTTCCGACAAAAAGAAAAAGTCTGTCCAGAAGAAAAAGGGCAAATTGTCGTATATGGATCAGCGTGAATATGATCAGATGGAAGAGTTGATCATGAACGCGGAAATGGAAGTGGAAGAACTGCAGCAGCGTATGGCGCTGCCGGAAGTTTCTTCTGACCCCAGTGAGGCTGCGGAGTGCTGGGCGAAACTTGAAAAAGTTCAGATGGAAGTGGAACGACTCTATGGACGCTGGGATGAACTGGAAGAGAAAAGGAACGCAGAGGAATAGATGAAGATCGCCTTCTTATCAGATATCCATGCCAATATGGAGGCATTACAGGCAGTGCTGGCTGATCTCAAAGAGCGTTGTGCCATAACTGTGCTGGATCGCGTTGTCTGTCTCGGAGATTTGGTCGGTTACGGACCAGAGCCTCAGGAGGTGGTTGATCTTGTCAGAAAACAGGGCTTTGAAGTGCTGGCCGGCAACCACGAAGCTGCGCTGGCCAATAAAAAAGAGAGACGGTGGATGAACTTCCAGGCACGGGAGAATAATATCTCCACTGAGGCCCTTCTCAGCCGGGACAGCCTCGAGTATTGCAGCGATCTGCCCAGGACTTTAAGCTTCGGTACCGCCCTTTGTGTACATGGCTGTCCACCCGATTCGGTGAATGGTTATCTCTACTCAATGAGCAGTGAGGATGTGATAAAACTTTTTAAGGAGTCTGATTTTACCCGTTTCTTTGTAGGCCACACCCATGAACTGCAGCTGGTTTTTGAGGCTCGGGAAGCGGTTGAGCGTGTTGTGCCTGAGCCGGGTGAACATCGACTTGAGGCGGATAAAAAATATATCATCAACTGTGGCTCCGTGGGACAGCCGCGGAATGGTGATAATCGCGCAAAATACGTGATCTGGGACAGTGACAGCGATATCCTTGAAATTTGCGCGGTGGAATATGATATTGATTCGACCGTGGTGAAAATTATTAACCGTGGATTTCCAACGGCATATGCCCAGCGACTGAAGTAGGGGAGAGAGATGAACCGTGCTGGCAGGTATGAGATTATCGGGCGTCTGGGTCGTGGTGGAATGTCAACGGTGTACAAGGCGCGTGCGCCGATCACCGGCAGGATAGTTGCTTTAAAAATTCTGCGGCCTCGTGACGAAATTTTTGTCGATCTGGTGGGTGAGCAGAGGCTTCGGGAGATTTTTGTAGAGGAAGCGCGGATCATGGGGGAGATTTCCCACGATCATATCGCTAAAATTATCGACTGTGATGAGGATAACGGCATACCTTTCATTGTGCTCGAATACTACTCCCATTCCATCGGTGATCTAATCGGAGAGGCATATGAAGTCGAATATGACTCCCGTGAGGTAAGTATTGCCCGCACTGTGCACTACACGCGACAGGCTTTGCAGGGGTTGGAACGTTTGCATTTTGCCGGTATCATTCATCGCGATATCAAGCCATTCAACCTGATGCTCACTGACGATGATCGGGTGAAAATTATAGACTTCGGCCTGTCCCGGGTTCGTGGTGAAGAGAAAATGTCCATACCCGGCATGCAGGTCGGTTCACCATATTATGCCGCACCGGAGCAGGAGCGTGACCCTGCAAAAGCTGATGCCCGTGCTGACCTCTACGCCGTAGGTGTGTTGCTCTATCGCATGTTGACCGGTCGGTTGGTCGATATGAGTGCGGAAATAGCGGTTCCCAGCAGCCTGAATAGTGAACTGGACGAAGCCTGGGATCAATTTTTGCTGAAGAGTATTGCCAAAGATCCGGAGCAGAGGTTTCAAAGTGCGCTTGAGATGCGTGTGGCACTGGAACAGCTTTTTAGCAATTGGCAGGTTGGTTCAGAGGATCGATGTGCATTGCTCTCGAAGAGTAACGGGGCGGCAGCGAGACCAATCCCGGCCGAGTCACTGATAGAGATACCTTCACGGATAATGTACAAGGATATGCGGCAGCGTTACGGCCTGGATGATCTGTTTCGGCCAATACAGTGGTTCGACCACCCGCTGGAGACGATCAATCCACATTTACTGCAGGACCCTGTAACCGGTCTTTGGTGGCAGCGGTGCGGGAGTGGATTTGCTCTTGATTGGCAACAGGCGCATGAATATGTAGAACATTTGAACCTGAATAGCTTTCAGGCTAAGAGCAACTGGCGTTTACCAACGGTGGAAGAGCTGGTATCAATTTTGAGAGCCCCGACCGCCTACAGGGAGTTTTGTCTGCCCCCTCAGTTTGAACCTGGATTACACTGGCTCTGGTCGGCAGATCATTGCACCAAAAAGGCCGCCTGGATGGCCGATATAATGGAAAGTTATATCGGCAGGCTTGATAAGGACGGGACTGCGACAGTGTGTGCCGTTTCCTGTGACGAGTGATTTCTGTAGCGGTAGGTTTCCCTGGATAAAATTAGAGAATCGTCTTGAGCACTGAGTCATGCTTTGACTTTTTGTTGGCTGTGGTATGTTTTGCTTTCGGTTGCTCTTCAGTCAGGGCCGTGGCGATGTTGTCAGCTTTTGGGAACATTTAATTGAGTTTTTGTGGTGAAAATAGAAGTGTGAAGGGTATGCAGGCAGTGGATTCGCAGGGGCGTGGGACCTTTCTGGAATTGGGGGTTTCCATTCCGGCCTTTTTCTTGTTGCTGCTTGCTATTCAACTCTTATTTACGCCGGGCCTTTTGCGCCAGGGCGCCCATCTTTACGTTCCATATAAAAAGATAGTCGTTGGAGGAAGCATGGGTAATCCTCCTTATCAATATCTCGACGAAAACAATCAACCGGCTGGCTATAATATCGACCTTACCAAAGCGGTAGCTGCGGAAATGAAGGTTGAAGTTGAAATCGTTTTAGGTGGTCCGATTGAGCTTGAAAGGGAGTTTCTGGCTGGTAATATCGATTTGTTGCAGGGGGTAACCAGGGCGGATAGCGGTGTCACCAGCTATCCCTTTTTCCGTCATAGCGCATACAGTCAAAAGCTTTTTGCCAACGTTGAGTATCCTGAACGAGTTCAGTCACTGAATCAATTGAAAAGCGGTAGGGTCTATCTCAGTCGGAAGACACCTCTTCTGGAGCAGATAATCGAAGATTATCGCCATCTGGAATTTATTCCTGTCTCTTCACACGCGGAGGCTCTCAAGCAATTGAGCAATGGTGCAGCTGACTTTGTGTTGATTACTCACTTGCCAGGTGTGCAGCTAAGCAAGCAGTTGGATTTTTTTGAGCAGGAACGGCCCAACGCAAGGATCGTGCAGGTCGGTGAATTACGTTCAGAGCTGGGTTATGGCTATTCATCCCGCAAGGATAATGTTGAGCTTTTGGAGCATGTCCGAGAAAGTTTCACGAATCTTGAACTCAGCGGCAGACAAAAAGAGATCAAGGAGCAGTGGCTCGGGAAAATGGACAACTCCGAACCGAGCAGACGAGAAAAAAGCGTCCAATTAGGGGGGCTTATTTTCAGCCCCCTGCTGTTGGTGGTCTGTATGGCATTCTATTGGAATCATTCATTGAAGAGGGAAGTTGGACGTAGGAGCAGGGAGTTGGCAATACAGCACCACCAGCTTATCCAGGCCGACAAGATGACGTCTCTTGGCATTCTGGTAGCCGGCGTAGCCCATGAAATAAATAACCCTGCGGCCCTTGTGCTCCACAATCTTTCTACCTTAAAGAGAATCTCCGAGGCTTCAAGCGAGGTTCTGGAGGAGCGATACGCTAAAGAGGGAGATTTTTTCATCGGCGGTCTTCCATATTCCATGTTGCGGCAGGAGAATGCACAGATTTATGGCGAGATGGAGGACGGTATGGGGAGAATTGTTCAGATTGTCAACGATCTGAAGGATTTTGCCAGAAAGGATTCGATAGATTTGAGTGAATCGACCTCTTTGAATAGGGTGGTCAAAGCTGCACTTAGACTGCTTGAGAGTTCACTGCGTAAACGCTTTGCCACCATCCAGGTTAAGTTGGCCGAAAATCTCCCAGATTTTTCCGGCAACAGTTCCAGGGTTCAGCAGGTTGTTATTAATCTGGTGATGAACGCTGTGCAGGCTGGTGGAGAGCGAGAGTTGGATATCATCGTGATGACTTCTTATGACCAGACGGGGGGCGAATTGGTGCTGCGGGTTAAGGATAACGGTGTAGGCATAAGCAATGAACAGCTCGTATACCTTTGTGATCCGTTTTACACAACGAAAAGAGAGCAGGGGGGAACCGGCCTTGGGCTCTCCATATCAGAACAAATAATTAAAGAGCATCGTGGGCGACTTCAATTTGATTCTGAAGTTGGTCGTGGCACGACTGTATCCATGTATCTCCCTGTTATGAAAGGCCAGAGTATTGCAGATGAAAAAGACTCTTTATCCTGATTTTGGTGTGTTGCTCGTCGATGACGAAAGCAGCTGGTTGAGAACCATCTCCATGACCTTAGCCATTGAGGCGGGTGTAACCAATGTCTATCGCTGTTCAGATAGCCGTGAAGTACGAAGTATTTTATCACAGAATGATATCGGTCTGGTGCTTCTCGACCTGAATATGCCTCACATATCGGGTATGGATCTGCTTGCCATGGTTGTCGAGGAGTTCCCGCAGGTAAGTGTCATTGTTGTCAGCGGGATGAATCAGGTCGATACCGCGGTAAAAAGCATGAAAAAGGGTGCGCTCGATTTCTTCGTCAAAACAGATGATGTCGACAGGCTGATAAAAGGGGTCCAGCGAGCCTTGAGGTCGACCGAACTGGAGCGGGAAAACCGGCAGATGCGTAGCCGCTTTTTTACAGGAGCTCTGGAGAACCCTGAACTCTTTGAGGAGTTGGTTACGAGAAGCTCCACGATGTTTTCAGTTTTTCAGTATATTGAGGCTATTGCGGTAAGCTCTCGTCCGGTTTTGATAACCGGGGAGAGTGGGGTTGGCAAAGAGTTGGTTGCCAGGGCGATACACAAGGCGAGTCGTCGCAGCGGTCCTCTGGTTTCTGTGAATGTGGCCGGTCTTGATGATAATATTTTCTCCAGCACACTTTTCGGGCACAAGCGAGGGGCTTATACCGGGGCGGAGGAAAGTCGGGGTGGAATGGTGGAACAAGCAGCATATGGGACACTTTTTCTCGATGAAATCGGAGATTTGAGTATCGCCTCACAGGTGAAGCTTCTCCGTCTGTTACAGGAGGGGGAGTATTTTCCTCTGGGCAGTGATGTTGTGAAAAGAATGAATGCCAGGGTCATCGTAGCTACACATCAGGATTTGGCAGCCAGTCAGGCAGAGGGCCGACTCCGTAAAGATCTCTATTACAGGCTTTGTGGACACCATGTTCATATTCCTCCATTGAGGGAACGTAAAGAGGATATTGCTCTTCTGCTTGATTTGTTTTTAGCGCAGGCCGCTAAGGAATTTGGCAAAAAGATGCCGTCTTACCCGAAAGAATTGATACCGCTTCTTGAAAACTATTCATTTCCCGGAAATATCCGTGAGTTTAAGGGCATGGTCTTTGATGCAATGACTCTGCACAAAAGCAGAATGCTTTCCATGGACGCCTTTAAGCGAGTCATCGACGGTCACGCCCCTGTACATGACAGAGCGACTCTTCAAACCAATTCGGTTTTCAATGATGAGATTCAGCTTCCATCACTGAAAGAGGTGGCTTCGCTTCTTGTTGTGGAAGCCATGAAAAGAAGTAGAGGCAACCAGTCTCTTGCAGCACGGTTGCTTGGTATTTCCCAGCCAGCCCTCAGTAAGAGGCTGAAAAAGCTGAGTGAAGAGTGATTTTGTCTATCTCTGGCAGCACATATTTTTCGCGGGGTGGTCCTGTGGTCGCCCCCGCCTCCATTTTTAGATATCCAGAAAGTGTATTCACAACTCCTTAACGGCAAACCCTTATAACTTTTCGAATAGCTATAACCTCCTGTCCTTGCAGTTAACCCACCTTTATTCCGTTCTTGTTGCATTTTCGTGATTGTTTTCCATGGCGCGCGTTATACCTCTTTGCTGTTTACCAAAGTGTGACAAAAATGTAAAAACAGCGCTGTATCAATGGTATGGCTGGTCTTTCTCTCAATGGCATGAAAATTGCCAAGTGAAACCCGTAGATTATTTTCGCCGTTGATCGATAAACTGCGATCAGAATTTCCACCTGTTCTGATGGGAATCGCTATGTGACCAAGACTGTGCACAGTTCTGGAGTTTTTCGGGAAGTGGCCTATTCACTTAAAGGAGAAAGAGAATGAAACGTCGTATTTTAATGAGTTGCCTGACTGCTTTTTGCATCGCAGCAACCAGCGCGAGCATGGCCTATGCAAAGAAATACACATTTACTTTTGCAACCAATGCGCCTGAAAATACCATGCGAGGCGTTGCAGAAAAGCAGTTCATCGAAGAGCTTGAAAGCCTCAGTGATGGTAAAATCAAGGTTGTGCCATACTGGGCAGAATCCCTTGTTAAGGGCAAGGAGATCCTGAAAAGCGTACAGGATGGCGTGGTTGATTTTGGTTTTATCAACATCAACTATTACCCTAACCGTCTGTTGCTGAATGGTGCGACAGGTATGCTCGAAGAGGGCCCGACGCAGTATGAAAATATGATTGGTGTGTATGAAGACATCTACGCAACCATTCCAGAGCTGAACGAAGAATTCCTGAAATACAAACAGCGTCCTGTCTACATCTATTCCGCGCTTCCATACTCCTTCAGTTCCAGAGAGCCGATCAGCAGCTTTAAAGATCTCAAAGGTATGAAAGCCCGTTCTTCCAGTCGCTGGAAACTTGCTGATCTTGGTTCCATCGGTGCTGTTCCTACCTCCGTTGCCTTCAGTGAGTGTTATATGTCACTGCAGACTGGCGTGATCGATACCGTTCTCACCAATGTGGATGCCCAGAGTAGAGCAAAGCTTTACGAAGTTGCTCCTAATATCATGGTTGCTCCACAGATGTGGCTCGCCTTGCCTTTCATGATCACCATGAATGAGAAGAAATATCAGGCGCTTCCTGACGAACTGAAGCAAGTTGTTGCACAAGCTCGCGAGAATGCAGTTCAGCGTTTTACCGAATACTATCCCCAGACCCTTGAAGACGAAATCAAGGGCATGGAAGCGAAAGGTGCGAAGTTCACCTATGCTTCCGCTGAAGACATGAAAGCGTGGATGTCTTTGCCTACCATTGAAGAAAACCTCAACACCTGGAGTAAAGAGGTTACGGCTCTTGGTGCGAAATCACCTGAAAAGATTCTTGAGACCGTATTTGAAATCAACAACGGCTATCTCGCTAAAGAACAGTGATATCAAGCGGCAATGTGACAAACAGAACATTGCCGCTATCTTTTGAGGATTAGAGAATTGGATAGAATAATTCGAACAATCAATAAGATATGTGCGGAAATGTGTGGTTGGATGATGAGTGTGGTGATGATTCTTCTGATCACTGATGTCCTTTTCCGAACATTTTCCACCCCGCTGATGGGAGTGGCGGAACTGGCCATGTTTGTGATGGTTGGGACAGTCTACGCTGGTCTGGGCAATTGTGAAATGGAGCGTGGTCATGTCCGTGTCGGTTCTGTGGTGGAGATGCTTTCTCCCCAAAATCAGAAAAAGGCCATGATTATGACCTATACGCTTGCCACTGTGACCATCGCTATAGCCACATTTGCCATGTGTGAGAATGCCTGGGCTTCGTTTGTGGATAAGGAAGGTATTGCCGGTGCGATAACCTACAAGCTTTACCCAGTCAAATTTGTAATGGCAATCGGCATGATAGTGTACACCCTTCAGCTCATGATCAACCTTTACGAAGAAATACGAAAACCGGTATAGCGTCAGTTTTCATCCGTGGAAAAGGAGAGAACAAGTGATGCATTCCGGAACGGAGAATTGATTTACATGGATTTTACGATAATAGGAACACTGGGAATTCTGGTTCTGCTTTTGCTGCTCTTCTGCGGGTTGCACATGGGTGTGGATTTTATCCTGGTCGGATTGATTGGTCTGACCGTGATGATCAATTTCAATGCTGCATTATCGCTGCTTGGCGAAACCCTGTACAACGCAATTGCCTCACCAACGTTTTGTGTTTTGCCACTGTTTATCTTGATGGGTGCCTTTGCCTCAAGGGGAGGCTTTGCTGAACTGGCTTATTCAAACGTACATAAAATATTTGCTAAGATACCGGGAGCACTGGCAATTGCTACTTCCATTGGCTGTGCAGTATTCGCTTCAATATGTGGTTCTACCATTGCCACTGCAACAATTTTCGGCAGGTTAGCCTATCCGGAAATGAAACGATACAAGTACAATGCCAGTTATTCACTTGGAGCTATTGCGTGCTCTGGTAGTTTTGCCTGTATGATACCGCCCAGCGGTATGTTTATTCTTTTTGCAATATTTACAGAACAGTCGGTGGGCAAACTCTTTCTTGCCGGAATTATACCAGGAATACTTACTGCTGTAATTTACGCCCTCAACATGTTTATTCGGGCAAAACTGTACCCTCAGCTTGCCCCAATCCATCCTGAAGAACTGAAAATTACCAAAAAGGACAGAGCTAAAGCCTTCGTAGGCCTTTGGCCAATCATGCTGCTCGCATCATTGGTTATCGGCGGAATTTACACTGGTATATTTACCGCCAACGAAGCTGGTGCCGTGGGTGCCATTGGCGCGTTGCTGTTTGGGCTTGTCTATGGAAAACTCCGTAAGATCGAACCGATCAGGGAATCTTTGCGAGAAACTGCCAGAACAACGGCAATGCTCTTTTTTATTATAGTTGCGGCAATGTATTTCAGCCGTTTTCTGGCAATGACCAGGGTACCAACGGATTTGGCAAATTTTCTTGCCTCCTGGGACGTGCATCGGCATATCGTTTTTATCTGTGTCATTGCAGTGTGGTTTCTGCTGGGCACCGTAATATATCAGGCGGCGGTCTTCGCTTTGACTTTGCCGATTATTTTTCCAGTTCTGGTCAATCTTGGTTATGAGCCTATCTGGATCTGCGTTATTGCGATGAAGCTCAATGAAATTGCTGGAATCACGCCACCTGTGGGGGTGAACGCCTTTGCCCTGGCAGGGGTGACGAATTCCAGGGTGGAACAGGTCTTTAAGGGAGTATTACCCTTCATTGCCTGCGATATCATAGTTGTCCTGATGCTTTTTATGTGGCCTCAGATAGCTCTCTGGTTACCGAATAATATGATGTAATCGCAATTGAATATAATGCCTGGTGCCTATGGAACCGGGCTTGCACAATCCTTCCGGTCCTACGGGGAGAGTGGTAACGCATCCTCTCCCCGTAAGACCATTTACAACTGCTCTGAATGCCTGGGCCAGGAAATGGGATGATGCAGGTTTGAACTTCAGGTTGGAACTTGTAGAAGCAAAAGGTGTAAATCTTCTGTATACCTTATTTCCTGGCGGCTCATGGAGAATATTGGGACTAAAGGCGGGGGAACAATTGTTGCCTCGGTCCAGTTTATCTATCAACGGATACCCGCGATGGTGCCGCTCATCCGGGTGTCCTCTGTGGCAGGAGTGTGGAGGATGAATGTCGTATTAGGTATCCTCATAGTTGTAATAACAATCTATTTTCTGTTTCGGGAATATGAACCGAGACTCTTGTTGATTGCATCGGGCTTACTGATGGCGGGAATTGCCCTGGACCCGCTGACGGTTTTGGACGAGTTTGCCTACAAGATGGCAACAGACAGCCTTATCCAGGCAATTTGCTCATCTCTGGGATTCGGATTTGTTTTGCGGGCCACAGGTTGTGAAAAGCATCTATTTGCGGCTTTTTCATGGATTCGGGGATATGGCCTGTTCATTATCCCTCTGGTTACTCTGACAACCTTCGGGGTAAATGCGATCTTGATGAGCGCAGGCAATACCGCAGCAGCCATTGGCTGCTTTCTCATCCCACTCATGATAAGAGCAGGAATACATCCGGCTGTAGCGGGGGCTGCAATACTCACAGGAACTTTCGGAAGTATGCTCAATCCGCTTTTACCGGTGAACATCTTTGTTGCTGAAATCGCAGGTGTTGCTGCTGATACGGTTGTTCAGGCACAAAGCCTGTTTGTACTGTTTGGATTGATTGCCGGGGCGGGCTGGCTGGTTATTTATGCCAGGTGGAAGAATGAACACGCAATTGATCAGGATACCGAAGATAAAGAAAATCAAAGTACTGAAACGATAAACTGGGGATATGTCATTACGCCCTTTATCCCTTTAGTCATATTGGTCTTGGGCTCAAGTGGGTTAGTGCCCGATTTACGTATCGGGGTAGCCCAGGCAATGTGTGTGGGTACCCTCTTTGCCCTTTTAATTACAAGAACTTCGCCGAGCAAGGTAACCGAAGAGTTTTTTCAGGGTATGGGCTATGCATATGCCAATGCAATCGGCTTGATAATCGCTGTAGCGGTTTTTGTTCGAGGTATGAAATCTCTGGAGTTAATGAGCTTTTTTATAAGCTGGATGACCACGACTCCCGGCATTGCGAAAGTCGGTGCTGTTGTCGGTCCTTTTATGATGGGGGTGATGACCGGTTCAGGTGATGCTGCAGCATTTGCTTTTAGTGAAGTAGTCGCTCCACACGCATTTCTTTACGGCATGGAGACCATGAATATGGGGAGTATGGCATCTATTGCCGGCGCAATTGGTAGAACGGTTTCCCCGTTTGCCGGTGCCACAATTGTTTGCGCCTGTATTGCCGGAGTAAATCCGGTTGCGCTGGTGAAACGAAATTTTCCCGGAATAGTTTTACCACTCTTTTTTATTGGTTTTTTTCTGTGATAAATGAAGGGCAGGTCGTTTGTCATTTTGAAGTAATAGTATCACTCCCAGCCCTGCCAAATCTGAGCTGGAAGTGATGGCCTCAGCTTTTGGAGAGAAAATGAAGAACGACCTGACCCAGCTTGCTGGTGACTTAAAGGATAAACTAGTTGCTTATCGAAGAGACTTTCACCGTTATCCAGAAACAGGCTGGACAGAGTTTCGCACCAGTTCCAAAATAGCAACAATCCTCAATGAACTTGGATACACTGTCCGGATCGGGGCGGATGTCATACACCAGGCCAGCATGATGGGGGTTCCACCCCTTGAGGAACTTGATATCCACATGCAACGGGCAATTGAGGAGGGGGGTGATCCGGATCTGGTAAATAGAATGGCTGGCGGCTTGACTGGTGTTGTTGCGGACATGAAGTGTGGACCTGGTCCGATTTTCGCTCTTCGCTTCGATATAGACGCGGTGGATATTTGCGAAGCTGAAGACGAAGCCCATTTTCCTTTCCGGGAAAATTTTCATTCTCTGCATTCTGATGCCATGCATTCCTGTGGTCATGACGGTCATGCCGCAGTCGGGCTGGCGCTGGCGGAAATACTTTGCCATTACAAAGATCAGATAGCCGGAACAGTGCGGCTGATTTTTCAGCCAGCCGAAGAGGGGGTTCGAGGGGCAAAAGCGATGGTAGATGCCGGAGTGCTCGAAGGAGTCGAATATATTCTGGGAATGCATCTGGGCTTTTTGTCGCGAACAAAAGGTCAGCTGATCTGCGGTACGGAAAATTTTCTTGCTACGACAAAGTTCGATATACGTTTTACGGGCAGACCTTCCCACGCGGGTGGTTCACCTGAAGAGGGAGCCAATGCCTTGCTTGCCGCCTCTTCAGCCGCACTAAATCTGCATGCCATTACCCGACACAGTAAAGGTGCCTCCAGAATCACTGTGGGTAAGCTTGAAGCGGGCCTTGGCAGAAATGTCATTCCCCCCAATGCGCTGATGAAGGTTGAAACACGCGGAGAAAGCTCTGAGGTGGATCAGTTTATGTTCGAAAGTGCAAAGAGGGTCATTGCCGGCGCCGCAGCAATGTACGGAGTAGAGCACGAACTCAGCCTGATGGGTGGTACAGGGAGTGGCAGTTCCAGTCGGGCTGCAGTTGAGAGATTAGCTGCTGCTGCCGAAAAAATAGAATATTTCGAAAATGATCTCCAGGTTGATATCGCTACCATGAGCGGTAGCGAGGATTTTGCTCACATGATGAGTGTGGTGCAAAATCAAGGTGGCGAAGGTACCTATTGTGTTGTGGGGACAGAGCTTGCCGCAGGTCATCACGACTTCTATTTCGACTTTGATGAAAGTTGTCTGGTGCCAGCTGTGGAATTGTTGGCAAGCACAGTCATTGAAACACTCTCCTGAAGAAGGTGAGTTAAAGCAGCCTGTTTTGGGAGAATGTTAATGAATGGCGAAAGAGCTGAAGATAGAGCTCACACCGAACACAACCTGGAAGAGAAAGTGGATTTTCGATCTGAGGCACAAAAGCTGTTTTCCGATCTAAAGGCCACCTCAACTGCCGGTCCGGGAATAACCAGGGAGCCTTTCGGCCCGGGTGAACAGGCAGCTATGGAGCTTATCTCGACCTATGCGGAGAGGAAGGGGTTGGAATCCTACTATGATGGTGCAGCCAACCTGGTGGTGGTTTTACCCGGAGAAAACAGACAGAAGCCTTGCATCGTATGTGGCTCGCACCTGGACAGTGTACCCCATGGCGGCAATTACGATGGTGCAGCCGGAGTTGTTGCCGCGCTCTTGGCCATTAGCAGGATGAAAGTTGAAGGAATCATCCCCCGGCAGGATATCAGGGTGATGGCGTTTCGTTGTGAGGAGAGTGCCTGGTTTGGTAAACCTTATATTGGCTCAAGTGCGCTCTTCGGGCAACTTTCAGAGCAGGACCTAACCATTGGCAACCGGGCGGGCAATGAAAATCTTGCCCAGGCGATGTCCCGTTGTGGAGCAGAAACTGAGCGTATCAGCAGGGGAGAAGTTTTGCTGGAACCGAACTCAATTGCCGTCTACCTTGAGTTGCACATTGAGCAGGGGCCGGTGATGGTGGCCAGGAAATTGCCTACGGCAATCGTCACTGGCATTCGAGGGGCCATTCGCCATAAAGTTATTACCTGTCGCGGTCAGGCAGGTCATTCCGGTGCTGTTCCGCGGTGGTTGAGGAAGGATGCGCTGTTTGCTATGGCTGAACTCATCAACACGCTGGATGAGCATTGGCGGGCATTATTGGAAAGAGGGCTGGATCTTGTGGTCACCTCGGGTATAGTGGCAACCAATGCAGAAGTACATGCGATGACCAGGATTCCTGATGAGGTTTCATTTTGCCTGGAGATTCGTAGCCAGAGTGTGGACGCTTTGGAAGCGTTTTATCATCTTATGCGAACTGAATGTACCAATATCGAGAAGGGCAGAGGAGTCTGTTTTGAATTCGACAGAAAACTCTACACTGCCCCGGCAAAGATCGATGAAGGATGGGTGAACCGACTCAAGGCCAAGTCCGAGCAACTTGGTTTGCCTGCAGAGACGATACCAAGTGGCGCAGGTCATGATGCGGCGGTGTTTTCCAACATGCAAATTCCCACAGCCATGATTTTTGTCCGTAACGAAAACGGTTCGCATAATCCAGACGAGGCCTTGGAACTTGATGATTTTCTGGCAGGACTGGAACTGATGTACCATACTCTCAAGGAGCCGTTATGAAACTGATTTTTCCACCTGAAGATGTGATTGCTGAGTTGACCGCGAAAATGTTACTGGAGATCAACGCAGTCTGTTTCAGATCTGACCAACCGTTCAGATTCACCTCGGGCTGGGCCAGCCCGGTTTATATTGATTGTCGCAAACTCATATCCTATCCAAGGATACGTAACACAATTACAGATTTCTCAGCAGCGACTGTAACCCGGGAGATCGGTTTTGAAACGATCGAGGCGATTTGCGGAGGTGAAACCGCGGGTATACCATTTGCTGCCTGGTTGGCAGACAGGTTGATGTTGCCCATGCATTACGTCAGGAAAAAGCCCAAAGGATTCGGGCCGGCATCCCAGATTGAAGGTGATTTCAGCGAAGGTGCGAGAACCCTGCTCGTCGAAGATCTGACGACCGACGGTCTGAGTAAGCTTAATTTCTGTAAGGCCCTAAGAGGGGCAGGTTTGAGTGTGAACCACGCTTTTGTTGTCTTTCATTACAATATCTTCCCAGAAACGGAAGCGCTGTTGAAAGAAAATGATCTGACAATAATTCAGCTGGCGACCTGGTGGGATGTGCTTGAGCAGTGTAAGAAGACAGGCTATTTCCAGACCAAAGAGATCGATGAGGTGGAACGTTTTCTTCACGATCCAGTGACCTGGTCAACCGAGCACGGCGGAGCCAGCAGTCCTATTTCGTGATTGGTGTAAATCCGGGCTGAATCGAGCCGTAAGTTTCCGGCAGTAAATAGTTCTGTATTTACTGCCGGAAATTATCTTGGCGGGAAGTTCGCATTGACTGATCTTTAAACGTTCCACATCCCACCACGATATTTTTCACCCTTTCTGCTCAAAATAGCCCGTTATAACCTCTATAACTTTCTCGACATCTTTCCTGCTGATATCAAGATGGGTGACCAGTCGGGTTTTGGTCCCCACTGAAGCTATAATGCCATTGGTTTTGAGCATTTCTTCAAGCGGAGCAACATCATCCTTGCCTATGGTGAAAAAGACCATGTTGGTCTGTGCCGGGTCCTGTAGAACATTGATCTGTTCGATTTTGCTCAGCCCTTCGTTGAGAATTTGAGCGTTTGCATGGTCATCGGCCAGACGATCAACATTGTTTTTTAAGGCGTACAATCCAGCTGCGGCAAGGATACCAGCCTGGCGCATACCGCCACCGGCAACTTTTCTCCAGCGTCGGGCGTTATCGATCAAATCTTTGGAGCCGCAAAGTACTGAGCCGATTGGCGCCCCAAGGCCTTTGGAGAGGCAGATGGAGACCGAGTCGAAGTGGCGGCTGATCTCAGTTACATCGACCTTTTGGGCAACCGCAGCGTTGAAGAGCCTGGCTCCGTCGAGGTGCAGATTGAGCTGGTGTGTTTCGCAGAAGGCCCTTGCTTTGGTAAAATAATGCAGCGGCAAGGCCCGTCCGTTCTGGGTGTTCTCCAGGCAAAGCAGGCGGGTTCTGGCAAAGTGAAAATCATCGGGCTTGATATGGGCTGCGATCAAATCGAGATCAAGGGTGCCGTCATCCGCGAATTCCAATGGCTGGGGCTGGATGGAGCCCAGTACCGCTGCACCGCCTCCTTCGTATTTGTAAGTGTGGGCCTGCTGACCGACGATGTACTCATCTCCGCGCTGGCAATGGCTCATAATGCCCACGAAATTGGCCTGGGTGCCACTGGCGGTAAAGAGTGCTGATTCGAAGCCGAGGAGTTTGGCGGCATATTCCTGCAACGCATTGACGGTGGGATCGTCGCCGTAGACGTCATCGCCAACTTCGGCACTGGCCATGGCCTGGCGCATGACGGTACTCGGCCTGGTAACGGTATCACTTCGTAAGTCTATGATTTTCATATGAGTCTCAACAATTAGTTTAGAAAGTGGTAGGCTTTGGATAATAAGAGAGTAACAGTAGCCGATCAGGTTTGTTTTGTCGATATATGGGGGATGTCATGGAAAGCGGATACCTGAAATTGTATCGAAACGGAGAGCTGGGGGAGCGAATCGGGAAAAGTCATGGGCTGTTGGAGCAGTGTCGGCTCTGCCCGAGGAATTGCGGGGTAAACAGGTTGGAGGATGAGCGTGGTTTCTGCGGTGTTGGCGCACTGGCGGAGGTTGCAAGTTACTCCCCCCACTTTGGTGAGGAATCGGTGCTGGTCGGTACCGATGGTTCGGGTACAATCTTTTTTTGCGGCTGTAATCTGCGCTGTGTCTTCTGTCAGAATTACGATATCAGCCATCAGCATCCGGGCAGTTGTTATGAGATGGATGATGGCCAGCTTGCCGGAGTGATGATCGAGCTGCAACGTCAGGGCTGTCATAATATCAATTTTGTCACTCCGAGCCATCTGGTACCACAGATTCTTGCGGCCCTGCCCATAGCCATCGAACATGGGCTCAACCTTCCCCTGGTTTACAACAGCGGTGGTTATGATTCACCGGAGACGTTGCATCTTCTGGAAGGAATAGTCGATATCTACATGCCTGACTTCAAGTTCTGGCAGCCGGAGACATCGAAGCGGTACATGAAGGCAAAAGATTATCCGGAGGTAGCCCGAAGTGCCCTGATTGAGATGCAGCGTCAGGTGGGTGATCTGCAGATCGATAGTCGAAGGGTTGCCACCCGCGGCCTGCTTGTTCGTCATCTGCTTATGCCGGGAGGAGAGGCAGAAACTGAGGAAATTTTACGATTCCTGGCCGAGCAGATCTCACAGGACTGCTACTTGAACATTATGGATCAATATCGTCCTTGCGGTAGGGCGGCGGAGTTTGCCGAAATTGCCTCGGGGATCGACCCTGAGCAGTATCGGCATGCAGTGGATATGGCCCAATCGTTCGGTTTGCATCGGCTTGATACCAGAGACCTGGGCGGGTTGTTGAAAATGTTGTTCAGAGAGTAGCAAGAGCCAGAAGGTTATCTGCCCAAGCTGCCAGGTCTATAAAATAAAAACTGTCGCGACGGGTGGGAGAAAAGGTGTAGATATGTCCATATGATCTTGGTTTGTTTCGCATGTGGGCGGCAGCCTCTGCTCAAAAGTCGATCCGCACCTGATGTTGCTGCTTATGCAACGCCTTGGCAAGGAGTATGAAGTCTGGGATAAGTCGGCCAATATCGAGTGTATTAAAGCCACAGGAAAAGCGGTGCATTCGGTTCTCAGAACCAGCAACGAGGAGTTGGCTGATATGCAGAATGCACGCTGTCATCCGGAATAACATTATGTCGATCAACTCTGGTCGTCAGATAGCAGGTAGGGTTTGCTGTTCCTGAGGTACACGTGTTTGAAGACTTTGCTGAGCTTTTCACCAGGTGTCAGCAGCAGGAAGAACACAGATTCATGGGTGATTGGAGTTTTCTGAAGATCCTTGAGGAGTTGTCTTCTCCCATTTGTGCTTTGGTTCAATGTGATATTGGGACGTTGACCACGCCAGAAGCAAATTCTCTGCAGAGGTGGAGGATAACAGCGACCGGAAGGGAGGTCCTGGCGGCAGATAAAAACCGGCTGAATCTGCATGATATCGATTGTTGGTTTGGGGGAGTTCGTTTAACTGGAGAAAACCTTTGGTGCTGGAATGCGAAAGATCAGTCTGTTACAAAATCCTCACTTGTGTGAGTGGGGTAGCTTTAAAAGAAGCGGCAAGCTGCTTTCATTAAAGATGAATTTAAAACAAGCAGGTGTTTTTTGAACTTTATTACAAAAGATTTAGATCGAGGCAATTCATCCCTTACGGTTGTCTTCGGGTGGCTTGCAGTTTTCTGTTCTGCATTTTTCTTTTATCTGGCGACAGTGATCATCCGTTGGGCGGAACCGCACACGGATATTGAAACTTCCTACTTCGTTTTTGCCCGATTTCTTCTTGGTTTTATAGTTGTTTGCGTGTTTCTGCTGATCAGAAGAGAGCGTGTTAAGCCCAGGAACTATCATTATCTTGTAGGGAGGACAGTCGCTAACAGTGTTGCCGTGTTCTGCTTTTATAAAGCGGTCGAGGTGGGCACAGTCGCCGAGGCGAATATTCTGAATATGACCTACCCGCTTTTTGTGGCGCTCTTTTCCTGGTTCGTGCTCAAGAAACAGCGTGATTATGTCGCAATGATCGTGGTGGTTATCGCCTTTGTCGGTATTTATCTTGTACTTTCTCCGGCAGCAGTCGATAGCAGGAGCGGGAGCTGGTGGGGCATATGTTCAGGCATTACCGCTGCTGCGGCAATGATTTACCTGAATGTGAGTCGCAGGCATCATGATTCACAAACTATACTGTTTTTCATGTTCGGTCTAGGTTCGTTGTTGATGTTTATTCTTTTCAGAGGGGCAATCTACTGGCCGGATGCCGACACGTTTTTCTATCTGTTCATCTGCTCCGCGGCAGGTGTTCTTGGGCAGTATCTGCTGACCTATGGGTTTCTTTTTGTAACCGCTGTAGAAGGGTCTATCATCTCCTCCAGCAGGGTGCTCATGGCCGCAATAATGGGGCCGGTTCTGGTCGGAGATCCTGCACTCACTGCTGTCGGGTGGCTGGGAGCTCTGCTGATCTTTAGTTCAAACAGCATGATTGCCTTGCGCAAACAGCCGGTAAAGACAGAGGGTTCTAAATAGGACTGGAATCGAAGTAACGACGGAAGAGAGCTCAGGCTCTGGTGTTTACATGAGTTTAAAGATATTTTGTATTCCGATTTCCACTAAAACTGAGCCTCACCAGGTCAGGCGTGAGGAGCAAGGGGATAGGGGTAATAGTTTCAAACTGAAAACTCTACCTGTCATTTGTTCATTTAAAATCCATGTCATCATAATCCGGTGATAAGGGGAATATGACGTTTTCTCCCTGCTCCGGAGTCCATAGGTAACGATCCAGGTCAATATGTCTCTTGTTGAACTTTACACCCTCATGAATTAAAAGCGCTCTTTGCTCCTCATACCCCCGGCCTTTGGGTAGGGAGATTTTTCCCTCTTTATTAACTACTCTGTGCCAGGGCAGGTGAAATTTTTTAGAGCTGGAATGAAGAATCCGTGAAACCTGTCTGGCTCCGCCGGAATTACCAGCAAGTCTGGCGATGGAGCCGTAGGTGGTGACTTTGCCCTTAGGGATTCGGCTGATAAGTTCGATGACTCTTTGTGTGAAAAGGGAGGGCATTTGTGTTGGGGAGGAGGAGTGAGAAAGGGAGCGGTACGACATGTCACCATGCCGTACCGAGGGGTTCATAAAAGCTATTGGCCGATGAGTTCCATAAACTGCTGTTCAGTCAGAATAGTCTTATTCATCTCCTGAGCCTTTTTCAGCTTGGAACCAGCCTTTTCACCCACCACCACATGGGTGGTTTTCTTGGTGACGCCGGTGGCGATGGTGCCGCCGTTGTCTTTGACCAGTTTCTTCGCCTCACTTCTGGAGATAGTCTGCAGGCTGCCGGTGAAAAGAATCACCATGTCAGCCAGTGGTGCTGTGCCGCCTTCACCTGCAACCGGCTGAATAGCAACAGGGCTGACCCCGGCATCCTTCAGGCGTACCAGCATGGCCTGGACCTTTTCATCGCTGAAATATTCTACGATGGATGAGGCAGCCTGTTCGCCGATTCCATCAACTTCCAGCAACTCGTCATGGCTGGCGGCAGCAAGTTTATCCAGCTCCTGAAAATGGTTTTCCAGGCTGGTGGCGCTCACCTCGCCGATGAAACGGATACCGAGCGCGGCCAGAAATTTGCTGAGCGGCGGGTTGCGGCGGCTGTTAATTGCCGCGATGACCTTATCTGCCGATTTCAGGCCCCAGCCATCGAGGCTGGCAAGTTTATGGCGTCTGGAATGCAGGCCGAAAATATCAGGAACATCTTCAATGATCTTCAACTCGAACAGTTGTTCCACATATTTTTTTCCAAGACCTTCTATGTCCAGCCCGGTCTTGGAGGTGAAATGGATCAGGCTGCGCAGTCGCTGGGCGTCACAGTGCGGATTGTGACAGCGGGTGACAGCTTCGCCTGCAGGTTTTTCCAGCGGGTGCTCGCATACGGGGCAGTTTTCGGGCATCCGAATCGGCTGGGCATCTTCGGCACGTTCCTCGACCACCGCCTTGACGATCTCGGGGATTACATCACCCGCACGCTGGACAAAGACCTTGTCGCCAATATGCAGGTCCTTGCGCTCCATCTCGTCCTGATTGTGCAAGGTGGCCCGACTTACAGTAACGCCGCCTACGACCACCGGCTCAAGAATTGCCACTGGAGTCACGGCACCGGTTCGGCCAACCTGAAACTCGACGCTTCTCAGGAGAGTTGTAGCCTGAATTGCCGGAAACTTGCAGGCAGTTGCCCAGCGCGGTGCCCGGGCTTTATTGCCCAGCCGTTCCTGCAGGCCAAAATCATCTACCTTGACCACCATGCCATCAATCTCATACGGTAGTTGATGGCGGATCTCAAGCATCTGGTGATAGGCTTCAATGACTGCTTCTATTGTTTCGCACTTTCGGACATGCTCATTGACAGGCAACCCGTAAGTCTTCAATGACTGCAGCATATCATACTGGCCATTCCGGCCGGTATCGGCGGGCAGGGAAACACCGTAGGCATAGAAATCCAGTGGCCGTGAGGCTGTGATTTTCGGATCAAGCTGCCTGAGTGAGCCGGCAGCAGCGTTTCTCGGATTCGCAAATGGTTCCCTGCCCATCCGTATCTGGCTGCTATTCAGTCTCTCAAGACCGGCCAGGGCCATAAACACCTCGCCCCGCACCTCAAGAAGGGGCGGCGGGCTACCCAGGAGTCTCAGCGGGATGGATCGTACTGTCTTCAGTTGGGCTGTTATATCTTCACCGACCTTGCCGTCTCCACGGGTGGAGCCTTGAACAAGCAGGCCGTTTTCATAGACCAGTTCAACTGCCAGGCCATCAAGTTTAGGTTCTGCAACATAGGAAAGAGTGAGTCCCTGACTTAGAAAGCGGCGCAGTCGTGCCTCAAACTCCCGCAGGTCGTCATCGTTGAAAGCGTTTTCCAGGCTCAGCATCGGATAGCGATGTTCGACCTGGGAAAATTTGTCGAGGGCTACACCGCCAACCCGTTGGCTTGGAGAGTCGGGGGTAATCAGCTCCGGGTGCGCTTTTTCAAGAGCAAGTAACTCCTGAAAAAGCGCGTCATACTCGCTGTCGGAGATGGTTGGTGCATCGAGCACGTAATATTTGTGCGCGTGCTCTTGCAACAACCGGTGCAACTCCTCAATACGTTTTTGTGGCTGCATAAATCTTACTCGGGTGGGTCAAGCAGGATGCCTTTTTTGGCAATGTTTTGGGGTTCCAACTCATCAATCATGATCAGGATTGCCTCAGGTGGCTTGTTGGCGGCTTTGGAGATAACACTGGTCACGCCTTCGGCGATCTCGGCTTTCTGCTCTTTAGTAAGAGTGCCGGCAACTCTGATGTTTACGTATGGCATGTTGTATCCTTTTAAATTAAGGGAATAGGGGAAGGCCTGAATAGGCCGGGGATGCCTGGCTAATATACTCTTTTTCAGCAGGCGGACAAAGTGTATTCTCAAAGTGTATATTTCACACCCGGTATGCAACTGTATCCGATGTGTTAAGATTGGCTGAGGTTATGAATTTGCCTTGTTCTAAAGGGCTATTAAGGTACTATATGGCTGACTATAATAGAGATGTTACTGGTAACTGATGTCTTAAAGATGATTCAATGAAGGGATAAAAAAATTAAAGAAAAGGTCACAGCTATGCATGTTCTTGTCACCGGCGGAGCCGGATATATAGGGAGTCATACCTGCCTGGAGCTGCTGGAGGCAGGGCATACCGTTACAGTGGTTGATAATCTCTCAAATTCTAAGGAAGAGTCGCTTAAGCGGGTAGCCGAACTGACCGGGAAAAGTGTGACGTTCCAACACGTTGATCTCTTGGATAAAGCTGCTTTGCAGCGGGTGTTTGCAGGCAGCGAGACTCCATTTGATACGGTAATTCATTTTGCCGGCCTGAAAGCTGTCGGCGAGTCGGTGGAGAAGCCACTCTGGTATTATCATAATAATCTCACAGGTACCCTCGTACTCTGTGAGGTTATGGCTGAATACGGGGTGAAGAGTATAGTCTTCAGCTCTTCGGCAACGGTTTATGGTGACCCTGCATCTGTGCCGATCTTAGAAGATTTTCCATTGTCGTGTACCAATCCCTATGGCCGTACTAAATTAATGATTGAAGAGATTCTGCAGGATCTCAACGTGAGCGATGATGAATGGAATGTGGCATTGCTCAGGTATTTCAATCCGGTGGGAGCGCACAAGAGCGGCAGGATAGGTGAAGACCCGAATGGGATTCCAAATAATTTGATGCCGTATGTGTCCCAGGTGGCTGTTGGCAAGCTGGAGCGGGTGACTGTATTCGGTGATGATTACCCGACTCACGATGGAACCGGGGTACGGGACTATATCCATGTGGTTGATCTGGCTTTGGGTCATGTACGTGCAATCGAAAAACTGATGGAGAAGCCGGGTGTTGTCATATACAACCTCGGAACCGGTCAGGGGTATAGCGTTCTCGATATGATCAAGGCCTTCAGCGAGGCTAGTTGTCGTGAGGTGCCCTATGTTATCTCCGGCAGGAGGGCGGGCGATATTGCAGCATGTTATGCAAATCCAGCTAAAGCAAAAAGGGAGTTGAACTGGGTGGCGGAGAGGGGAGTCAAAGAGATGTGTGAGGACACCTGGCGCTGGCAGACAGCAAACCCGAACGGTTACTGATTATGTAGTACTTGCAGGTTATAGCGAATTGCGCTCAGCCGTAACTCACTAAAAGAAAAGAGGTTGCCCGACTTGATCGGGCAGCCTCTTTTCTTTTGGTGTACCTGTTGTCGGAAATGACCTGTTTCCTGCCTCCCGTAATAATTGGAGAGAGCTCATTTAAAAGAGAACGATGAGCAGGCTGTTCCAATTGAGTCATTGTAACTTTATTTACCTGTATCCAGACATAAATGTCGGTTGATGGTTTTTGTGCAAATTGTAACGTCGCAACGATTCGTGATGGAAAATGGTGCACTTTTGCTATTTCAATCAACAGCTCGCTGCAATGATGGAGATTAGAAACCTTGGTTTCATAAATTGCACCTTGTGCAATTATCTCCGTAGTGGTGCGGGTTTCAGGAAACCGGACGAGTTTGAAATTGTATACAAATATTGTCTTTAGGCTGTTGTGGGCTGGGATTTCTGATGTTTCATCGTGTTTGGCTGAGATGAGTGGATTGGAAACGTCTATGACACTAATAGGTGAAAATGGCAGTAATGCTATTTGAGCAAGACTATCAATGGATTGTAGAGCTTCAAAAGAGTCTGTGGGTTAAGGGGAAAGTTACTCCCCGGGTGGTATCTGCCACGCTGTGACACAATGAGAAACGAGGTTTCTAAAAAAAGAAAAGTAAATAAGCCGCAAATACAGTCTCTTAGAATGTTTCTTGTGTAAGTGTTCAAAATAACAGCTTGAAAGTGCGTTAAGCGAGTGGTAGTTTGCCCTGAATTTAGTCAACCAGGCACATTTTGCACAATGGGAACAATAATGCGCTCAACAATGATTTTTGGATGTGGAAATGAAATTATGGGTGATGACGGATTTGGTCCGGCTGTCATTGCAGAACTGCATAACAAACACACCCTGCCTGATGGAGTACAAGCCGTTGATGCTGGTACGCAGGTCAGAGAGTATCTCTTCGATTATGTTTTAAGTGAAGAAGAGCGACCGGAATCAATTATAATCATAGATGCGGTTGATTTCGAAGGAAAAACTCCCGGTGATGTTTTTCGTATCCACCCCATCGATATTCCACCCAAAAAAATCCACGATTTTTCACTTCACCAATTTCCCACAGTAAATCTTCTGCACGAACTCGAACAGCACACTGGTATCCGCGTAGTCATCATAGCGGGCCAGGTTCAATATATACCGGAGGAAATTGCTCCGGGTTTGACCCCAGCGATGTCTGCTGCCGTTCCTGTGGCATGTGAACATATAATTCACATTCTTTCTGAACAAAAGTAATTGAGGTGACCGTTTATGATGTACGAATTTAAAGTCAGTGAGCTGGCCGAGGAATTTGGAGTACATCGGAACACCATAAGAAACTGGATTAACGCCGGAACTCTCTCTGCAAAAGAGGGACCAGGACGCAAGTATCTTATGAGGTTTCAGGACTACCAGGCCCTCTGCGAGAAGTTTGGTCGCGAGCCCCTTGTCCGCCCTACCAGCCATGTTGATTTAAAAGCAGTTAAACCGATTGAAAAGATTGAAAGCGAACAGATCCTGCTCAATGATACCTCAAGCGATTTGGTGCTTGATCCATCATGGGCCGATTCGTGTCTCACCTGTGGATCCTGCTCGTCCGCTTGTCCGATTGCCGGTGTCGACGGACTCGACCCGCGTAAGATCGTCCGTATGGCCAATTTTGGTATGGATGAGGAGCTGGTTGATTCCAGCTGGCCGTGGAAATGCACTATGTGCGGCAAGTGTGAAGAGGCCTGTCCTGCAAACATTCAGATCGTAGCACTGATGCGGAAAATTCGTGGGACCAGGGATAGAAACCAGGTTCCCGGACCTATCCACAAAGGTGTGCAGATGTGCCTCGAGCGCGGAAACAACCTCGGTATCCCCAAAGACGATTTCGTCTTCCTGTTGGAAGATCTTGGCGAAGAACTCGCTGAAGACGAATGTCCCGGGTTCGTGACCCCTGTGGATGTACACGGTGCACGGGTATTGGTAACGGTGAACTCAAAAGAGCCGTTTGCCGAGCCGGATGACATGAAGTGGTGGTGGAAGATTTTCTACGCCGCCGGTGAGTCCTGGACCATCGCCTCTGAACACTGGGAAGGTGTTAACTGGGGCCTGTTCTCCGGTGATGACGAATCGATGAAAATCGTTGTTGGCCGCATCGTCGACAACATGCGTAGGTTGAACTGTAAGGTTCTGCTACTACCCGAATGAGGCCACGCATATTTTGCAACCCGGTCCGGGTTGACCAAATGGTTTCCAGAAGCTCTCAAAGAATTCAAGATTGTTACAGTATTCGATCTCCTGCTCGAGTACATCCGTGAAGGACGTATCGAGCTTGACAAGTCTGTGCACAACGTTCCTCTCGCGTACCATGACCCTTGTAACTACGGGCGTAAATCCCTCAAGGCTTTTGGCCAGGGATATTTTGAGGAAGGACGTGAAGTAGCAAGTGCCTGTGCGGATGACGTACGCGAACTGAATCCAAATAGAAACGGTGCATATTGCTGTGGTGCCGGTGGCGGTGCCTGGGCAATGCCTTACGCCGAAGAGCGTGTATTTTATGGACGTATCAAGGCCCGTCAGATCACAGAGTCAGGTGCTGAGCTTATTGTCGCGCCATGCCATAACTGTCGCGACCAGATCATGAAATCGCTCACTAAGGAATATGATCTGGATATTGAGGTGAAATACCTCTGGGAGCTGGTGGCGGATTCGCTCATCATCCCGAAAAAACAGTAGTGCTCACAAGGCGCAACTGAAATGAGGCAAGAATTTGATGCACAGTTCGGAAGTTCCCGGGCTGTGCAGGCAACATATATTGAGAGGAGACACCTATCATGCTGGACAATAAGATTGGGTCGGTGATGATCGTGGGTGGCGGTGTCACGGGTATGCAGGCTGCCCTGGACCTTGCCGACTCCGGATACTATGTCTACCTGATTGAAAAATCAGGGGCCATCGGCGGTGCCATGGCCCAGTTGGACAAGACCTTCCCTACCAACGACTGCTCGATGTGAATCATCGCGCCAAAATTGGTGGAGTGCGGTCGGCACTTGAATATTAAACTGATGACTTTAAGTGAAATTACCGCCATCAATGGTGAAGCTGGTAATTTTACTGTTACTGTAAAAGAAGAGCCACGTTATGTGGACATGGAAAAATGTATCGCCTGTGGAGCATGTACCGAAAAATGCCCCAAGAAGGTGGACAGCGAGTATGATGCTGCCACCGGTAAGCGCAAGGCGATCTATGTTAAATATGCTCAGGCAGTACCGCTGAAGTATCAGATCGATCCGCACAATTGTATCAGACTCAAAAAGCCTGGTGCCTGTGGGTTCTGTGAGAAGGTCTGTGATGCCGGTGCGATTAACTTCGACGATACCGAGAAAACTCATGAGGTGAACGTCGGTGCGGTAATCATGGCTCCCGGGTTTGAGGCCTATGATCCAAAAGATGCCGGAGTCTGGGGTTACGGTGATTTCCCCAATGTTATTACCTCGCTGCAGCTTGAGCGTTACCTTTCAGCTTCAGGCCCGACCGAGGGACACCTGATCCGTCCTTCCGACAATAAGCCGGTCAACAAAGTAGCCTTTCTGCAGTGTGTCGGCTCCCGTGACGAGAACCTGTGCGGGAACGGTTACTGCTCTTCCGTATGTTGTATGTACGCCCTGAAAGAGGCGGTGATTGCCAAGGATCACGTTCCCGGCATTTCCACTTCCATTTTCTATATGGATATGCGTACCCACGGTAAAGAATTTGACAGGTACATGGATCGCGCCAAGAACGAGTCCGGCGTCCGCATGGTTCGCTGTAAAGTGAACGGTGTTGAGCCTGCAGGTGATTCCGGTGACCTGAGACTATCTTACGTGAATGAGCAGGGTCGTCAGATCGAGGAATACTATGATCTGGTGGTGCTCTCCGTAGGCCTTCAGACCTCCAAGCAGATGCTGGGCCTTGCAGACGTTGCAGGCATCCAGCTGACCGCCGATAAGTTTGCCGCCACCTCGGATTTTGCGCCTGTAACCACTTCCCGCGAGGGTATTTTTACCTGTGGAGCTTTCGCAGGGCCAAAAGATATTCCCCAGTCGGTTGTTGAAGGCTCTGCAGCGGCGGCAGCCGTTTCCCAGGTCCTGGCTCCAGCCCGTCATGAACTCTCCACAGAGGCAACCTTTCCTGAAGAGCGTGATGTCAGCAAGGAAGATCCGCGTCTTGGTGTATTTATCTGCCATTGCGGTTCGAATATTGCCGGCACAGTCGATGTGGCCGCTGTAGAAGAATATGCGGCGACCCTGCCGAATGTGGTGTACGTGGAAAGAAACCTGTTCTCCTGTTCCCAGGATACTCAGGACATGATCGTCAAGAGGATCAAGGAGCAGAATCTGAACAGGATCGTCATTGCGGCCTGTACCCCGCGTACCCATGAGCCGTTGTTCCGTGAGACCTTAAAGGCAGCTGGCCTCAACGAATACCTGGTGGAGATGGCCAATATCAGGAATCACAACTCCTGGGTACACTCCGATACTCCGAAGCTAGCCACCGACAAAGCCAAGGATCTGGTTCGCATGGCGGCGGCAAAAGTCACCTACGGCACTTCATTGAAGCCGTTCAATGTACCAATTACCCAGAAAGGCCTTGTCGTCGGTGGCGGTGTCTCCGGCCTGACCTCCGCCTTGAACCTTGCCGAGCAGGGCTTTGAGGTACATCTGGTTGAGCGTACTGACACTCTCGGTGGTAATGCCCTGCATCTGCAGGACACCTGGAGTGGAGAGCATATCCCGACCAAAGTCGCCAAGCTGGTCGATGCGGTTACCTGGAATGAGAAGATCATCATTCACAAGGGATTTGAGGTGAAAACGGTTGATGGCTTTGTGGGTAACTTCAAGACCACCATCAAGACCAAAGATGGTCTTGCCAAGACCATCGAACATGGTGTCGGCATTATCGCAACCGGTGGCTCAATTTACTCACCCATTGAGTACGGCTATCGCAAGATCAAGAAAGTTGTTACCTCCATCGAATTCGATAAGCTGCACGAGCTGAAAGAGACTCACGTACGAAACGCCAGTACATTTGTCTTCGTTCAGTGTGTCGGTTCCCGCGAAGGTGACGTCAACTACTGCTCAAAAGTCTGCTGTACTCACTCTGTACAGAGCGCGATCGAGCTCAAGAAAGAAGATCCGAAACGTAATGTTTACATCCTGTATCGCGATATGCGTACCTACGGACAGCGTGAAGCGTTGTACCGCCAGGCTCGTAAGATGGGTGTTATCTTCATCAACTACGAGCTGCACGGTAAGCCGGAGGTTGAGGCGCGCGGTGAGAAGATCGACGTCAGTGTCTGGGATCACGTACTTCATCGTCCGCTGAAGATCGAGGCTGACATGGTTATCCTCGCATCTGCCATCCGACCGAAGGAAGATGCCAAGAAACTGGCCCAGATCTTCAAGGTACCAGTGGATGGCGATGGTTTCTTCCTTGAGGCCCATGCGAAGCTGCGACCGGTAGATTTCTCTACCGATGGTATGTTCGTTGCCGGTCTGGCCCATTATCCGAAGCCGATGGAAGAGTCAGTAGCCCAGGCCCTGGCAGCGTCTTCACGTGCTGCGACCCTGCTCTCCAAGCTCGACATCTCCATGGATGCGGTCAAAGCCAATGTTGATGCCGAAAACTGCGACGGCTGTGCCCTCTGTATCGACGTCTGCCCATACCACGCTATCAGCCTGGAAGACGTTGCAGGCACCGGGAAGAAAATCATTTCGGTGAACAAGGCCAAGTGTAAAGGTTGTGGCCTTTGCCAGGGAACATGTCCGAAACGTGGTGTCTTTGTAGGCGGCTTTACCACGAAACAGATTAGCAGTCAGATTCAGGCGGCCCTTGCAGTATAGGGGGCCCCTGGTCGATGCTGAACGTAAACAGTGAATGTAACAAGGAGTAAAGCAAATGAGTTTTGAGCCTAAGATCATTGCATTCTGCTGCAACTGGTGCTCCTATGCCGCTGCTGATCTTGCGGGTATTTCCAGGATGCAGTATCCGCCAAACGTGCGGATTATAAGGGTAATGTGCTCGGGTATGGTTAATCCCGAGCAGGTTCTGGACGCGCTGAATCAAGGTGCGGACGGAGTTATGGTACTCGGCTGACACCTCGGTGAATGTCATTACCTGGATGGTAATTATAAAGCGATGAGTCGATCCGATATGATCAACACCCTGCTTGAGGACTTCGGATTCGAAAGTGAAAGATTTCAGATTGCCTGGGTTTCCTCGGCGGAGCCGGACAAGTTTGTAGCAGCTGTGACTGATATGACCAAACGTGTCAAGCAGTTGGGCCCGATTAACAGTCAAAGTGCCGAGGCGGCATAAGGAGGTTGAGATGGGAGTTACTACTGCTTTAGAGTGGCTGGGGTCCTGTTCCGGCTGTGAGATCGCGATCCTCAATATCGGTGAGGATCTGATCCCCATTATTACCGAGGCGCTGGATATTGTTCATGCCCCGGTCCTGATGGATCATAAATATTTTGGCCAGACGGGTGAGGGCACAGTGCTCACGATCCCCAAGGCCACGGTTGGTATCGTTACCGGTGGTGTAGCAAACCACGAGCATCTCGAGGTGCTCGAAGAGATGCGCGCCAAGTGTGATGTACTGATCGCCCTCGGTTCCTGTGCTACCCACGGAGGTATCCCGGCGCTGATGAACGGCCAGGACCTGAAGGAGAGCTGGGAAGATATTTTCAAAACACCCACCACCGATCCAGGTGCGGAGATCCCCACCATCGAAGTACCCGCACCGTTGGATCGGGTTTACGCCTGTGATGAAAAGGTCAAGATCGACCTGCAGTTACCGGGTTGCCCACCTAACCCGGCCCATATCGCGGAAGTGATCTTTTCTCTTCTAGAGAATCGTGATCCTGTACTGCCCACCAAGTCTGTCTGCGATAGTTGCCCTGCCAAGCGTGAGGGCAAAGGTGAAGTGAAAGAGATCAAGCGCTTCACCAAAAATGCCAAGTTCAACCCTGAGGAACCTATCAGCGAGATGCGTTGTCTGCTCGAGCAGGGCTTCCTCTGTCTTGGACCGGTAACCGCAGCCGGCTGCGCCAAGCGTGGTGCGCCCAGCTGTATTTCCGCGCGCGTTCCCTGCCGCGGTTGTTTCGGCCCCGTACGTAAAGACGGCAATCAGCTGCTTGATATGATGAATGCCCTCGCCAGTAACGGGATTGATTTTAAATCAGTGGAAGACAGACGCTCCATTCTGCGCTTCTCCGGCGCCCATGGATTGCTTAAGCCACTGAAAAAACGTGTAGCAGTAGAGGAGGAGGCGTAGTATGGGAACTGTACTTAACATAGCTCCAGTCTCCCGCATTGAAGGACACGCGAAAATCGCCATCCATCTCGACGATGGTGGCAATGTGGAGGATGCTTTCCTCCACATCCAGTCCCTACGCGGGTTTGAAAAATTTATTGAGGGGCGGCCTGCTGAAGAGGTCCCTCGCATCGTTAACAGGATCTGTGGTATCTGTCCCTGGATGCATCATCTGGCTTCCAATAAAGCGGTTGATGGTGCCTTTGGCGTTACCCCGACCCCGACAGGTCACAAGCTGCGTGAAATGTGCCAGGTAATGGCACATATCAACGACAAGATCCTGCACTTCTTCTTCCTGGCCTCTCCTGACTTCGTGCTTGGCCCGGATGCGGACTATTCGGTTCGAAACGTTATTGGTGTGGCCAAGGCGGCGCCAGAGCTGGCTACCCAGGTTGTTAAAATGCGTCAGCTCGGCCAGATGATGCTGGAGCGTTTTGCCGGCAAGGCGATTCACCCGATCGCCGGTGTGACTGGAGGTTTTGCCAAGCCTCTTCTTGAGAGTGAGCGTCAGGAGTTGTTGAAAGACACACGTACTCTCCTCGACTTCTCCCTCTATTCCCTCGATTTCGCCATCAATAACGTTTTTTCAAAGTATATGGACGTTATCAGCGAGCTTGGGAACATTACCACAGGCTTTCTGGGTACCGTCGACCGTGAAGATGGTTCTCTTCGCATCTATGACGGCAAACAGCGTTTGATGAAGCCTGACGGAAGCTATATTGATTTCGAAGGCGAAGAGTATGCGGATCATCTCGGTGAGCATGTTGAGCCGTGGGCATATTCCAAGATGCCGTATGCCAAGTCCTGGAACGAGGGTTTTGATCTGAATCTGGCGGCGCCTAAAGGTATCTACCGTGCAAATACCCTGGCCAGAATCAACGTTTGTGACAAGATCTCCACCCCGCAGGCCAACGCGGCGCTGCAGCAGTTCCGTGAGCAGTTCGGCAGACCTGCCCAGCAGACTCTGCTCTATCATTATGCCCGTCTGATCGAGATGGTTTACGCCTGTGAGCGTACCATCGAGATTCTGGAGTGGGAAGGCATCACAGATACGAACATCCGTGCCAAGGTAGAGCCGAAAGCGGGACGCGGTGTGGGTATTGTTGAAGCTCCACGCGGTACCCTGATCCATGATTATGTAACCGATAAAAACGGTTGTATTGAGAAAGCGAACCTGATTGTGGGCACCACTCACAATATCGCGCCAATGAATATGAGCGTGAAGCAGGCTGCAACTTCCCTGATCAAGGATGGAAACTACAATGAAGGGTTGCTCAACCAGGTAGAGATGGCCGTCCGGGCCTACGACCCCTGAATGTCTTGTGCCACCCACCGCCTGGATGGCGGTGTACCTGTATCAGTATCCATCATCGACTCCGAAGGTAAGGAAGTTGATTCGTTAACCAACTGATGTTCGAGCTGACCGGGCTTCCTCATGGCAAGAATATCGAGGAAACCCGGTTTTCTGTTTTTAGGCAAATCGCCTGTTTTTTCATGATGGAACAGGTGAAATAATGACCCGTTATCTTGTGCTTGCATATGTTCGTTACACCATTCGCTTAAATGTCAGCTTTTTTTGATGATGATTTGTCGGATCGTGGTATACTAATGGGCCGAATGCAAGCAGTTGAGGTAGCAGTGTCGCTTGAAAAAGGAGACCGTAATGCCACAACGAAGTGAGAGGGGAAAGCGTGTTCAGGTTCGGGCTGAGAATCCTTCAGGAGTCTGCGGCTATGTTGACCATATGACAATCGATGAACTGAAGGCACGTGCTGTTGGAGATGAATTCGATGCAACTTGCCCTGCTTGCGGCATGTTTCATCTCACCAGGGAGGAGATCGCTCTCCTCGAAAAAGAAAAAATCACCAGGTCAAAGAATTATGAAGACCTGAGAAAAGAAGCGGAAGAGGAAACTATCTGATTCCGTCACTTGGTTCCAGACATTGTACGGATAAGTGCTGTTGGAACATAGTAGTTATCTCCTGATATTTCATCAATTCATGGGGTATCAATGGGAGTTATAATACGGGGCCACTTTCGGCCCCGTAGTTTGTCTGGTCTGTTTATTGTTTTGAGATAGATCCTTGAAAGAGAAGGTGATGATTTGAGAGATCCGGGACAGTTGCTCGAAAGGCTGCACGAACTTGTCGATAGACCGATGCGAATCATGGTTGTGTGCGGTTCTCATAATCAGGCGATTATGCGGTATCGACTGCGTGAAAAACTTCCGAAGAAACTGCTATTGGTGTCAGGCCCCGGGTGCTCGGTATGTGTAATGCCGGCAGGCCATATAGATGCTTTTGTAAAAGTTGCACTTAAACGCGATGTAATTACAGCTGCTTGCGAAGATTTATTGCAGGTCCCGGGTAGTCGTGAATCTTTGGCTTCCATCCGGGAGAAGGGTGCCAGGGTAGAAGTCATAACTTCGCCCAGGGAGTGTCTTGAACTCGCCCGTTCAGAGCCTGATAAGACGATTGTTTACCCTGCGGTAGGTTTTGAGGCCACTGCACCATCCGTTGCAGAGACTATTTTAGAGGCAGCCAGCGAGGGGATAGACAATTTCTGCGTTATCCCATCCATCCGTCTGCTTCCACCAACCATAGATACGCTCCTCCGCGACCCTGATCTGGATCTCGATGGTTTGCTCTGCTCTGATCACGTCACCACCATATCTGATACTGAAGCGTATGCAGCGCTCGCCAAAAAGCATGATCTCTCCTGTTGTATCGCAGGATTTGATGAGAGTGACATTATTCGTGGTCTGATCGCCATGGTGACCCAGATTCAACACGGGGTTTCATTGTTTGACAACAGTTCTGCAGTAATCTATTCATCTGAAGAAAATCAGAATGCGCGTCGAATGGTGTCGGAGGTCTTCTTTGCCGTGGATACAGCCTGGCGAGGCCTTGGTACCATCGCTGAAAGTGGATTCATCATTCGTGATGAATTGGCGCTTTATGACGCTACCAGGCGCTTTAATGTACGCTTTTCAGAAGGGCAGGAACGTTGTGCCTGCCACTGTGATATGATCATCTCCGGCCGCGGATTGCCGCCAGACTGCCCATCTTTTGGTATGGCTTGTACTCCGCAGAACCCGATCGGACCATGTATGATCTCCAGTGAGGGGATTTGCGCATCCTATTTTAAATACAATCTGTAACCTGCATTTCCTGCTATTTAAAAGCCTGGATATGATTGCCCTGCCGGGCAGGATATGTCAGCAGGCATTTTAAACGCGGTGATCCAGAGACAATGAAAAACCGGCAGCGGAACTTTCCGTCTGCCGGTTTTTTTTTGAACTCCCATCCGATCAACTCCTGACGTCATCTTCCTCCGGTTCGAGTTGGCTGACGAAGTCGGTCCAGTCCCAGGGGCTGGTCTCTATCTGGGTTCCTATTATCTTGAATTCTCCATTGGTTGATTCCCATTTCTGTGTAACCAGCAGTTTGAAATGGGCGCCTTTGCCTTCAACTATTACCGAGAGGATGTGTGCGTCTCTGTCGAGATGCCTGGATATATGGTTGAGAGATATACCCAGTTGGGAGATATCGGATACTGTGCCGGAAAAAAAACCTTTCCCGTCTGAAATGTCCGCACTCAAGCCTTGAACGGAGATTCGCTGATATCTACGTTTGTCCATAAGTCCACCTGCCAATCAGTTGAGGAAGCCAGGATTCCGACGCGATGGTGTGAAATTCGAGAGCCGGATGCTGGCGGGTACATCTAATCTCCTTCTCTACCACTCTGCGGACTTCCTGATGCCGCATAGTTCCTCCCTCCATTTTAGGCTTTATGGGTTCTGAATGCCAAATGGAAAAATGATCAAAATTGGCTAGCGAGCCTGAAAATTCAGATAAAAACGCATGCCAGTTCGGTGTTGGTTGGCCTAAGCGGTTTGTTTGATCCTGGTGGAATACCTGTACTCATCGGTTTGGTTACGAATCAGGTACTTTAGGGGTATTAGTGACTTCCCCTTCTATACGGCTTATGGATGAACCGTTAACCGACTTTCTGCGTCAATGGGGTATCGTTGGAAACGAATGGAGTTGATAGGGGTCTGGATGAAAGGTATTTGCAGATAACGAAAAAGTAGAGGGATGCGGTTGCCTCTAAGTTCTATAGAAAAGGCTGATCTTTGATCATGTTAAAATAGGAAAAGACGATTTGACAAATAGATAAACCTTTGGGATATTGCCATTGAGATCAGGATTAAATGTATGAAAAATATAGAAAAGTACTTTGTGAAGTATTTCCTGGTGAGTGGGGGAATAGAGCAAAAAAATTATGTCAAAGTATCAGCGAATCAACCTCTGGGTATATAGACTGTCGCGTTGGTTGCTGGCCGGAGTAATGATTTTGGCCGGAGTACCCAAGCTGGCCAATCCTGTTGCGTTTGCAGAGATCATTGGGGCTTATGGCCTGCTTCCGGATTTTCTGCTGCTACCGACAGCTATTATACTTCCTGTTATGGAGTTGGTAGCGGCGTTTCTCCTGGTCAAGGGGGAAAATGCTGGTCTTTGGATAACAGCCCTGCTCATGATTGTGTTTATAGCTGTCCTTACATACGGTATCTGGCTCGGATTGGATATAGATTGCGGTTGTTTTGGCCCGGAAGACGCTGAGCATAAAGCCTTTTCAGGTCTTAGAGTGGCACTGCTCCGCGATCTGCTCCTTTGTGTTCCGATGACCTACTGCTTCTGGCATTCATATCGATTACTTCCTAATTTATTTGGAGAAAGACCATGAAAAAGATTTTATGTGCACTGTTGGTAGTTGTTCCGCTGTGTTTTTGCAGTAACGCATTTGCTTTTGGTACGTCAAAGTTTGCAAAAGAGGTTACCACAGAGGCCTCAGCAGTAAAACTCTCGAGAGAGGTTCAGCGTGGAGGCTACGACGTAATTACCACTGAAGAGCTGCAAAAGGCCATTGAAGCTGATGAAGATTTGCTGATTATAGATACCATGCCGTATGAGGCCAGCTATAAAAAGAATCATATTCCTGGAGCAAAGCAGTTTCTCTTCCCGATTCCGGACATGAACGAATGGGATACTAAAGAAACAGATGGGAAATCGATTGCTGACTATGAAGCACTCCTTGGCCCTGACAAAAATAAGAAGATTGTCGTTTATTGCGGCTTCGTCAAATGCACCAGAAGTCATAATGGCGCAATGTGGGCGGCCAAACTTGGTTATACCAACGTACTTCGTCACCCGGGCGGGATTTTTGCCTGGAAAGGTGCGAAGTATGATGTAGCCAAGGTGCAGTAGGGCTAGGCCTGATTCAGGTTCACTGCGATAAAAGTTGATAAAGCCACATCCCTTGCGGGATGTGGCTTTTTTGTTTGCAGTGAGTCAATATGGGCAACGTGAGATGCTAATTAAAGAATGCTTCCAAAATGGGACAGTTAGAGGAGCCGAAAATACATGGGAAACTGGAGGATGTCTGGATAGCTGTACATATTAGGACTAGTCCTATATCAAGAGATATAGCGTATTATAAGACAGCGTTAACTGCCAATTTGCAGGGTTTTCTCACATTCAAAATTGATGAAAATATCAGAATTGCATGATATGGGACTAGTTCTATATCACGGATAGTTACGCATTATAGGACGTTTATGACGTGGCAGGTTTGTTATTGTAACTTTTTGTGTTGTGGCATATGATGAGATTTGCATAGCCATTCCGATTACATAGCGGTTATCGAAGCAGCGAAGTTGCTTGGGGAGGTTATGAGGAAGTCGCAATCTTTGACGATGAAATGAGTCGAACAGAGTGGGGTTCTGCCCCAAAAAGGGACTAGTCCCATATTACACGTTAGCTATTGAAAAAATTATGGAGAAGTAAGTGCAGCAAGATATAACCAAAAAAAGAGATGAGAATGAAGCAGATAGAGAATTCGCAAAAAGGGATGATATCAATTTTCTAGATGAAGGAGATCTGAAAGATTATTATACAAAAATCAAGAAACAATTAAATATACTATTTTACATAAACGTCGGTTTCTGTTCACTTGCTGCCATTACAGTTCTTATTGGAATTTATTTAACAATCTTCAAGAAGTCAATTGAGGCAGGGTCTATAGTTATTATCTCTGGGTTATTATGTGAGTTGTTAGGTAACATATTTATAAAACAATACAAAGAGACGTTTAACAACGTTTCAAGTGAGTACTTCAAGCTTCTATTGTGCAATAACATGAATAAGGCATACAATGAGGCAAAAAAACTACCAGTAGTAGATATACGAAACAATGAACTTCGCTACTTAGAAATGCGCGAAATTTTAAGGGCAATAATGAAAAACTTCAATGAACATTTGGCAACCAAGAAATAGCATCAGTACAATATTGTCTCTAAAGATAATATTAATATATGAAGCTAACAAAACTATAAACACGGACTCGCTGAAGCTCGCCGGTTATATCCACGTTATCACTACAAATGAAATATCTCGTCTTCACACTAACGCTATTGCTAAGTGTTACTGTATACGCAAATGATAATAGAAAATTTATTGGCGTCTATAAAACAAAGCCAGAGGTGTTTCCAGGATTTGAAAA
>NZ_JBLXGE010000018.1:0-94252 GCF_048381775.1 Desulfosediminicola sp. | reverse complement strand
CCGTGCTGTTCATTTTCTAACGTCTTTTCTACAGACCTTGAACCAATTATCAATTCACCACGAAATTTCGCAGAGAAAATCTGCTTACGCAACTCTTGGTTGAGTTGCAAAACAGGAATATACATTTTCGAATCGCTACAAAGTTGGATGCTCTCTGTTTCTAGTGCTGCTCGAACTTCTGATTCGATTTCTTCCTTCGCTAACTGTTTGGGTAATTTCATTCGATTCCTATATTGCAGCTACGCACACAATGTTAAATCTAGGGGTGCGTGCCTGTTATGTTTTTTTAATTTATGCTTATCTCTATAAGTGCTACTTCGATCAAACCTGCCACGATTAATAACGGGATTATTATTAATATATAGTTGTGGGCAGCTCTTTTGAGGGTGGTTTTAATGTATTCAATTTTATTTGTATTAAAAGGCCATAGCCCCAATTTTACTCCTAGTGCTATTGCAAGCACAAAAGCTGGAATTTCAAAGATACCATGGGGTATTAACCGCAATATACTTTCAAGACTACTTATGCCGATATTACTTTTTGAAGTAGAAACAACACAACCTATTATCAATCCATTAGTTATAGCAGCAAAGACAGGAAAGATGGAAAAAATAATTCCAGCTAGTATTACAATCAATGCCGCTCTCGCATTTTGATAAAAAATCTTGGTAAACAGTTCAATTCCATGAAATTTTTGAAATTGAGCTACAAAAGTTAAAACCATTTTGTTTACTTCTTCGTTAATCCCCAGAACATCAGCAAATCCCGTGATACCGCCGACAATTAACATTAATACCGTAAAAAGGGTGTATTTTTTTTGCTCTTCAAATGAAGCCGCAACATATTGTATATAGATTTGAATGATTTGGTTACTGTTAAATTTCATTTATTTCAACGTATTTCATTGGGGGCTGGCCTACTTTTCTTAGAGTGCGTGCGTAGCCGGCACTTTGCCACTAAATTTTGCCTTTAGGCACACTTAGAACAGTATCATCTGTTTGTTTCCTGTTTGCTCGCATAATAATAGCTGTACGTCATAAGAATAATCAGAGCAATTGCAAAAAGAAACAGTGCCAAATTAAATTCAATAGTTTCGCCCAGAGAAAATATGGTTCTTACCATGGTGATCAATGTAACAACGATAATAGTTGGAATCAGCACCCACTTTCGTTCAATTGGTTTTCTGTCAGCCATTAGCAACATTAAGGTCCAAGAGAATGCAATGACAGAAAAGAGCCCCATCGGATAAGCAATTTCCTCTAAACCCATCCTTTCCGGTATCCAGGCAAGGATGGCAATAACGAAATCTGCTATTGCGGCGATCCAGTAACTCAACCTCAATAATAGTATCGTTTTTTTCATCATCTGTTCCGTTAGAAGACCTCAAATTCAGAGGCTGTCATGGTGGGATGAAATGAGTAAGTGACTAACACCCCACTCTCCGGAATTTCGAGAGCGAAGCGAGTTAAACTTCCAAGTTCGGTGCTTTACCAGTATGTTTATGTTTTAAATTTATAATATTTTTTAGAATAAATTGATTTTCCTTTGATTTTTTAAAGCCCAATTCCTCCAAGAAAAACACCAAAAAGATAGGCTCCATAGCACTCATTCTGGGTCCGTCCCGAATATTTATTGCATATAATTTTTCAAGGACAAAAGACCTTTTATCTATAAGATTGGAGACGAGGTACGTTCTTAGTGAGTAAACGAAGAACGAGTGTGCCAGCTAAAAATGACACTATCAATTAACACATTCTAACTTCTCATATATTGTTTCATAGCCTTGAGATATAGTATACTCAAGACCTGGATACTTTGCAGCAAAGTAATCAATAATAATTCCCTTAACTTTGTTATAGTTACGAACTTCTAAAAAATTTACTTCTAACTGATAGGCGCCGCTACTATGTCCATCGAATTCACCCAATTTCTTATTTTCTATTATTTCAGCAAGTTCATCAACTATAGCAAGGTGGCTGTTATCCCTAAAGAATGAATTTTCTTGTATCATTACCCATAATTCATTCTCGCCATCTTCTATACCATCTGATTTTCGAAATAATTTTCCAAATATTGTAAACATATTATTCTCTTTAACTATGACGTATGCAAGATTTAAGTAATAAGTGCAACACTCTTACCTTAAAAGGCTTCCAAGGGAGTTAGCCCTCCAAGTACCTTTCTCGGTGTTAGGTTTAACAATAAAATCCTATCCTCTATTTTCTGCTCCGACAGAGATGAGATATCAAATCCCTTGGGCCAGAAGCGCCTGATCCTGCCATTTGTGTTTTCATTGGTTCCACGCTGCCAACTCGCATCTGGCTTGGCAGATTAAATCTCCGCCCCTGTCGCTTCAGAAACTGTTAAATGATCGGCAATTTTCGAACCGTTAGCCAAGGGTAATTGTTCGGACCTCAGGCACTTTCTCAACAACGCTGTCATTACTGAGGCCACCTGATCTTTTGTTTTCTTAGAACTTCGTCGAACCAGTGTGAACCTGCTCATTCGAGCAACAAGTGTCATCAGGTAACCCTTTCTTGCCGTGGACAGCCTCCCTTTCCCAGTCACCAATGCGACTGCGCCTGGCTACAATTGCAGGTCTTTTTGAAATATCCTGTCGCTGAGGTATCAAACGAAGCTCCCGCCAGATGTCTTCTCTTGCCACCTTTCCAACGTTTTTTACCATGCCTTGGCAGTCGACTGAATAACATCCATCCACACGCTTTATCGTTATAAGTTCGTGTGTAGCCAGTACTAGGCATGGGGCCGATTCAGGCGGCAATTCAACTTTCATCCTCTGACTTATTGCTTCAGGAGACCAGCCAGGTGCTAAAGATTCAGAAATAATACGATCAGTTTCCGGAGATCGTTTGTTATGTTTATGGCTTCCTGAGCGTCTTTTGTCGGTAGTTTTTGTGTTGTTTCATACAGTGCAGACCTTGGTTAAGTGTAGGAGCTGACACCATGGACAACTCTCTCGCTTTTCCATCTTCAGTCTGTTGCACCTATTGTACGAATCCAGCACCTTTCGTCATAATAAATTAGCATAAATTATTATAGAGTTATACACTACTATGTAGTGGCTGTTATCGTCAGAGAACTGCAGTTCGTTTATCAGAATGTGAGTATTTCGTTTCTTCACTCTTCAAGATCTCCTTGTATGCCATAATCGCAGATTATGATGAATGCCTTAAAAGGCCAAACCTGAGGAGGACCTATGCCGGTCATAACAATTTCCAGAGGTTCATACAGTCGTGGTAAAGAAGTGGCGGAAAGACTTGCCGGGGAACTCAATTATGAGTGTATATCCCGCGAGATTCTGGTAAGTGCTTCAGACCAGTTTAACACCCCGGAAATTAAGCTAAAAAATGCTCTTCACAATGCTCCCTCAGTGCTGGATCGTTTCAGTAATGGACGGGAGAGATACATAAGCTTTTTCAAGACCTCCTTTCTTTCCTGTATGTCGAGAGGAAATATAATTTACCACGGCTTAGCAGGTCATTTCTTCCTTCAGGATATCCCCCATGTTCTCAAAATCCGGATAAACGCGAAAATGGAAGACCGGATTCAGGAGGAAATGAGAAGGGAGAAAAACAGTTCACCTGAAAAAGTTCTCTACAACCTGAAGAAAGATGATGAAGAACGACGGAAATGGGGGCTTAGCCTCTATGGGAAGGACACATGGGACAGCCGTCTTTATGATATGGTTTTCTGTGTAGATTCGCTAACAGTCGATGACATCGTAGATATTATTATTAAAACAATAGGGAAAAAGCAATTCCAGGAAACACCTGATTCAACAGCTCAATTAAGGAAAAAAGCTATGCTCGCCGAGATTGAGTCACAGGTTGTTCAATTGTCTCCCAAAACAAAAGTAACATTATCTGATGACTTTACCATTCAGCTTAGCGCAGTTAATGGGAAGCTGAAAGACTCTGATACCCGTGAACACTTTTTCAGACGGATGAAGGAGCAGTTCAATATTCAGCAGATAGTCTACCAGGAACCCTCTTCAAAAGGACATGTAAACAATTTCCATAATATTGATGCAGGCTAAACCACAAAGACCTGCCTGACAACCGTAACACTCTTACAGGAAGAGCCCCAGCAACTTGATATAATGAATCGATTCAAGGAGGGCCACTTGCCAATCTGCCACGTCTCACACCTGCCTCCTCTCACTTCACACCCCTGATCTTCTCCTTTTCAAGCCGAAGATCAGGGGTAATCAGAAATCAATACATCATTTCACTTCAACCGTTTTACGACTATAGCGCCTGAGCATTCCCTCATCCACCTCAATCCCGAATCCCGGACCGGCCGGCATTGGCGGCAGACTTCCGCCGTAACCAAACTGTTTGAGTGGGCTGACCGGATCCTCATGCAAAAGATACAGGCCGAAACACCCTTCGGCATACCGAACCTCGGGCACAGCCGCCAATAAAATGAGCTGGGCCGAAGACAGAAGAGAAGTTTCACCAACCTGAGCGCCTACCTGGATGATCATACCAGCCTCTATTGCGCGTTTGCAGCGGTTAAACGCGGCAACCAGCCCACCACACTTGGAAATCCGCACATTGACCGAAGTACAGGCCTCCTGCTCGATAAGTTTTTCCAGCGATTCAGCATCATTAAGGCTTTCATCCACCATTACTTCAAGCCCCGTTTCATTAACGAGCCGCGCCAGACCACCAATATCATCTGCCGCTGTCGGTTGTTCGAACGAGCGAATACCAAACTTTGCCAGCTCCTGCATAACCTCGACCGCCTCATCAATTTCCCAGGCCATATTGGCATCCACCCGGATATCGAACTTGCTGCCCAGAAGCTTTCGGCAAAATCCGGCTGCTTCGACCGCATCTCTTTTTTCTACTTTTAGCTTGGCCTGACGAAAACCATACAATCTATAGACAAGCGCCATTTTTACCGCCTTCCACCCCTTCTCGGCAGAAAGCACAGCACTATAGCGGATGTTATCAGCAGGTAATGCGTTGTTGGTCAGCTTGACCGGTTCAGCAAAAGCTCTACCAAACCCATCGAGCAGGGCAAGATCCACAGCGGCCCAGGCTGCAGTCTGAGGAGTCTCCGGATCAAGCCAATCAACCGGCGCTTTGCCATTGCATTCGGACAGGAAAGGAATCAACTGGGAAAGCGAATCAAACTCCATGCCCAGCAATGCAGGGAGAAGAGTGTCTTGTAACAGTTTAAACGCTCCATCGCGTGTTTCGCCGGTGACATAGGATCTTGGCAGACATTCGCCATAACCGTAGTGCACTCCGGGGGAATCAGCCCCATCACCACTTTCGACAGTACACTTGAGGAAAATACTGGAACTGGTTTTCCTGCTTGCTGCCGCATGCTTGAAAGAGTGTTTAAACGGGATGTCCAGTAAAAACAGTTCGAATGATCGTATTGCAGCCATAATAGTCTTTACGCTAAATTGGAATAACTACTCGCCCACCCTTCCATTCAATGGTGGACAAATTCATCCCGTTCATTCAGCCAGTTGAGAAGGTCTGTAAAAAACCGTTGTCTCTCAGGGCTGTATTCCAGAATGTGCCGGGCATCCTCGTATGTTACCAGCGTCTTATCCGGGTATGGTATCTTGTCGAAGAATTTTTCATTTTTCCGGTTATCACCAATGCGATCTTCACCGGCCAGGGCGACAAAGAGAGGTACTTTGAGCAAGTCTACCTGACGGGTGATAAATTTTCTCGCTTCATTTACCTGATAATAAAAATCTCCCGTTGCTGCCCGCAAGGCAAGGGTGTCACTTTCAATAAACACTTCGTATTCATCCAACTCAGAGAAGAGTTCCGGCTGTAGCATTACCGGCACCAGAAAATCCCGTTCTCCGGATTTACTGAAACCGATCCTCAGGATATCGCTGAAAGGAATACTGGTCCTGGTGTAGAACGCCGGTGTAGTAAGTACCAGCGCCTGCACTTTACCAGGATAAAGATATGCATACACCGTCGCCGGTATCGCACCGAAGCAGTGCCCGACCAGCAAATGTCGATCATAACCATGTCTGGCAAGCGCATATTCGGCGACTTCACTGATTTCTTTCGCCCATAATTTGAAATCTTTGATATCACCACGTGGAGCGGCACTTAGCCCGGAACCGCTTCGATCAAACACATAAACCGGATGGCCACGTTCAGCCAGTAAAGACGCTGATAAAGAAAACCATGCAGAATGACTTTGCAGACCATGGGTAAAAACAACAGGATAGTTTTCTCCCTCTTCACCAAACACCCGCACGGGAATCTGCACATTGTCATCCCGCTCAAGATATATCAATGATGACTGCTCCAGTGCCTCAATATACTCCGCCGGCGCAATGATATTCGAACGCCAGCTTTCCTCGGTGATGGCAGGCGTATCTTTTAAGCCGAGGTTACTCTTACTGCACCCCAACAACGCAATAAGCAGGAACAGGCAGCTGCAGAACTGTATTGCTGCGGGATGTCTTTTTGCCAAGGTGCCGATCATGAACTATATTATCTCAGGTTGATATTGCCCTTTACGCCAGTCAGCCAAGGAGAGACTACCGGTCTGATGGAAGTTGATATTCTCGTATTTTTCCTTATGCGGTAATTTTTTACTATTGTCTAAATCCACCAATTAATCCAGTTATTCGTTTCCAGTGTGTATATGTGTAATCACTCATTACTGAACAGGGCCTATCAGTTCATCTCTATTCTGCTGACAGCAATAACCGCAACCATGCTTATCCATCCGGCCTGTACCATTGCCGCTTTTCCAAACGAGATAGATCATGAGGCGATTCTTCAAAAGAATATTCCCTTTACCGGTGATTTCGATAAAATTCTTGAGCGCAGACTTATCCGCGTCCTTATTCCATACAGCAAAACATACTTTTTCTATGACGGCGCCGAACCTCGCGGGCTCAGCTATGACAGCGCTAAAAAGTTTGAAGCATACGTCAATTCAAAATTGAATAATCCCAGCCTCAGCATCTGGTTAGTTGTGGTACCCACCGCCAGGAAAGACCTTCTGACAAAACTTAATGAGGGATTCGGCGATATTATCATGGGGAATCTCACTATCACTGAAAATCGCCTGGAACAAGTGGATTTCAGTGATCCCTTCATGACAGACGTCAACGAAATCCTGATAACTCCCAAATCATACAAAACTCTGCATAGCGTTGAAGAAATTGCAGGGATTGAAATATATGTCAGGGAATCTTCCAGTTACTATGAGAATCTGCTGAAGCTGAACGAGCAGTTCAAGGAAAAAGGAATTGAACAGATCAATCTCACTATAGCCAACGAGAACTTTGAAGACGAAGACCTGCTGGAGATGGTAAACGCCAACATGATACCGGCAATCGTTATGGACGATCATAAAGCAGATTTCTGGAATGAAATTTTTGATAATATCCGCCTTCATCCCGATGTAAAGGTCGGGACTGAAGGGAACATTGCCTGGGGCATCCGTAAAAACAACCCTGAGCTTAAAAAAATAATCGACGAATTTCTGGCAACCCACAAACGGGGCACGCTCTGGGGAAACATACAGTTTGACCGCTACCTCAAAGACACCAGCTACATTACAGATGCTACCCACGCAGACAACCTGACTAAGTTCATGACGGTTGAGCCTTTTTTCGAAAAATATGGGACGAAATACGACTTTGACCCATTACTCCTCACAGCTCTTGCCTATCAGGAATCACGACTGGACCAGAATGCTATCAGCCTTAAAGGCGCCGTCGGAATCATGCAGATACTGCCTTCGACAGCCAAATCACAAGAAGTGGCTATCGGCAATATCAATACCTTGGAAAACAATATCCACGCAGGCACCAAATACCTGAGGTTCCTGGCAGACAGATATTTTTCCGAGTCTGAGAACATGGACCAGTTCGATCGCTGGCTGATGTGTCTGGCGGCATACAATGCCGGACCTGCCAAGATAATACAACTCCAGAAAGAGGCAGAAAATGAGGGCCTGAACCCGAATATATGGTTTGACAATGTCGAAATTATCGCCTCCAGGCGAATAGGTCGGGAAACTGTACGATATGTTCAGAATATCTTAAAATACTATGTTGCGTACAAAATGCTTACGGACAAGATCAAACGTAAGCGCGGCCTCACTGACGTCAAATGAAATACCAGGACATCCCGGTTACTTTCATACTCAGTACTGGTATAGCCTTGTTGTCTCCGCCACAGCACCTTGAGCTGGCCAAAGCCTATCCTTCTCCTGCAGCCCCTCACAATACAGAGATTTCTTTAATTTTCTCAATACAGGGCCTATACTGACTGTAGTATCAGCACACTAACAGCAGGGGACTCCACCTGTCCCGGCATACTTTCGTTTTCAGGCAGCTTGACGTCGTTCCCTCGCCGCAGATATGCATTTGCCGGATATTGTTTAACGTTCTTTCCTTTTGCCGAGCCAAAGGATTGTTATGGATACACGGGAAACACAACAGTACAACCTGGAGAAAGTTTTTGTAGAAGCAGCTATTCGTATTGCTCTGATCGCTATATTGGCCTTTGCCACAGTTCGCATAGTCACGCCCTTTATTATGCCATTTCTTTGGGGGGTAATTATTGCTGTCGCAGTCGCCCCGCTGATAGAAAAGCTTTCCGCGAAAGCAGCAGGTAAAAGAAAATTTTATGCAACTTTCTTTGCTCTCACGGTGATTACTGCCTTAGTTGTGCCTACGGTTATGCTGGTGGCCGAATCGGTGGAGAGTGTACAGACGTTTTCCGAACAGCTTGAAGAGGGCAACCTGCATATCCCCGCTCCACCCGAAAATATTCGCCAATGGCCGATTATCGGAGAGCCGTCATATTCGGCCTGGAAGCTTGCCTCCACAAATCTTGAATCGGCGCTGAAGCGCTTTAAACCCCAAGTGCGCTCTTTTGCAACCTTCCTGCTTGCCAAGGCAGGTTCAGGGATTCAAGGACTTTTGATGTTTATTCTCTCCATCGCCATCTCAGCGGTGTTACTTGCCACCGCCCCAAAGGGCGCTGTGGTCATGAACAAAGTTGCCAACCGTTTTTTAGGTAACAAAGCCAAAGAAATGGTCCCTCTTGCAACCGCTACAATCAGGGGAGTTATGCAGGGAGTCATCGGCGTCGCTATCATCCAGGCAACGCTTGCTGCTATCGGCATGGTCGCGGCAGGTGTTCCCGCTGCCGGATTCTGGGCGCTCGGTGTTTTGATTCTCGCCGTAATCCAACTACCTGCGGTACTGATACTGGGCCCCATTGCCGCCTGGGTATTTACCTTTACCTCTACCGTACCGGCGGTGGTCTTTCTGATCTGGGCTCTACTGGTCAGCGGTTGCGACAGTCTTCTCAAACCGATCCTCATGGGTCGTGGTGTTAATGCACCCATGATCGTGATCCTCATCGGGGCTCTAGGCGGTATGATTTCTTCTGGCATAATCGGGCTTTTCGTCGGGGCGGTTATCGTCGCAATAAGCTATACCCTGTTCATTGCCTGGGTGAACGATTACGATGAAAACAAATCACCAAAAGACAAGAACGAGCCACAACCAGACAAAGTACAAAAATGATCAGTCATAAAATCATATGGCCGACTCTCTTGTTGCTTATCGCCAACTGCGGTTGCAGTCCACTCGGCCCTGATTTCACAACCCCAGACGCCCCTATAGCTGATCAATGGTATTCCGACCAAAGTAACTATGCCACCCTGAGTCAGCGGGAAGAGTTATCCAGCTGGTGGCAGAAATTCAACGATCCGGTGCTCAGCACCCTGATCACAATGGCGGCAAACCAGAACCTCTCCCTGCAGGTGGCAGGCCTTCGCATTCTTGAGGCGAGAGCAAATCTAGCCAGAGTACGCGGTAATCTCTACCCTCAGCTTCAGGAGGCCAACGGCGAACTCTTAAGGACCGGCATACCGGAGCCCGCTCAAGAGAGATATTTCACGTCACTGGGCGCAGGCCTTGATGTTGCCTGGGAACTTGACTTCTGGGGTAAATTTCGCCGTGCCATTGAATCCGCTGACAGCTCTCTCTTCTCCTCGCTGGCAGACTATGATGATATTCTGGTGAGTTTAACTGCGGAGGTTGCTCAGACCTACATTGATATCAGAACGCTGCAGGAACGAATTGCACTCGCCCAAAAAAATGCCAAATTGCAGCAGGAGTCTCTGCAACTTATCCAAATTCAGCTTGAGGCCGGCGTAGTCACCGAACTTGACCTATTGCAGGCAGAGACACTGCAATCCACCACCCTGGCGACTATCCCCAACCTCAAGTCATCACTTCGCACTGCTCAAAACGGGCTGGCGGTGCTACTTGGCATGCTGCCCGGAGAAATAGAGGGGCTCATTGCGGAACGGGAAGGAATCCCTGAAGTATCTGAAAAAATTGCGATTGGTGCTCCTGCAGAATTATTACGCAGACGACCGGATGTAAAGCGCTCTGAAATGCAGGCCGCCGCCCAAAGCGCTCGTGTGGGTATCGCCATAACGGAACTCTATCCAAGCTTCAGCCTGTTGGGTTCACTTGGTTATTCCACTTCTGACAGTGGCTCAGATAACTTGGGAGATCTCTTCGACTCCGACAATTTCAGTTATACCTTTGGCCCGACTTTTTCATGGAAGCTTTTCCAATACGGCAGACTGAAAAATGATATCCGTATCCAGGATGCCCGGCTACAGCAGGCCATAGTCAGTTATCAGGATACGGTACTCAATGCAGCCCGGGAAGTTGAAAATGCCATGAGCAGCCTGGTTCTGGCCAAAAGAGAGGCCGAATATCTGCAGCAGGGTGTGCTGACCTCACAACGCTCTACAGAACTGTCGACCCTGCAATATACAGAAGGACTTACCGACTATCAGCGCGTACTCGATTCCATCAGGTCGCTCACCCAGAGGCAGGATCAGCACGCCCAGGCAAAGGGACGGATAGGCAGTTTTACCATAGCGCTCTATAAAGCCATGGGCGGAGGGTGGACAGCCGACAACAGGCCTGCCGCAATCTCCCAGCTCAACATCAACGCTATGGAAGTACGAACAGACTGGGGTCAATTTCTCGATAACATCCCTGCAGCCAAGGCAACTCAATGAAACAACACCGCTCAGAAGAGGCGATCAATACCAGCAGCTTTCGAAATCTGCTCGGGTTTCTGCTGATCTATCTCTTTGGTAGTCCCTTTCTCACGCCGTATCCATCGCTTGCGATTTTTGCCCATCTTATGCTCTCGGCCATACTATTTTTCAGCATCTATTCCGTTGCCAAATATAAGCATCACCGCTCAATCGCCATAGCTCTGCTTCCTGTTGTGCTGGTTCTCTATTGGCTCGGAATTTTTGAATTTATCAGACTCAGTAAACATGGCGCCTATGTTATGCAAATCGCCTACTTCGGGCTACTGATCTGGTCGTACGCCGGGCAGCTCAGAAAGACAGAGCGGGTAACTCTTGGAGTACTCTACGCAACCCTCTGCTTCTATCTGATTATGGGGATGTTGTGGGGTTCCGCCTACACACTTATGTATTTGCTGAGCCCCGACTCTTTCAGCGGCGCCCTGCTTGAACAAACAAGTGGAAATCATTTAATTGTTTTCAATTATTTCAGCATGGTCACCCTCACGACACTAGGTTATGGAGATATAACGCCTCAGACTCCCGGTGCCGGTGCATTGTGCCAGATGGAGGCAATTTTCGGGCAATATTTCATCGCTGTGATCATCGCCTGGCTGGTCGGTAACTACGCGGCTGACCGGAGGGAGTCTGGAGATAAGGTTCAAAAGTAAAAATCCTCATTCAGCTCAACAAGATATGACAGACGACAAGCAGAATACAGTTAACGGGCACTCTCAAAAGAGCAATCAGGAGACAGAGGCAACCGCTCCTGCCGAAACCAGCCCATCATCTTCGTCAGTCAATCGCTGGATTAGGGCCGCCATTGTTCTTTGCCTGCTTATCCTTGTCTGTTATGTGCTTGCAGACAAATTCACCCCGTATACAGCCAACGCCAGACTTGAGGCCTTTGTTGTACCGATAGTACCTCAAGTATCAGGACATATAACCGAAGTTACTGTCAGCAATAACTCACGTGTTGAAGAAAAACAAATTCTAGCTGTTGTCGACAGGGCCAACTACAACCTGGCCGTACAAAGGGCCAAGACAGAACTGCAGCAGGCAACCCAAAGCTCAGAAGCCGACGTGGCCGCAGTAACCACAGCCCAGGCAAAAGTTACCGAGGCGGAGGCAAATCTGGCCAACGCCGAGGTAAAAGGGAAGCGGATCATCGGCCTGGCAGCCAAGGGCGCAGCCTCACAATCAAGAGCAGACGATGCACGATCCAGGATTGCTGCCTCAAGAGCAAAGCTTGCCAGCGCCAGGTCGGAACTGAGTAAAGCAAAAAGCCAGCTGGGTTATGCTGGAGAAGATAACGCCAAAGTTCAATCCGCACTCATTGCACTTGAATCTGCCCAGCTTGATCTATCGCGAAGTTACATTCGTGCCCCATCTGAAGGCATAATCACCAACCTGCTCATTGATGTAGGTCATTATGCCAGCATCGGCACGCCGCTGATGACCTTTATCTCCACAAAATTAATCTGGATTCAGGCTAACTTCAGGGAAAACTGCCTGATGAACATCAGACCGGGCAACACGGTTGATATTGTCCTTGATTCGGCACCGGGCCAAATTTTTGAAGGCCGGGTTATGAGCATCGGCTATGGTGTTTCCGACAACGCCGACGATCCCATTGGCGGACTTTCCACTATTCAGCCAAGTCAGGGCTGGCTCCGGCAGGCACAGCATATGCCTGTTCTCATCACCTTCACCGATGACCGGGCCAACGACTATATGCGGGTTGGCGGCCAGGCAAATGTACTGGTCTACACAGGTGATCGGCCAATCCAGAACACTCTGGCCGGTTTCTGGATTCGCTTCATCAGCATACTCTCCCATCTCCATTGACGGCAGATCATGGATAAAGCAAGCCTGACCATATTACGGTTGGCCGTTGGCGTAACAACCTCTGTGGCGATAAGCTACGGGTTCAGTTGGCCCCTCTATTTTATCACCCCGATCTTTACTTTCATGTTCCTCGCCATACCCATGTGGATGGGCGCCAGATCAGCAATCACCCTGCTGTTTCGTCTCGTCTTTGCTCTGTTTTGTGGAATAATCATCAGTGAGTTTTTTCTTAACTACCCCCTGGTCTGTATTCCCCTGTATACAGTTCTGTTTTTTCTCATTTATTATAATGACACACCTGCTTCGCCACCAATGGCAACACTGTTCATGACCCTTGGTGTTACTCTGGTTCCTATCTCAGCCTTTGCCGGAGCAGGTGTAGCTCCGGTAGTTGCCACCTATCTGGTTTTGAACATGGCTGGCGGACTGCTATTGGCAGGATTTTTCCATGGACTCTTATCGACTTCTCCACCAGCTGCTGCCAACTTAAAAGCTGATGCTCGTAGCCAAGCGGTTACAGTGACGGTGCCACACTCTGAACGTATCCGCCTGGCCCTGGTCAGTACCCTGGTTGCATTAGCCGCCGTAATGATCTTCTTCTTCTTCAACCTGGGCCAGTATGCCCTGGCGATGATCTACATCTGCATCATGGCCGGCACACCGAACAAGAACAGTTCGATCAAGACACTAAAAGCTAATGCCACTGCCACCTGCATCGGCGGCATAGCAATCATTGTAAACTATAACTTGCTGGTACTTTGTCCAACCTACATTTTCCTCATCGCTGTTACATTTCTGGCCACCCTGCTCTTTGCCAGAATTATTGTAACCGGTGGGCCGATGGCACCCGCCTTCAGTTCCGGCTTTACTACTTTTCTTGTCCTGCTTGGCAGTTCCACTCAGGTAGATGCCACAGCCAGCGCGAACTTTTATCTGCGTATCGCCCAGGTCCTCTTTGCCGGGCTCTTTACCCTGGTCGCACTCATGATTGTAGAACGCCTGACACGCCCAAAAGCGTTCAGGATACTCGCAACTATTCGCCAACTTCACAGGTAATCTCAGCCAACCGGAGGGCAGATTACCGGAAATCCCGCCCTTCACCCCTCATTCTGTGCCGATTGGTTTTTTCTGATTTTGCATCTGTTTATCCGCCTTAACTACAGCTATTATTAGCCTTTGCAGAACAACTGCCCCCCCAATGGTGTATTTTCAGCAAACAGGATTGGTACCAAGTTTAAGGAGGAACAAATATGCAGGATTCTCTTCAATTATTGTCTTTATCCAACGTGCTGGCAGCCCGTGAAGTGCTGCGGCCTCTTCTAAGGCCAACCCCATTACGAAGTTATACCAGCCTCAACCGATTCATAGGTACTGAGGTTTATGTAAAACATGAAAATCAAAACCTCACAGGAACATTCAAAATCCGGGGCAGCATGAACCTGATGCATACCCTCAGGCGGAAGTCGTCACCACCAAACGGAGTGATCACCTATTCCACAGGCAATCATGGTATTTCTGTTGCCACCAGCGCACACCAATCTGAGCTCCCGGCAGTTGTAGTGGTACCCGAAGGTTCTAACCCGCTCAAAATGCAAGCCATTAGAGATGCCGGTGCAGAACTTATAGAACACGGCGCTAATTTTGAAGAAGCCGGCCAAAAGGTTAAACAGTTAGAAAATGAACGTGACCTTTACTTGGTCCATCCCGCCAACGAACCTCATCTGATCAATGGCGTCGCAACCGGTTTTTTAGAAATCCTTGAACAGGTGCCGGATCTGGATGTGCTTATCATCCCAATTGGCGCGGGGAGCGAGGCTGCGGCAGCCATCACCGTATGTAAACAGATCCGACCGCAGATTGATATTATAGGGGTCCAGGCCGAAGCTGCGCCTGCAGCGTATTCTTCGTGGCGGGAAAAAACTCTTGTCTCAGCTCCCAACACCACCTTTGCCGGGGGAGTCGCCACCGGCATCGCCTATGAATTACCCTTTATGCTCTATAGGGATCAATTGGCTGATTTCATTCTGCTCTCTGAAGATGAGCTTTACGAGGGAATTGCCCTGGCTGCCCACCATACCAGAAATCTGGCCGAAGGAGCGGGAGCATCGTGCTTGCGGGCGGCGATAAAAATACGTGATCGCATACAGGGCAGGAAGGTTGCCATCCAGATGAGCGGCGGCAATGCAGGGGCAGCTGAACTGAGGCAGGCGATGTCACTCCCCTGCCTGCAAGACGGTGTGGTTGATTAGCACAATTATTTCCAGCGATATAGAGGGGTGACTGGCGTCTGTTATTCCCCATCCCGCTTAACAGCCCAAAACAGACGTTCACCACCATAGAATGGTCGCACCGTGCCATATAACTCGGGCACCACCCATTCTTTCTCAGTAAGTGTTATCCGTTTTTCAGGTGGTGAGATCCGGTATCGTTTGCAGGCGTTATCAGAAACAAATGATTGCAATAGATCGAGACATCCTTCCTCCGCAAAGATTTGCGCCAGGAGTGGCAAAGCCACCGGCGCCGTGAAAACACCAGCCGCGCATCCCACACACTCTTTTCTGTGTCTGGGGTGCGGGGCAGAGTCGGAGCCAAACATAATTCTGGGATTGCCTGAAAACACTGCGGATCGTAGCGCCCCACGGTCCCTTGGCGTCTTTGCTATGGGTTTGCAAAACAGATCCGGCTGCATAAAGCCACCGACTACGTCATCGAGCGTGATCATCAGATGATGAAGAGTGACTGTAGCCGAAACATTGTCATACTTTTCCATAAACTCCACCGAATCCGCGGTGGTAATATGCTCCATAATGATATGCAACTTCGGGAAGTTGACCGCCAGATCTCTATAGACTTCAATAAATTCCCTTTCCCGATCCATCACGAAGCCACTGGTTTCGCCATGCACCAGGAGTGGAATAGAGAGATCCTGCATGTACTGCAGGGTTTCCTCAATTTCTGAGAAATCTGTTACCCCCGCTTCGCTCTGGGTAGTGATGCCGGCCGGGTACAATTTCAGGCCGATCACCTGATCTTTCACATTTTCAAGCTCAGCCAGACTGTACGGTTTGAAAAACAGCGTCATATACGGTGTGAACAGCTCCTGCCCACATACTCTTTCAATATCCCTTCGATACTGAGAGAGTTTATGTTCAGAATCCACCGGGGAAATGAGATTTGGCATAACCACCGCACCAGCGAAATCCCTGGCTGTCAGCGGTGCCACACATTGCAGCATCTCACCTTCCCGCAGATGCAGATGCATATCCAGTGGAGAATCAAGAATTATACTCATACAGATGGCCTCTATTGAATGGGCTAAGCCCGTATTTCTTATGAGAAACCAGGGCTCATACCCGGAGCTCTGTCAGTGTTGCTCTATCAATTCTTCTTTATACCATCCGGCATATTTTATGTAACTGTCAGCAATCCGCTCAACTTCACCGGAGATCAGCTCTTGGCTGATATTTTTGACCTTTTTGGCAGGAACACCGGCATATATCGATCCGGATTCTACGTGGGTTCCCTTGGTTATTACCGCACCGGCTGCGATGATCGTGTTGCTTTCCACCACACAGTCATCCATGACGATAGCTCCCATGCCGATCAGTACATTGTCATGGATAGTACAACCGTGAACAATAGCGTTGTGCGCAATGGAAACATTATTGCCGATATTTGTCGGTGACTTCTGGTAGGTACCATGGATTACCGCGCCATCCTGTACGTTCACCTTGTTCCCCATACGAATATAGTGAACATCACCTCGAACCACGGTGCTGAACCAGATAGAACAGTTATCGCCCATTATGACATCACCGATGATGGTTGCGTTCTCTGCTATAAAGCAATCCTTACCAAATTGAGGAGTGTGTCCATTTAGTTCTCGAATAATCATGATTTCGCCTTAAATGTGAATATATGCATAAAAAAACGGGTAGAATCCCTAAAGGTCTTCTACCCGTTTGCACTATTTGACCATATTTGTCAAATCAAGCAGCTATCCTGCCGGCGACTGATCATCATCAGCCCATACCTGCATAAGTGGAACCGGCGGATTCCAAGGCTTAATACTTCGGTCACAATGTTCGTGGAAATTCAGGCTAACCAATTACAGCAAGAGTCGCGCCTTTCACCACACTGTCACCAACACTAAAATTAACCGCATTAATGCTGCCGTCACAAGGTGCAACCAGGGCATTTTCCATCTTCATCGCCTCGAGAATCATAATGGTATCACCCTTTTTCACCGCATCTCCAACCTTCTTCTCAAAGCGTACGACCATCCCGGGCATCGGCGCAGTAAGCAGTGTGCCGTTGACCTCCTGGACCGACTCACCGTTTTTAGGTGCTGCCGCTGCAGTCGGTTTCGGAGCAGCCGCTGCCGGCGCTGGTGCTGCGGCACGTACAGGAGCAGGACCGGATGCAGAAATTACCGGCGCGCCGCCAACAGGGTCAACATCCACCGTAAAATACTCGTTGTCGATAAAGACATTGAAAGTCCTGGCAGCCTCTGATTTCTCCGGAGCATTTTCCGGTTTTTCAATTACTTTGCCCGCCTTGGCTTTCTTCACCAACTCATCGCGCTCTTTCACTTGCTCCATGGTAATCGGCTTGACGCTGTCCGGCACCTCGGCCTTGCCATACTTCCATTCCAGAAACTTCTTTCCGGTAACGGGGAAGATTGCATAGAGAATCTGATCGTCGATATCCTTTGCCAAAGATCCAATTTCTGCTTTCGCCTTCTCAAGCTCTGGCTCAAGCACCTCTGCCGGACGGCTGGTGATTGGCTCCTCACCACGCGGATACCCCTTAAGCGCCTTCTTCTGTAACTCAGGATCAATTGGAACTGCGGTTTTTCCGTACAAACCGTAGCAAAGATCTTTTACCTGACCGGTGATCATCTTATACCGTTCTTCCGGGGTATCGTGCAGTACGTTATTTACAGTCTGCACACCAACGATCTGACTGGTCGGGGTAACCAGCGGAATCTGTCCAAGCTCTTTACGTACTCTCGGCAGCTCTTTGTACACCTCGTCGATCTTATCGAGCGCATCCATCTCCCGCAGCTGGTTCACCAGGTTAGAGAGCATACCTCCCGGAGTCTGATGCAGGAGAACGTTGATATCGATAATGGACATTTTTGAATCGTCCAGCAGATGCTTGTACTTGGGCATTACCTCTTTTTCGAGGATTTCATTAATTACAGCCAGTTTCTTAATATCAAAACCGGTGTCACGGTTAGTACCCAAAAGTGTCATAACCAGTGGTTCCAACGCTGCGTGGGACGTACGGTAGGCATACGGGGTCATAACAGTATCGATAATATCAACACCCGCCTCAATTGCCTTGAGGTGCGTCATCGGCGACATACCGGAGGTAAAGTGGCTGTGCAGATGAATCGGCACCGTGACGTGTTTCTTCAGTTCCTTAATCAGGGCATACGCATCATACGGGGACATCAGCCCTGCCATATCTTTCAGGCAGATAGAATCGGCACCCATCTCTTCCAGGTCGCGGGCCTTCTTCACATAATATTCGATATTGTACACTTCACCACCCAGACGGGGTGCGGTAAGAGTGTAGCAGATACAACCCTGGAAGTGCTTACCGCACTTTTTGATCTGCTTAACTACAGTCTCAAAGTTACGGTAGTCATTCAAGGCGTCAAAGGTACGGAACACGTCCATGCCGTTTTCAGCAGCCCTGTCGACAAAAGCATAGGCAAGGTCATCGGCATAATTCCGGTACCCCACCAGATTTTGCGCCCTAAGCAGCATGGAGAACGGGGTCTTCTTAATATACTTCTTCAAAGTACGCAGACGCTGCCATGGATCTTCATTCAGGAAACGATGCATGGTATCGAAAGTCGCCCCGCCCCAGGTCTCGATGGCCCAGAAGCCTACCTCGTCCATGAGTTCTGCGACCGGGATCATATCTTCAGTACGTCCTCTGGTTGCAAACAGGGACTGATGTCCGTCACGCAGGGAAAGATCCATGATTTTCACAGGATTCTTTGCCGCCGGACGGTCAGCATCGTAATTCATTGCGGTCATTCTTACCTTGTCGCTCATTGTGCTGTCTCCTCTACTCATCTCAGTAGCCCTACCGAACTACCGTGAAATTCTGCAACCCCGCGCTGCCCTTTCCCTGCTTCTTCGATTCACTCTACTTTTTAAGCAGGTCACCATCAGCCGAGGCCGGCAATTTTATCGAAAACGATCAAAAACCCGTAACTGGACCAGGCGGCGCATAGCCATCATTTCCTGCCTGCCGCTGAAACTCCATTGACTGATCCCGACCTCAGAGGACACGGATGGCACTGCCGAGGCCTGCTGCACAGCTGCCTCTTCCTCCTGCATGTAGGCGCTCACAGCAGCCAAAGCCGCTGCCATCTTTTTCTTCTTATCTGCCATCTGTTCACCCTTTTATTTCGTTCATCAAACAAACTCTTCCGGGAGCCTGTCGGTGTTTGCAAATTTTTCCCCAAGCTAAGGCATCAAGTGAAAATTAGACTGACCCGCATAACCCAATATCTGCGTCTCACTCCGCTCGCTTATCTGCGAGCGGTCATTCTCCCTCGATGCCGAAGATTAGGAGAAAAAAAGCACCCTTCGACAACTACCTTTTGCGGGTAATCAGCCATATACCTCATACTCGGTCTGCTTACCGAGCAGGCTGTCAATTTCACCCTGGATTGACGCCCTGTCCGGGTTAGTAATCCAGGCGTTCCAGTCGTCCAGAGAGCGCCAGGTTGAAATCACCACACACTCACCCTCTTTGTCCATGCGTCGTAAAGTCTCACCGGAGACATAACCGGGCTGGTTCAGCGTAAGGGTACGAAGCTGTTTCAGCAGGTTTATCAATTCAACAAGACTTGCATCGGCTACCTTACGTTTAATAAAAACCTTTACCATATCTTGATCTCCCTGATGTATTACCTGATAATCGCGGGCATCCCAATCTCGTTTCCATACGAAAACAAGTCTATAGAGGAATATTCCCGTGCTTTTTCATAGGATTGGTATCCCGCTTATTCTGAAGCAACTGTAAAGCTCTGACAATACGCTCGCGTGTTCTGGCAGGTTCGATGATGTCATCGATATAACCGCGCTCGGCTGCAACATATGGGTTAGCGACAGTATTCTGGTACTCCTGCTCCTTTTCGGAAAGAAACTTCACCGGATCGTCTGTACTGTTGGCCTGCCGGCCGTACAGTACACCAACTGCGCCTTTCGCGCCCATTACAGCTATTTCTGCAGTCGGCCAGGCATAATTGATATCACCGCGAAGATGCTTGGAAGACATTACACAATAGGCGCCACCATACGCTTTTCTGGTGATGACCGTAACCTTGGGAATTGTGGCTTCGGCAAAGGCATACAGAATTTTCGCACCGTTTCTGATCACCCCGCCATACTCCTGAACGGTACCTGGCAGAAAGCCCGGCACATCGACAAAAGTGACGATGGGAATATTGAAACAGTCGCAAAAGCGGACAAAACGGGCACCTTTCACGGAAGAATCAATATCGAGAACCCCGGAAAGATGTGCCGGCTGGTTGGCAACCACACCCACACTCATGCCGTTATACCTGGCGAAGCCAACGATGATATTGGGGGCGAAATCTGCTTTCACCTCGAGGAAATTGCCGTCATCCACGGTGTTCAGGATTATCTCCTTCATGTCGTAGGCGGCATTGGGGTTTTCCGGAATAATCCCGTTCAACTCCTTCGTCGGACGCCCCGGAGGATCTTCACATGGAATAACCGGAGCGCTCTCCATGTTGTTTTGCGGCATGAAAGAAAGCAGTCCCTTGATATATTCAATCGCCTCAGCCTCGGAAGGCGCAGCGTAATCAGAAACACCGCTTCTGCTGGCATGCATTGCTGCACCGCCAAGCTCTTCAACCGTGACATCTTCATGGGTCACAGACTTCACCACTTTCGGCCCGGTCAGAAACATATATGACTGGTTCTGGACCATGGTTATGAAATCAGTCAGCGCCGGGGAGTAGACTGCGCCTCCTGCACATGGGCCGAAAATGGCAGAAATCTGCGGTACCACACCAGATGCCATTACGTTTCGCTGGAAAATTTCTGTATAGCCGGCAAGGCTCTCTATGCCTTCCTGGATGCGGGCGCCACCTGAATCATTTAGGCCTATGACAGGTGCCCCGTTTTTCATGGCAAGATCCATTATCTTGCAGATCTTTTCAGCAAAGGTCTCGCTAAGAGAGCCACCAAGCACGGTGAAATCCTGGGCAAACACATACACTACCCGGCCGTTCACTGTGCCATACCCGGTAACCACACCATCACCCGGATAGACCTGGTCCTCCATGCCGAAATCCCTGCATCTGTGGGTCTTGAACATGTCGAATTCTTCGAAGCTACCCGGGTCGAGCAACATATTAATCCTCTCCCGGGCTGTCATACTGCCTTTGGCGTGCTGCTTGTCTATTCTCTCCTGACCACCACCAAGACTCGCCTTTTGCCGCAGCTCCATCAATTGGTTGAGTCTATCACCTGTATCCATGCTGTCTCCTTGCACTGAAATTCTGCTGACAATCCTCTGCACTACAGACAAACATCTGACCCTGTCCTGTATCTGCTCAGCCTGTTATGAAAACGCCTCCTTACAAAGACGCCCCAAATGCCCCAGATCCTTACAGACGTAGATTCCACCCTCTTCCATAGCAGCTATTTTTGCTTCTGCTGTACCTTTTCCTCCACTGACGATCGCACCGGCATGCCCCATACGCCTACCTGGAGGTGCAGTCAGACCTGCAATAAAACCCACCACCGGTTTCTCCATGTTGGCCTTGATCCAGGCAGAAGCGTCCTCTTCAGCGGAGCCGCCTATTTCACCTACCATTACTACTGCGGTAGTCTCATTATCTTTGTTAAACTCCTCGAGACAGTCGATAAATCCTGTTCCGTTCACCGGGTCACCACCAATACCTACACAGGTGGTCTGTCCCAGACCGACTTCGGTAAGCTGGTGAACGACTTCATAGGTCAGGGTTCCTGAACGGGAAACGACCCCGACCGGACCACCAGCTGTATGAATCGCACCCGGCATAATACCTATTTTGCACTGGCCAGGAGTGATAATTCCAGGGCAGTTAGGGCCGATGAGCCTGCTGTTTGTCTGAGCCAGATAGTTCTTTACCTTGAGCATATCCATTACCGGCACGCCCTCTGTGATACAAACGATCAGCTCTATGCCCGCATCTGCTGCCTCGAGGATAGCGTCTGCGGCAAATGGCGGGGGTACAAAAATCATGGTGGCGTTGGCGCCTGTCGCTTTGCGTCCTTCGGCAACAGTGTTGTACACCGGTACATCATCCATTTTTTGACCACCTTTACCCGGAGTAACACCGGCTACGACGTTTGTTCCATATTCAATGCATTGTCTGGTGTGAAACTGCCCTTCTTTACCCGTTATGCCCTGCACCAGTAGACGGGTTGTATTATCAATAAAAATGCTCATGTCGCACCTTCACTTTGTTATGGTCATTACAGTTAGGCCACGATCCCAGCAACCTTGCCTGCAGCATCAGCCAGGTTAGTTGCATTAATCAGATTCAACCCGGATTCAGCAAGAATACGCCTGCCCTCTTCCACGTTGGTTCCTTCCATACGCACCACTACCGGCACATTCAGTTCTACCTTCTGGGCTGCCTGGACAACTCCCTGGGCCAAAACGTCACAGCGGAGAATGCCGCCAAAGATATTGATCAGGATGCCTTTTACATTCTTATCGCTTAAGATGATTCTGAAGCCATTCTCAACCATCTCTGCACTGGCCCCACCACCGACATCAAGAAAGTTGGCAGGGTTGGCCCCGGCCTGCTTGATGATATCCATAGTCGCCATAGCGAGACCGGCGCCATTGACCATATTGCCGACATTGCCGTCAAGCTTGATATAATTGAGATTGTACTGCGCAGCTTCCGCCTCGGTCGGATCATCCTCGAACGGGTCATGCATCTCTTTGACATCCGGATGACGATATACCGCGTTTGAGTCGATATCCATCTTGGCATCGAGGGCAATCACTTCGTTGTCTTCCGTCACTATCAAAGGATTGATTTCAACCATTGAGCAGTCATAATCAACAAACAGGCTGTAGAGATTTTTCAGAATCTGCCCGAAGGGCTTCATCAATTCCTTCTCCAGCTCGAGACCAAACATCACCTCGCGCAAGTGATAGCCCTGTATTCCAATCAATGGATTGATAAAAACTTTGATAATGCGGTCGGGAGTGGATTCTGCCACCTCTTCAATATCCATACCGCCATCCTGACTCGCAACTATTGCAATGGAGGCTGTCTCCCTGTCTGGAATAATTGAGAGATACATCTCTTTTTTAATGCTTACACCTTTTTCTATGAGCAATTTTCTTACCAATTGCCCAGAGGGTCCGGTCTGCTTGGTCACCAGCGTCATACCGAGGATATCCCCAGCTGCTGCTGTTAACTCATCCTGGGTTCTCGCGAGACGAACCCCACCACCTTTTCCTCTACCACCTGCATGAATCTGTGCTTTAACAGCAACCGGCAGGCCAAGTTCCGAGACAATTTTCTCTACCTGAGCAACTTCTTCAGCCACTCCTCCCTGCGGTGTGGGAACTTTGTATTTACGGAACAGTTCTTTGGCCTGATATTCATGAATCTTCATAAATACCCCCTCTGGGATACAACCGGCTCCCTCCCTCTCCAGGGGAGCCGGTTGTATCTATGGAAATAGTGAGATTTCAGCTATGGAACATAGCTGCTTGCTTGAAACTAAGCCTTTGGATAACCTATAGTTTTCAAGGTCTCGGTGATCTCGTCAAGAATTGCCGGATCATCGATGGTCGAAGGCATGTTGTACTCTTTGTTATTGGCGATTGCGCGCATGGTTCCACGTAGAATCTTGCCGGAGCGTGTCTTCGGCAAACGTGCAACCTGTGCTGAATCACGGAAGCAGGCAATCGGTCCGATCTGATCACGAACCATTTGTACCAGCTCTTTCTTGATATCTTCCTCCTTCCTGTCAACTCCAGCCTTCAACACAAAGAGTCCGACAGGCAGTTGGCCTTTCATGGTGTCGTGGGTTCCGAATACGGCACATTCTGCAACGTCTGGATGGGCGGAAATTACTTCTTCCATGGCACCGGTGGACAGGCGGTGACCAGCAATATTAATAACATCATCCATACGTCCCATGACGTAGACATAACCTTCTTCATCCATAAAACCACCATCACTGGTCTCATAGTAACCAGGGAAATTGGTCATATACGACTTGACGAAGCGTTCCTCGTTGCGCCACAAGGTGGTGAGGGTGCCTGGAGGCAGAGGAAGCTTAACAACAATATTACCTTCGGTATTAGGAGGTACCGGCTGGCAGTCGTTGTCTACGACCTGCACATCCCAGCCCGGCATAGCTTTGGTCGGAGAACCAACCTTAACAGGCAGCTCCTCAATACCACGGCAGTTGCCGACGATGGCCCAGCCAGTTTCGGTTTGCCACCAGTGATCTATAACAGGTACACCCAGCATATCTTTCGCCCAGTTCAGAGTATCAGGGTCTGTACGCTCGCCTGCCAGATAAAGGCACTCGAAAGAAGATACGTCATATTTCTTGTACAGCTCGCCGTTAGGATCTTCTTTCTTGATTGCCCGAAAGGCGGTAGGTGCGGTGAACAGGGCTTTGACCTTATGCTCAGAAATGACACGCCAGAATGCACCGGCATCCGGTGTTCCCACAGGTTTACCCTCATAGAAAACTGAGGTTGCTCCATAAATCAGAGGGGCATAAACGATGTAGGAATGACCTACGACCCAGCCTACGTCGGATGCCGACCACCAAACCTCGCCCGGATTAATATCATAGAGCGCCTTCATGGTGTAATGCAGGGCTACCGCATGACCACCATTATCTCTCAAGACACCTTTCGGCATACCTGTGGTGCCGGAAGTATAGAGAATATAAAGTGGATCGGTAGCATCAAGCTCAACACAATCAGCCGGTTTGGCATCTTTCACGAAGTCCTGCCAATCGATATCCTTGCCTTCTGTCATCTCGGCAGTGATAAAATCACGCTGAAACAGCACCACGGTCTCGACCTTATGGGTCGATTGCTCAATTGCAGCATCTACCAATGGCTTGTATGCCAGTTTTTTAGCGCCTTCAAGGGCACCTGAAGCAGTTATGATCAGCTTGGGTTGAGCATGATCGATACGAATTGCCAGTTCATGGGCCGCAAAACCTCCGAAGACTACAGAGTGGATCGCGCCAATTCGGGCACATGCCAGCATGGCAACAGCCGCTTCAGGGATCATCGGCATATAGATGATGACGGTATCCCCTTTAGTTACCCCTTGGGCCTGCAGTGCACCTGCGAAATTAGCCACCTGCCCTTGCAGCTCTTTGTAAGTGATTTTGCGGATGGTGTCGGTGACAGGGCTGTCATAAATGATTGCAGTCTGATCTGCCCGACCGTTCTCCACATGACGATCGACAGCGTTGTAGCAGGTGTTCATTTTCCCGCCGGAGAACCACTTGTAAAACGGTGGATTTGATGAATCAAGTACTTTGTCGCACCACCTATACCAGGTGATACCTTTTGCAGCTTCTGCCCAAAACTCTTCTGGGTTGTTGATACTACTTTGAAAAACTGCATCAAAACTAGTCATAATCACTCCCCTTTTGGTCTGATGTTTTGTCCACCTGTCCACCCTAACCACTCCCACTTGTATACAGCAATGTCAGCAATACATCAACACCTTTATTAAACATTGTTACATAAGCTCAACCTTATCTTGAAGACAAGAACACACTTTACCATGATTAATCCTTTTATATTCAGCATCTTCAACCAACATGGCTTCCCAGAGAACTTTTCACCCACAAGGGCTTCAAACAATACCGTTATTACCTTTATACCTACTGTATATACAGTAAATAACGCTATTTAATTGACACAACAGTCAAAACTTGGAATAGTTCGGATAACATTGTTACTGTCAACTTTTTTAGTGAAATTTAATTTATGAAAACTCCAACAATTCCTTATTGTTCCAGAACAACAGCCTGTAGCAGGGAGCAAAATATGCTGAACCCTATCCCACGGTTTTCATGTTTTTTTCATATATATGACAGGCTAGATATATTTCTTTGCACCTTGAACACCCGGCACACCGGCAACCAAATCAGCACAAGCTGAACAAGGGCATTTCTGGACAGGAAAAATATTGTTTCACATCAATGGAAATGAATTGAACCCCTTGAAATGCATACAGGCACCAGCCAATTTTGCATGAACATTCTGTCGCGACATGGAACACTGATGAACAATTCGGACTAAAAATCGATTCACAGACAGTTGCCCAGGTCATATCTGCACTTTGCATTCAGAATTACAGGATAAAATGGTTTCTTCTACTTCAACAAAAGCTGCAAGGTCTGTACCGCACACCATTCCGGTAAAAATAATCCTGCCGGTACTGCTCTCCATGTTTCTTTTTATCGCTACTTTTTTTGGCTATATTCTGCCAAGGATGGAAGAGCAGCTCATGGAGCGCAAGCGCGAAATGATTCTGGCACTCAGCACCTCAGCCATGAGTTCAATTCAGCACTATGCTAAAATGGCTGACGCAGGTGAACTGTCTATCAAGGATGCTCAGGCCAAAGCTATTGCACATCTGCGTGATCTACGATATGGCCCTGAAAACAAGGATTATTTCTGGGTCAACGACACGTACCCCCGAATGATCATGCATCCGTACCGGCCTGATCTGGAGGGGCGTGACGTTACTGATGAAACCGACCCTGCGGGCCAAAAACTCTTTCAGGACTTTCTCGCCGCCGTTAAGCAGGACGGGGCCGGTTACGTCACCTACCACTGGCAGTGGCAGGACGACCCAAATCGCATATTCTCGAAAATTTCCTACGTCCAGGAGTATAAACCATGGCATTGGATTATCGGCACCGGTGTCTATGTTGAAGATGTCCATAGCCAGATAGCCGCGATCACCCAGAATATGACGTTCTTTTTTCTGGCAGTGCTGATTGTCATTGCTTTTCTTTCGGTCTATATCATCCTGCAGAGTGCCACTGTCGAGAACAGACGAAGATTGGTAGAAATTTCTTTGAAAAAGAGCGAGACCCGATACCGGTTGCTGACCGAAACCGCTCGCGAGATGATCCTGCTGCTCGACCAGGATCTGAGGGTCAACTATGCCAATACAGCCTTCAGTAAAAACTGCAACTATCCTTTCTACATGATCCACGGCACCTCCATTCTCGATATTCTTCCCCAGACCAAGCATCAGCCATTCCTCAGGAAAATCGATTATCTCAACAGTGATGCCAGTGACGCCTCAATACTCGAGACGTACTTCATAACCAATGAGAGGAAGGAACTCCCCATCGAAGCGACTTTTGCCCGCATGGAATCACCTGAAGGATTACCCACTTTTCTCCTCACAGCCAGGGACATAACAGATAAGAAACGGGCAGAGGAAGAAGCCAGACTCCGACAGGAGCAGCTGATGCAAACCAGCAAGATGGTTGCTCTCGGTACCCTGGTAGCCGGCGTCGCCCACGAAATCAACAACCCTATTTCCTCAGTTATGCTTAACTTCCAGGTATATGAACGGTTCTGGAAGGCAGCTCAGCCTGTATTGGATGAGCATTGCGAGCGAAGCGGCCAGATCGACATCGGTGGCATGAATTACCAGCAACTCAAAGAACGAATGCCAAAGCTTCTGCAATACTCCCAGGAAGGCGTCTCGCGGGTGAAACGGATCGTCGGCGAGCTTAAAGAATTTTCACGTCAACACCCGGCCGATCTGCGTGAGGCAGTCAGCCTCAACCAGGTTGTTGAAACTTCAGTGGGATTACTGGCCAGCTTCATAAAAAAGGCGACCACCAACTTCAGTGTAGAGTATGATGACAATTTACCGACCTTCCCCGGCAACAGCCAGAGACTTGGCCAGGTGATTATCAACCTGCTGGTGAATGCCTGCCAGGCAACAAGCAGCACCGACATGCCAATTTCTGTCCGCACCTGGTATCTGGAGGAGTCTGAAGAAATCATCCTCGAAGTGCAGGATTCAGGTATAGGTATGACCCCTGAGCTGCTTGAGAGGATAAAAGACCCCTTTTTCACCACAAAACGGGACAATAACGGAACCGGCCTTGGCCTCTCTATCTCGGATACCATTATCCGCAACCACAGGGGCTGGCTGAACTTTAAATCAGAACCCGGTCGCGGCACAACCGCCACAGTAAGGTTGCCGCGTTATGACATGAACGAAGTTGCAGGAAGAATGATATGATGAACCTCAAAAATCCGTGCGACCCGATACTCGTGGTCGATGATGAAGAGTCCATTCTGCTCTCAGTTGACACCATTCTGCAAATGGCTGGCATGAACAACGTCATTACCTGTTCAGATAGTCGACAGGTACTATCCATTGTTGAACGCAATTCACCAAGTGTAGTGCTGCTTGATCTGAACATGCCCCACGTGAACGGGGAGGCGATCATTGAAAAACTGAGTGCACACTATCCGAGAATACCGATAGTCGTCATTACAGGACGAATCGATGCCGAAACCGCAGTGGATTGCCTGAAATCTGGTGCAGCCGACTATATTGTCAAACCGGTCGACGAAGAACGGCTTTTAGCAACCATCCGAAAAACACTGCGTTCAGGTGAATTGCGGGACAGCAAATCAGACTCGACCAGTAGCACTGGTGACAAAATTATCCGCCCGGAATGTTTTAGCCATATCATCACCCAGAGCCCGAAGCTGATAGAGATATTTGAGTACCTCGAATCTATCGCCTCCACCTCTGAACCGGTTCTCGTTCGCGGCGAGACAGGAACTGGCAAGGAACTCATCGCTCGGGCAATACATAATCTCAGCGGTCGAAAAGGTGAATTTGTCGCTGTTAATGTCGCAGGTCTTGATGACAACGTATTTTCCGATACATTGTTCGGCCACGTCAAAGGCGCTTTCACCGGTGCTGACATACAACGCTCCGGCCTTATCGAGCGGGCAGCTGAAGGCACCCTCTTTTTAGATGAAATAGGCGACCTCAGCCCTGCCTCCCAGGTAAAACTTCTGCGCCTGCTGCAGGAGCATGAGTATATGCCACTTGGTCAGGACAGCCTCCGCCGCAGCAGCGCCAGGATAATCACCTCCACGCATGTCGACATCTGGGATCTGCAACGCAGGAATATTTTTCGAAAAGACCTGCACTACCGGCTGCGAACCCACCGGGTCCTTATGCCGCCACTCAGGGACAGAAAGGAAGATCTGCCGCTGCTGCTGGACCATTTCATTGACAAAGCTTCGGACTCACTCCTTAAAAACCGCCCGAACAGGCCGCCGGAATTGCTCACGCTGCTTGAGACCTACACTTTTCCTGGAAATGTACGGGAACTACAGGCAATGGTCTTTGATGCCATTGCCCAGCACAAAAACGGCACCCTCTCAATGATTGTCTTTCGGGAACATATGGCCCGCATGAAACAGCTTGAAGCAGACGAACAGACCATACACTTCGCTGACATCACCGGAACCACGAACGAATACGCCGGCAGTCCGGCTTCATTCAAATCACTGGAGACCCTCCCGAGCATCAAACAGGCCACCAAGATGCTCATTGAAGAGGCGATGGAACGTGCGGATAACAACCAATCCATTGCCGCCTCACTCCTCGGCATCTCCCAACAGGCACTCAGCAAACGTTTAAAGAACCTCTCCCAGGAAAAATAATGTTGAGGCCCGCTATACGTTGCAGAAGCCCCTACAATAAAAGTTGTAACCACAACTTTTATTGTAGGGGCCCGGAATTGCCTGGTATAAGTGGATAAACGCTTTCCTTCCCTTCCCCTACAACTTTCGTTGTACCCCTCACCATCACACGGAATCTGCTTTAGACCCTGATTTATCGTCTATTTTATTAATATCACCATCTGGCACCAAACTTGCTCAATAATTACCAACATTAGGTCACCATCAGACAGAAAGGATGGCACACATAAACCCTTATTAATGGAGAGTAAAGTATGGCAGATGCAAAAGCTACCCCTATGGGAAATCCGGCAGTGGTCGGCCTGGCAGGTTTCGGTCTGACAACATTGATCCTCCAGTTCCATAACCTCGGTCTCTGTGGAATCGGCCCCGTCATCGCCCTGGGACTCATCTTCGGCGGTACGGCTCAGCTCATCGCCGGATATCAGGAGTTCAAGGTTGGAAACAATTTCGGCTACAGTGCCTTCTGCTCGTATGGCGCTTTCTGGATCGCACTCGCAATTATCCTGCTGATGAACAAGTTCGACATCTATAAGTCCAGCGGCACTGATGTTGGTTACTTCCTGGTAGTATGGACCCTGTATACCGGCATCATGTGGGTAGCCGCTATGCGCATCCATGGTGCCATGGCATCCACTTTCACCCTGCTTCTCGCCGGCTTCATCCTTTTGGATCTGGCCCATTTCGGCTTCCCGGCAATGACCAAAGTTGCCGCCTACGTACTTATCCTCTGTGCCCTGAATGCCTGGTACATGATGGCTCACGTCATCTTCATGCAGGTTTTCGGTCGTGACGTTCTGCCCGTCGGCAAGCCATGGATCGATCCCAAACCAGCCACAGCTGAGCTTCAATCCGCTAAAGCCTGATACAATTTGAGCACACAGTCGCTCATTTGACCCTTTCGGGAGTCAGCACCACCCACCACCCGCTGACTCCCGAAACTGCTGTACAGCTCGTCCCTGTCAGGTGACAGCTCACTTCCACCTGCCCTTCTTAAACCACCACCTTTTGAGATGGCCACCTGACAGGCATGAGTCCTCTTCTCATCGCCTGAGCGCACCAAACCGATTTCATTTGGCGTTATAACAACAGTCATTGGATGATCAGAAAATGAGCAAATGCTACGATTCGCGCAGGGCCTCCGCCGGATCAAGCATTGAGGCACTGTAAGCTGGATGCAGGCCAAAGACCGCACCAGTTGCCAGCGCAGACAAAGGAGCAAGCACAAAAGCCGGCGTTGAAAAGGCGATCTCCCACCCGGCATAGAGCTGTACCCCATAAGCAAGCAGCACCCCTGCCAATATCCCCCAGAGACCACCGGAGAACGTCATCACCATAGAATTCCACAAATAGAACCAGAGTATTCTTGCCCGACTCGCTCCCAAGGTCTTTCTCAAACCTATTTCCCGGGTCTGCTCCGAGACATTGGCCAACATCACATTCATCACCCCGATACCGCCAACCACCAGCGAGAGTCCGGCAATTACTCCCATGACCAAAGAAAAAAGTCTTTGATTTTCACGGACTTCACGCATCAGACTGACCGGCACTACTAACCTGAAGTCTTCGATTTCACCATGATTTCGACTGAGCAGATGATGAACCTGCTCAGCAGCCTGCAACACATTTTTTTCACTGCCGTCCACCAGCCTCAGCACAAAACCATCCAGACGACGGACATCATAGATAGATTGCGATATCGGCATAGTGCTGAGCACCATCATCACACTCTTGTCAAAATTCAGGGCCGACAGACCTGTTCCTTCGGTAAGCAATCGCCCTCGAGATTTTAAAGCGCCAATGACAGTAGCTGCATATCCCCCCAGGTGGAGATGACTGCCCTGATTCAGCTTAAGTTCTCTCGCGAGTTCTGAACCAACAATACAATAACTTTGGGCATCACGTTCATCACGGGTGTCAAACCAACGCCCCCAGCCCAGTTCCAGTTTCTCTGCCTTGAACCACTCAAGGGATACCCCCATTAAGGTCCCTGTCATCCGTCCCTTATCAGACGAGATATGCAACTCATCACGTCGCTGGTAGCCACCAAGATACCCCCTTGACCCAAGCCAGTTTTCTAATCTGTAAAGGTCGTCGATGGTCAACCCTTTTGACAGGTTCTGAACGTTCTCGCCAGAAGCAGCAAGACTATCGGTAGAATCTTCCACACGGAGTGTATCTGTTCCAAGCGAGCTAAGTTTTTCCACAGCCTTACGCCTGGCTCCCTCACTGATCGAAAGCATCGCGATGAGGGCCGCCACACCTATGCCGATGCCAACGCTGCTCAATACAAAGCGCAGGGGGCGTCGCCGTAAACCGAGAAATGCGTCACGTATATCACACCATAATTGTCCAGCATGCATCAGATCGCCCCGACGACTGCATTTTTACTCTTAAAAAGAGACAGGCGATAGCTGCCATACTTCACCGCATCCGCATCATGGGATACCATTATCACACTCCGCCCGAGCTCACTCTGCTGCTTGAGCAGCTTCAAAATTCGCCCTGAATTGTCCGCATCCAGACTCCCTGTAGGCTCATCTGCAAAAATAACCTCAGGATCCCGTACCAGTGCCCGGGCAAAGACCACCCGCTGCATCTCCCCTCCGGAGAGTGTCGCCGGGTAACGATTTTGCAGCTCAAGCATCCCTACATACTCAAGCATTTCACAACTTCGCTGGTATACCTTTGTACCGCCAATCCAGGCACCATACAGAAACGGTAAGGCAACATTTTCCAGCACCGTTTTGTGAGACATGAGATGGGGGGTCTGGTGAATAAAACCAAATGATTCATTGCGCAATTGCGCAACTTTAAAATCTGAAAGCGACGCCAGGGAGGTACCACGAAACTCTACAATGCCATCTGTTGGACGGTCGAAACCACTCAGCAGATTCAACAGGGTCGTCTTACCTGAACCGCTCGGCCCGGTGACAACCCAGAACTGGCCCGCATCCACCTCTACGTCTACAGGTTCAAGCGCCCGCACTTTTCGCCTGCCGATCGCATAATCCCTACTGATATTCTCAGCTTTGAGAATCAACTCTTCCATTTGTAACCATCCCGGTTTCAATAAAGCGTGCTGCGAATACGGTCTCCTTCCTTCAAGCCCCCGACCACTTGTACCCACTGAACTCCCTGGGCACCAAGTTCGATATCGGTGAGCTCAATGGAACTACCTGCCACCTTGTACACATTGGTCGAGTCATTTTTAAAAACCACCGCCGCTGCCGGAATCACCAGAACGTCATTGACCTCCTGATGAATTATCTCCACTGTTGCAGACATTCCCACATGAACTTCCGGAATTTTCTCATCAAGCTGAATTCGTGCAAAAAACCTGCGAATGTTGGCATTTTGCCTGTCATCTTCAGCAAGTGAAGAGACGTTCTCCACTTCGCCCTGAAGTCCTACCCAGGGCATTGCATCAAGTTTGACCACCGCTCTCATTCCTGATGAAATTTTAGCGACATCCACCTCACGAATCTGTATTTCCACCACCAGTTCATGGGTATCCGGTACCTCCAGGAAGGTCTGCCCGACCCAGATCGAGTCCCCAATCTGAATTTTGCGAGTACCATTTTCTCTTGGCACCTCTGAGTATAATAAAATTCCGTCAGCTGGTGCCCGCACTACACAATTTCGCAAATCGCCCCGGGCATTTTCCAGAAGATGCAAGCCGCTGGCTACCTTTCGCCTGGCTTTTTCAACCTGCCCGACCCTATTCTGAATCTGCAAGGCAGCAGTTCGCAGAACACGCTGCAATTCACTCCTGGAAGCGTTGACCAATAACTCGGCCTCCCTCATCATCTTTGGCCACTTGAATTCATTGAAATTTGCCAGCTCTTCCCTGGCGACATTTACCTCCTCTTTTGCTGTCTCAAACTCATCCTCTGCCTTTTCGAACTCCCTCTTGCTGGCATGTCCACGCTTCAAAAGCATCCGCATATCTTCCAGATACGACGCAGCCAATCGATGACGCCGCTCTGCCTGCATCACCTTCTGCTCAACCTGTTTTTTTTCCAGCGGGCCTGAACCATTTTTGATATTTTCAGCCTCAATTGCGGCAATCTCCACTTTTCGTTCGGCCTCTTCAATCTTGCCGTGTTCTTCCTCTTCCTGAAGCATCAGCAATTTTTCCGCGGCACCCAGGGTGGCATTGGCATCGCTGTGCTGCTGCTCCAGCCTGGCCACATCATCCTGAAATGGCTTCGTATCAAAACGCGCCACCACCTGTCCCTCATTGATTCGTACACCTTCCTTCATTAGCCACACGATCTTGGCCTTGTCTGACGAAATTTCACTTTTAATCGGAGCAATTCTCGCAGGCCTTACTACCCCTCGCTCTGCGATGGTCACGTTGAATGAGGCTCTTTTCACATCATAAATTGACTCGGGCGCCAAAGTTGCTTCTTCCTCCTGCCAGCTGCCTCGGGCCAAATACAGTGAAGCTGTTATGACAAGCCCGCCAACCAGCAGCCAACTCATGAAAAATGATCGTGAACGTTTGGTTTTCATAACGACTTTCACCTCACCGAAATACGCAGCCATTCGGTATTCAGAATTCCCATAACGTAGGCCAACTGGATTGCCGCGTTGTTGTACTCCACCAGCGATCGTGAAGTTCCCAACTCCGCGTCGGAGAGTGCGCTCTCGGCATCCAGCATATCCAGGTTATCGCTGAGCCCCTTCGCATAGCGACTCTTGGCCAGGTCTATTGCCAACCTTGCCTGCTCGAGTTGCCTCCGGCTCACCTGATGCCGCTGCTCTGCCATCTGCAGCTCGGCAAAGCCATCTTTTATTTCCCTCCTGATCTTTCTTCTGAGCGTCTCCCCTTCACGGCGCAAACGTGACATCTCCAGCTGTTTTCGTAAAAGCGCCGATTTTTCTGCCCTGTCATTTATCGGTGAATTCATCTGCACCTGAAATGACCAGTTCGTGTCATCCAGCTGAAGAGCCTCTTCAGCAGAATCACCTTCCCCTCGCTGCTCCACGGTAAAGCTCAGACCAACGTCGGGCAACAGGTCCCGTTCCACCTTGTACATCTCCCGCTTGGAAATCTGCACATTCATCAGATACTCCTGCCAATCCAGTCTGTTATCCAGCACGGTCCGTTCCCAGTCGGCCGGTAACACAGGCATAATTTTATCTATTCTTGCCTGCCATTCCAGTTCCGTCTCCTCAGGCAGGTGAAGCTGCTCCCTGAAATCGTCATACGCCTGTTGACGTCTGCGTTCCTGTGATTGCAGCATACTCTCCGCATTAAGGGCAGCCAGCTCTGCCCGGTACACATCGACTTTGGAGACAAGCCCAACAGACTGCCGTGAAACAGCTGAGTCCAGGTGTTCTTTGCTTCTCACCAATGCCTGCCGGCTCTGACGCAACAGTTGGTCTTCCAGCAGCAGGCTGTAATATTTCTGTGAAGTGGTCAATACCAGGGACTGCATCTGCCTGTCGCCATCAATGGATGCAAGTTCATTTCTCAGGCGCGCCACATCCAGATTAGTAAGGTTATATTTTCTGCCCCACCTTCTGAACAACCCCTGAGACACCCGTACAAAAGCGCTGGCCGAGTTACGGTTTTCAACCACATAGTCAGTGTCTTCATCTACCCGGTTACCAACTACGCCATAGGTGATATTTGTTCCCGTTTCGACCTCCTTTCTAAACTCCACCCCAAGCTGTTGTGAGCCTGTGCCTTCGGTAAAACCTATGGATGTCAAAGGCACTATCCTGGTATCGAACTGATGTTCAGCCAGGTTGACATCTATTTCGCTTATTTGGAGCGAATCCCGCACATCCAGCGAGGTATCAGATTGGATCAATGCGACATGAACAAAGTCGAGAAGTTCATGATCGACTGAACATAAGGCCGGGATTGGCTGCAGAAACAGGGCAACCATTAGCAACATACTTCCTGTTAAGCCGTAACAACAGGACATGGGATTTGTTTTCTCCTCTACTCTTTCCACCCTGCCGGGTCGCTCAATAAACAGTACCTGTGAACTGAAATCATTATGCTCGCCTATGGTGTGCATGACTCATTGATATCGAGTTCGCCACCGAAGCACTGCTATTCTAGAAATTATACAACATCACAGAGGCATTTAAGGGCATTTGCGTGTCAGGCACGGATTCCGTTTATCTCTTCTGTTTTTATCTTCAAACCTTTAAGACAAACTATCCGACCTGGCAGAATACCTGGCCGGACATTGAATTGATATACTCTGTAAACAGGCTGTTACCCTGGACGCTAACAGACCCGCAGGCAAATAGCCCCACCACAAAGTATGAAGCAGACCGCTGGAAACTTCGCTTGAGAACATCTGTTTCACTCATTATAGTACGTCGAATCCTTCATTTAACACAAATCATTTTATGGACTTTCTTCTGCCGACAATTTTCTTTTTATCCTTTCTCACAGCGCTCTCCGGAGCAGTGATGCCCGGCCCACTGTTCTCTGTTGCTGTCACCGAGACCCTGCATCGTGGTATAAGAACCGGACCTCTTATGATAATTGGTCACACAATGCTTGAGTTAGGGCTTGTAATCTGCCTGCTGGTCGGTCTGGCACCAGTTCTTACCAGGCCGGAAATCTTTATAACGATATCCCTGATTGGTTCTGTGATCCTTCTCTGGTTCGGTATCACCATGTTCCGTGACCTGCCGAAACTCACCCTCGTAGTCGAAGCGGAGAACTACAGAAACAAAAATCTGGTCCTTACCGGTGCGTTGCTCAGCCTTTTCAATCCGTTCTGGTTGCTCTGGTGGTCCACAATCGGCCTTGGCTATTTGCTGCAGGCGCTACACTATGGCCTCGCCGGAGTTACCGTTTTTTTCATTGGCCACGCCCTGGCCGATCTTGGCTGGTATGCGTTTATATCTTACGGGATATGTCGAGGACGCCACGTACTCAAGGACAGCCACTACAAAGTTGTGGTTGGTTGTTGCGCCGCATTTCTCCTGGCAACCTCCGGCTGGTTCTTTTACAACGGCATTCACAAATACCTATACATTTCCAAATAGTTATACCGGAGCGCAAGAGTGAATAAAAATACTGAAAACCCTGTTCCCGAAAATTCCGCAACAGCCTCCACAAAGCCCTCATCTTCTTATGGCTGCGGTGAGTATCGTGAGGAGATGATTTTAGCAGCACTGCAACGGTCACTCCAGAATCCGGAGCTGACTGATCAGCAAAAACAGACTATCGAAAAGCAGGTGAGAGAACTCGAAATATCGATGGGACTTTAAGAATATTACAATACCGCCTACAATGAATGGCCGGGAGAAGCCAGATAAAAGCGAAGGCAAGGCCAATAGCACAGGAAAGAGCAAAGCTCCTTCCTGTCTTAACCCTGCTCTGTTTTCTCATTATTCCTGAAGCCCAGCCAGAACTCGTCGGAAGTTCAACGTAACTGCGCAGGCGTATAGACTGTGAATGTAGAACTCATACACGCACTCACGGATTCAGCCATATTACAATTCATCGCATTGTAATACTAAAACCGATTTCGAGGTAGTTTCACCCTCCCCCTTTCCAGTGTCCCTTCACAAACCTTAAGCTGAAAATCAGTGATAATCAGATTACGTTTTGCACTCTTCTGCCACTCCGAGTGAACCAAATTTTCTTTTTCTATCGCTTTATTTGTGAATTACCCTGCACATTCATATACTTTAGAGAGGCATTTCGGTGAGCTTTAACCGGAAGCAATGCCCATCAATAAAATCCGGCACAAAACCGATACGGGAGAAAAAAAAATCTCACCTTCACTTAACCCGGAGGAAGAATGAAGAGTGTATTGGAACTTACAGACTACATGGGGTTTCAAGGTTTACTCGATGATGAAGAAAAGCTGGTCCGTGAAACGGCCCGCACTTTTGTCAACGAACAGGTATTGCCCATCATTGATGAGCATGCCCAAAATGAAACCTTTCCCCAGCACCTCGTTCCCATTATGGGAGAGATGGGTTTTTTCGGCCCAAGTCTGCCTGTCGAATACGGTTGTGCAGGCCTCTCCAATGTAGCCTATGGCCTTCTGATGTATGAGCTTGAGCGTGGTGACTCGGCCATTCGTTCCATGGCATCGGTACAGGGCTCGCTGGTTATGTATCCCATTTACGCCTTCGGCAGTGATGCACAGAAAAAGTACTGGTTACCAAAACTCGCTTCCGGTGAGAAAATCGGTTGCTTCGGGCTTACCGAGCCCGACTTCGGCTCTAACCCGGGGGGCATGAGGACTCACGCCGTAAAGGAAGGTAACGGACGCTGGCGAATCAATGGCACCAAGATGTGGATCACCAATGGTTCCATCGCCGACGTAGCGTTAGTCTGGGCCAGGACTGATGAAGGTATCCGCGGATTTCTGGTACCCACCGACAGCGATGGCTTTACTGCTCCACGCATGAAAGGCAAATGGAGTCTCAGGGCCTCGGTAACTTCCGAGCTGGTCCTGCAGGATGTCATGGTGGATGAAGAAGCGAGTCTTTTACCAGATTGCGTCGGCTTAAAGTGTCCGCTCAAATGTCTGACCCAGGCTCGTTATGGTATCGCCTGGGGTGCACTGGGAGCGGCGGACAACTGCTATCAGACCGCACTCGAATATGCCCAGAGCCGTATCCAGTTCGACAAACCAATTGCGGGTTTTCAGCTTCAGCAGAAAAAACTCACGGAAATGGTCACGGAACTGACCAAGGGACAGTTGCTGGCCCTGCAACTCGGACGCCTGAAAGACCAGGGAACCTTCACCCCCGCCCAGGTCAGCATGGCCAAGATGAATAATGTAAAAATTGCGCTCGATATTGCCCGTAGCGCCCGCACTATACTGGGAGCCAACGGCATCATGGGAGAATACCCGATAATGCGGCACGCCAATAATCTTGAGTCAGTCTATACGTATGAGGGTACCCATGACATGCATACCCTGATCATCGCCGAAGCGGTTACCGGCATCGCTGCTTACAGATAAGACACCAAGCACATATCAGATCCCGCGACATTGTCTGCCGCTTGCCGAACCAGTTGTCGGGCAAGCGGCAGACGTATCTCTTTTTTCGGCTCTTACAACTCCATGATCTCTTCGGCACCAAACTCGACCACATCGCCGTCGTGGGTCAAGCCTATCCAGTTACCTTTATCATCAAGCGCTTTGACCAGACACTCGAACTGACCGCCATCGAGCAGATCGATTCGGCACTCGCCTACCTGATCCAGGGTAACGACCTGAGCCAGAGTTCTTGCTTCGACGATCTTCTTGAACCGGGCGGTACCTTCCTCGAGCTTAATTATCTGGGCGTATACTTCAGGATCAATTTCAGCGATGCTACCTTTCAGCTCATCCACACGATTTTTCATCTCGACGATCTTACCGATGATCTCTTCCATCTCCTGCTTCTGGTTCTCTTTCATTGAAACCAGAATGTTCTTATGCAGTTCGATATCTTTCTCGATAAAGCTTATTTTCTGCAGCACCTGCTCCACTTCTGTCGCGGCCTCAGTCATTATCTTCACCCTCACCTACTGTAATTTCGTGGTTCATCTGCAATAATTTCAAAGAATACACTATGCCAATTGAATGGAAAAATGGCCATCACTTTCCAATCAGGTAAGCAGCTTCTGGTGCACCGTTCAGAGAAAAACCTGCACCAGGATCAGCGTTATTTCTATTCCACAACAAGATGAAATCTATTGAAATATATGCGATCATTCGACTACATTCGCCCATGGCCTTTTAACTGCCACATTGCCGGGGTCCCAAAGTTCATAGTATGTCATACTATTATTCTTTGCCCCCGTCTGAACCCTAAAATCATCGCGTGAGGAGAAATCGTGTCTCAGTGGTTGAAAAAAAACTGGTTCCTGCTTGGTCTGATAGGCGCAGGTGCTCTTCCTCTCATGGATATCAGCGGGATAACTGTTGATGCAGGCAGGTGGGCAAAAGCCAATCACGGTCCTGACATCATCATCGTACTGATATTTTTTCTCTCAGGCCTTGCCTTAAATACTCGCCAGATACGCGCCGGTTTCGCCGATTACCAGGGTACCTTACTGGCACTTCTGGTTATTTTTCTACTTTCTCCTATTGTGGCGATTGTATTTTCTTTCCTGCCACTACAGGCCGGAGTGCTGATCGGCCTGCTGCTGGTAGCCGCAATGCCTACAACGCTGAGCAGCGGTGTGGTTATGTCCGGCAGTGCCGGCGGCAATATGGCACATGCGCTTCTTATCACCATAATTGCCAACAGCCTTGCTGTGATAACAATTCCCTTCTGCCTGGAACTTCTTCTCTCTTTTGCCGGGCATGAGCAAGAGGTTGTCATCGATCAACTGCCCATTATGTTGAAAATTGCCAAGCTGGTACTTCTGCCTCTTCTCTTCGGTATCTTCATTCGCAATAACTTCGGAAAATGGGTCCAGCAGGTTCTACCCTACACCTCTATACTCAACCAGACCGGGATACTCACTGTTGTCTGGATGGCCTCCTGCCAGGGTCGCGAAGCCATAGTTGGCAGCCTCGGCTCCGTTCCACTGGTCATTGCGCTTACCTTCACCTTTCACCTCGTACTGGTGCTCCTTGCCCTCCTTCTTACAGGTTGTACCGGAATTGGCAAAGGCCGGCGGGAAAGTGTTATTCTGATGGGAGGCCAAAAGACCCTGCCGCTCTCCATCATCCTCCAGGTCTCACTTTTCCCAGAGTATGGTCTGGCGCTGGTAGTCTGTGTGCTTCACCACATAACGCATTTGGCAATGGATGGATTTCTGGTACAGTACCTCAAAGAAAAACAGTGATCAAAAGTCAATTTGAAAGAGAACTTCAGCCATGAACAGTATCCCGCTCTATCCGGATTCCTGCAGCCTCTCGATGCAACTGCGGCCTGTTCTGCACGATCGTCTGCGCCTGCTGCCCGAGGGCATATCCGAATTCACCTTTGCGAATCTCTACCTGTTTCGGGAAAAGCACCAGTATACGCTTTCCCGTCTGGTCAATGGGCAGCTCATAATTCTTGGAAATGATAACGGGGCAGACTTTTTCATGCTGCCATTCGGTCTGCCCGACCAAAAGACCCTGAGCCAGCTCCTCAAAGAGCATAGCTCAATGAAATGTGTCTCAGAACCGCAGGCGAGCCAACTCGAAGCCATGGGGTTTACAACGACAGAGGACAGGGATAATTTTGACTACCTCTATTCACGCCAGGAATTAGCCGAGCTGAAAGGCAGAAAATTTCACAAGAAACGTAACCTTATAAAAGCCTTCATCAACAACAACGAATACCTCGCTCAGCCCCTGCTTGACGAACATATAGCTGATGCCCTGCAGATTCTTGAGCAATGGCATAACGAAAATATCGAGAGGGGTGACAAAGATTACAATGCCGCCCGTGAAGCCCTGGAGCAATCCTGGGATTTGCAGCTCTGTGGAGGGATCTACTTCGTTGACGGTCAGCCGGCTGCTTACAGCCTGGGTGAAGAACTCGCCAACAGAACCAGCTTTGTCATCCATTTCGAAAAAGCGGTGGGCGGTTTTAAGGGCCTCTATCAGTTCATCAATCAGACTTTTGCCGCCATCCTGCCCAGTTTTTACATGACCATCAACAGAGAACAGGATCTGGGTGATCCCGGTCTTCGCCAGGCCAAACACAGCTACAAGCCCATTGGCTACGTAAAAAAATACAGGGCACGCCTGTAGGCGGCCCACCCTGTACAATGGAACTATCTCAAACTGGTGCACATCGCAGCACCTGTCGACTACATCAGCTTTTCCTTCAAATTCGAAGCAGTACTGATTTCGATATATGACGGACCATGACTGGCACCGAAGCTGCCGGCCAACACGATAATCAGGTCATCATCCTTGAACTGTTTCTCATCCAGCAACCTGCAGATTGACTTTCGGAGCGGCTCTGCAGAACTCTCCTCCCGGGATATGGTCTCTGCGTAAACTCCGTACGAGAGTGACAGGCGACGCATCACCTGCTCATCATAAACCTGTCCGTAAATAATATTGCAGCCCCGATATGCTGCAAGCTCCAGGATTGAGTTACCAGTCTGGGAGTCTGCAACAATGGCCTGGGTCTCAAGCCGCATTGAGGCTTTTACTGCGGCTTTGGCCAGGTAGGCGGCGATCCTGTTTTCATGGCTGTAAGCGACATCCAGGGGATTTCGCTTTTGCTCTTCCACCTCTTTGATTACTTTGGCCATGGTTCGCACTGCCTCCTCAGGATATTTGCCGTTGGCAGTCTCTCCTGAGAGCATCAGGGCGTCAGCGTGGTCGAGACAGGCATTTGCCACATCTGACACCTCGGCCCTGGTCGGCCGTGGCGATTCGATCATGGTATGAAGCATCTGGGTTGCGACGATCACCGGGCTGCGCCTTTCAACGCAGGTTTCAATAATCCGTTTCTGAATGAGTGGGATTTTCTCCGTAGGCACTTCCACCGCCAGGTCGCCACGCGCTACCATGATCCCGTAGGCGTGATCGAGAATCTCGTCAATATTTTCCACCCCCTGAGAGTTCTCAATCTTGGCAATAATCTTGATAGGCGAGTTCATTTCACCAAGTATCTCAGAGACTGCCAGCACATCTTCTTTATTTCTGACAAAAGAGTGGGCAATGAAATCAAGATTGTTTTCCGCTGCAAAGCGAATGAACCCCTTGTCTTTCTCGCTCAAGGCGGGCAATTTCACATGAACTGAGGGGATATTGATGCTTTTATGTTTTTTGATAACACCATCATTTTGCACAATACAGGAGAGATAGCTGTCATCTTTGGCGGTAACGGTGAGCCCCACCAGACCATCATCAATCATGATCGAGCTGCCCACAGGAATATCTTCGACGAATTTATCGTAATTGACACATATCACGTCATCATGGGAGTCCTCGTCCGGCGCGCCCTTGAAGCGGATGATATCATCCACCTTGACGTTCAGAGATTCTGCCATGTCACAAGTCCTGATTTCCGGGCCTTTGGTATCAAGCAGCAATCCGATCTTGCTGGAAACAGCCCTGGTGTTGCTGATTACCTCCAAGGCATCGTCGTGGGTCATATGCGCGGTATTGAGGCGAACCACGTTCACCCCCGCATCATAGAGCCGTTTGATAAATGGTACAGAGCAGTTCAGGTTGGAAATTGTCGCTACAATTTTTGTCTTTTTCTGCATGATTGTGACCTTCCTTGTACAAGGGGTAAGCTTTAAATGCCGTACTCCCGGCCGCAATAATTACAACGAATACAGCCACGGTTCACCAGAAGTATGGCATAAAATCCTCGTCCGTTCCACGCAGAAACCAACCTGTTTATCCTCCGGCCAGCTTCACCGTGAACCCTTTTTTCTTCAGGCACTCCACCAGGGCCTGTCGATGATCTCCCTGAATCTCGATAATACCGTCTTTCACTGTGCCGCCGGTACCGCAGTTCTGCTTCAGTTCTTTAGCCAGCTTTTTGAGTTCTGCCCCGACCAGAGGTACTCCGCTAACCAGCGAAACCCCGCTTCCCTTGCGTCCTTTGGTCTGGCGGCTCACCCTGACCACGCCGTCATTCGGCACATCCTGCCGCTTTGGAGCACAACGACACTTCTTTAATTGTTGCCCGCAATCGGGACATCGCCCACCAGTCTCGGTTGAATAGACCAGGGTGGAGTCACCTGATTTTCTCATGTTCTCAATTTCTCCTGATTCTCTTCCTGTTTCATCAAGCCTGATCAGCTGCATCTTTTTTTGCAACAGTCGGATTTTGGGCCGGACGCTGCTGCTGGCGGTTATCTCCCCGTCGCTGATCGAAATTCATAATATCACCCGGCTGGCCATTGTTATCATGCCGTAAGGGGTGACTTGCGTTTTCACATTTCCAGAAATAGAAATTGGCATTCTTCATGGAACGTATTCGCGTCATCTGTTTTTTGCACCCCTCAGCAGGACAAGGCACCTTGGCTGCGTTGGGATCGATGAGCGGCTCTCCCGGTGTACCATTTTCATCCCGCAACAGAGGGCATTTCCCTTCCTTTCCTGTGGAACATGCCCAGAAGTAACTACCCATTCTTCGGTTGCTTTCATAACGGATGAGATAGCCTTTTTCACAGTGAGGGCATTTCGGCCCTGTCTCAGGCCTATCCATAAAAGCAGCGCCGGGGGCACCATTGTAGTCCGAACGAAGGGGACAACCTTTCTCCTCACCGGCGTCACACACCCAGAAAAATCGCCCTTTCTTGGTTTTCGACTCCAGCCTGGAAAGTCGACCGCCGCAGAGGCATCTGTATATCTTGCCGGTAACCTTTTCGGAGAACCTGGTAGCAAGGGCATAACGCACCATGTTTAACATTCGCCGGGTGAGTTCAGCCATAAACGCCTCCCGGTCAAGATCTCCCTCACAAATTCTGTTAAGAGCATCCTCCCAGATTGCCGTCATGCCTGGATTCTTCAGCGACGGGTGGATTTTATCAATCAGTTCCCGGCCAAGGGGTGTGGAAATAAGCACCTTACCCTTCTTCTCCAGATAGGTGCGGTTCTGCAACTCACCGATAATATTGGTTCTGGTAGCAGAGGTGCCAATCCCCGAGTTTTCCTTGAGGCGTGCCTTGATCACAGGGTCATCCACATATTTATGTACCTCGGTCATAGCAACCTGCAGAGATGCCTCGGTGAATCTGCTGGGTGGTTTGGTGAACTTCTGTTCCTTTTCCACCTGCTCGATGCCAACAGGATCACCTTTTTTCACTCGAGGCAGCAATTTCTCTTTGGTCTGCTGATCGTTCAGCACCATCCACCCCTTATCCTTGATGGCAATTCCGCTGCCCTTCCACAGCTCTTCCTCGACCTCTGCCACTATCGAGCTGGAGTAGTACTGATAATCCGGGTAGAACTGTTTCAGAAATCTCTTTGCCACCAGCTGGTATATGTTCCACTCTTCTTCAGTGAGACGCGGCGGTTTCACCTCTGTGGGAATTATTCCATGATGGGCCTCGGCACCCTGCTTTTTCGTGTTCCAGGCCGGGGACTGAATTGTGGGATCTGCCTCATGCGCCCCGTCCATATTCTGGGCTCGCAAAGTGGCCAGAACACGTGGTGCATCCTCAAACATTTCGTTGGGCAAATACCTGCACTCTGTACGCATATAGGTAAGGACTTTATGCTTCTCATACAACCCCTGGCCAATATCCAGGGTTTGCTTAGGCGAGTAGCCGAACTTGTCTTCCGCTTTTTTCTGTAAATCTGAGAGCAGAAACGGCAAGGGCGGGCTCTTCCGCTTGAGGGTATCTTTTTTACTTTTTACGACTCCATCTTTACCGCTGACCTTGGCGATTACCTGCTCTGCCACTGCCGGGTTGACCAATCTGCCCTCTGCATCTAGCCCGGAAGTTAATTCGTCCGGTTCCCAGGTTGCGACAAAATTGCCTTCAGGATGCTGGACAGTAGCCCGTAATACCCAATAGGGTTTCTTGGTGAACTGCTCGATTTCCCGGTCCCGGTCCACCACCAGCGCCAGGGTCGGCGTTTGCACCCTGCCAGCTGAGAGTACATTGTTCTGGCCGGCTGCCAGGGTAAGGCCACGGGTGACGTTGATACCCACCAGCCAGTCAGCATTTGAGCGACAGATGGCGGCATCTTTGATATTTCTGAACTCGTTATTGTCTTTGAGGCTCTTGAATCCTTTTTCAATAGTCCGCACATCAAGCGCCGAGATCCAGAGCCGATCCGCCGGGCCGGTGTATCCCAGGTAATCGAGAACTTCGTCTATGATCAGCTGCCCTTCCCTCTCGGGATCTCCGGCATTGATCACCTTGTCGGAATTTTTCAAAAGACCTTCAATTATAGCCAACTGTTCCCTGGAACGTGGAATTGGCTCGAGTATCCATTCATCCGGAATTATCGGCAGATCGTCAGCACGCCACCGCTTGAATCTGGGGTTATAGACATGCGGGTCGGCCTGCTCAAGGATGTGGCCTACGCACCAGGTGCAGACAATATCCCCCTTGCATTTGTAGTAACCTTTGCCACGGCCCACGATTCCCAGGTAACTGGCGAGATCCTTACCAACACTTGGTTTCTCTGCTATAAGCAGCGTTATTCCCATCAATAAAACTCCTGACAGCTAAAGGCGTAAAAACATACTGATAACATAGTTGACCCTCCCCAGCATAAACCGGTAACAATAAATTAGCAGACACTATCCTAAGAAATTCTAAAAAAAATAGTTGGGGTGAGATGAATTTTCGCGGGTTGCGAATGTACCATGGAAGAGATGATAATCACAACCGCTATTGAAAGTTTCTGACGGGGATCATGCTGCTGCCCCACGCTGAGTCCGCAGGATGTGGTAAGAATAAATAATTTTAGAGGGTGATTGTTACTCGCACTGAGGTTGCCTTATATAAAGAGAGGACAAACGTTCTCACCAATGGACTATTACCGGCAAAAATGGTAAACAGTGCTCCGTAAACTCGATATACGCTCCCATACCAATCACAAGTAACTCATGGGAGTTCAAGACATACAAAGAGAAAATATGGAAAGAGTACTCGTCATTATCATCGCTTCCCTTATCGGAACCTCGTTTTATATCTGGATTGCCCGCATGGTGCAGAGGCCATCGTTCAGGGAACTGATCTATTCACACCAGTGGCTGCTTCACCCCAACTCAATCTGCTATTGGCGTACAGCCATGGCGGTGGTCGGTTTTTTTCTTTATTTCTTCAGCCCGTTCCAGTCACTATCCATAATCATCTTCACCTTTGCCGCAATCATGGACGGTGTAGACGGAGTTGTTGCCAGGGGCGCTAACCTCGGCACCAAATGGGGGGAATGGCTTGATCCGTTATGCGACAAACTCACCTACTTGCCACCGTTACTGGGCTTTGCCTATATGGGCATAATTTCAGTAAAGCTTGTCTGGATATTGATCGTTATCGAATTCTTCGGGCAGTTCCTCGCCCGCCATGTGCTCAACCTGCTGAAAACCTCCGGTGCCGCCAATAACTTCGGCAAAATTAAGGCGATTATCTGTTTTGCACTGGTGATCTTCTGCGCCCTGCTGGATGCCAACCCTGCACTTATCAACCTTGGCAATGAGATACTCATCGCCTGCATCATTTTAGCGGCTGCCTCTATTGTCTTTAAGTTTATTCCAAACCGCCTCTATGCAGACCTGCTCTCTACCATGAACTTCTGCTGCGGTGTCGCAAGCCTCTACCTCGCTCACAATTATCTTTTTTCCTGGGCAATCTGCATCATAATCATGGGTCAGCTTTTTGATCTCTTTGATGGCAGAATGGCAGAATTACATGGTGGTACCAAATACGGGCCCTACCTTGATGATATCGCAGACTTCGTCAGCTTCGGGCTAGCTCCTGCCTATATGCTGATCATACTGGGCGGTAATTTCGCCTGGCTTTTTGCCGCCATATACCTGGCTGGTGTGGCTTTCAGGCTTATCCGGTTCGTCACTGTAGACAAGATGCGTAATGACCTGCCCGAGGGTATTTTCAACGGCCTGCCAAGCCCCGCCGGAGCCCTGTTCGTGCTGGGCGCGACCCTTGTCTGCCCACCTGTTCTCCTGCTGGGCATGGCTGGACTTTCCACCGCTTTCATGGTGAGCCATATCCGATTCGCCCATTTTGGACGCGTAATCATGAAGCAGATTCCCCGTCCTGTCTTTTTTGTTATCAGTTCCTCAATAATTGTTATGCTGGCATACATTCTTAAGACAAAAAATATCGAGATGTTCGGTTATCTCATATTGGGTTCTGTACTACTCTATATGGTAACCGGCAGAATGTGGCTCCCAGCTGCGAACCCGCCTCCCAAGGCATAGCTTCAGTTATCGATTCCGGGGCAGGTCTTTCTAAAACTACTGCCCCGGAAAATTCGCTTTTTTACCCCATCATTTCGATATATTACAATACATTCTCTAATTTTTACGTGACAGCCTGTACGTATGTCTTACAATTTACCTGATAAAGATTATTAAGATCAATACCATTACAGGAGAGAGCGCTTACCTGATTGACCGTGATCAGATTTTATGCCTCATTTTTGTCATGTTCCAACCATTAGATACACCACAACCAAAACAGCTTCCGCGCACTGTCGAGGAGGTTGTCACCATCCTGCTAAACGACCTGCCGCTTCGAGACAGAGTTGTACTTTCCACACTCAGCGAAGAAGAACTCGATACCTCTGTTTACCTTGCTCTCGCCAAATCCATTCGCGAAGAGTTCGGTCTTTACAACGGTAACGATTCTCTTATCGCCTCCTGCAACTCATTTCTCGGCGTGGAGTACGACAGCTATGAAGACCCGGCGATGGTTATCATCAAAGAACTCTGGAAAAAGATCAAAAGAAACCATCGCCTGAGAGTCATCAAAGGCTGAGTCGGTACCTACTCTCACCACACGTAGCCCCTGTCCCTGGTGGTGCTTGCTGGTGCTACATCCTGATCTTTGCTTCAGTCTTGCTTGGATTTTTCAATAGATGCGTATATCTATTGCATGCCGCTGCCGCAAACCTGTCGAGTATATTACTCAGATCTGAAGCGTTCCAGATAGTTTCGAAGTCGGAATTTGAAGTGATTGTATCGCTGAAGTTGAACTTACAGCTACTCTCCGGGGGAGTGGTATTGAGGGAGATATCCTCATAGCCTGGTCTCAACTTATCTTCGGAAGCCCGGTTGATAAGTTCCATAATTGTGTGAACAAAGAATTTTTTCACATCCTCTGTTGATTCCGCCGAGCCAATCTGTTGCCTGAATGCCGGCAGGAGTTCTTTCTCAATCTTGGAAAATGAATGCTGTACAGTCATGTACACTCCTCCTGATTACCACAAAGCTGTTGTGTTTGGATAACTTCAACCAGAGCTGACTTGAACTGTCAATCTCCTGACAATTTGTCCAGTTTCCTTCTAAAATTACCCCTACTCAAGAAATCTAGGATTTGATTATCCGACTGTCAATGACCCGCAGTGTCCTCGGTGAAATCCTCCGGACCCATTGCAATCACAACTCTTGTCTTTTTTGCCTTAAGGACACACAATGAAGTGATAGCCTCACCGGATAGAGGCTCGAGATGCGTTGATTTCAAGTTGACCACAGCAATAGAACAACCTCATCTTCCCGCCTCATCGTCGCAAGCCGGGTTGCATCCCATAATGTAATGAAGATATAGAGAATTCTACACTCTCAGGGATTGATCCTGCCTGCCAGGAAAGAAACATGAAAGTACTGACATCCGCCATTTTCATGCTTGGCCTCCTCACATTCCCCTCGACTTCAATGAGTGCATGGGATTGCAATGGCCCCTGGAAAGTAATGAGAAACAGTAAAACTTCGCCCTGCAAAACACTTGCTTTAAACAGCAGGACCGCAAACTGCCGCGCCGGTGATAAGTATGAGGTATTCTGTGATGACGACAAAGGAGGAAAATACCGGATCTGCCAAGGCACTCGCCGATGTCCTTCAGCGCGTAAAAATGATCATGACTGCACCTATTGGGATTATAACAACGACCGCCCCTGCCCTCCTGGCTACAGAAATAACGACTGTTATGGCGACTGTAGTTCCTACCGGAAAGAAAAACACTACTATAACTGCCTGGACTGGGATTACTATTATGATCGCCCGTGTCCCAATGGATTTAAAAATTATGACTGCCGTGGCGGTTGCGAACCCAGATAATGGCTACTAATTACCACAATCTCCCAGCTTCACTCAGCAATGCGTGAGGGGTAAGAGTAAGGTATTAGGTAATAGGTGTTAGGAATAACAGCTTAAAGCAAAAAGAAAAAAGAGAATTCCCGGCAACTCGATGCGATGATTCGAGTAGCCGGGAGGGCTACCTGTCAATTTGCCATGCCTTTCATATCTCACCTTCCGCCGCAGCTTTTCGTGCTGAAAGTACGTGGTGATCACATTCGTTTTAACTACCAAAACCCGTTCACCATACCAGGAGAACGGGTTTCTTTGGTTCTGAGTAAATGTGTGTAGCAACACCCTGCTACACCATGTAATTATCCTGCTTCGAAATATTCATTCACCTTTTCCCAGTTCACTATCTGCCAAAACGCTTCAATATACTCAGGTCTGCGATTCTGGTACTTCAGGTAGTACGCATGCTCCCACACATCAATTCCGAGCACCGGCTTTCTGCCTAGACTCAGCGGATTATCCTGGTTGGCCGTGGTTACTATGGTGAGCCCGTTTTCCTCTTTCACCAGCCAGGCCCAACCGCTGCCGAAGAGCAGTGCAGCAGCATTGGAGAATTGATTTTTGAAATTCTCGAAGCTGCCGAATTGGGCAATAATAGCCTCAACTGCGGGGCCTTGCGCTGGTACATCTTTCTTTAATAGCGGCCAGAAGAATGAATGATTGGCATGACCACCTCCGTGGTTGCGAACTGCTCCCCGAATTGCATCCGGCACCCGATCGAGGTGAGCGATCAACTCTTCTGCGCTCTGCCCTCTAAGATCATCATGACCCTGCAGAGCTGTATTCAGTTTATCAACATACGTCTGATGGTGCCTGCCATGATGAATCTCCATGGTTTTCGCGTCGATGAAAGGTTCCAGTGCGTCATAGGCATAGGGTATTTCCGGCAGTACGTGACTCATATAGACCTCCAGCTCTGTATGTAAACGGGCAATCACATCGCCCGATTCAATCAACAGCTCAATGGTGATATGTGAATAACTCCTGGATCACGGTCAGCATTGAGTTGCCACCTCCATCCGACATTCTTCGACATTTTGTCAACGCTTGCCGAACGTTACAACTACCACATTGTAGTCTGGAAACCTTTTTGTCAAGCACTGCCGCTACCGATTTTTCTATGTAATTTCAAGTCCCAAAGTAGCAATTTCAGAAAAAGCTGAAGCTGACTGCTGGAGAGACTCATTTCACGTGCATTTTTCTCCATAGCGCGAGTTTACTTTCAGCCGCGCCGGCCGAAAAAAAAGGCAGCATCTCCATATGCTGGAGATGCTGCCTTGTAATACGACAACAACTATCTTGATTATAATATATAAGACAGGATTAAAACGTCACTTTCTCTGTTTTGGCCACCAGCTTGTCAAAATCGATTGCCCAGGCTTCTCCGCCAAGGGACTTGGCAAGGATAACTGCCATGTGCTGAGGCTTAACACCAAGATCACGGTTGCGTCCAAGCCCTGAAATACAGGAAGGACAATTCGTCACGATAGTGGGTTCACCGTAAACACCTTTTTTCGCCTCTTCGATGGATTCACGCTTTCTCTGCATCATCTTAAAGCTGATGTCAGGCCGGGAGATAGCAAGCGTTCCGGCTTCGGAACAGCAATTTGCCACAGGACGAACTTCCTCCGCAATCTGTCGTGCCAGCATTACCCCCTCACCATCAAAAGAATCATGACACGGAGCGTGATAAAGCACCGTTTTCATCTTACGCTCAGAGAAGTTCAGAGCACTGTTCTCCAGGACAAAGCTGCTCACATCCTCTACCCCGCAGCCGAAGATCTCTTCTGCACCGATTTCATGGAGAGACTCGCGACAGGTACCGCAACTCACCACAAACTTATCAAATACGATATAGCCCAGCATCTCACGAATCTGGCTGAGAATAATCGAATTTCTAAGGGTGATCTCGTCATGCATTTCCTTCTTGGCATTCACCTGGGCAGGGAAACCACAACAGAGGTACGGTGGCGGCAGGATAACCCTGATATTGCTCTTCAGCATCACATAGATCGCAGCCATTGAGATATCTGAGTAGAGACGTTCAGAACCACAGCCAGGAAAGTAGAACACGGTTTTAACCGGCTTCCCTTCCGGTAGCAGCATCAGCGCCTCGTTGGCAGAACATTCAGGCAGGTTAGCCCAGAGGTCCTTTCCGGGTGCAGGCATCATGGGTGATTTGAGCATGGTGACATACTGCCAGTCCTTCTCCTGTAACTTGACTGGCGCCATCTTCAGCGCTTTCACTCCAATCTGCTGGGCTGCACTACCCCACTCCAGAACACCTTTTCGGAATACAGAGTTAAAGGTTTTGTTACGATTTTTAAGAAATGTAAGGGACAACCTGGTAGCGGGCGCGGTATGTTTATACCCGAGATCACTCAGGATTTCTCGTTCAAGGACACTCACTTCAGCAGTATCGATATTCACCGGGCACGGGCTGAGACATTTACCGCACATGGTACAATGATCGGCAATCTCTTCCAGGTTCTTCATCTGGGTGAAACGCGGCTGATGGGAACGCTGAATATCGTAGAGCAGAGCCTCGATCAGGGAGCCAATCACCATGTTTTTATTGCGTGGATGCATGAAGATATTGGAACCGGGATAATAGACACAGCATCCCACCATGCACTTTCCGCAACGGACACATTTGGAAATCTTGGCAGCAAGGGTTTCGAGCGAGCCATGTTGCAGAATCCTCGCTTCAAGCTCGAGCAGGTTGAAAGAAGGTGTGAATACCTTTTCAATTATCTCAGGGTCCGTCAGCATACCCGGGCTCATCAGGCCTTTCGGATCCACTTCCTGGCGGTATTTGATAAGTTCCTGGCGACGTTCCTCCTCCATGAACTTCATCTTGGTGATACCGATGCCATGCTCACCACTGACAACGCCATCGAGCTCTACCGCTTTGGCCATTACAGCCTCGGCGGTTTTATCAGCACGTTTCATCATCTCACGGTCATTGGAGAAGACCGGGATATTCACATGGTTGTTACCATCACCGGCGTGCATATGGGTGGCGATAACAATTCTGCGCGACCGAACGTGTTTATAAATGTCTTCAATGCGTTGAGACACCTTGGCATAGCCGGAAAAGAGCTCCAGGAGATCTTTCATCAGCTGCTTTATATACGCCTCGTGCCGAACAGACTCTGTGGTTCGCAGTTCGAGCTTGGACAGGGTATCTTCACAAAGTTCAAGCGCCTTTGGAATTTTGGCCTCCAGCCAGTCCGGGTCCTCGATCGGCTCAGCCTGACGAAGGTACCCCATCACCTTGTGAATAAACTGCTGCTTATTATAGATATCCTCGTTGATATTGTGCTCATCGACAAAACGGGTAAACTCCGCCAGTGCCGCCAGAGGCAGGACGATATCTTCATTCAGCTTAAAAGCGTTGGTACGGGCGGCAATTGCACCCAATCGCTTGCGATCACGCCAGAAACGGGCGGCCTCATCAGCATCCTGGGCAATAAACAGCTCGGTGTTACCATAATTTTCAAGCAGTTTTATCAAACGGGACTTGCCGCTCTCGATCTGGTCTCTGTTATGACCAACCATATCGATCAGCAGTACCGCTTTCGGATGTTCGCTACGGGCCGCCTTGAATTTGTACTGGATAGCGTTGATGTACTCTTCATCAAAGTGCTCCAGGGCGATCAGGGCTTCTTCACCCTCATTTTTAAACTCATCGGAGATCTCGACAATGACCCGGCTGGCCTCGTCCATATCTTCTCCGTAAAATTCCAGACAGTAGGTGATCTTGCGTTCATAGGCAGTATAGAGGACGAACTCCGCGGAGGTGATGACACCATCCACACCCTCTTTCTGCAAACCGGGAACGCCGCCCAGTACTTTGTTGGTGATATCCTTCCACAAACCTTTCTTGCGGATATCTTCGGCGGCCAATTCGATGGTTTTCTGCACCTGCCCTCTGGCATCGGTAATTTCATAGGTGACTATGTCACCCGGCAGAATTTTGCGCATCGGGTGATTCAGGCGAGTTACAGTCAAAAGCCCACTGCCCGGCATTGCAATTTTAAACGAGAGCAGGTTATCAATGGCGGTTCCCCAGAGAACTGCGGTTTTGCCACCGGCATTCTCTGCGATGTTGCCGCCGATAGTCGATGCCCATGAGCTTGTCGGGTCTGTTGCAAAAACAAGTTCGGAAGCCTTGGCATGAGCCATCGCATCCGAGGTGACCACACCGGCTTCCACCTTGATTACCGGAACATTCTTCTCCTCTTCTTCAAGATGGGCGAACTCGCGGTACTCGATGGGATAAATCTTAGTCAGTTTTTCGGTATTAATGATGACACAGCCGCTTGCCACCGGCACACAACCACCGGTAAGACCTGTACCGCCACCACGGGGGATAACATGCAGACCAAGTGATGCTATGGCGGTCATCAGCGGTACAACCTGACTCTCACGGGAAGGACGAACCACGGCCACCGGCAGATAAAGACGCCAGTCAGTTGCATCAGTTGCATGACCGATCAGCGTGAACGGATCGAACCAGACGTTATCTTTACCGAGAATTGGTGTAAGTTTTTTTAGAATCTGCGCACGATGTGCAGCGGCACCGCTGATCTCGGTCTTCATCTGCTCTAATCGCTCACGGCAGATACGAACCAGGCTGAGGACCTTGCCGGAACCTTCGGAATCACCCTGCCAGGAACCTGCAGCTTTTTCGATAAGAGAGAGATCCTCTTCTGCGGTATCAAAGAATTGCTGACGACGGGACGACGAATCGATGAGTTCCTGATACAAAAAGGGGTTTCTGCGGAGAATAAAAAGGTCTCCCATGAAACGCATCACCAGACGGGCAGACCGACCGGTAATACGCTGGCTGCGCAATTCCTGTAAGTCCTCCCAAACCTCCTGCCCGAACAGGTGGTTGATGATGAGCCGATCATCGGCCGAGGTAAAGTTATAGGGAATTTCCCGATAATCTTCTTTCTGCATCGTTGTGTCCGCCTTTTCTTTCAAGGATTTCTTCAGAGATGAGCAAGCTTCTGGTCATCATTTTACGTTTTCTGTAATTTCCTATGGGGTACAGCTCTACATTCCTTTAAAAACAGCAGCGACCAGATCAGACAACAGCATCAAATTACGAATTCCGCAGTCCCTGTTTTACAAAAAACACTGGTGCCTCAGCCGTCGTACTGACAAAAAAATCAGTTACGACAGACCAGAAAATTTAACATTTCAAAGGTCTTAAACGCGGGATTTGGAGCGAAACGCCCGACTGAACTGCTTCGGGATACTCGTCGTCATTTGCGACGAGCCTTACGAGGGCATTGGGACAACACCCTACGGACTCCGTACAATCACTGCCTTTTTTCGGTATCTCCAGCGAGCAGCATATCTGACAACCCACTGTATCTTGGATAATCGAACTGGAGAGCATACACTAAAATCTTTTTAGATGCTACTATATGTGCAAATTCTTTTGCCCGAGTAACACCAGTATAGACCAGTTGGCGGTTGAGCAGAGGTCCCTCTTCTTCGGGCAGCATGATCAGTACTTCCGAAAATTCCGACCCCTGACTTTTATGAATGGTCATACCGAATACAGTCTCACACCTCGGTATTCTGTAAGGAGGGTATTTTTTCACTGAGCCATCCGGCTTTTCAAACCACACTTTCATGGCTCCGTCGCCATCCGCAGCAATATCCGGTAAACATATACCAATATCACCATTAAACAGCCCGAGATTATAGTCATTTGCGGTGATCATTACCGGTCTGCCCAGATACCATGGAGATTGATCGACCTCGTATCCATTTGTTTTCAGAATCTTTTCCACACCGGCATTAATCCCCTGCACTCCACGGGCACCGTGACGACCGGCACAAAGGACCTGAAATCTTGAAAATACAGCAAAAACCTCAGCAACACCACGATGTGTCATTTGCTGAGCGACACTTCGCACCTTCTCCATATAGACGAGATACCTGGCACCGACAAAACGAAAATACGAATTCCGCAGCAGAGTGACATTGCCAAAATCATCACCGACCAGAAGCTGCCATGCCTGTTCCCCGTCTCCAGAATTAATGGCCTCGGCCAGACTCTTTATTCCCGCATCGAATCGATAACTTTTCTTCAGCTCACCGGTATTGTCCGGCAGGCTTCTAATGCAGTCATTGAGTACTGCTCCCGACTCAACGGAGGCTAGCTGGTCTTTATCGCCAAGTAGAATAAGACGTGCGCCCGACGACAGAGCGTCCACCAGCTTGCTCATCATTGCCAGATCGATCATCGAGGCTTCGTCAACTACCACGATATCCCAGCGCAAAGGGTTATCTCTATTATGCCTGAAACCGGGAGAGTTCTTTCTAACTCCCAGTAACCGGTGAAGAGTTGATGCAGTCGTCGGAATTCGCTCAATTATCTCTTCCCCGAAACTGATCCCCTGCAGGCTGTTGCCAATGGACTCCTGCAGACGCATTGCGGCTTTACCGGTGGGAGCGGCAAGAGCTATCCGTATTTCCAGTCCAAAGACCTCCAGCAGCAAGCCGATAATTTTTACCACCGTGGTGGTTTTCCCGGTACCGGGTCCCCCGGATATTATGCAGAGCGACTTTTTCAGGGCTACTTCAGCTGCTCTGCGCTGGTAATCAGGCTCAGTCCCTTCCACCCCGAAAACCCGATCCAGCAGTACCTGAAGATCCTCGGCTGAAAGTTGAAATTCACTATCGCTTACGCTGGAAAATGCTTTCAGCTGAGATGCCAGTCTGCGCTCATACTGAAAATAGCGCTGCAGATATAATCGTTCACCCCGCAAAACCAGAGGAGTATCGGAGGTGGCTGAAACCAGAGGTGAGCTACAGAGTAGATCAACCTCTTCTCCACTCACCTGAATACAGCTGTGACCGCTCTCCATGGCCAGCGAAAGTTGCTGTATCAGAGTTTCAAAAGACTCTTTTTCCTTACCCACCAGGCCGGATCGTTTAGCCATAAAACGTGCGAAGTGTAGATCGAGCAGTCGCGGCTGTTTCTCTCTGGCCGGTAATGCCACGGTTTCATCAGCAGATTTCATCCCTTCCCCCTATGGCCAGATCGAGCTGCCTGAGTATTTCATAATCGGGCATATCGCTATAAACCCCACTCGCTGGAAACGACGGATTCATTCCACGCACAAAGAGATACATCACCCCTCCGAAATGCTGCTCATAACTATAGCCACCCAACATGTTATCAAGAAACCTGTGCAGTACCAGGCTGTAAATCCAATACTGCAGACCATAATTGTGATGGGCCATAGCTTCGGTTAACTGCTGCCCCTGATACTCCTCGGATAGTTCACCGAGGAAGTTGGTTTTGTAATCGAGTACGTAAAACCTGCCCCGATATTCACAAACCAGATCGACAAATCCCGTCAGGTATCCCTGCATTTGCCGTGGTGTCAGCGGCACCACGGCAGGTTCATGGGCCAAAAGAGTATTGAGCCGCGTGGTATCGAGATTTTTCATATGAAAATAGAACGGCATCTCCTTCATGCAGCGGCTCTCATCGAGATCAGCCAGGCTGAAGCTGTCGTCATTACCAGCTAAAGATTCAGCCCTGAGAGGTGTCTTAACCACCGAGGCCAGAATCTCCTGCACCCGCTCCGCCTGTACATCCACGCCATATTTTCCGGAGAGTCGTTCAATCTCCGGCTTATATTCAGGGAACTTGTCCCGTATCGCCAGTTCCGCAAAGGGAATCAGCTCCAGGCTGTCATGAATGAGATTACCAAAGTTGGCGCCGGCCGGCAGACCGCGATGCAAAATCGGCTCTTGGCTCTCCAAATCTATCAACTCCAGCGACGTTTCTGAGCCGTGGTCCTCCTGCTCACTCAGGGCGGCCATGGCCGAATAACTGGACATCTGGTAGTCGGTTTTAAACAGGCGCCCACCCGCGACCCTCGCTTTAAGCGGCTCGGCTGCCACCGGTTCGGGACTGTATTCTGCCTGCAACTCTGTATCCCAAGCTAAAATGCTGTGCTCAACCCCGGGATTGGCGGCAAGATCGGCAAACAATTCCTGCTGAACGGTAGAGCTGCAACTCCGCTTTGCGAACAAGAGGTAGCCGAGCGCGGACTCAAAAGACTGCATTACCTTACCGTAGCTCTTTACATCGGCCCACATGGTATAACAGCGTAACTCGGCCCTGGTCAGCGCCACATACAGCAGGCGCAAATCTTCTGCCAGCTCCTCGGCAAGGGCTCTTTCACGATGCATTTCAAAGTTATCCGAACCGATATCAACCACCAGACGGTGATCCTCATCGTGGCAACTGAGCAGTTCCTTCTGCATCTTGATCATGCCTGAGCGATACCAGAGCACCGGGCAGAACACCACCGGATATTGCAACCCCTTCGCGCTGTGCATGGTGACTATACGAACCGCCTGCTCGTCACTTTCAAGACGCAGTTCGCGGTCTTCATCCCGCTGATCTCCGGCTACCCGTGCCTGGAGCCAGAGCAGTGTCTGATCCGGGCCGAGCTTTTCTTCCGTCTCCGCTTCCTGCACCAACTCGATGAGATGCATGATATTGGCAATTCGACGTTCGGCCAGGCTTTCCTGGGCCAGGTTCACATAAACATCTTCAGCGCTCAGCAACCGGTTCATCATCGACAGAAAACCTTTGTCCTGCCAGAGTTGATAGTACTCAAGAAAGCGATTGAACCAGTTATCATACTCTGTTTCGCTCTCCCAGATACGCTGCAACTCGTTGCCGGTATGGCTGAACCAGGAAATTGTCATCGCAGCTTTAAGCCGGTAACTGTCACCGGGCACTACCAGTCCCTGCAGAAGACTATGAAGTTCTCTGGCCTCTGTGGTCTCAAACACTCCTGTTTTGCTTGTCACTATCGCCGGCACGCCGACCCTGGCAAAAGCCTGCAGATACTCGTTTGCCTGTCTGTTGGTTCGTACCAGCACCGCGATATCCCGGGCCTGCAGTTTCCGTTCATCGACCTTACCATCCAGCACTTTACGAACTTTAGCCGGTTGCTCATGGTGCAGTAGACGACATGTTTCGTAAATCACATACTGCTGGAATTTCTGAGCCGCTTTCCCCGAAGCCCAGCGTCCGTCTTTAGCGCTCTCCATCTCAGCCAACTGACAATAGTGCATCACACCGAGTGGCTCACCTGCAAGCAGCAAAGTACCATCATCTGCCGTTTTTGCCGGTTCTACCGGATAAAACGGCATCTGCGTCTCATCAAAGTCAAAGGGCCTGGTGCGGGCAGAAAACAATCGATTCACTTCTTCAACCAGCTGCGGATGGGAGCGATAGTTGCGTTGCAGAGTCAATTGATCGCCGGCTTCATTTCGTGCCTTGAAATACGAGTAAATATCAGCGCCACGAAAGCGGTAAATAGCCTGCTTAGGGTCGCCGATCAGGTAAAGATAGTGTTGGTCATCGCCGAACAGCCTTGAAAAAATACGCCATTGCGCCGAATCCGTATCCTGAAATTCATCAATCAAGGCCATCTTAAAGCGTTCGCCAAGCTTGTCAGACAACAGATCATCAGCCTGATCCAGCGCTTCATCCAACCTCCTGATCAGGTCGTCGAACGACATGTAGCCCAACTCCTGCAGGCGGGTGCGCAGTTCACTCTCAAGTGTTTTGATAAGCTCGCTGCGAAAAGAGAGCAGGAGTTCAGTTGCAGCCTGGTCAAAATCATGGGGGAGATTGCTGACAGGTAGTGGCCAGTCAGCCAGGAATGCATCCTGAACATTTTTTTTCACCTTCCTGCTGTTCAATTCCCCTTTCAGGCCGTCAACGGTAAGCCAGTTCAATGAATTAGGGAGAACAGAGGATTGGCCACCGAAAAACAATTCGGCACGCTGCCACCACTCGTCAAAACCTTCCTGCAACTTTTTCTTAAACTTGCCGTCCGCCAACGCATTCTCAAAAAACGGTCGCAGTGTATCGGCATGGGCAGCCCACCAGCGGCCCAGATCATCATAGGATGTCTCGAAGCGGGTAATAATATCGGCCAGAGGCATGAGCTGAGGCTCCAGGCTGTCATAGCCCGATGCCACGCCAAAGACACTTTTATAGAGCTGACCCGGGGTCTGGTAGTGATCGGTGAGCACACCGCACACCCGGGGTGACAACGGATATACCTGGTTGCGCCAGAAATCCTGCACTACCTGCTCACGAATCCGATCAATGTCGGCCAGCAACTCCACATCGAAGAGCTGACCGCTCTCAAGGGCCTGCTCGGTCAACATACGCTGACAAAAAGAGTGAATGGTGAAGATACCCGCCCGGTCGATATCATAAAGCCCAAGTTGCAGAAGCTTTTTCGCCCTCTCCCTGTCCTGAACAGTTTCCAGCCAACTCAGTATGGTCGCATCAGCCGTTGCCCCGCCATCGAGCAGGTCACGGGCCTGGGCAAGCCTTTGCCGGATTCTGCCACGCAACTCCTCCGTGGCGGCCTTGGTGAAAGTGACCACCAGAATCCGGTCTATGGGTATTTCAAGTTCGGTGATCGCCCGTAAAACCAGCATACCAATGGCATAGGTCTTGCCGGTGCCCGCGCTGGCCTCTATCAGGTTTATACCGGTATTGAGCTTCGATCTGGCACTATCGAGAAATTGATCAACCATCAGTCTGACTCCAAATCGGTAACAATACTGTCCGGCAGAGTTCTTCGAACTCCGAATCAAGAAAATCTACCGGATCACTGTTGCGTAACAACAGGGCCAGCTCTGCATCATATCCATTGTCCAGGGTTCTATTGAGCGCTGTCAGAGCCGCCTGCAACATACCCTCACCTTTCGGTAGCCTCTTCACCCATTCGATACCGGGCTCGACCAGCAACCTGCTTGGCGATTTATTGCCTGCCACAAACAGGTCGAGCATCAGCTCAAGGTTTGGCATAAGCCCTGAGCCACCAGACAATACCCTGCGGTCATCACTACCACATACATAGGTTGTGGTAAAACAGCCCGTGACCTCCCGGTAAACGAGATGATGCAACCAGCCTTTCAGCACATCTCTGCCACGCATTTTCCCGTAACGGCAGAGCAATATCCCCTGCTCGTAGATATTGGTAAGCCGACCCCGCAAATGGTACCCGCCAACATCGAGTTCGATATCAAGATCCTCAACTCTCTCTCCCAGATCAAGTTCTGAAATTGACAGGGCAAACGACTCCATTTCACTTCTCTTTCTTTCAAACTCAAGGTTACCTGGGGCACCGAGCGGCCAACGCCCTGTCGTTGTCAGTTTATTGAACCTGTCGTCCAGGCTCTCCCTGTTCAATATCGCCTCGAGTATCTCCTGATCCAGCAGATACTTTTCAAGTCCATCGGCCTGAAACGGCTCACTCTCATCCACGGTCTCCGCGTCACTTCCAAGCTGAATATTCAGGCAATTCCGGACAAACCAACGCTGTGGATTGGCATAGAAAACGAGGAGATCTGCAAAGTTTATCATTCCGTTTTCGATATCCCGGCTGCCGCTCCACCAGGCAGACCTTATCACCCGATCACCCCGAAGATTTTCTGCCACTTGCAGATAACGTTCATCATAACTGAACAGCGTACCGGACAGACCTGAGAAGTAGTGACGGCTAAACGGATGCAGAGGGTGCCGAACAACGAAATTCCGGCGTTGATAATAATCTTCGAGAATTTCAAGCAGCTCAGATACTACCACCGAGGGGGGAATCTCCTCATTGGTTCTGATGGACTGACCGATGTAGCTTATATAGAGCTGATCACGGGCCGCGAGCAATGCCTCCAGGAACTGGTAGCGATCATCCATCCGCCGCGATCTGTCACCCGGTTTATGTTGAAGGGCAAGCAGATCGAAAGTTGCATGGCGGTCATTGGTCGGGAACACCGTATCGTTCATGCCGATCAGACACACCACCTTGAAAGGGATGGAACGCATGGGCAGCATTGAGCAGAAGGTTAACTGTCCCCGCAAAAACCCTGAACTGGAACGAGTTTCCCGAGCGGTATGATCCAACCAGGTTCGTACCACTTCAAAATCCACAGGACTGTTGTGAAAATGCCCCGGCCCATCGGCCAGATCAGCCAGTACTTCCTGGAGTTCCAGGAATTCCTTGGTGATAAAACGTTCACTCTCGTCGCGGAACAGTTCACGGCAATAGTGAATAAACAGCTCAGCCCATTCTTTTAAGGTGTAACGTTTACTGAAATCTCTCTGGGCCCGTTCTATGATATCGATAAATTTGCAGAGACCACCGAGCGAGGCGGCACCGCTTCCTTCAATATCCGTGAAAGGCAGTACACCGGCCACGAACTCGTCACGGTCCATGGCATAGCCCATCAGCAACCGCTCCAGCCCGACCCGCCAGCTCCCCTCACCCATCTCAGGCAGCCCCATCTCTTTCCGTTGCCGGGCCGACAGCCCCCAACGAATGCCGGCCCGCACCACCCAGTCATGGAGCTTTTCCAGATCAGCCGGAGCAAGATGCAGGGGCTCGGCAATGACCGGTTCTTTCAACAGGGTCATGACCTCATCCCAACCGAAACGTCCCTTGAACAGGGCCAGAAACTCATCAAATGCAGCGAATACACTATTTCGCTTACGGAGGCTTCTATCGGAAATCGAGTGCTGAATATCATCAAAAACTGAGGGAATCAGCGCTGCATACTCCTGGATATCCGGGGCCATAACCACAATATCCCGTAACTGGAGTGCAGAATCATCATAGAGCCAGCTCTTGATATGGTCTTTGAGGATGGAAAGTTCACGCAGCCTTGAATGGCTGGATACAATACGGATGGAGTGGTCATCTGCAGGCCATTCCTCATCGCTTCTAGCCACCTCTCCCGCCAGCAGGTCGGACTGCAGCGTCTTGAGCAATGACGGTTCACCATCCTCCAGCGGGTCGTAATAACTGTCAAAGTCGAGATCGAAATCGACGCCCTCAAGCAGCATCCGTTGAAAATCCCTGCCTTGCCGTCCCAAGGAAATAAGCAGAGGATGGCTTTCCGGTGTTTCTTCGATTTCCATAGGAAAGTTCGATGCACTTATATCGTTTTTCAGGCTCCTGAGCAGTACCTGCCGGCGACTTTCGATATCTCCCCAGTACTCCCGGCATGGGGAAAGCAGAAAGAGATGAACGTCGGAGTGACGGGCCAGGCCCTGAAGAAAATTCAGGAAAAGCGGCGGCATTATGGAAAGACCGAAAACCGACACTCGCTGGGGTACAATATGGCTCAGATCATCCCCCTGCTGCAAACGTGTCACCAGTCGGCCCAGTACCTGGCCACGATGGGGCATATTGCCAAGACGCGCGGCCAACCTGTTCCACAGTGCGCACTGCCAGCGCTCGGCGGGATCGCTGGACACCATCCTTTGCTCGGCCCAGGAATCTATCATCTGAGGGCGCATAAGCTGGTACTGATCAAATACATTTGATAACTGGTCGGCAAGCTGAAAGCGCTTCAATTCCAGATTCTGCCCCTGCAGATAGTTGATGAGCGGAGAATAGACCTCGCCATCGAGGTCACGAAGGATCTCTTCCAACTGCCAGGCTACTGATTTTCTGTCATAACCATCAGGCGTGATATCCATATCGAGACCGGCGGCAACATGGCGGAGAAAACCGAGCGGCAGATGGTATTCGAAATTACAGAAACTGGTGAAATGATCGGCCAGGGTCTGGGAGATCATACGCTCCATCCCCTGGCTCTGGATCAGGAAACACTCCGGGGCAAACAGATCCCGGCGCAGGTCCACTTCGAAAAGCTGAACCAGGTGATGAAGCAGGTTTTCCGTTCTGTTGGAAACGTGAAGATAGAGCATAGCAGCTCACAGTTGTGAAGTTCAAACCGCTGCGGAACCCTCGGCAGAGCCTGGAGAGTAAAGCGGTTGCCGAAGCGTTAGCTGAACAGGAAATTTCAAAATCAACAGGAAAATTCAACAAACATGTCAAGCCGATACAACTCCGCCTGAATTAACCTGGTGATACCGGGAAATCTCAAGTTCCGTGTTTACACCTATGGTACAGATGGTATTATTGCGTCACGCCTGCATAATCGTAAATGCCGTAGATCAGGCCTGCCATAATACCGATGGCGAAGAACAAACGTAAACGTCGATCCCAGGGCATTGTTTTGCCGCCTGCCATATATTGCAGTAGGGCAATAACAATATAGGTTATACCTGCCACATACGGTGCAGTCTGCAATATCTGCCAGCCGGTGGCCTTGGCGGTCGCCATGGCATCGCTACCCAGCCTGAGGTTAAAGAGCAGGTAGAGAACTGCTGACAATACAAAAGTAATTCTTTCCTTAATTTCTGACATATGAGCACACTAGAAGCGTTATATTTTCCCGGAACAGAACTTTACTCCGGAAGTCAGTTCCCGATTTTTCTTTTTTTGGACAAGGTTCATCTGCTTCAGCCGGTCGAGGAAGAACATGCCGCCGGCGACACCGCAGATATATTCATAACACGAGGTCTCTGTCAAGCACATACTCCGGTGGTTCTTGGCGAAAATCGTGACCGATTCTTGCGCCTTATCTCCGACATCAGGGAGCGTAAAGATGACTACGCCGCCCAGCTCAGCGGTCTGACCATAGCCTCATTATCGCAAAAAAAGAGTTCTATAGACGATAGTCAGTTTGGAATTATTTCCTCCCTCCTGGGTAGTCAGGGGGTTAAAGCACAGCCTGAGCAGGAGGATGATGTAGAACTCTGGCAGGCTCGCCTGGTATTAAAGATCGGGGAAATTCTTGACCGTGAGGATGAAGAGATAGCTATGCAGATGGCTGTTTTGGAGGACGATGAACAAGGTCTGTTCAAGGCGCTGCAGGGCGAATTTGATGATGACGAGGAATCTCTCTTCGATGAGCTGAAACAACTCAAGGAAAACATCTCCAAGCCAACCGCATCCACAATAGCGAACAGACTTTCCGCGTGGTCGAAACTTTATCGGGCAGGAGAAATCCCTTCCCGGTACATCTGGCTGACTCATTCTGAAGAAACTGGTGATACCATGCTGGAGAGGTATCAGGAGCAAACAAACATCGCGCCCGTGAAACTGGTACAATTTACGCTGCCGGCCAATATCGGCTGGGCGCGCACAGAAGCAAGCGATGCAGCCACCGCCTTTCGCAGCCAATACCCTGAACTGATAGAAAAAATTAACGAAGGCCTGCACAAAAAAGACAGCACCAGCCTGCAGGAATTGTCAGCCGAATGGTCACAGGCTCTGGAAGCACATTTCCCTGCCTCCCAAACCGGCAGAACCGAGCTTGAGTTCTATACCATCGCTGACCGGCCATGTGATGAACTTATCGGCTCTGAGAAAAAAGATTCCGGCATGCTGCTCGGCATCGTTCGCTGGAAAGAGTGACAGGCTTTTTCCGGCCACTAGAAAGCTCAACAGACTACAGATATGAAAAGGGGCTGCCCGTACATTACGGGCAGCCCCTTCTTTTTTCTGAGGTCTAAACGTATTTCAGCCCTCACTTCTTTTCAGGTGCAATGCCACACTTATATGGATTAATGGTTAAAACCGGACACTGGGCTGCCCGAACCACTTTGTCTGCCACACTGCCGAACATGATCTTCTCAAGCCCTTTGTAACCATGGGTTCCCATGATGATCATATCACCTTCCACTTCTGTCACAAACTCTACAATCTGTTCAGCGACGTCGCCCATGAACACTCGACTTTCCAGTTTTGTAACACCATATTCGTCGCACTTTTTCTTAAGCTCTTTACAAAAACTCTCCATCTTATCCTCAGCACCTTCCACCAGTTCACTTTCCAGATTGGGCATGCTCATCTGGGGAACAAAGAATCCCGAGTAATCTTCAAAGTTCTGCACAACAAAAACGAGATACATCTCGGCCTGGAACTTTCCAGCCATATAGGCCGCCGACTCTGCGATCATTTTTGAGTTATCAGAGAAATCGATAGGTGTGACAATGCGGCGAACGTCCATAATTGTATTCATACAAACCTCCTGTTGCTCCAGTCCAACTGCTTATAGAATGATATCCCATAGAGCCGGACATCACCCAGCTGCAGCACCGGTTTAGGGTTTCGGTCTATTGTGTTAATTCTTATATTATCTCTATTTTTTCACAGCACTGTAGAATAATCAAGGGGTTATTCCACACCTGATTACCCATTCCAGAAGGAATTATCATACCACATCAATAACTGACCTGTTAACTGTTGAAAATTTGTCATTACTGAATATTGTGTTCGGGTTATTCGAATTTATCAGACGCCCAGACAGTGAGCGTATTCTTGTATTTTTTTGGAGGAATGAGATGATGCGGATTAAGGCAATCTCGATCAGTGATCGTAAAGGTGTTCGAAAGAAAAATATCGATTCAGTCAAGCTGATCGAAAGTTTTGGTCTTGAAAACGACGCACATGGTGGAAAATGGCACAGGCAGGTGAGTTTTCTTGCTGAAGAGTCCATTCAGACCATGCGCGATAAGGGCCTTGAAGTAGTGGCAGGAAACTTTGCCGAAAACATTACCACAGAAGGTATCGATCTCTGCAATCTCCCGGTGGGTACCCATATTCGTCTCGGCCGGACTGAGCTGATTATCTCCCAGCTTGGTAAAGTCTGCCACAATCCCTGCGCAATCTACCACCAGGCCGGTGATTGTGTCATGCCGCGTGAAGGGATTTTCGGTGTGGTCATCCAGGGTGGTGAAATCTCCGTTGGTGACGAGATAGAGGTTCTTGAAAAGCGCTCCAGTTCAGCAGCTATTATCGGCAACCGTGACAGTGAGAAACAGTTCGGTGAGCAGATCGGTGAGATTCTGGTAAACAAGTGGCAGCCGGGCTTTATCCGTTTTGACACCTTAAAGCAGAAAGAGGATAATCTGGAAGCTGTTTTAACGGATTTGATTGAGACTCAGAATGTGAGCAGAATCGTGATATTCGACCCGAGCGGAAAGCATGCGCTGGCGCTGGCCGGAAGAACTATACCTGACAGTGTCGAACTCCACTATTGCAAGTCCATCGAAGAGCTTGAGCAGCTTTAGAGCACGGCTTCTGGCCATGTGCGGTCACATCAAGCTGTCCGCACATGATCAATTACTATAAGATTCATTCATTTAACCTCCCCGGATCACTCAAGTATGACCGTATACCGCGTTCACTTCACCTGGAAAGAAAAAGAATACTCCCTGAAGGCGACCAGCCTTGACCTGACCCATCCCTATTTTGTCTGCATCAAGCATATTCTGCTGCCCGAAGAGAAAAGCTACCTGATCAATCCTGCTGACGATGAGATCCGCAAACATTTCTCTGAGGTGAGGCAGTTGATGCTGCCTTTCCAGTCTGTTTCCCTTATTGAAGAGTACCCGGAAGACCCCGACCTGAAGGGAAACGACGACAACGAATCACCTGCCGGCAAAGTAATTACCGATCGATTTTCCAGAAAAAGCTGAAACGAAAAAAGCCTGACGGGTAATCCCGACAGGCTTTTGGTAACAGATCCCACAACGACTGATTGCTGATTTAATGTAAAATCTCGTTAATCAGCTTCTTATACTTCTTCTCGATTACGTGGCGCTTCTTTTTCAGCGTGTTGGTCAGCTCCTCTCCCAGCTTGAACTCATTGTCCAGGAAGGCGATGTTCTGCAATTTCTCATAGGGTTTGAACCCCTGCTTTGGCATGAGAAGACGATTCATCTCTTTTTTCACCATATCGAGTACATGGCGATCTTTGAGTAATTCTCCTTTCTCTTTCTTCAGATCGTCGTATTTTTTCTCAATAAATGTTTTCAGCTCTTCCATATCGGGGACCACAAGCGCGCCGAGTCCTTTTTTGTCCTGACCGACCAGAATTGCATCCTGCACGAAGGGGAACATGGAGATAGTATTCTCGATACGGGTAGGATCGATATTTTCACCGCTGGCAAGTACAATAATTTCCTTGGCCCGACCGGTAATAACCAGCTCGCCGCCGAGGGTCATTTTGCCCAGATCGCCGGTTCTGAAGAAACCGTCTTCGGTGAAAGATCGTTGATTCTCTTCATCCGCATTATAATAGCCGCTGGTAACCTGGGGACCTCGTACCTCAATCAAACCTTCAGTCCCTGTGGGTACAGGCTCGCCATGTTCTGAGACAATCCGTATCTCGGTTTCGGGAACTGCAGGCCCGAGAGTCCCATACACCCGACAGGTCAGGCCACGCCCGGCAATTGCCGGAGAGCATTCCGTCATGCCGTAGGCGTTGACTATGCGTACACCAACCGCGTCGATCCATTCTTCCAGATACCCCGCCAGGGTTCCACCACCAGATATGGCAAGCCTCAATCTACCGCCAAAACGTTGCTGAACAGCAGCCAGCTTCTTCTTGGCAAGCAGATAAAGTGGAAATATCAGGACAATCTTCAACGCAGCAAGAGCCATCTCAAACCACTTGGCACCAAACCATTTCTCCTCATATACCGGCAAGCGGCCAAGAAGCTTACGTTTGTTTCGACGAAAAACCGTAGAGGCCCACACCAGGGTACGAAAAATTCGGTTGGGTGTGGCACCCTTTTTACGGATAGCAGCCTGCACCCTGGAATAAAGAGATTCCCAGACCCGGGGAACAGTCGCCACCATAGTCGGTTTATAATGTTCCAGATCCTGGGCAAAGGTTTTTACAGAGGAATAGACCAGGGTGGTCCCACCCGCGAGGGCTACGTATTCCGCAGTACGTTCGAAAATGTGCCAGGTCGGCAAAATCGAAAGCCAGGTGTCTTCTTCGGTTAACTTGATCAGGCCCGGAATAACCCGAACATTATGCATAATATTGGCATGTGAGAGTTGTACACCTTTCGGAAGCCCTGTTGTGCCTGAAGTGTAAATCAGGGTGAGCAGGTCATCTTCATGTATCTTTTCTCCCCGGGCGATAAATTTATCGACATCCTTCTGGGTGTAGGTTCGATCTGTCAATAAATCGGTGTAAGAGTAGGTATGATTAAAGAGGCTGTGCAGGGAAGGACCTGTCATCACAAGGATATTCTTCAGGTTTTTCATCCCTTTGATGTATTCGTGATGATATTCAAGTAACTCGGGAGTCTCGATAACCAGATGGGTGGCATCAGAGTGGGAGATAATATATTCGAGTTCCTGAGACGGTGTATCCGCGCCCCTGGGGACATTGACCGCACCAAGGCTCATTATGGCAAGATCGGTTACAATCCAGGCATAACGATTATCGGAGAGCAGCATAACTTTCTGCCCTTTAGAGATCCCTCTCTGCTTGAACGCCCTGGAAAGGAGTAACACGTCTTCAAACAACTTCGAATAACTGACATGATGCTCTTCTTTGCCGTTACGATAGGTGTAGGCGATATTTTCTTTATAGCGGTTGGTACTGTCAAGCAACAGATCAAAAATAGTCTTCAGCACACGGGGTTCTTCCTGATCCTGGTAGGTGATAATTTCGTTATTCACGGTATCGTTCATTTTATTCCCCAATGTACACCGATAGTACCCAACATAAATTTTTTGTAGCCAACCTTTGTAAATCCTGCCTCAACAAAAGCATCCGCCAGCCCCTCAGCTGTATAAAAATCCATTGTTGAACCGGTCAGATAGGCGTACGCTGCTTCATCATTGGCAATCATTTTGCCGAGAAGTGGGATACCAACGGCAAAATACATGCGAATAAAGGGATAAAGCAAATTTTTATTTGGCGGTGTTGTGTCAAGACACACAACTCTGCCACCCGGCTTTAAAACCCGGTTTACTTCCTTGAGCACATTTACGGCATTATCGACATTTCTGAGTAAATAGCCAAAAGTTACTGACTCAAAAACATTATCCTCATAAGGTAAATTATTAGCATCCGAGACCTGCCAGTCGATATCAAGATCAGAAAAACGTTTTTTTGCCTCATACAGCATGTTCTGGGAGAAATCTGCGCCAATCACCTTGGCGTCCTGGTACGATTCCCTGCTGAGAGCCGCGATATCTCCGGTTCCGGTGGCAAGATCAAGAACCCAGCCATTGCCAGGGTCACCCGCTTTGTCCACCACAAACCGACGCCACTTCTGGTCTTGCCCCATAGTCATGACCCTGTTCATCAGGTCATACCTACCGGCTATGGCGTCAAACATTTTCTGTACACCCGGCCCCTTACTCAAAACGCGCTTCCTCCCTTGCCTTACTCTGCTGAAACTCAGCTTTTATCCCATGACCAGCACCCGTGCTCCAGTGCCTTTAGAAAATTTCAAATCTCTCAGCGCCTCGTTGGCCTGAGAAAACGGATATTCAGTAACTTGCGGCCGAATACGCAATCTATCGGCAATACGTAAATAATCCCGTACATCTGCCCGGGTAATATTGGCCACAGATTTAACCTCTTTCTCTAACCACAAATGCTCCGGGTAATCAATGGTCTTGAGTAATTCGACATCATGACCTTCCTTGCGGATGGCATTTATAATCAATCTTCCGCCAGGTGCAAGCATTTTAAGGCTCTTGAGAACCGGCAACCAGGCCGGCGTGGTATCTATTATTGCCTCGGGAACAAGGGGCGGAACCTCATCCGTCCCACCGGCCCAGAATGCGCCAAGTTCACGCGCCAGGGCTTGCTGCTTCTCACTTCTGGCAAAAACCAAAACCTTACTTTCAGGATACAATCCTTTGGCAAGCTTGAGAACAAGGTGGTTCGAAGCACCAAAGCCGGTAAGACCGAGTACATTACCGTCTGCTATCGCAGCAAGCTTGAGCGAACGATATCCAATCGCACCGGCACATAACAGCGGCGCGGCTTCAACATCGCCTATTGCTGCTGGAATTTTATACGCGAAAGATTCAGCAACGACCATGTATTCAGCATATCCGCCATCCCGGTCACGCCCTGTGGCAAGAAAATCAGCACAAAGATTTTCTCGGCCTGAACGGCAAAAATCACATTCTTCGCAACAAGAGAATATCCAGGCCACGCCTACCCTGTCTCCAGGTAAAAGAGTGGTATCGGTCCCTGTTTCTACAACTTCCCCAACCACCTGGTGACCGGGAATAACTGGAAACGCTTGAGGAGGAGTACGCCCTTCAATCTCGTCGAGTTCGGTGTGACACACTCCACATACCGAGACCCTGATACAAATCTGTCCGGAACCCGGAGACGGGATCGGGACAGATTTCGACACGAGTGGAGCGGAGTTCCGATCTATCCGACCGGTCTTTTCGAGCAGATAGGCCTGCATCATCTTCGCCACTGTGGTTCTCCTATTTCAATTTTGGCCCCGATAATTTTAAAGAACCATATCTCCAGGATCAGATATCTCGGAGATCAGGAGTGTGTATCTGAGAAATATAACTTTTGCTAAGACCAAGGTCTTAGGGGAAAATTAAGCGGAGTCTTATGCTGGAATATTTCGAGCATTAATTTTCCCCTGATAATGCAGAAATTGGCTAAAAGTGCTTTCTCAGGCATGCTCCTAGCAGGGGGCTGATCCCGGCGTCCTCGGGAATGGGATAACCTCCCGGATATTGGCCATACCGGTCACGAACTGCACCAATCGCTCAAAGCCGAGACCATAGCCGGCGTGCGGAACGCTGCCATACTTACGCAGATCAAGGTACCATTCATATTCTTCAGGCTCGATACCAGCCTCAATCATTCTTTTTTCGAGAACTTCGTAGCGCTCTTCACGCTGGCTGCCCCCGACAATCTCACCAATTCCCGGCACCAGAATATCCATGGCGGCAACAGTTTTACCATCATCATTCACCCTCATATAAAAGGGTTTGATGGACGCAGGGTAATCGGTAACGATCAATGGACATTTATACAATTCCTCACTGAGGTAACGTTCATGCTCAGATTGGAGATCTATGCCCCATTCAACCGGAAACTCAAACTTCTTATCAGCCGCCAGCAATTCATCCACGGCTTCGGTGTAGGTGAGATGTACGAAATCTTTGTCGATTACACTCTTGAGCTTGGCGATAAGACCTTTCTCGATGAACTTGTCGAACAGGGCCATATCTTCAGCACAGTTCTCAAGTACGTCGCTCAGTACATACTTGAGCATTTCCGTGGCAACCTGCATGTTACAGGAAAGATCACAGAAGGCCATCTCCGGCTCAATCATCCAGAATTCTGAGAGGTGTCGACTGGTGTTTGAATTTTCCGCCCGAAAAGTAGGGCCGAAAGTGTAAACGTTGCCGAGAGCCAGGGCGTATACTTCAGCCTGGAGCTGACCGCTGACAGTGAGCCCCGCACGTTTGCCGAAAAATTCTTCTGCATCATTTTTGGGCCTTGAACCGTCTTTCCCCACGGTCGTTACCTGGAACATCTCACCGGCACCTTCACAGTCACTGGTGGTGATAATCGGAGTATGTACCTGGGCAAAGCCACGCTCATTGAAAAACTGATGGATTGCGTAGGAAAGCCGGGAGCGCACACGCGCCAAACCGCCCAAAGCATTGGTACGGGGTCTGAGATGACTCATTTCACGCAGAAACTCGAATGAATGACGCTTTTTCTGCAGCGGATATGTCTCCGGTTCCGCCCAACCGACAACTTCCACTTTTTCCGCGTGCATTTCAACATTCTGGCCTTTAGCCGGAGATTCCTTAGCGATACCGGTCACGATAACACTACAACCGGTGGTGAGGTGTTTTATCTCAGAATCATAGTTCTCAAGAGTTTTTTCGGCAATTATCTGTAAATTGGCCAGACATGAACCGTCATTGACCTCTAGAAAGGAGAAACCGCCTGTATCCCTTCTGGTTCGTATCCAACCCTGCACAACTATCTTCTGCTCGACAGGTTGTTCGCGCAACACTACATTTATCCGTTGCTTCATAGTATTCCCCATCTGAATATTTATTTCTGTCTTGAATGGTAGACAACCATTTCGCCATTTCCGCTTAATGTATGTACATTATCAGAAATGTCTGCCAGATGCTTACCTACCATTTTACATTTCACTGTCAAGAGAAAGAATATCTCACGCTCAACTTCGGAAAGCGTCTCAAAATTGCCCTGCCCTTTGGATATCACCAGATCGGCTGAATAAAAATGCTCAAGAAACTCTTCTGAGCAGCTCTCGATGGGCGTGCCGGGACACGCTGTGCCATTGGTGATAATATTGGCAAATCGATCAAGTCCGGCTTCGCATGCGTCTTCCTTGAGGGCATCATTTATAATGGGCGCTTCCTTGACGGCCACGGTTACCTGAAAACCCCTCTCTGCCAACAATTCCACCAGCAAGGTATCATAGACGATTTCCCCACAGTTATCTGTGAGATACAATATATGATCACCCTGGCTGAGAGTGTCCAGTTTATCCAGGAGCCAGTTGCGATGATCTATGCCAAAATCCATATTTCGGCTTTTTTCGAACATCGCCTCAACATCAAAAGTGGCCATTGCGCCATAGTCGATAATATTGCCCGCTATGGCAAAACCGATGGCAGCAAAAAGTGGCCTCTCAGCGCTACGCACCTCCTCACGCAGTTTCGGTAAAAGAGCGAGTGCCCGCGAATTCTCCTGCCGTTTAACCTGATAATAGGGATCAGCCACCCCACTGACCCTGGCAATTGTGTCATATATTGCAACCGCATTGGCAGGTGGTGTTTTGTCTGGATCAAGTGTTGTTATAACTTCAGCGACCGATTTCAAAATTTCTACGCTTCGCTTTTCATCACAATCCTGCAGGCGGGCAACGCGCAAGGTTTGATTGAGAAAACACGGAAGACAATCAGGACTGGTTTTCATAGCATATATCCCTCTCGAACATTGGCCAGGGCGGCAAACATAGAGCGTTTTGCCCCAGGTTCACGCTCGTAGATATCGGCCAGGATAGAGCGCACCTTCTCACGCCGCGTGTCCTCCGCCAGAGGGCAAAGATTGGGAACCGGATTCATACCGTGGGATTCGGCAATGTTTATCACCTCATCCTTTTCAAGGTACGCCAGGGGACGGATAATGGACAACCTCCCCTCAAACAGCTGCTGTTTGGGGAGCATAGTAGAAACATTACCACTATAGAGTAGATTGAGAAACAACGTCTCAATAAGATCGTCCTTATGGTGACCCAGGGCAATCTTGTTATATCCCCTCTGCCTGGCGAGATCGAACAGCTGGCTTCGACGGTTTCGAGCACATTGATAACAACTACGATTCTCCTCGGTCATGTCCCAGGCCCGCTCCACCGTATATTCAATGCCGAGTGGGGTCACCTGGGTACCGATACTCTCGTGTGGACCTACAGATCCCTCGTGCTCTTTCCAGAACTCATGGTCAACAGTTATGGCATGCAACGTATAGCTAATTGGTGCTTTCTTCTGCCAGAAACTGAGTGTCCAGGCCAAGGCAAGACTGTCTACACCACCCGAGAGCGCAAGGAGCACCCTGTCCCCATCCTCAAGCATTTCATAATCATGCATCGCCTGACCGATCCGTCTATTAACAGATGGCAACAGCGTTGGTTCAATTTTCTTCATACTTCAATTCACATCCCATAAGACAAAACGCCCGCGTGCCGACCAGAACAAAGTCGACAACACGGGCTCAATTTTCAATACGGCGTTCCAGGTTTCAGTTTCTCAACTATAATACGACAGGACTCTGCTGCAACGTGCTGCTGCATCTGCTGTGGCAGGCATACTCCGGCTATTGCTCATATCTATATCTTGATATATGGACACTCCGCAAGTCGTTCCTTTACCCCCTGAGAGACAAGCTCTTCGACAGTAATCCACTTAAACCCTCTGCTTTGCGCTTTACCAAAAGAAAAAATATTACTGAACAGTGACTGTTGGGTCTCATTGAAGTCAGCTGCCCAGAGAACATTTTTGCTTTTCGCATCTACGATCCTCAGATCAAAGGATGCTGAAGCAGGAGCATCAGCTGCATACTCACCACCTTCCCGCTGTTTAAACCGACGAACGGTTGTGATCATTACAGCATCACAACCAGTAATCTGACTGACATTTCGAATTACTGCCAATAGACCTGACCCCTCGCCTGTATAAAGAGAGTCCAGCTCATCAGAGCTCAAGACCCGGACATTGACATTGGCGCCGATCTCCCGGGCCATGAGTGTATCAATAAGAGCGGCTCCTCGCCTGAGAGTTACAGACTGGGTATTTCCGGTCTCATCAGCCAGCGCCCTGGTAGGAAGCACGGCGACACAGTTAACAGCTTCAGGAATTTGACGGGCACTATCCTCTGATGACTTCTGACCTGCACAGGATGACAGCAGTAGCAAACAACCAATAAACAATACTGCAGTTAGCGAACGTTTCACGGGACCCTCCTTTGAGTTAAACCTCAATTGCGGTTAACACCTCCCGGGTCAGCCAACGGAATTATCGCTGCAGGTCAGAGCAAAATCACAGGCACCCTTTGCTTGACATGACTATGCCGGAGGCCAATGGTCTGGTCGCGTCATTCATTGCTCTGCCAAGAGCCTTGAAGACTGCTTCTATAATATGATGTGCGTTCTCTCCATGTAACAGGTCAACATGCAGGGTTATACCAGCATGCAGACTGAAGGCCCTGGCGAATTCCTTTGCCAGACAGGTATCGAAGGTTCCGACTTTTGGGTCGGACACAGGTGCATTATAATGCAAAAACGGACGATTAGAAAGGTCTACCACCACTCGAACCAAAGTTTCGTCCATGGGCAGATAGCAGCTGCCATAGCGTTGAATTCCGCTTTTGTTACCTAATGCCTTGGCAAATACCTGCCCAAGGCAAATACCGATATCCTCAACAGTGTGGTGATCATCGACCTCAGTATCGCCATCCGCATCAAGTCGCATATTGAAAAATCCATGCACCGTGAATAGAGTGAGCATGTGGTCAAGAAATGGTACGCCCGAATCAATCGTGCATTCACCTTTTCCGTCAAGTTCCAGGTCAAGCTGGATGTCGGTCTCAGCAGTCTTCCTGGCAATAGATGCCTGCCTGGTCGTTATCATTTCATCACTCATGAAAGATTCTGCTCCATATAAAGTATTAAAATTGGGTTGAATAGTAGGATAATTTCAAGTGCGAGATTTCAATATTGTTTAAATCTGCGCAACTGATTATCATACTCTAGAAGCATTAAACGATCTCTATTTTTCGTGACACGAATCGCCAAAAAAATTATAATTAAATTTCAAACGTAACGGAATTTTTTATTGACACAGCGCCATCCAGCTTGTATATATGCCGCTGTTTTGACATTACTCAACAGCACGAGCGGGAATAACTCAGTGGTAGAGTGCAACCTTGCCAAGGTTGACGTCGCGAGTTCGAATCTCGTTTCCCGCTCCATTTGCGAATATAAAAGGTTCGGCGCTGCTGAGCCTTTTTTTATTAATTGACAGCTATTTAGAGGGACACAATGAAAACCTATCTTGCTCCAGTCAACGAGATCGAAAGAAAGTGGTACGTTGTCGATGCAGAGAACATGGTACTGGGGCGTCTGGCTACAGAAGTTGCCTCTCGCCTGCGTGGAAAGCACAAACCGACTTTCTCACCGTTCATGGACAATGGTGACTTTATCATTGTCACCAATGCTGACAAAATCCAGCTTACCGGCAATAAGATGGACGCTAAAATGTACTATCGCCACACCGGTTACATTGGCGGTATCAAGGAAGCTACAGCAAGAGAACTTCTTGCAAAGCATCCTACCGACCTGGTAATGAAGGCCGTAAAAGGCATGCTGCCAAAAAACAAGCTTGGCCGCGCACAATTGAAAAAACTTAAAGTTTACGCTAGTGCAGAACATCCACACGCAGCACAGCAACCTGAAGTTTTAGCTATTTAATCCTGGAGAAAATACACCATGGCTCAAGATCGTTTTTATGCCACCGGCAAGAGAAAGAACGCTATTGCACGTGTTTGGCTTACCCCTGGTACCGGCAAGGTAATCGTCAACAAAATGGATGCTGACGCATACTTTGGTGGCACCTTCAAATCCCAGAAAATTGAAAAGCCTTTCAAAATCACTGAAACCGCTGAGCAGTACGATGTTCTTGCTACTCTTAAAGGTGGCGGTAAATCTTCACAGGTCGATGCGCTGTCCCATGGTATCTCCAAAGCATTGCTCGAGGTCAGCCCTGAGAACCGCTTGCCATTGAAGAAATCCGGCCTTCTTACCCGTGACCCACGTGTCAAAGAGCGTAAGAAATACGGACAGAAAGGTGCACGCGCTAAATTCCAGTTCTCCAAGCGTTAATCAACGTATTTTTCAATCCTGTTTTTTCCACTCCAGGGAGATTATACGACAGGGTTGTTACCTGAACGGAATCGCTTTTAAGAAGGCAATGACAGCTCGGCTGTCATTGCCTTTTTTCGTTTTCACAATTGAACTCCAGGGATATACTCAACACTTTTCTTCGCAATGTATGACCTGGGGGGCTGAACTGCCTACACCAACTTGAGGATATCCAGATGATCAAGGTCGCCATTATCGGAGCTTCCGGTTATACCGGGGTCGAACTTTCCCGCATTCTCTGCAATCACCCACACGTTACCCTTACAGCCGCCACATCGCGCCAATATGCAGGCCAGCCATTAAGCGAGGTATTTCCTAATCTGCGCGGTAAGGTTGATCTCGTTTGCGAGAATCTCTCCACCGATGAAATTGCAGAACGATCGGATGTTGTTTTCACGGCAGTGCCGCACAAAACTGCCATGGATATCGTTCCTCAGTTACTGGAGGCTGGGAAAAAGGTTGTTGACCTCTCCGCTGATTATCGACTTCGAGATCTTGCAACCTATGAGAACTGGTATCAACCACACTCTTCATCAAGTTACCTTGCGGAAGCTATTTATGGTCTACCTGAGCGCTATCGGGATGATATTTCCAAAGCCCGCCTGGTTGCCAACCCGGGTTGCTACCCTACCTCGATAATTCTAGCTCTCGCACCACTTCTTGAAAGAGGAGCAATTGACAGCCGCACCATTATTGCAGACTCTAAATCCGGCACTTCAGGTGCAGGACGGTCAGCAGCTGTGGGCACTCTCTTTTGCGAGGTTGCCGACGGCTTTCGTCCCTACAAAGTCGCCGGCACCCACAGACACACCCCTGAAATTGAGCAAGAGTTGAGTTGCGCAGCAAAAACTGATATCACCGTCAGCTTCACCCCACATCTCCTGCCCATCTCACGCGGTATTCTCAGCACCATTTATGCTGAATTACAACCTGACTTTGATGCAGAGAAAATCGGGGCCATATACAAACAAGCCTATGAGAGTGAGACATTTGTGCGAGTGCTCCCCCACAATTCGCTCCCTGCAACCCAATATGTACGTGGTTCGAATTTCTGTGACCTGGGTTTTGCCATAGATACGCGCACCAACCGCATTGTGGTTGTGTCGGCAATTGACAATATAGTAAAAGGCGCTGCTGGCCAGGCAGTGCAAAACATGAACATCATGCTGGGCTTGGAAGAAGATGCCGGTCTTGCCGGAGCGCCTTTTTTTCCATGATTTTCAAATCATCAACAAGCTGGGACAAATGACAGCAGAACGCAACATAAAGCTTTCTATTGCCTTTGACGGTACCGACTTCAATGGCTGGCAACGTCAGAAACACGACGTTACCATTCAGGGCGAAATAGAGAAATGCCTCGCCACCATGACCAACTGCCAGACAGATCTGCATGGCGCCGGCAGGACTGATGCCGGTGTCCACGCTGATCAAATGATTGCCCATTTTTCTACCACGTCAGGTATCTCGACCACCGCATTTCGTAAAGGGCTCAATTCCATGCTCCCTTATGCGATCAGAATCTTAGCTGCCGAGGAAGTACCTTTAGACTTTCATTCACGCTTCTCAGCCAAAGGCAAGCAGTACCAATACTCGTTATATACTGGGGAAGTAATGCCTCCTACAGAGAGACTCTATGCGCTACATGCCCCTTTCTATCTTGACTTCGATCGTATCCGGGAGTGCCTTGACCTGCTGATTGGGACTCACGACTTTTCGTCATTTGAAAATTCAGGGTCGAGAGACAAAGAGAAAGAGTCAAGAAAAGGTGCTGTCAGAACGATCATGGTAGCCAAGGTCGATAATCTCGATAAATATCGGTACAATTTTACATTTATTGGTGAAGGCTTTTTACGCCATATGGTTCGAAATATTGTCGGCACCCTGCTTGAAGTCGGTAAAGGCCGGCGCACAGTCAACGAATTTGGCCATGCACTGCAAGCAAAGGACAGGTCTGCCGGTGGTGCTACTGCTCCCGCCCATGGCCTTCGGTTAATAAAAGTACTTTACTGATTTTTCTTTTACCCCGGAAGAAATCAAAAAAAATCCCCGTAAAGCTCCTGAAAGCCTTACGGGGATTTTTTCTTTCTCTCTCTTCTTTTACGCTCTCTGTCTCAGCGCTTCTGGGCAGAATGACGGGCTAATAGTGACTGTAGTTTCCATGGCGACGAAAGACAAACTCTGTCCTCGTTGCAGGTGGTCATAACATCACAAAAATTCAGAAACTCTACCAATTCGTCAGTCAGTTCCTTATCTTTTCTCTGGATAACCCTGAGCTGACGTTTCATATCCAGCCCTTTCACCTTCAGAGCCTTAATCCAGCCATGTTCCGTCTCGCGACAAACACTTAAACTAGACAAACACGCGAGCCCCGCGCCGGACTCCACAGCCCTTTTAATTGCCTCCGGATGACCCATCTCCATAACCACATTCATCTTGTCGAGATAATCACCCATCTTCTCCCTGAAAGTGGCATCAGTGCCAGATCCCTTCTCGCGCATAATCCATTTTTTACCCTCTAAATCACTGTTCACATCGAAAGATTCGTTGTGTGCAAGAGGGTCGGTAGGTCCGCACAATATAACAAGCTCATCCTGAAACCAGGGGCGCACCTTAATATCACTGTTTTTACTCAGTATACCTTCGACATAGCCGACATCGCTATGGCCATCGGCCACCAGCTTTTCAGCCTGTGTAGTGTTATATACCAGTAAATTGACATGCACTCTTGGGTGAACTCGCTTAAAGGCGCCGATCAAATATGGCAGGATATAATTCCCGAGCGTGGTACTTGCAACGACATCAATGTGTCCTTCGAGGGTATCATTACGTTCAGACATGATCGATTCGACGTTGGACACCTGACAAGTAATATCCTTCGCAAGTGGCAAAAGATATCTTCCCCGCGCATTCAACAGCAAACTGCGTCCATGACGATCAAAAAGAGACCCGCCGAGTTGATTTTCGAGTTCAGCCAGGGCCATACTGACGGCCGACTGGGTCACAAAAAGTTTTTTGCTTGCTTTGGTGACCTGTGCGGTCTCCGCAACTGCTATAAATATCTCTAATTGTCGTAGGGTGATAGACATTTTATACGCCGTTTTCAGTCAAATTGATACATTCCATCTTCTTTTTGAATTTAGGCTACCATAATAGCATGAATTCAGGGATTCTCAAGTTTTTTCACTGTATAAGGAGATGAAAAAAACCTTGCGCACACGGCCACCTTGTGGCATCGTCAAAAGCGTTCAAAATATTATTGACATTGCTATTTAAGTTTTCTATATCACGTATGACTCAGTTAAGTTGAGCAAATAGTTCAATATTATTGAAAGGACTTCCAGACAGCACTTCTCTCTCTTGAAAGGACAGTAACCTATGGAGCCTCAGTTCACCGAATTGTTGTACCGTGATCATATCCTCTGGGTCACGGCTTTTACCCTCGGCGGTCTCGCCTTTGCACTTGGACCTATCGCGATCGTCTATCTGCTAATGCCATTAAAAACCCGGCAGATTCTCTCCAAAACCGAACAATACGTCGAATGTGGAATGGATCCTATCGGAGACAGCTGGATTCGATACGGCATTGTCTTTTATCTCTATGCCTTGATTTTCCTCGCTTTCGACGTCGACGTACTTTTTCTTTTTCCCGTAGCTGTAGCTTACAATTCTGAAATGTTCACGTCCTCTATCCGGGACTTCGTAGAAATAGTCATTTTTGTAGGAATTTTAACATTAGCGGTAGTTTACGCATGGATCAAGGGAGTATTTACGTGGGAACGGAGAACATACCTTCGATAACTGAACCAGTACCCTCATCAATTGTCCAGTTTGCCGTTGCAGACAAACTTATCAACATCTGCCGTGCCAACTCATTATGGCCACTGACTTTCGGTATTGCCTGTTGTGCTATCGAGATGATGGCTACTGGTTGCGCACGCTTCGACATGTCCCGCTTTGGTGCCGAGGTGTTTCGCCCCTCGCCAAGGCAGAGTGACGTCATGATCGTTGCCGGTACTATCACCAAAAAAATGATGCCCGGCATCAAAACTCTTTACGACCAGATGCCCGAACCTAAGTGGGTAATGGCCTTGGGTAACTGTGCCATTTCCGGCGGACCGTTCGCCTTTGAGGGACAGTACAGCATTGTCCTCGGTGCAGATGAATTTCTCCCTGTGGATGTGTATGTGCCAGGATGTCCTCCTCGTCCTGAGGCTCTACTGCAAGGCATAATCGAACTTGAGCATAAGCTGTCCGGCTGGAAGCGCTTCGAAAACCCGGAAGCGTCAGCCACCATGAAAGCGTAGCATAGTTCGCCTGGATTCACAGGCATCACATATACCCAGCATCTTCGGAGCACACAGGAAATGATTGCAGAAACAACCCTAAAGGCCTTACAGGCCTTGTTCCCCGAGCCTCGGCCAGAAGAAACAGTAGCAGATGTTTCTGATGTTACAGAGGAAATCGAGCAAGAAGATCAAGAATCACCTCCCAAGGATGAGCCCCGTCCTAACGGTGTTATCGAGCGTGATTACGCCATCCATGGGTACCACCTTGATGCCCAGGTCTCACCCGACCAGCTTCTCGAAGCCATCGATATCCTCGACAAGGCCGAATTCTTTATCGAAACCATAACCGGCGTGGACTGGATCAAGGAAAACCAGTTTGAAGTCATCTATGACTTCAGCCGCTATGACTTCGATATCTGCCGAGTTGTTATCAGAACCCGTGTTCCACGAGATGAGCCGGTTGTACCCACAATTACCGGAATCTATACCGGCGCAAACTGGCATGAGCGTGAAACACACGACTTCTTCGGAATCAAGTTTGAAGGACATCCACATCTTGTCCCTCTTCTTCTGCCCGAAGATGCAGATTTCCATCCACTTCGAAAGGATTTCAAGGCATGAGTAAACCTATTAAGCTTGGGCCGGACGAAACTTTTGTCCTGAATGTTGGACCCCAGCATCCTGCAACCCATGGTGTTCTTAGGGTTAAAATGCGGATGGATGGTGAGTATATCGTCGAGTCGGAGACCGTTATTGGTTATATCCACCGAATGCATGAGAAAATGGGTGAGCTCAAAACATACCCTCAGTTTCTCATGAATCTCAGCCGCATGGATTATCTTGGCGCAGTCGGCTATAGCCACGGCCATGTGCTCTGCGTAGAAAAAGCCGCGGGCATCGAGGTTCCGGAACGAGCTGAGTATATCCGCGTCATCATGGTGGAACTCAACCGGATTGCCTCGCATCTGTTCTGGTTTGGCGCCTTCGTAATGGATCTTGGTGGTTTCAGCCCACTGATGTACGCCCTGCAGGACCGCGAGCACATCCTCGACATGATGGAAAAAGTGACAGGTTCCCGTCTCACCTACTGTTATTTCCGTTTTGGTGGTCTTTACAATGACATCGACGATGAATTCATCGAAGATGCCAGGCGCTTTATTCCACGCATGAGAAAATCTCTCGACAAGTATCACAAACTCGTTACCGGCAACATTATCTTCAGAAAGCGGCTGGAAGGCAACGCCCACCTTTCCAAGGAGACATGCCGCAAATACGGCGCATCCAGTGCTGTAGCGCGCGGCTCGGGAATTAACTTTGATGTACGTCGTAACGAACCATATTCAGTCTACCCTGAGTTTGACTTTGACATTCCGGTCTTCCATGAGTGCGACTCCCTTGCCCGATACAACGTACGCATGGCAGAGATTGAGCAATCACTCCGCATTGTAGAACAGGCCCTCGATAAGCTCCCTGATGGCCCGATCATGCCCCAGAAAGCACCAAAGATTATCAAACCGCCTGCAGGCGACTACTATCAGGCAGTGGAGACAGCCCGCGGCAGCTTCGGAGTACGCCTGGTAAGTGACGGGGGGAAAACTCCTTACAGGCTGAAACTTCGTTCACCGACTTACTCAAACATGCATCTTTTTGACGAAACATGTGCAGGCATGCTGATCATGGACGCTCTTGCATTCATGGGCAGCCTGGACCTCGTTATCCCAGAGATCGACAGGTAAGGAAACTAATATGAGCTTAACACTTTTCAACGTAATCGGTGCCGTAATTGTCGCCATCGCCTTCGTTGCATTGAACGCTGCCTACCTCGTCTGGGCAGAGCGTCGAGGCGCCGGTCGCATTCAGCGCCGTCCAGGTCCGAATATCAATGGACCGCTCGGTCTTTTGCAGCCACCTGCTGATGGTCTGAAACTGATGGCAAAACAGCTTATCATACCAGGCGGTGCCGACAAGGTTCTCTTTGTTGCCGCCCCTGTGCTGGCTATGTTTCCTGCCCTGATGAGCTTCGTCACCATTCCTTTCAGCGAGACTATCGTCGCCCACGACATCAACGTTGGTTTGCTGATGATTTTCGCTTTTGCTGCCAGCGGCTCCATGGCACTGCTTTTTGCCGGCTGGAGTTCCAGAAACAAATACGCGATGATGTCAGCCGTACGATCCGTATCCCAGGCCGTCGCTTATGAAATTCCTCTGCTGATCACCGCTATCACCATCGTCATGATCACCGGCTCCCTAAACCTGATTGACATCGTCAACCAGCAGGGACCATCCGTACTTCACTGGAATTTCCTGCCGCTTTTAGGTGATGGCAGCCCTAAAAACCTGCTGATGCCGCTTTCCTTTTTGCTCTTTTTCATCTGCACCCTGGCTGAGACAAATCGCGCACCTTTCGATCTAGGCGAAGCTGAAAGTGAACTGGTAGCCGGATTTCATATTGAGTATGGCTCAATGGGATTTGGTCTGTTCTTCATGGCCGAGTATGCAAACATCGTTATCGGATCCTGCCTTACGACGCTACTCTTTCTCGGTGGTTGGCATCCGCCTGTGCCGTTCCTGAGTTTTGTTCCCGGTGTAGTCTGGTTTCTGCTCAAGGTGTACATGCTGATTGCTACAGTCATTTGGATTCGCTGGACATTTCCGCGAACAACTATTTACGGCCTGCTCAACCTGTCGTGGAAGGTCCTCATTCCATTCTCTCTTTTCAACCTGCTCTTGACCGCAGGATTACTGAAGGTGTTTTAGATGGGTGCCTATTTCAGTGACATCTTTAAAGGGCTTTGGAGCCTCCTGGTGGGTATGGGAATCACTTTCAGGGAATTTTGGAAACCTGTGGTGACAGTTCCGTATCCTTATAAAACCTTTACAATGCCTGATCGCTACCGCGGTCACGTTGAATTGATCGAAAATGAAGAGGGCAAGCCGAACTGCATAGTCTGCATGGCCTGCCAGCGCGCCTGCCCTTCCGACTGCATTGCTATCAAAGGTGAAAAACCAGAAGGGTCGAAGAAAAAAGTACTCACCAGTTACATGCTTGACTTTACCAAGTGCTCGCTCTGCGGTTCCTGTGTTGAGTCCTGTAAATTTGACGCTTTGGAATTTTCCAAGGAGTACAACCTGGCCAGTACCCGGAAAGAAGATTTTTATTTTGATCTCCTGAAACGTCTGGAGGACCGCAACTCATGAATCCATCACTTTTCAGCGCGGATGGGCTCGTTGGCCTGATATTCCTACTGACCATAGCCCTGACTATTATTGGCGGCCTGATAGCCTGTAACGCAGAACGACTCGTTCGGGCAGTCGCAGGACTCATGATCTGCTTTATCAGCGTTGGCGCCCTCTACTATTTTCTGAACTCGCCCTTTGTGGCGATGATGCAGGTACTTATTTACATTGGTGCCGTTGCCGTTACCATCTCGTTTGCCATCATGCTGGCTGCTCCTGAACAAAAACGGGATCACGGTCCCGGGCACGTCCTGGCAGGCCCTTTAGGCTTTATTACCGCAGCCCTTCTCACAGCGGGGCTTTCAACCCTCGCCTTGAAAACCGAATGGGCCAGCGAAGCTAAAGTTAATGATGGTTCTGTGAAAACTATTGGTGTTCAACTTCTCACCGATCACTCCATGGTGTTTGAGCTGATCTCCATCGTTTTACTCATTGCAATCATCGGAGCCCTTGTTATCGCTCGGGAAGGGAGGAAAAGCTGATGTCAGTTCTTGCCTTGTATGACAATCTTAACAGCTATTTACTCGTCGGTGCTCTGCTCTTTGGCATGGGAGTTTACGGTCTCTTAACCCGTAAAACCCTTATCGGAATGCTCATTGCTGCAGAGATGATACTGGTAGGTGCCTCTGTGAATTTCATGGCCTTCAACCGCTTCAGCGTCCCTGATCCGGCAACCGGTCAGATTTTCGCACTATTCATCATGGCAATCGCAGCCGCTGAAGCCGCCATCGGTCTCAGTATCGTGATCGCCATCTACAGGTATTACCGATCAATCGATACTAAGGATATCGTTAACCTCAAAGGCTAAGAAAGGAACCATCTGGTATGGATTACAATACTATACATGCTCCTGAGCTACTCATCGCACTGCTCATCCCCCTGATTGGCACCCTGGGTGTAATGTTCAGGGGCGGCGATGAGAACATTCGCGAGGGCATATCCTCTGTCGCGTCGATACTGCTTTTTGCACTCGTCTGCACCATGATCCCCAAAGTGCTCCAGGGTAAAACGCTCTATTTCAATATGTTTGACATTCTGCCGGGTGTATCTGTTACCCTCCGGGCAGACGCAATGTCTATGATTTTTGCCCTGGTGGCATCCTCACTGTGGACCATCGCGGTATTTTACTCCATGGGTTACATGAGAGGGCTGAAAGAACATGCCCAGACACGTTTCAACGCCTGTTTTGCCCTGTCGATATTTGGGGCCATCGGCGTGGCGTTCTCGGACAACCTTTTCACCCTCTATCTCTTTTATGAGATTGTCTCCATCTGCACCTATCCCCTGGTTGCCCACCATCAGGATGAGGAAGGATACGATGGCGCACGCAAATACATCATTTATCTGACCACCACCGCCAAGGCCTTCCTGTTACCCGCAATGATCCTGATCTATGTGCTCACCGGCACCCTGGATTTTGCCAGTAACGCCTCCACCGGTATTTTCGATCCCGATACCAATCGCTGGATCGTGACCATGCTCTATGTTTTCTGCCTCTTCGGTTTTGCCAAAAACGGTGTGATGCCGTTCCATCACTGGCTGCCTGGAGCGATGGTTGCGCCTACACCGGTCTCCGCCCTGCTCCATGCGGTTGCTGTCGTTAAGGTCGGTGTGTTCTGCACCACCAGAGTGATGCTCTACGTTTTCGGCGTAGATATGATGGATGCTTTCAATCTTGGTATCCCGACAGCCTACTTCGTCGGTTTCACTATTATTATGGCTTCAATCATAGCACTCTCCAAAGACAATCTGAAATCACGGCTTGCCTACTCAACGGTCAGTCAGCTTTCATACATCATCCTCGGCGTTGCCTTACTTACACCCACAGCCATAGAAGGTGGACTGATTCACATCGTCAACCACGCCTTCTCAAAAATCACCCTCTTCTTCTGCGCCGGTGCCATCTACGTCGCGACCCACAAGAAGTACATCTCAGAAATGGAAGGTCTCGGCAAAACCATGCCTTTTACCTTTGGTGCTTTTGCCATTGCCTCACTTTCGATGATCGGTGCTCCGCCAGTTGCAGGGTTTATTACCAAGTGGAACTTGCTTATCGGGTCAATAGAGGCACACCAGCTTGGAATTCTTTTTATCTTGCTGGCCAGTACCATTCTCAACGCCGCCTATTTCGCCCCTGTTACCTACAAGGCTTTTTTTGGCAAACGACCTGAGGGTGAACCCTATACCGGGATCAAAGAGGCTCCGCTCTCCATGCTTATTCCGATTCTTATCGCAGCAACAATATCTGTAATTATAGGCATATATCCGGACTTCATGTTAAGCTTCGTCAAGGCTGTAACAGGAGGATTGACAGTATGATTGTGAACCTCATTGAATCACTTAAGCGACATGCCCAGATGGTCAAGCTCTGCTGCTACATTGGGGTCGGGCTGATCGTATTCTGGAGCGCTGTCGCAGTGGACACTCACCACGCCCACACCTGGCTTGAAAAGATTCCAGGATTCTGGTCGCTGTTCGCCCTGCTTTCCTGCATAGTGCTCATTTTCTTCGCAGTCTGGTTCGGCAAAGCCGGAATTCAGACACGGGAGGACTACTATGACAACTAGTTTTATACATCCCGCCCTCATTTTGATCTGCGGGGCGCTGATCCTCCCACTTATAAAAGATCCGTTCAGAAAGCCGTATCTTGTTCTGATCCCCTTTCTGACCTTCATCGATGTCCTCTACCTGAGCCAGCATCATGGTGTCTACGGTGTCTTCACCTTCATGGAAGACTGGACACTCACCTTTGGTCGGGTTGACAGCCTCTCGTTGGTGTTCGCCTTCATCATGGCGCTGATGTCAATTATCGGCACTGTCTACGGACTCCATGTCGAAGACGAATGGCATCATATTGCTGCCTGGTTTTACGTAGCCGGTTCACTGGGCGTAATCCTTTGTGGGGATTACCTGGTACTCTTTCTCTTTTGGGAGATCATGGCGTTTGCTTCCACCTTCCTGGTCTGGTTCAACAAAGAGGAAGGGTCACTCGCCGCAGGTTACCGCTACCTGCTGGTTCACACCTTTGGTGGACTCGTTCTGCTCCTCGGTTTCGTACTCCGTTACCAGGCAACCGGCGATCTTTCATTCAGCCACATGGATGAATCCAACATGCAGCTGTACACCTGGCTGATCATGATCGGCCTGATGCTGAACGCTGCTGTTCCACCTCTGCACTCCTGGTTGCCGGACGCGTACAGTAAGGCCACTGTGGTCGGTGCCGTATTCATGTGCGCTTTTACAACCAAAACCGCAATCTACACCCTTGCCAGAGCATGTGCCGGATTCGACATACTGATTTACCTTGGCGTCTTCATGGCCATTCTCGGCATTATCTATGCGTTAATCGAAAATGATATCCGCAGACTACTCGGCTGGGAAATTGTCAGCCAGGTAGGCTACATGGTTGCCGGTGTCGGTATCGGTACAGCACTGGCCATTAACGGTACCGCCGCTCACGCCTTCGCCCACATTCTTTACAAGGGGCTGCTGTTCATGGCTGCCGGTTCTGTCATATATGCGACAGGGAAATCGAAATTCACTGAGCTTGGTAATCTCTATAAGAAAATGCCACTGACCCTGATGTTTATGGTCATTGGAGGCCTGTCTGTCTCGGCCTTTCCATTTCTCTCCGGATTTGTTTCCAAATCGATGATTATCAGCGCCGGATTTGAAGAACACCTGCTGATCCCGGCATTCCTGCTCACCATGGTTTCTGCCGGAACGTTCCTGGTTGCCGGCCTGCGTCTGCCATATCTGATTTTCTTTGGCGAAGACCGTTGTTCCGAAGAAACACGGACCAAAGCTATCGATCCCCCATGGAATATGACCATGGCCATGGGCATAGCAGCATTCTTCTGTCTCATCGTTGGCTGCTATCTGCCGTTTCTCTATGACATGCTTCCGTTTCCTGAGGTCAGCTACCACCCATACAGCGCATATCACATGAGTGAGACCCTGCAGATACTCGCTCTTACCGCTCTGGGCTTCTATTTCTTCAAGGACCGGATTGGGCCCAAGGCAACTATCAGCTTTGATCTGGATTGGTTCTACCGCAAAGGCGGTCAGGCTTTCTTCTGGCTGGCCAGGAAACCTATCCAGGCTGTCGATACCGCCTGGGGTGAAGTCTACAAAGTAGTCGGTCTCAGTTCACTTATGACCACCGCCAAGTTCTGGGGCTGGTTTGACTGGCACGGCATTGACGGAGTTGTGGACGGTACTGCCCGTCTGGTTCGTAATGTGGGTAGCAGACTGAGCCGCACCCTGCAGAGGGGACAGATTCAGGTCACTCTCTACTTTACGATATCATTTGCAGCCGTCTTGCTGTTTGCCTTCGCCTGGCTTTAATTCAACCTATTTTAAGGATCATTGGTAATGGATCAGCTACTGATTAATCAGGGACCTCCACTGCTCAGCATACTTATTTTCCTACCGATAGCTGGAGCCTTCTTCATGCTGTTGGTGAACAATGAGGATTTTGCCCGTTATTGGACGCTCGCCGTGACCTCACTCACTGCCGTTTTGTCCCTGCCTGTCCTTTTCGGCTTTGACAGATCGACGGCCGTCTTCCAGTTTGTTGAGAAACATACCTGGATTGAGTCTTTAAATATTAACTATATAGTTGGTGTCGACGGCATCTCAGTGCTTCTGCTGTTGATGACTACCTTTATAATGCCATTCTGTGTCCTCGCCTCCTGGACATATATCAAGTCACGTGTTCAGGCGTTCATGATCTGCCTGCTCATCATGGAAGCGGCCATGGTCGGTGTGTTCGTGGCGCTTGACTTCGTACTTTTCTACATTCTCTGGGAAGCGATGCTCATCCCGATGTACATGCTTATCGGCATCTGGGGTGGACCGAGGAAGATCTATGCTTCAGTCAAATTCTTTCTCTATACCCTGGCTGGCTCCGTATTACTGCTGGTTGCTATCATCTGGCTCTACTTCGAAAATAACAGCAGCTTCTTCATCCCGGATATGATGTGGAACGGCTATTCATCGATGGCCCAGATGCTTCTTTTCCTGGCGTTTTTCCTGGCATTTGCAATCAAGGTGCCGATGTTTCCATTCCATACCTGGTTGCCTGCAGCTCACGTTGAGGCCCCCACGGCCGGTTCTGTGATCCTGGCTTCAATCCTCTTGAAGATGGGTACCTACGGTTTCTTACGATTTGCCCTGCCAATGGCTCCGGAAGCAACGGTTACGCTAATGCCATTCGTACTCTGGCTCTCCATTGCCGGCATTATTTACGGAGGATTCACCGCCCTCGCCCAGAGCGATATGAAAAAGCTTATCGCCTACTCTTCAGTTGGTCACATGGGTTTCGTGACCCTGGGTATCTTCGTGCTCAACCAGAGCGGTATCGAAGGTGCAATTCTGCAGATGGTCAATCACGGTATCACCACCGGTGCCTTGTTTCTCTGTGTGGGGATGATTTACGAGAGAACACATAGCCGTGAGCTCAAATCAGCGACAGGCGTTGGCCAATACATGCCAGTCTTTGTCACCTTCCTCGGATTCTTCTCACTTTCTTCGTTTGCATTTCCTGGCACCAACAGTTTTGTTGGTGAGTTCATGATTCTTGCCGGAGCTTTTGAACATAGCATTCCGCTCGCCCTTGCCGCTATTCCAGGTGCAGTACTTGCCGCGGCATATATGCTTCGCATGTTGCAGAAAGTTGTCTGGGGCGGGACTGATAATCCTGATCAATCCTGGCTCAAAGATCTGAATGTGAGAGAGATTGTCACTCTTTCACCATTCCTGTTCTTCGTTTTCTGGATAGGACTGAGTCCTCAACCCTTTATCAACCTCATGCGTGTCAGCGTTACAAATCTGATGAATGACTTCAACGCCTACAGCAATGGGGCTATGGCAGTTGCTGAAGCGATAATACGCTAAGGATTAACCACAAACGACCCTTAAAGGTACAGCGATGCTATTTCTACCTGAACTTACATTACTGGGAGCAGGACTCGTCTTTTTCGCACTGAGTCTTGGAAATCATCCCTGCGACACCATCAGAAATGTGGCGATCACCTTATTTGCAATTGTCTTGGCCACAACTCTCGCCACTGTCAACATGACAGGAGGGCTTTTCTACGATGCCTTCAGAGTTGATCTGTTTTCCCAGACATTCAAAGTGCTGATCGTGCTTGCCACACTCATAGTGGTAGTTTTCACCGACACCATGCCCGGGGTCAGTGCCAAATATAAAGCTGAATACTACATATTCCTGTCAATGTCGGTACTCGGCCTGATGATGCTTGTCTCAAGTGTTGAATTACTGGCAATCTTTGTTGCGCTTGAACTCTCCTCCTTTGCTGTCTACATCATGGTACCAATGCGCAGCACGGAACATGGCAGCAAGGCTCAAATGGAAGCAGGCATCAAATACCTGCTGTTTGGTGTTGCCGCGACAGGCTTCATGCTCTTTGGTATGAGCTACCTCTTCGGTCTCACCGGTTCCACCAGACTCGACGTAATAATTACCCAGCTTTCTACCATGTATACCCAGCCAGTAGTCGTTATAGCTGTGGCACTGGTATTGTCTGGATTCTTTTACAAGTTAGCTCTCTTTCCCTTCCACTTCTGGGTACCGGACATTTATCAGGGGGCCTCCAATGAGACCACCGCGTTTATCGCTGCTGTTCCCAAAATTGCTGCGGTGGCGATGTTGACCCGGTTTGTAATTCTCGCAGGAGACACTGGTCAGGTGATGGTAAACCTGCTTATGGTTTGCGCCGTTGCCTCGATGTTTTATGGCAACCTGTCTGCTCTGGTTCAAAAGGATCTCAAGAGAATGCTGGGCTTTTCCGGTATCGCCCATGCCGGTTTCGTGTTAGTCGGCTTGCTCACGTTTAAAATAACTGGTTATACCGCGGCATTATATTACATAACTGGTTACGTCTTCATGAACCTCGCCTGTTTCCTGGTCATCTGCAGCGTTTCAAAAGACGGCACGAATCTCGCCATTGAGGACTTAAGTGGTTTATACAAGAGAGCACCCCTCCTGGCTTTGACACTTACCATCGGGCTCTTTTCTCTTGCCGGCATTCCTCCTTTTGTAGGTTTTACAGGCAAATTCATGTTACTCGTCAATGCCTTAAAGGAAGATTACCTGTTACTTGTTGTGCTGGCTGCGATTAACACCGCCATCGCAATCTACTATTACCTCTCCGTTGTTCGCCTCGCCTTCTGTACCGATACTGAAGACCGCGGACAAGTACAGACAAGCTTTTTAACGAATGCCGCATCTGTACTACTCATTATCTGTATAATTGTGATGGGTATTTTACCTTCCCAGTTCCTCAACCTTGCACAGTCATCCATCTCGGTTATCATGTAATCAGTTACAGGTATTGCGTATAAACCACAAAGACCCGAAGGCAGAGTGCCTTCGGGTCTTTTTTTTATCGTATACTGTTATTAACATGAGTACATTCCTGCCAATATCGATGTTAACCGCTCAATACAATAGACTCAGGAACAGTAAATGAATAGCTGGCTTATATTTCTCTTGGTTGTAATCATTGGAAGTTATCTTCTTGAACTCACAATCTCCTACCTCAACCTGAAGGCGCTTGATCCTCAGTTGCCAAAGGAGTTTGACGATGTTTTTGATGCTCAGGAGTATGCAAAATCACAGGAATATACTCGTGCCAGGACCAGCCTTTCACTTATTTCAGGCAGCATCGGCACCTGCGCAACACTTACCTTCCTGCTCCTTGGTGGCTTTAACCTTGTTGATTCCCTAGTTAGAAGTCTTGAACTCAACTCCATCCTTACTGGTCTTTGCTTCGCAGGTTTTCTTGCACTGCTAGGCTTTCTCCTGAACCTACCTTTCTCGCTCTATTCAACTTTTGTCATAGAAGAGAGGTTTGGCTTTAACAATACTACAGCCACAACATACGTACTTGATATACTCAAATCCGCACTGCTTATGGTGGTATTGGGTGGCCCTCTGCTCGCCCTTATACTGTGGTTTTTTGAAGCAGCAGGTTCACTTGCATGGATATATTGCTGGATTGGAGTTGTTCTTTTCTCAATTTTGATACAATTTCTCGCTCCTGTGATTATCATGCCGCTCTTTAATAAATTTTCACCTCTCGAAGATGGTGAACTTAAGGAGACAATCAATGGATATACCGAGCGTGAAAAGTTCCGGATTCAAGGCATATTTACCATGGACGGCTCTAAACGCTCCAGTAAGGTAAACGCTTTTTTTACCGGCTTTGGCAGATTCAGGAAAATTGTATTTTATGACACACTTATGGAAAAACTCACCACAGGGGAGATAGTTGCGGTTCTTGCCCATGAAATGGGCCATTTCAAAAAGAAGCATATTATAAAGATGCTCGTGATCTCAGTAGTGCAGACAGGGATAATGTTCTACCTTCTGTCACTTATCATGCATAATCAGGGGCTCTTTGAGGCCTTTAAAATGGATCATATCTCAACCTATGCCAGCCTGATATTTTTCGGATATCTTTTTTCACCTGTCAACATGTTGGTGTCCATCGCTTTTAATTTTATCTCAAGAAAACATGAATATGAGGCCGATGCTTATGCTATCGACAGCACCAGTACAGTGGATGATCTTATCAGCGGTTTAAAAAAATTAAGTCAGGCTAACCTGGTGAACTTAACCCCTCACCCGGTGGCGGTCTTTGTAGAATACACGCATCCTCCGGTTCTGGAACGCATTGAAGCCATCAGAAAATTGTCTTAGACTAAGAGTATAACTGCATGGATAATGGTCTTGACAGGAATCGTCATTCGCGGTTGATTATAAGAGTTATCTATCCCTGCTCATCCCACCCTATTATATGTTGTACTATGCTAAGAAATAGTTGATGTTTTTTAGGGGCAGGCTGCTAATTAAACCTCAAGCTATTCCTCGAATTTTAGGAGAAAACACATGAAAAATAATGAGTTTCGCACCCCTCTCATCCAGTCGGGTGTCCTGCTTGTAGCAATCGTGCTCATCATCTCCATGGTCCCCTCAGGAGAAGGCACGGGTGCCGGCGGTTTCATCGGTGCAGCTGTATCAGGCTTTTTCAGTCTAATTCTGTTTCTTATTGCACTGACCCTGGCGATTGGTGTTTCCATTGCTGTCCTGATAGCTATCTTCATCGGCGCAATAGCCTTACAATCACCAGAAAGGGCGTCTTCCCTCTACGCGGAGACAAAACAGAGATTCTTAAACCTTCTCCAGAACGCAGCAGCAGGTTCCAGTGCTACAGACGTTTCAGATACCGGTATCTCTCAGGAGGATTATGACACTATGAAAAACGAGCTCGTATCACTTCAGGGCGCCAACCAGAAATTGCAGAACAACGTCTCAACTCTTAATTCAAAGAATGAGCAACTGCAGGAAGACCTTCACGGGTTAACCCTGATGGTGGATGAACTCAAGGAATCTGAGAAAAAAATTAATGAACTGATTCAAAATCTCTCTACTAAAGTCGATGAGGATCCGGATAGTGCTATTAAGGATCAGATTCACAAGCTGGAAGAGATGTACGCCAAAACCAATGAGAATATCAGCAACCTGGCTGGCAGAATAGAGTCTATTGAATCCAGTTCCGCCAAAACGGCTGTTGGTAGCCACTCTTCAGGTATATTCCAGTATATAGAGTCCGAAGATGATAAAAAGCTATTCTCAGACAAGATCCAGGAGGGTGTAAGCCAGGAACTTACCTATGCACAATTTGACAGCTTCCTTTCAGAAGCACTCCCAGCCCAACTGGATAAAATAATCAAGGATCACCCTTCACTCACTAAAGATTATATCCGTAGCATGCGTAAATAGTTATCGAAGAGCAGATCCTGGAAGATTATAAAAAAGGCCGGCAGAGTACTCTGCCGGTCTTTTTTATTTGCGAACCATGTTTAGAATTTCGCGTACTCGGGCAGTTAACACTCCTTAGATACTCACCTGAATTTCAATTGAAAAGAATACTGAGCCCTCACAACAAAACCTGTTGACAGTCTTCACCTCATCCTGTAGATTGCCGCGGTCTTTGAAACACGGAGAACAACACTCGACGACTAGAAGTCGCGCAGCTGACTG
>NZ_JBLXGE010000017.1:0-94791 GCF_048381775.1 Desulfosediminicola sp. | reverse complement strand
CAACAAACCTAGAAGTGAAATGGTCGAAATACAGCATCGGAGCAGATATGAAAAAAAGGCTTAAACTAGCGCCATTCGGGTCAGACCACTGTTGATTCTTTCTGAGGAAGCTCTACATAGAGGTCTATTTTAGTCGTCAGAGGAAACACTCTACGAATGGCTACAAAGCACCAACTCTCTTTGAGCAGGAGTGGTGGGATAGGAAAAAAACGGCTTAATCATGGTTCCACGTTATTGTGGCAAGATCACGTTTTCAGGAACTCCGTGTACCATATTCTATTTTTCCTTTTATTATTAGCACAAACACTGTCAAAACTGGCATGTGAGCTGGGCAGGTGCGGGAAAGACATTGAATAACTTCAACCGATTTGCTAGGCTTAACTCGATCTTATAACTGTACTTTTAGTTTAATGTTGCTGCTTTAGACTTTTTACTCACTGTTTTTCATTGACATTAATAATACCTTGAGCAAAACATCCTTAACCAGTTCTAAAAAGAAGCGTGTTTCATCGGGTATACCTGAGCTGGACCGGCTCATGGGGGACTTGTTTATTGGCGATAATGTTCTCTGGTATGAAGATGTCAGTAGCTTCTCATCTGCATTCTGCCAGTGTTTTATCAAAGAGACACTGAACAGGAAGAGGCCACTAATCTATGTGGCGTTTGATCGTTCGCCTAAAAATGTAGTATCTTTTCTCGGCTCGCAGGCGGAAAGCCAGAACCTGACGATTCTCGATTGTTTTACTAACGGCAAAGGGGATCGCTCAGAAATCTTCAATAAGTTCTATGAAAAAAATGGAGCCCTCTGGCCCTATAAAGTCATAAAAGTGAATGACCCGACGAGCCCGGACCAGGTCGGCGAGGCCATATACGGTCTGCACAGTACTTTATCTGGTGAAGTGCATTTTATCCTCGATAGTCTCACCGGCATGCAGTCGCTTTGGGGTGGGGAAGATCACGTTATTGCTTTTTATGCCAAAACTTGTCCGCGACTCTACGAGCTGGATACTATCGCTTACTGGCTGATCGAGAAAGGAGCGCACTCCAACAGGTTGAAAGCAAACATCAACAAGATAGCACAGGTTGCAATTGATCTTTCGGTGCGCCGAGGAAAATCGACGCTCAAGATTCTCAAAGCAGAAAAACGGAACTCTAAATTCCTCAATGAGCATCATCAATATCTCTGCGAAGGGTCCAATATAGTTTTCGAAAGCCAGAGGCAGCTTAAGCCCAGATTTGACCTTGGAGCAAAAATAAAATCCACTCGACTTATGCGTGGTATTTCCCAAAAGGCGTTAGCAGGGCTTACGGGGGTGACCCCGAGTACAATCTCACAAGTGGAAAAGAATCTCATCTATCCGTCACTTCCCGCTCTGTTTCGCATTGCCCAGAGTCTTTCTGTCGAAGTTGCCACATTATTCAAGGAATCTGGAGCTCACCAAGACGTCTTTTTGTACCCTGCAGACAGCCGATCAATTACTTCATTGGCAAAAATTGTCAAAGACAACGCCGAAGCCGAATTGTTGTTGCCGCCAGACATCGATACACCGACAGAAGCAACAATTATACGAATTCGTCCAGGTAAAAAATTGGGCGGGCATTTTTTTGCCCATAAAGGAAAAGAGTTGGGCTATCTCATTTCTGGCCAATTGGAAATGACAGTCGAGAGTCAATCGTACAAGGTTAATCCGGGAGATACAATTTATCTGCAGAAAGATATTCCGGGAAGTTGGAGCAATCCCTCCGAACAGCCTGCTGAGCTTCTCTGGCTGAAGTTCAAAGAATAACAAATCCCATATTCTCTTTTATAAATTAAGAAACGGGGCACATCGAGCAGGTATCTCGATGTGCCCTGTAAAACATCCTAACTTGATATTATCCTTTGAGAATTTTCTCAGCAGATTCTTTTTGAGCTTCTGTCAGGAACGGAATGCCGGTTTCACTTTCTGTCTCACGGTTAGCACTAAACAATTCATCCCTCGTAATCTCTGATAAATTAAATTTTCGTACACCTGCCATCAACTGCTGAAGGCCGCAAGAGAGCTTATCAACATAGCCTGCTATGGCCACTGCACCAAAAGGTATATTCTTCATTTCATCAGCGCCAACTTTTTGTTTTACATCCTCCCAGGCCGAAAAGATCTCTTCCGGATACTTGCCAAAGCTTTTTACAGTTTGCGGCAGTTCGTCCCAATTTCCATTTATTTCCGTTCTTCTCTCAGGGTAAAAAGTTCCTTCAATGTTACTACCTAGGTATCCAGGAATCATTGGTGCACGGCCCATACAAACCAGTTTTGTATACGGTGCGCCTAAAGCAAGAGCTTTAAATATATGATCCTCACGGGCAAAACCACCGGCTAAGGAGATATCTGGTACCTTGATACCTTGATCATCAAGAATCTTACAATAATCATAGACTTTGGCATGCAGAGCCAGGGAGGGAACCCCCCAGTGTTCCATCATATTCCACGGGCTCATGCCAGTCCCGCCACCAGAACCATCAATGGTCAGTAGGTCAAGTTTGGCATCCGCAGAATATCGAATGGCCATTGCTAGTGCCTCCATCCCGTATGATCCTGTTTTTAATGAGATTCTCTTGAACCCAAGACCTCTTAGATAATCAACTGATTTCATAAAGGATTCGCGTACTTCACCTGCGGTATCCAACTCGGTAGCCCCAAGCCTGCTATGTCTGGCAAAGGCGGTAATGGCACGACGCTCAAAGGCAGCCTGTACGCTAGGGTCTGACGGATCGGGATCGACAACATACCCCCGCTCTTTAAGAAAGAGCGCATAATTAATTGATTTGACCTGAATTTCACCCCCGATAACCTTGGCGCCTTGCCCCCACTTGAGCTCGATTATTACGTCATCTCCATATTTGTTAATGACATATTCCGCTACCCCATTTCGGGTATCTTCAACATTGAGTTGAACGAAAATAGCTCCATGGCCATCATCATAACGTTTAAATATGTCGATGCGTCTATCCAATTCAGGCGCTGAGGATATTTTTCCCCCACCTAATTTTGATTCTTTATCAACACCGACAACATTCTCACCGATAACAATGGGAAATCCACAAATGGCAGCACCAGTTGCAAATGAATTCCAATATTTTGTAGCTATAAAAGTTGAACCTAAAGCACCAGTCATAATGGGAACACGGCATTTCACCTTAACCTCATTGCCGAAAACCGTTTCGGTATTGACGTTGGGGAAAACGCAGTCATCAGCATCTTTGGTCATCCCTTCGCTTAACCCACTGGCCCCATACGCATATCCCTGAATCCTAAGGGAATGATACCCTAGGCCAAGAGAGGTTACATTGCTTGATCCAGAAGTAATTTTACCGAAATTTCTGGGATAGAGGATCTTGCGACCTCTTAAGGAAGACATCCAGGTTTCACACTTGCCTTTGCAGTCAGAGGTACAAAGAGTGCACAATCCGGATTCGCAGGGATTGCCTCTGTTCACAGTACCGAGAGCGTCATTGTTTTTGGGCCATTGAATCATTTGGTCGTCTCCTTTTCAGGTTAAATGAATACTGAAATCATTTTTTTATGAGTCAATCCAGGTGAAGTGATGTTAGGTGTGAGGGGGGTAAATATTACGAAAATTGCAAAAAACTATTTTTTTTACCCATAGCGATCTCCGGTTGAAAGTGATGATTTTCAGGGAACAGTCGCCTAACACGTAATTGTGCGCGAGCAAAAAAAAAGGCATCTGTCCTCAGGATAGAGGAGTCAGACGCCGTTGTCTCAATAGTACGAATAAACTACACGCCTTTGTGCAGTTTTCGATAATATTTGACCAACTAATGTAGCTGTACTAAATTATGTTGTCAAGAAAAAACCTGTTAGAAATAATTGAAATCAATGAAGTTTAAGGGTTATAAAGCTTCTGACAAGATCAACGCTTCAGCAATTTCCAGCATAGATTTACGGGTATCCATGCTTCGTTTCTGAATCCAGCGATATGCTTCTTCGCCGTTCATTCGGCGACGGTCCATCAGAATTTCTTTTCCCCGTTCGATATGCTTCCTGGTCTGGAGTTCCTGTTCAATAACTCTTGTTTTTATTATAAGTTCGGTGTTGTGAATGGCAACTGCCGCCTGACTCGCGACTGCGCTGAGCATATTGATATCAGTTTCAGAAAATTCATGGGGCTGGCTGGTAAAGCAGTTAAGTACACCTATAACTTTGTCTTCCTTGCCTTGTAATGGAATGCTCACCATTGAGACCAGGCCCAGGCTGTTGGCCATCTCTTTTTCCTTGAATTTGTCATGATTCTTCACATCATCAATCACATAGGGACGCTGAGTAGAAAGCACATATCCAACTACGCCTTCATGAAGTCGCAACGCCCTGTCCTTTACGTATTCCGGCTCAAAGGACTGAGTGGCCTTTAATTTGATAAGGGGAGGATTCTCGTTTTCATCAACAAGCCATAGCGAACATATCTCAACGTCTGTGACCTTGGCGGTTACCATTACTATGAGCTTGAACAAATCCTCTAAAAATACATCAGAGGTGATTGCTTGGCTGATATCCATCAGAGCTTTTACGTAGTGATCATAGGTGTGTTGACTAGATGTGTTCATGAAAACCCATGTGTTAAAAAGCTAGACAAGGAGCGTCAACTTCAGTCGCGCATGCCGATTTATTGGTTACGGGTATAAACTAGAAGATTGTGGGAACAACCAGTTGTCGTTCACTGAGATAGTTCAATCCTTTTGGTGTGATTAGGCTGTATTGCAAGTCTGAATCAGTTTGGATTATACCCAGGCCGTCCATGGTTTTCAGAATCTGATTGAGTTTCGGCAACGATATGTTCATTTGCCTTGCAATAGTAACAGTGGGAACCAATTGAGGCTGGGGGATTCGCAAATTATCCGAAAGAATGGCAAGAACTTGAAGCTTATGGTGGTGTAGTGACATAGCGACCTCCTGGGGGGGTGGTAAGTCAGAGCCAAGTTACTCGTGGATATTTCTGTTTATTAGCTATCCTTAAGCTAGTAAACCTATAATATAATGCGGTAATTCGCAAATAATAAATTAATTACAAATTAATATTGTTTAATATATGTAGCGATAATAAATTTTTTGAAGACTACTGCTTTCAAAAACCTGAACATCCATGAAAAGCTATGTCCAAAATATTTGATGTGGTAGGAATTTCATATGGGTGTTGGGGGCACTCATTAAAAGGCCCCTTGTCAATGGATAATCCCCCCCTACAAGGGAAATAACTCCTTTCCTTGTCAAGGGTTTCGAACTTGTAATGAAAAACCTGACGTGCAGAATACAGATCTTTTTCCCACCCATTTTTTCGGTGTAACGTGTCGGAAAAATCGTTACCGCACCAGTCACCTATCAGGATCGAGGCGTAGGTTGAAAGGGTACATTGCGGAACGGAGATACCCGCGATCATCTCGCAGTGGAGCAATCTAGCCTTTAACCGGGCCCTGTCCGCGTACTCGCGGACCCAGAAAATTATCGGTGCCATGTTGTGTCCAAGTGTTTGCACAGATCTCGTGGCTTAAACCCAACCCTTTAGTGTCGTATGCATAGGCCTCCATTATTTAAAGGCGTATGGGGCCGAGTCAGGTCTTGAAATTTGACTATCCGGTGAACGCAGATACTATTTTGCCAACAGATGTAACACCAAAATTCAAGACTTTGCGCCATTCTTGCGAAGAAAAATCAACAGGAATAAAACAATCGTGGTCTATCCCGGGTTGCCTCTCCGGAGTTCGCCACGAGTTTGCAGCTACATATCCATTTAGCGTACTCATGAAATCATCGTTAGCATTTAGAACTGAAGCTGGCACCGAGCCAACGATTATGATAATAGTCTATAAATATTAAATTTTTCACTAACGCAGGGCTCAGAAGAAATATATCCTTTAGCCTCGGCAACAACATGACATGCAGCACACTCGACACGTATCTGCAGGCGATTACCAACCTACGGGTTGATAAGAATAAAAAATCATGGGCCGATTACACCTATCATTGCTCGCCATACAAACCATTTCTGCTGCTTTCGATACTTGATCATATCGCATCCGGTATCATCACCCGCAATTTTATAGAACCTTCTTTTGAACTGGCTGAAACCTTTCAAAGCTATATCGAATTGCTGCCTCCCACTGGTCGCAAAGCCAGCATGGCACTGCCCTTTTATCATCTTGAGCGCTCTGGCTTCTGGCATATGTTGCCAAGAGAAGGTGAAGTTCATCATACCGGCAGATCAATCAATTCAGTGGCGCAACTCCGAAAAATTTATCTGGGCGTAAAGCTTGATGAGGACCTGTTTAAACTTCTCCAGATGGAGACGAGCCGGGAGAAAATCCGTTTAGCCATAGTAGAGAAATATTTTCAGCCACCCTTCAGGGCTCCACTCGTACAGCATGCCCTTGTTAACCAAGCAGCAAAATTCTATTCAAACTTGCTTCTTACAACAGAGTTGGAAGTAAATTATCGCTCTAAAGACACACCACCAGAATTACAATACAAAGTTCGCAACCATGGCTTCAGGCAAGCCATAGTAAAGATCTACACCCACCGCTGCGCTTTATGCGGGATAAAAATGCAAACACCCGAAGGACATACTGTCGTTGATGCCGCCCACATAATTCCCTGGAGGGAATGTCAGAATGATAACCCAACCAACGGTCTTGCCCTGTGCAAACTCTGCCATTGGTCCTTTGATGAGGGATTAATGTCGGTGGATGATAAATACCACGTAATGGTATCCAGGGCGGTGATGAAAGACACCAACCTACCGGGCCATATACTGACACTTTCAAACAGATTGATGTTTCGGCCCCAAGAGAGTCAAAACTGGCCTTCTATGGAGAGTTTTGACTGGCATAGGAAGAAGATATTTCGAAAGGAACGGTGATGGCCATTGTCACTTAATGGACTCGAGCGTATTCAGTCTTTCTTTGTTGATGGTGCAGCACAAAAAGTTCAAACTAAGCTTTGTAGTTGCACCTCACAAGCAACAAACTCCGAGGCTCAGACAGGCAACCCTTCGGGTATTTATCATCCTTCACATCACTATCATATCGCTTTACCATTGCATCAATCGAGGGGTGCCCCCGATCGATGCCTTCAGATTATTGAACCCCTAGTTGAAGAGGACAGGTTCGTATGAGTGGCTTGCCAGTTGGTATTTATGAGAAGCTCTTAGATGAAGAATTGAAAGAGTTGCTTGATCGGAATCCTGATCTGAAGCCTGTTCTTCGCAAGATTGATGATGAAGAATCTCCTCAAATCTATGCTCAATTCTTAGGAAACCTTGTGGGCAAGGCTCTTCAAGTCACGAAGAAGGATAAGCGAACCGAAATCGTAAATAGATTGATAGAGTTACTGTCTGAGACGGATGGCCTAGATTATATTCTGCGACATACATTGCTTCGAGACGATAAGAACCTACTAACCGAAGTACGGAATTCTGAGAGGAGCCTTGTTCGGCCAGTGACTCCGCTTTCTTCCAGCGCACTGCTAACGGGACAGGGTATTGATCCGCCTTTGGAGCATGAGTTGCGAGCGGAAATGTTGACGGCTGATCGAGTGGACATACTGATATCCTTTATTAAATGGTCAGGACTTCGTCTGTTGATGCCTGCTTTTGATCGCCTGACCAAAGAGAACATTCCGGTTCGTATTATTTCAACCAGTTATATGGGCGCAAGTGATCCGGCGGCGCTTGAATGGTTGGCTCAGCAGGGGAACGTTGAGATCAAAGTTTCTTATGATACAGGCGGAACGCGTCTTCACGCGAAAGCTTATCACTTTGTTCGTAAGAGTGGTTTTTCCACTGCCTATATAGGTTCGGCCAATATGTCCCATTCTGCGATGACACAAGGCCTGGAGTGGACGGTTAAAATTACAGCACAGGATATGCCGCATATCTTAAACAGATTCATTGCCGATTTTTCAGCCTATTGGGAAAGTCCAGAATTTGAGTTGTATACAGAGCAACAGTTTGTGCGATTTCGTAAGGCGATTAACAGCTACAAACAGCGTGAAATTGGAAGCACACAATTTTTTGCAGATATTACTCCGCGACCTTTTCAAGAACGAATATTAGAGGCATTGGAAGCTGCTCGTCAAAATGGTTCGATGCGAAACCTGGTTGTCGCGGCAACAGGCACGGGAAAAACTGTGGTATCAGCCTTGGACTATAAGCGGCATGCTGAGCAAGTAGGGAAGAAGGAACGATTACTTTTTGTGGTTCATAGAAAAGAAATCCTCGAACAGGCCATGGGATGCTTCCGTACTGTATTACGTGATCAGAACTTTGGAGAGCTTTTGGTTAATGGTCAAGAGCCGACAGAATGGGAACATGTATTTGCCTCGATTCAGAGCCTTCGGACCAAAAAGCCATGGCTGTCTTTAGGTGCAGATCATTTTCGTTTTGTAATCGTCGATGAGGCTCACCACGGGGCTGCTTCGAGCTACCTCCCCCTCTTCAATCTTCTAAATCCGCATATTTTACTAGGGTTAACTGCAACTCCCGAACGCATGGATGGCTCCCCAATTTTGCCTGATTTTGGTGGCCATTTTGCTGCAGAGATTCGCTTGCCAGAGGCTCTGGAAGAAAAGCTCCTGTGTCCGTTCCACTATTTTGGTGTGTCAGACAACATTGATTTGGACGAAGAGCGTTTCTGGAAAAATGGCAAGTACGATCAGCGGGAATTGGAAAAGGTATATACAGGGGATGACATTCGGGCAAAACAACGTGTGGATCTTGTGCTACAGGCTATACGTAAATACCAACCCGAACTCGAAGGTGTTCGGGCAGTTGGTTTTTGCTCCGGAACTCAACATGCAAAGTATATGGCTGAACATTTTAAGAAAGCCGGTATAACCGCCAGTGTACTGTTAGGTACGACCGGCAAGGAGGAGCGTGCTTCACGGTTAAAAGAGTTTCGGGAAGGACACATTCAATTCCTTTTTGCGGTCGATGTATTGAGTGAAGGTGTAGACGTTCCCGAAATCAATATGGTTCTCTTTTTGAGGCCAACGGAGAGCCTGACAGTTTTCTTACAACAATTGGGCCGTGGATTACGTCATGCTCCGAATAAAGACTGTTTAACGGTTCTTGACTTTGTTGGTCAAACCCATCGCAAGTATCGTTTAGACACGAAGTATGGGGCTTTACTGTCTAGAAAAAGACAGCGGATTGATCGTGAAATTGATCATGATTTCCCAAATCTGCCTTCTGGATGCAGTATCATTTTTGAGCGGGTTGCGCGCGAAACAGTGCTCAAGAACATTAAGTTTGCCTTAAGAGATTTGAAGAACTTTATTCCGGAGGTCATTCAGACATGGGACAGACATTCAGCAAAGCCGTTAACCTTCGGAAATTTTATCGAGGAGACCTGCTTGTCTCCGATCGAGGTGTTGCGAAAACGTACATGGTCTGAATGGAAAGCTCTGGCAAAAGGGCAATCTGCGCTGGAAGACCCTGACCTTGTAAAGGCAAGAAAAGGATTGCTGCGATTAGCATTACGGTCAGATCCGAATCTGTTGGATTCGGTGAAGACACTCGCAAAGGGAAATAGGGTACTAGAGCCGGATGGGCCGTATGCAACATCCCGAAAAACAGCTCTACATTATCTTTTTTGGGGACAAAAAGCAGACGTGGCAGGTGTTGATAGCCTCGAAGATTCTATGGCGAAGTGGTCAAGAAATACCACCGTAGCTGCTGATGCAGCGGAAATCGCAGAGTGGCGTCTTCAGAATCAGCCGTATCCATTCACCAACATCAAGCTCCCGTTTCCCTGCGATCTGAAGTTGCATGCGGCATATGGTTCTCATGAGATAAAAGCAGCTTTGGGGTTGAACAGTTTTCAGAAACCCGGACCCACAGGAGTGGGGGTGATGCACAATAGCGAACTTAAAGTTTATGTTCACTTGGTCACTTTTAGGAAGGTCGAGCAGGATTTCTCACCAACGACTCTCTACAAAGATTATCCGATCAGCAGAACCCTTATGCATTGGGAAAGCCAGTCCACTGCCACTCAGAAAACTGCCACCGGTCAGAATTATATCCACATCAGGGAACGAGGCTATACCGTTTTGTTTTTTGCTCGTGTAGAGAAACAGATTGAGGGTGAGACCGCTCCGTTTGTTTACTTGGGGCCTGCAGCTAAATTGATTTCTTATGAAGGAGAGCGCCCCATAAGTATGGTTTGGGAGTTGGAATATCCGATGCCTGCAGCTATGTTTGAAGAGGCTAGGCCTTAAAGAAATTAAATACCCGGGAAGGTGGTCAGGTAAAATCTGATAACATAGCGGGTACACAACAAGCCCCAAAACGCAAAAAAGGGGTTTCAACGATAATCGTTGAAACCCCTTTTTTCAATTGGTGGCGATGCAGGGATTTGAACCCCGGACAACACGGATATGAGCCGTGTGCTCTAACCAACTGAGCTACATCGCCTTGCTTGCGAGGCCCTATAAATACTGTACTCGGAGCTCACTGTCAATATATTTTTATCACTTTTTTTCAAAGAGCAAAAGGCCTTATAACTAAGGCCTTTTGCCAACTTCGTACGCTAAGCGATGAGCGTATCTAACTGCCCGATTTTATGATCGGGCAGTCAGCGAGGGGCAAATTACATCATGCCGCCCATGCCGCCCATTCCACCCATACCGCCTGGCATTGGTGGCATTCCGCCAGCACCTGGCTCTTCTGGCTTATCTGCAATCACACACTCGGTGGTGAGCAGCATACCGGAAACGGAAGCAGCGTTCTGCAGTGCAGTACGGGTAACTTTAGCAGGATCGATAACACCGGCTGCGATGAGGTCTTCGTATTTTTCTGTTGCAGCGTTGAAGCCCATAGGGCCTTCCTGGCCTTTTACGTGCTCAACGATTACGGAACCCTCGGCACCAGCGTTGGAAGCGATCTGGCGTACCGGCTCTTCGAGAGCGCGGAGCAGGATGTTCTTACCGAGATTCTGCTCACCTTCGAGCTCGATAGCAGCAAGAGCAGCGAGGCAACGGATGTAAGCAACACCACCACCAGGAACAACACCTTCCTCTACGGCAGCGCGGGTAGCGTTGAGTGCGTCCTCAACACGAGCCTTCTTCTCTTTCATCTCAATCTCGGTGGCAGCACCAACATTGATTACAGCAACACCGCCGATCAGCTTGGCAAGACGCTCCTGGAGCTTCTCACGATCGTAGTCAGAGGTGGTGTCCTCGATCTGGGTGCGGATCTGCTTAACACGAGCTTGGAGCTTAGCGTGATCGCCGGCACCGTCTACGATGGTGGTGTTGTCTTTGTCTACAACGATGCGCTTAGCGGTGCCAAGGTCGTTGATGGTTACGTTCTCAAGCTTGATGCCGAGATCTTCGGTGATTACCTGGCCACCGGTGAGGATAGCGATGTCCTCGAGCATTGCCTTGCGACGATCGCCAAAGCCTGGAGCTTTAACAGCAGCAACGTTCAGGGTACCACGGAGCTTGTTCACAACGAGAGTTGCGAGTGCTTCGCCGTCTACATCTTCAGCGATGATCATCAGACCTTTACCCATCTTGGCAACAGACTCAAGACATGGGAGGAGGTCTTTCATGTTGGAAACTTTCTTCTCAACGAGGAGGATGTATGGGTCGTCCATAGCAACTTCCATACGATCCGGATCGGTCACGAAGTACGGAGAAAGGTAACCGCGATCAAACTGCATACCCTCAACTACATCGAGAGTGGTCTCCATGGACTTGGCTTCCTCGACGGTGATAACACCCTCTTTACCAACTTTGTCCATAGCCTCGGCGATGATGTTACCGATGGTCTCGTCGCTGTTAGCAGAGATGGTACCAACCTGAGCGATCTCTTTCTGCTCTTTGGTCGGGGTAGCGATCTTGGCGAGCTCTTCAACTACAACCGCAACACCTTTATCGATACCGCGCTTGATCTCCATTGGGTTGCCGCCGGCAGCTACCAGCTTGACACCTTCGGTGTAGATCGCCTGAGCGAGAACGGTAGCGGTGGTGGTACCGTCACCAGCAACGTCAGAGGTCTTGGAAGCAACTTCCTTAACCATCTGTGCGCCCATGTTCTCGAACTTGTTCTCGATCTCGATTTCTTTAGCAACAGTTACACCATCTTTGGTGATGGTAGGAGCACCGAAAGATTTCTCGATCAGTACGTTACGGCCTTTCGGTCCGAGGGTAACCTTAACTGCGTTGGCGAGAGTGTTTACACCCTCAAGGATTGACTCACGGGCTTTCACACCGTATTTAATGTCTTTTCCAGCCATTATTATTTTCTCCTATAATCAATTTCTCCCGCAGCAATGCGGGCAGCAAGAAGTAGTAGTCAGTTTATTACTGCTCAACAACACCAAGAATATCGTCTTCGCGCATGATGAGGAAGTCCTCACCATCCAGCTTCACATCGGTACCGCCATACTTGGAGAAAAGGACAAGATCACCCTCTTTCACCTGCAGTGCCACTCTTTCGCCTTTGTCATTCAATTTGCCTGGGCCTACCGCTACTACCTGGCCCTCAGCCGGCTTCTCTTTCGCGCTGTCAGGAATAATGATACCACCGGATGTCTTCTCTTCTTCTTCCAGTCTCTTCACCAGAAGGCGGTCGTTCAATGGACGAATTTTCATACTTCCTCCTACAAAATTGTGTGTTTGTTAACCGAACGGGCCCATTGAAAGAATGGATATGGTTCCCCAATTCGTTATTTTTTGCCCCGTAAATTGGGCGGGTATCTAAAACTTGCATTACAATAAACGCGGATTTTCAAAAATCAAGGCTACAAATAAAAAAAAAATCCAGCACCTACGACACCCTCAACCCGACGACCAAGCGCTCATTTTTCCGATATTTTCAATCGCACTTTCTAACACTATCCAACACGAACGACCCAATTAAAAGGATCTTCTCTGCGTCCGCCCTGTATATCCTGCAGCTCGTCAAAAAGCCTTCTGGAGAGTTCGCCCGTCTCCCCGTTGTTGATGGAATAGGCTTTATCCTTATAAAAGAGCTCTCCCACCGGCGAAATCACTGCTGCTGTGCCGGTACCAAAGGCCTCTTTCAGGCTACCGTCTTCAGTTGCCGCCAGAACTTCATCGATTGCAATCTCGCGCTCAACGGTCTTCACACCCCAGCTTTCGGCAAGTTTCAGTACCGAGTTACGGGTGATGCCGCCGAGAATAGACCCTTCCAGTGGTGGAGTGACCAGTTCGTCACCGATCATGAAGAAGATATTACTGGTGCCAACCTCTTCTATATATTTATGCTCACATGCGTCGAGCCAGAGTACCTGGGTATATCCTTCTTTCTTGGCAAGTTCAGAAGTATAGAGCGATGCGGCGTAATTTCCGGCGGTCTTTACATTGCCCACGCCACCCTTTACGGCGCGTACATGCTCGTCGCTTACATAGATCTTGGTGGGATTGAAACCTTCGGAATAGTAGGCGCCGACAGGACTCAAGATGATATAAAAGTAGTATTCGGCCGAAGGGCGTACGCCGAGAAACGGCTCGGTGCCGATCATGGTCGGACGGATGTAGAGAGATGCCCCTTCAGATTCCGGAATCCAGTTTTTTTCGAGATAGAGCAACGCCTTCAGGGATTTCAGAACCTGATCTACGGGGATGCGCGGCATACACATGCGAATGGCGGAGGAGTTCATTCGCTCAAAGTTGTCTTCGGGTCTGAAGAGGTATACCTGGCCACCATCACCTTTGTACGCCTTCATACCTTCAAAAATCGCCTGACCATAATGGAAAACCACCGCGGCAGGATCGAGGGTAAAATCGCCGTAGGGACAGATCTTTGCATCATGCCAGCCATTTTCGCGATTCCACTTCATCAGGAACATATGATCGGTAAAGTGCTGGCCAAAGCCCAGCTTGTCCTGTGAAGGTTTTTCCTTACTTTTACCATCAGCCAACTTTTCCAGTGTAACTTCAAGATCTTCCCACATTATAGCAATCTCCTAACCTGCACTTATTTTTCTTTTCTTAATAACCAAGAGGATATATACTTTCGGGCGACAGGGACTGTTCCTGATATCTCAAATGAAGAACATTGTCGCATAGAAACGCATGCATGAACACGCCTGACCGGAATAACATACCGGTTCGACAGCAATTGCGGCAATCTATAACGATAACTCAGGTATCTGGACAATTGCAACAGTAAACCATTATCATGTGTTTATACTGATGCATCTCTCCGATTTCATGTTTATCTCTCCGATCAGCGCGCAACCACAGCAGCCAGAGGGTACGGACGCGAAAATACCAGTTCAGGATACCTCAACGTTAACTTCAAAGCCAGAGCCGTATGAGCAATACTCCACCAGCCAATGATCTGAATGGCCCGACACAGAGCCCGATGCAAATCAAATACTTTGTGCTCGTCTTCTTTGTCTCAATATTTTTCCTGGGAAAAGTGCTGTACCCATTCTGGTCGATACTGGTGCTCTCGTTCCTGCTCACCAATCTTTTTCGACCAATTCACCTGTTTTTCTGCAAGGTGATGCATCAGAACCTGGCCTCGGTGCTCACCTGTCTGCTGATTGTTGCCATCGTTTTCATTCCGATAATATTTTTCATCGGCTCGCTTGCCAACGAAGCGCTCTCGCTCTACAACTGGGGCCGTGACAGCCAGGTTGGGCTGAAAGTTGTCAGTTTCCTGCAGGACAGCGAATATATGATGAAGTTTCAGGATTACATGGCAGACTTCGGATTCAACTTCAAGCCACAGCTGATTATAGATTTCGTCTCCTATGTTGCCAAAAAAGGCGGGCTGATGCTCTATAACCAGGCCAGCGCCTGGGCTGCCAACATCATGCAGTTTGTCTTTTTGTTTTTCATGATGATTTTGGTGATCTTCTTTTTGCTGATCGATCTGCCAAAACTCGTTGAGTACCTGGTGCGACTCTCACCACTGCCTGATGACGAAGACCGGTTGCTGGTCTCCAAATTCGAAGAGATTGCCAACGCCATCTTAAAAGGCAACGGCATCTGCGGACTGGTTCAGGGTATCCTGGGTGGTGTGCTTTTCTCCATTCTGGGCCTCAACTCCCCCATCCTCTGGGGTTGTATCATGGCCATTCTCGCCTTTCTGCCAATCTTCGGCATCGGTCTGGTCCTGATCCCCGCCGCCCTGGTTATTGCCATCAACGGTAGCATAGGTCTGGGTATTTTCGTATTCATCTTCTATCTGGTGCTCTCGCTCTCCATGGAATACCTGGTGAAACCAAAGCTTGTCGGCAGCCAGGTCAAGATGCATACCCTGCTGGTCTTTCTCTCTATTATCGGTGGACTGAGCGTCTACGGCATACTGGGAATTATCTACGGGCCACTGATTATCACCGCATTTCTGACCCTGTCTGATATATATCTGAAGAAGTATGATTCATATATCCAACAAACGTAGCCCGGATTTCTTATGAGCATTGTGTCGATTTCACAATTCTGCTGGTTTGTAACATAGGTTCAACCCATGATAGTGATTGGCAAATCTCCACAATGCCCACCAGAGGTCTGCCCAGAATACCCTAAGTTACGGTTCCCCTGCCCTGGCCCGGATTTAACATGAGCACTGGGGGGAATCGGGAACAGCCCTGAACGTCAAGCAGTTCCCCCTCACACCTCCCGCCGACCTGCTCTCTCCGACCTGCCCACGGCAGCACCTTGACTCTACTATCCGCCAATGCAATACTAAACAAGAGTCATCCCCCACAATTCCAAACCGTTACCAGCGAGGTCGTTATGAACTTTTTCAAAGAACTCAGTCTGGATACAGACCTATCAACCGTTTCCACCGGCAGCTCGTGGTACAAACCCACCTCCGACAATATTCTTTGCCCTTTCTCGCCTGTCGACGGCTCCACCTACCTCGAACTTCCCCTGGCAACTGAGAAGGAATATAACACGGTGCTGGAAACCGCATCCGCAGCTTTTCCGGTCTGGCGCGACACCCCTGCTCCGGTTCGCGGTGAAATAGTCCGCCAGATCGGTGTCAGGCTGCGCGACTATAAAATTCCGCTTGGCAAACTCATAAGCTACGAGACGGGTAAACCCCTGCAGGAGGGACTGGGCGAGGTTCAGGAGGCCATCGACGTCTGTGACTTTGCACTGGGCCAATCACGAATGCTCTACGGCATGACCACCGTTTCGGAACGCCCCATGCACAAACTCTACGACCAGTACCATCCTCTGGGTATCGTCGGGGTTATCACCGCCTTTAACTTTCCGCTGGCGGTCTATTCCTGGAATACCATGCTGGCAGCAGTGTGCGGTGATGTAATCATCTGGAAACCTTCATCCAAAGCACCTGCCACAGCCATGGCCATGCAGAAGATTCTGGGCGAGGTCGTGGCGGATTACGATCTTCCGGAAGGGATCTTCAATCTGCTCGTGGGCGGCAGGGATGATGTTGGCAACAAAATGCTCGGCGACAGCAGGATTCCGCTTATCTCATTTACCGGCTCAGTAGCCTCTGGCAAACACGCGGCAGAGATTGTCGCCAGAAGGCTGGGCCGGACAATTCTCGAACTGGGCGGCAACAACGCCATAATCATCGCGCCCAGCGCCGATCTGAAACTGGCCATCCCATCGGTGGTTTTCGGCTCGGTCGGCACCACCGGCCAGAGATGCACCTCCACCCGCAGACTTATTATTCACGAAAGTGTTTATCAAGAAGTAGTGACCAGGCTGCAGCGTGCCTACGAAAGCCTGAATATCGGCGACCCGCTCGATGAAACCAACCATGTGGGGCCATTGATAGATCTGCAGAGCGTTCATGATTTTCGCGAATCCATCGAGGCCATCACCGGCCAGGACGGCCGGATTCTCCACGGCGGCACCGTACTCTTCGGCCCCGGCTATGAATCAGGCTGCTACGTGGAACCAACCTTAGCCGAAGTTGAGGTTACCACTGCGATAGTCCAGGAAGAGACCTTTGCCCCCATTCTCTATCTTATGAAGTATTCCGGTGATATTGATGAGGCTATCGCTATCCAGAATGGTGTACGGCAGGGACTCTCATCGGCTGTTTTCACCACGGATCTGCGTGAGTCAGAGCGGTTCCTCTCTGCGGCAGGTTCCGACTGTGGCCTCGCCAATGTTAATATAGGTACCTCCGGAGCGGAGATAGGCGGGGCGTTCGGTGGTGAAAAAGAGACCGGCGGCGGGCGGGAATCCGGCTCGGATGCCTGGAAAGCGTATATGCGCAGGCAGACTGTTACGGTGAATTATGGAAGTAGCCTGCCGCTGGCTCAGGGCATCAACTTTGATATTGGTTAAGGTGCTTCATACAGCACCAACTTCTTCAGTGTTTTTGAGGTCCACATAGCAGAACTATAGTGGACCTCAAAAAACTTCGAACTTGGAACTGTCTGAATCACCTTGGGAAGTGCGAAATAGTAGAGATTTTCGAACAACGATCTTTGAACATTTCGCTCATTCTAGTTCATATTCAAACGATTACCGCCGCCTAACCTCTCCCCCCTACCCCCTAACTCAAAAATCCTCTCCCCTAACTTTTCCAAATCAGTTCAGATGCCGGCATATGAACTGACTTCCTAGTCTGTGGCGAAATCTATGGGAATTACATCCCAGTAGAGTACAGAATCTTCTCCCCAGGTAACAATCCGCACCTCCCCATCCTGGGAGACGACAATACCGAGGGCATCGTGCAGCTTCTTGCAGAGATAATAGCATGAGCGATGACGGGTGCCGACACTCTCTATTCGTTCGATCTTCCTTTGTATTCCTTCCGGGTCCAGGGCCTTGGCTACATGTTCACCCATCTCGAAATTGCCCTGGATAATACCTCCATAGCCGATCAGCTCCGGCCCTTCCGTGGTGACCACCGCGCCGTCAACGCCTGTAAGCCCGGCGACAAAACGTGCGTATTTAAATACCTGCTCATCAAGAGGGATCAGCCGTTTCCCCTGTAACTCCACGTAATCATCCCAGCCTGCCACATAATCAGGCCCATAGCGGCGGCCACAAACTATCGACAAGACTTTCATGATCTCCAGCACCAGGGTTTTCAACTGCTGGCTGGCGCCACCTTCCGTGAAGCGGTATTTAATCGATATATACGGGTTATCCTTTGAAATAAGGTTGGCCATACCGGCCGGGAAAGACAAAATCATACCGCCATGGCCCGACCGCCTTACGGTACTGATGACGTGCTTGAAAAATTCCAGGTAGAGTTTGCCCACAAAATCCGGATCGACCTTGGCCCACTCGTTTTTTACCAACTCCGGATTTTGAGCGTGTATTGCCGAAAGCCGCTTCTGCACCTGGGAAAAACGTGTGGTCATCCATTCTGCCTGAAAGACGTTAACAGCAGGCGAGATGATTTTACCGGCCGATAACTGCACCAGAATTTCATGCCCACGGAAAACAGTCAGCCTGCCCGGCCCCATCACGTGTACAGCCAGGGCTTTGGGCAATGGCACGGCAGTCTTTGACCCACCGTGGATAATCTGGGTCCAGCGCGAACCGGTGTGGATAACACCCCATATCTGCAGCCCGTCCTTCTCCCTGAAACGTACCCCGATCATGGCGTTGTTGAAATTTAACGCCGGTGCCAGCTTCAGCAGCTCATAGGTGTTGAATGGCCTCTGATTCGTGAATTTCATCACGAAAAGACCCTGCAACAGGCCGGCATCGGCGCTGCCGTAATCATCGGGTTCTGCCATCATCAACCGAAAACGGATTTGCCTGGTCTCCTCCTGCATCTGACTCACCTGATAGCACGTGGAAATCAGGTCATTGAGGACCTCTGTGGCCGGCAGCAGATATGTCTTCTTGTCGTCTTTAGAGTCAAGCGCGGTATACGACCATCTCTGTTGCAGGCTGACGACAAGATCGTGTGGATAGCTATGAATCATACGAAATAAATCAATGCTGTAGAAACCTTGTAACGATGCAGCGATTGGTGCTGCAATCTCCTCTCTCCATTTGCCTTAAGGATACGGCAATCGGGAAGATTATGAAATAGACAGACGAAAATAACTGGCAGGATTTGTAAAAAAGACAGTTCGTTAACTGGTAAACAGGCCGCTTATATCTGCTATTTCAGTAACTGGCGGGCACCTGGTTTGGCAAAAACTATTTGTAAATCACCAAGATGGCGTTCTAGAAAACCGGCTTCACAATAGCTGAAATAGAACTCCCACATCCTGATAAACTGCTCATTTTTCCCGAGTTTTCGAACCTCGGCCAGTTTCTGCACAAACCGCTGGTGCCAGATGTTCAGGGTTCTGGCATAATGGGGGGCGATATCTTCCAGCTGCACTACTGTCATATCGGTTACCCTGGCAACTGACTGCATAATAGCGTTCAGGGACGGGAGACAGGCTCCCGGAAAGATGTAGCGGCGAATAAAGTCCACCTCTTTCAGATACGCCTGGTAAAGATGGTCCCTGATGGTGATTGCCTGCAGCACCATGAGCCCGGTCGGCTTGAGCAGCTTGCTGCAGCAACCGAAAAAAGCATCGAAATAGTGATGCCCGACCGCCTCTATCATCTCAATTGAAACAAGCTTGTCAAACGAGCCGCGAATATCCCGATAATCCATCAGCTCGATTGTCACCTGCTTCTCCAGCTTGTCGTCAACAATTCTCTGTCGGGCGAATTTGAACTGCTCTTCGGAGATGGTCACCGTGGTCACCCGGCATCCATAATTGGCGGCGGCGTAGACCGCGAACCCTCCCCAGCCTGTGCCTATCTCCAGAAGATGGTCGCTGTCATTCAATTCAAGCATCTCGCAGATTCTTTCGAACTTGCACAACGATGCATCTTTCAACGAACTCTTTTCACTTGCAAAAAAACCACAGGAATAGGCCATGGTCGAATCGAGAAAGAGTGAGTAAAAATCGTTGCCCAAATCATAGTGCGCAGCGATGTTTTCTTTACTCCCTTTTCTGGTGTTCTTTCTCGTCAGGTGATACAGCCAGTGCAGAGGCATGGTAAGCCTGCCCCAGCCGGAATCAATGCCCAGCAATAACTCGCTGTTTATAATGACAATACGAATCAGGACTGTAAGGTCGCTGCAGCGCCAGAGACCATCCATATAGGCCTCACCGGAGCCGACCGTGCCACCAAACAGAACCCGCCGGTAAAATTCCAGGTTATAGACATCAATGGTTACCGACAGCTCCGAGCTGTTATGGCCAAAAGTCTCCACCTTCCCATCTTCACGTAAGACGATATATCCTTTGCGAATGGCCCTGAGCCTGCTGGTGAGCATACTCCTGCTCCAGCGATTCAGGATGTTTTCCCCCGGCCCGGTCACCGCAGTTCCTGACAGCTCCCGCTCTCCCTGAGTCTGGTAATCGCTCATTGTATCTCCGTATCAGTTATATGCCCGATATCTCCATTCATGGATGTGAATAAAACTGTGCTCCCCGCAACCAGAGCCGCAACGCCTGCCAGTAGATGCCTGCGGTCACCTTCATCGTCATCAGTGGATAGACAACCAGCATCCTGCGAAGTGAACCGCCGGTGATAGGAAGTTGCGATAGTTCAAGCTCCGCCTCAAAGATCCGTTTATTCTCATGATAGTCGACCATCAGGACCTGCAGCTGCTCTCCCGGAGGTGTGAACGACCATTCGTAATCGATATCCATGGGCAGAAAGGGTGACACATGGAACTCTTTGGCCAACTCGAAACTCCAGCTCTTGCCATCACTGTTGTTTTCACTGCATGGTATTACATAGCAATGCACTTCGCCCCAGGGGGTGTTATGCACTTCGAGCACGATTGTCTCAACCTGCTCACCGCCCTCATCGAAGCAATAGTAGAACGTTGCCGGGTTGAAACAATGGCCGAAATAGCGGAGATGGGTGAGCATCCTGATTGCACCTTCAGGACGTTTCCCGGTCTTTTCTTCCACCAGCAGCCGAACAGAATCTTCTATTGTTATTCTCGGATCTCCGAAATGATCCTTACGACGCAAAAAAGCCAGGTTCGTCTTTTTCGCAGACCAGAGCAGGCGTCCCCTGAAGACCTGATCCAGCTCCCCGAGATCCAGGTACATCAGAAATATTCGATACCTGAAGCTGTTTTTCACCGGCCGGTAACGCATGTGCCGGATATGCCCGGTGTAAATACGGCTATTCATTACAAACCCCGATCGAAGTTCTTGCACACCGACAGCGCAGAACGCACCCCATCTTCATGGAATCCATAGCCCCAGTATGCACCGCAGTAGTGGGTACGGTTAACTCCGCTCACTTCGTTGTGACGATCCTGAGCCGGCGGTACCAGAGGCGTATATGCCGGATGGTCATAGAGGTAATTGCCGATGATTTTTTCAGGATTGATTGACTCCAGCTGGTTGAGCGAGACCAGAAATTCTTCTTTTGCCGTGATCGACTGCAGAATATTCATGTCGTAGGTCACGGTGGAACTGAGTGTCTCATCCACGGGAATCTTGTAATTCCAGCTTGCCCATATCGAACGTTTGGACGGCAGCAGCCTGGTATCTGTGTGCAGCTGTACCCTGTTGGCCTGATAACGAATGGAGCCGAGCACTTCTTCTTCTGCCCGGGACGGGTCGGTGAGCATATTGAGGGCCTGGTCACTGTGTACAGCCAGTATGACCTGATCGAAATGTTCCACACCCTGAGCCGTGGCTATCTCCACATGATCGGGGGTCCTGGTAACCCACTGCACCGGGCAGTTGAGTCTGATCCTGTCGGCAAAGGATGTTATCAGCTTTTCCACATAACGGGTTGACCCGCCTTTAATTACCCTCCACGCCAGTCTCTTGCGCAGATTCAGAATGCCATGATTGCGAAAAAATCTGGCAAAAAGCGCAATGGGGAACTCTCGCGCCTCCGTGGGGGGAGCGGACCAGAGCGCAGACGTCATCGGCAGGATAAAGTAGCGTAAAAATTCTTCAGAATAACCCTCTGACTCAAGAAAATCAGCCAGTGAACGGTTATCTGTCGTGCCCTGTATGATTTGATCGATCTGCCTGTTGAAGCGCATCATGTCCCACAATATCTTATACATCGTCGCCCGCAGGATGTTCTCCCGCTGGGCAAAAAAGGTGTTGAGGGAATTACCGTTAAATTCCAGCCCGTCCGCCAGTGATTTCACCGAAAAAGACATCGAGCTCGGCTGACTCTCCACACCTATCCTGTTAAGGATTTTGAGAAAATTGGGGTAAGTGGTTTCATTGAACACAATAAAACCGGTATCGATCTCAAAATCTCCCGAGGGTGTCTTGACGGGTACAGTGTGAGTATGGCCCCCCACATAATTATTTGCCTCGAACAGGGTGATATCATGAATCTCATGCAGCAGATAGGCCACAACCAGCCCGGAAATGCCGCTTCCCACGATTGCAATCCTCATCTATCCTCCTGTCACGGTTCAAATTATGGAAGTTGCAACTACACGTTCTGTCAGCTTTACTCACACTCAACTCACCCATCGATAAATGACAACTGCAGCCACTGTCGCGGCACTGTTTAGAAAACATCCCCAGCCGATATCAACCAGAGCCATTTTCAGACTGTAGTTAGCCAGCAGGGCATAGTTGGTCATATCAAATACCCCGTAAAGGACTAATCCGAACAATGCACCATAACCAATTGCCGGCAGCAGATAGCCCTGCGGGGGGAGCAAAGGCAGGACAAAAACAAGTATCCCCAGAGGAATAAAGAGATACACGAGTACCGCTGCCCAGACAACGGGCGCAAACCCTTCCCCAGATGAACGTGCCAGCGGCCCCAACTCACGGATGTAGAACTGCCCCATTAATTTCCCGAGCCAGATATAATCGATCAGAAAAATGACAGGCAGCAGTAAGAAGAATGTTTTTATCAATGCCATGGCTCTCATCACCTCTTTGGTTCAGCTTTGGGCGGCAGGGGGAAGAACACACTTGTCTTCTCTTTATATGCCTGGTAACCGGGATTATCACGATAATGCTCTTCCAGAAGAGGTATTCCAGAGACTTTTAAGATGAGAAACGTGATAGCCGCCGGGCCAATGATAGTGACGAATCCACCGCTTACCGGTAGCGCCATCAGGTAAATCCCCCACCACATTACAACTTCCCCGAAATAGTTCGGGTGCCGACTGTACTTCCACAAACCGTCCTGGAGTACTTTACCGCTGTTTTCCGGATTCTTCTTGAATGCATCCAGTTGATAGTCTCCTACCACTTCGAAATAAAATCCTACACACCAAACCAGTAAACCGAACATATCGAGAATATTCAGCGGCAAAAGCTGCTGTCTGCCGATCACGTACCAGACCGGAGTAAGCACCACCAGCATCAACACTCCCTGCAGCACAAAGACCTGAAAGTAACTTCGCACAAGAAATCTGTCTCCCCACTCTTCACGCCATTTCCGGTAACGAAAATCCTCTTCCCTACCACGATTTTTCATGAAGATTCGAACTGAAAGCCGTACTCCCCAGATCGTAACCAGAAGCGCCATCAACACTCCCCTGGCAGTGGTAGCCTCAACCATCAGGGTACAACTCAATACCACCAGTACAAAACCTGCTCCCCACAAGATATCTGCGATATCATTGCGGTTCATGGCTACAGAAACAAGAAACCACATGGTCATGAAAAACAACAAAATCACAGAGGTAAAGAGCAGCATGTGCAGCATGGCAGCCTCCGATCAACCAGGATGTTTCGTGAAAATCGGCAAAAGAACCAGCCTACCCCTTCGGTGCCAGGCGAGCCGGTATGTTATTACAAAGGATTCCGGCGCAAAATTGTATTCATTCAAGCCAGAAGTCTGAGTTTCACCATCCCTGCCTGCAGGCCCAATCAATAGTATATTTTATCAGGGACTTGGGCCGGATCTGGCCAGTAACACCCTGAAGATTTTGCTCATCACATTGGCGGTGCGCTCAAGTATCGTAAGTAACCTGACATTTTCATTGTATCAGCTGATTTCAGTGAGTCAAAAATCAAGCCGCATTTCTTTTCTCTATCAGGTCGTGCCGCAATTGTCTTACAGCGAGTTCCTTTGCCTTCGCTTCCACTTCCACCGTCACCTCAAACCCCTGCCAGGCAACCGGAAGATCACCTGCGTCTATATAGTCGTGATGCTTTTTCGTGTCGCGCGCCGCCCATCCATCTTTCGGGCTTGAAAGATGGAAGAGCGGTTCCCTGTCCCAGGTCGTTCGTGCTGCTGCCGTTGCTTCATCTATGCTCAGAGAATCTTTCAGACAACGATGATGATGAACATCGTAAACCAGGGGTATGGAGAGTTTGCTGCAGGTGGGTAGAAGCTGCTCCGGGGTGTATACACGATCATCGTTTTCCAAGGTGATCCGTTCCCTCACGCTTTGCGATAACCGGTCTGCATTCTTTTCCAGCCTGGCGAGACTCGATACCGGGTCTCCATAGGCACCGCCGCCATGGATCGTGATTACATCCGCACCCAGAAGTTCCGCCAGCTCGGCATGGTACTCCAGGTCGGCGATGGATGATTCGGTTACATCATCCCGAGGGGAGGAGAGCAGAATGAACTGGTCCGGATGAAAGGTGAGGCGGATATTCCTGGTGTGTCTGAACAGCCGGGCGGTATCGAGCAGTTCAGATATCAACAGTATATCGGGCAACTCTTCCAGCCTGTATCCCAGCTCAGGGTGTGCCTTAAGGGGCAGAAATTTAGAATTTATTCGAAAAGAACCAATACTATTCTCTTCACAGAACTCCAGTGCCTGCATCAGCGCTGTGGCATTGTGCAGAACTGTGGTGGATATCAGACTGAGCCGTTCCTTTTCGGGAAATTTCTTCAGGTAGGTAGCCTGTCGCGATTTAAAGGATATTTGCTCTTCCCTGAAAGTGCAGCAAAGCCCCAGGCGCATGTGCCTGCCATTGTACATTGTTTGTTCTCCGTATATTGAAGCAGCGCATCATTTTCCCCAGTGGTTTTCACTGAGAGCTATTGTGCGTGGAAAAGCCGGAGCCGTTATACCCCGGCCATTTCAGATTTTTTAGACCCTAATAGAACAGTAACGTTTCAACGGCGGCCTACAATAGGCAGAAAAAAGTAGTATAATGATAGTAAAAGCTATCATCTTACCCGCATATTTCATGAACCTGATCAACCCGGGAAATATACGAGTAGACTATCCACGACCACTAAGGAAGGGACGAATGAGTACACAAGACATGTACCAGGTGATTCTTAACTCCCTGGTGACCCATGTAGCGGTGCTGAACGAGCAGGGGGTCATCCTGGAGACCAACCGGGCATGGCAGAAGTTCGCCCGTGAAAACGGCATGAGCGGACCGGTGGATTGTGTTGGCCTGAACTATTTCCATGTCTGTGATAGCGACAGTGATGAAAATCAAGAATCCGGGGCAGTGGCCAGCGCCATCCGACAGATCATAAAAGGCAACCTTAAAGACTATTCAATCCAGTACCCCTGCCATTCGCCTACCGAAGAGCGGTGGTTCACGTTGAAGGTATTGCCATATCAGGCAGAGAGCGAACCCAGGGTTATCGTCACCCATGATGATATCACTCCTCTCATACGCATCCAGAAAGAGTTGGAACGAAAGGAGCAACAACTCCAGATCGAGGCAGAAAAACTGGCTGAAACCAATATCGCCATGAAAGTTCTCCTCGATCATCGCAGTCGTGATCGACAGGAACTTGAAGATCGGTTCCTTGCCAACATTCGCGACCTGGTTCTCCCTTACATCGATAAAATGAAAACAGGGTTATTGCAACAGCGCGAGAAAGCCCTTATCACCATAATCGAAAACCACCTCAATGATATCAGCAGCCCATTTCTGCACCGGTTGTCGTCTCTACACCTGCTGCTCACTCCCCAGGAACTTGAAGTGGCACTTCTTGTGCGGCAGGGGAAAAGCAGCCAGGAGATCAGCGACGTTCTCAATATTGCAGTAGCCACAGTCAGTTTTCATCGAAAGAAGCTGCGTAAAAAGCTGGGTATTGAGGACCGAAAGCAGAACCTTCGAACCTACCTGCTCTCTTTAAAATAATCAGCCAGCATTTCTCATGAACATGGTGTTCATGTATTTCATGATACCGGGGAATCAGATTGGTACTCTCACTTGCAGCAATTGTCTAATTTCCGTAATGTCCATCGCAAGACATTATTATAGCTCCAATTCTGCCGGAATTTTGCGGTGGACATGGATTGTCGTATTTTTCCGTTAACCAGCGACAAAACCGCTCCTTCCTGAAAAGATGATACAAATTCATCAGACTCTGCACCTGTCACTTCCCTGTAAGCGAGCTATATTTTATACATTTTCACTTGCCCACGCAATGCACATGACTATTATTTGAGAACTAATCTCAAAACTCAACCTATGTGCAGATATGCTAAACGGATTCACTCCAGCGAAACTTGAAGCCCTCCAGTTTGACAACAGTTTTGTCAATAACCTCCCCGGCGATACCGATGTCTCGAATAACAGGAGACAGGTTTACGGAGCCTGTTATTCGAAAGTACAACCCACGCCGGTCAGTGGACCTGAGCTGTTGGCATATTCACCCGAAGTTGCCGGGTTGCTCGACCTTGATGACGTTGCCTGCAACTCACGCCTGTTTACCGAGGTATTTGCCGGCAATACAGTGCTCCCCGATATGTCGCCCTTTGCCATGTGTTATGGTGGGCACCAGTTCGGCAGCTGGGCCGGGCAACTGGGTGATGGCCGGGCCATCAACCTCGGTGAGGTGATTAATACCCGGGGTGACCGCTGGGTACTGCAGCTCAAAGGTGCCGGACCCACGCAATACTCAAGACGCGCCGATGGATTGGCGGTACTTCGCTCTTCTGTGCGCGAATTTCTTTGCAGTGAAGCGATGCATCATCTCGGTATCCCCACCACCAGGGCGCTGAGCCTGGTAACCACAGGTGAGCAGGTGCTGCGTGATATTCTCTATGACGGCCATCCCGGCATGGAGCCCGGTGCGGTTGTCTGCCGGGTCTCGCCATCCTTTCTACGTTTCGGTAATTTTGAACTTTTTGCATCAAGAAACGATACCCAAACACTGCAGGCGCTTATTAATTATACCCTGGCAACCGATTTCCCCCATCTCGACGCCTCTGCCCCGGACGCGGTACTACAGATGTTTGCCGAAATATGTGAACGTACCGCACACCTGATCGACCACTGGATGCGGGTTGGCTTCGTGCATGGGGTAATGAACACAGATAATATGTCCACCAGCGGACTCACCATCGACTATGGACCGTATGGCTGGCTGGAGCCATATGATGTTACCTGGACGCCCAATACCACAGATTTTCAGGGGAGACGCTACAGCTACGGCAACCAGCCTCACATAGGCCTCTGGAACCTGACCCAACTGGCAAACGCATTCCACTCAATCACCGGAGAGGCAGCACGCCTCCAGGAAATTCTGAACAACAGTTATCGTCGGGTCTTTCTGACAAGCTGGCAGAACACTATGGCCGGTAAGCTTGGCCTGCGGAGTTTCAACACCAGCACCGATGACGACCTGGTGAACGAGTTGCTGGATATCCTCTCAAGCGCTGAAACGGATATGACGATTTTCTTCAGGAATCTTGCTGAGGTCAGCCCGACTGATCACTCCGGCACCGGCTTACATCATCTCCCCCCTGAACTCGCGGATGCCTACTATCAGCCTGAGGCGATTAACAGGAAGTATCTGCAGAGACTGCAGAACTGGCTCAACCTATACCGCAGGCGACTGCAGGCTGATAACCTTGATGAGCGTGAGAGGAAATCCCGGATGAACCGGATAAATCCAAAATATGTATTACGGAATTATATGGCTCAGCTGGCTATCGATAAAGCTGAAGACGGTGACCCGTCCCTGATCCATGAGCTTCATGACCTGCTGCGTCATCCGTATGATGAACAACCAGAGAGGGAAAAGTATTTTCAGAAACGGCCGGAATGGGCCAGGCATAAAGTGGGATGCTCAATGCTCTCTTGAAGCTCCTGAGCTAAGGCACAGTTTGTGCCTTCCCAAACTCTTCCGAACCCCGTACAGCATCATATTAAGAGCGCCACCGATAATGAAAAGAAAGAGAGCATGGTGGAAACCACTATGGCAGAGGAGGCAAGTTCGGTATCGCTATTCATCTGGGAGGAAAGCACATAGATAGTAGTTGATACCGGCAGGCAGAAGAAAATCATGCCCACCTTGAAGGCCAGCCCATCAACTCCAGCCAGCTTGTAGGCCCCATAGCCCAAAAGCGGCATCAGCACCAGTTTCAGCCCGGAGGCAAGCAGGGAGGTCTTGAGATTTTTCTGAATTCCGTTGAAAGAAAGCGACCCGCCAATGGAGAGCAACGCCATGGGCAGCGTGAACATACTGGCAAGACTCAGGGAATTGTCGATAAAAACGGGAAACTCCCCAAATATTTTTGAATAGAGAATACCAGCGATACACCCCAGAATAAGCGGGTTCGCAGCCAGCGCCCTGCCAAACTGCCTGGCCCTGTTGCCGCTGCTGCTCTCTTTCGGAGAATGGTAGATGAGTGTGGATACTGCAAAAATGTTGATAAGAGGTATTGCCAGGCTGATCATGATACCGAACAGAGCCACACCTTCGGCCCCCAGGCAGTTGAGAATAACCGCCACACCGATGTAGGTGTTGAACCTGTAACAACTTTGAGAAAAAGAACCCGCCTGGAAATGGGAGATGGGAACGGCATGGATAACGACCGTGCTGACAACAAAGAGCACAGCCAGAATGAGCAGGGTTACCAGGCAGAAAGTCCAGTCAATTCCACCAAAAGAAGCACCGCCAATCTTCCAGAACAGCATGACCGGAAAGAAAATATAATAAATCAGCTGATCCGACTGCTGCAGGTACGCCTGGTTGGTAATCCCCGCCCGTTTGAGCGCCACCCCCAGAAAAATTAGAAAAAATGCCGGGAACAGCGCATTGAGTACTATCACGATTTCATATGTATTACGCCATGGTTACAATCAATCCTCGTCCAGCTGCAGCACGGTACTGCTTTTTACTGTCTCCAGCACAAACGAGGTCCGAATATTCTGAATACCCGGAATTCCAGTAAGTTTTGCATTGATGAAGGTGGTGTAATTGCTCATATCACGCACTGCTACCTTCAGCAGAAAATCAACATCGCCGGTCAACTGGTAGCATTCCTGCACCTCATCAAGGATAATCAACTTATCCTTAACATCTTCCAGAGATTTAATCTCATTCAAACTTACCGAAATTATTATTATTGCAAGTAGGCTGAACCCTGCTTTCTCCCGGTCGATAAGCGCCGCATACTGACGAATCATACCCGATTTTTCAAGGCGCTTGACCCTCTCCAGCATGGCGGGCGGAGAAATACCTATTTCCCCGGCCAGCTTCGAGTTGGTAATACGGCCATTGCGCTGCAATATATTCAATATACGTTTATCGGTTCTATCCATACGATATCCTCTATCAAAGAAAAGATTCTGCCAAAGCAAACCAGAACCTGTACACTATAATTAATTTTATTCGATGATCCAAGACAAATACTTAATTTAGTTTTGCATTGAATGACAACACTTTTCAACATTTCATCAATATTTTAGCTCCTTGCCATTCGCTCCCTGAAATTGACATATTTTACAGCTCATGAGAATCATGCTTTTTCTTGAACGTTCGCCAGAAACGACCATTTATATTCAGCACCAGCAAGGCCACCACGATGGAACACATTCCAGCCAAAACTCCCGGAGTGGGAGACTCGCCCTCGACCAGCAACCAACTCAGACAGGCGCCCGCAAGCGGTATCAGAAATTTCCAGATATTCAGGTCGGAGACTCGCACGCCATCTCGTTTCAGCAACTGAAACCAGATCGACAAGGCCGCGGCGGAAAGAAAACTGAGCCAGGCGAGGGAGACAAAATAGGGAGCTTCATAGTTCACCAGACTGCGATCCTCGATAATCTTTGACAGCAGGAACAGGAACCCACCTCCAATAATAAGCTGAGCGGAGTTCAACACCAGCGGGTTGATATCCATTGTTTCTCTGGCGACCAGCAAGTTGCTCGCCGCGCCGGAAAAATTCGAAAGCAGCAACAGCCCGATCCCCAGCAGCGCCAGAGGACCTTCAATTGCCATCTCACCCCTGTTGGCCGCAATGGCCAGCACCCCCGCTCCGCCAAAAAGAAGACTCACCGCCTTCCTGGTGGTCATACGTTCTGCGGGCGCGAAAAAATGCGCCACACCTGCGACCACCAGGGGTTGGGTGCCAATGACGATTGCAGCCACCGCGCCCGGCAACAGATCAAGCCCCAGGTAGAAGAGACTATAAAGAAACGTTGTCTGAAAAAAAGCAATTATCAGCACCGTACCAAGATGGGCACGAATCTGGGCCAGGGTGGAAAAGATATTGCCGCAAAAGGGAAGAACGAGCAACCCGGCGAGCATAAAACGTACACCGGCGAAATGCAGCAGAGTGGTATAGAGCAGGCCGATCTTGATCCCTGCAAAAGCAGAAGACCAGAGCAGGCAGGCAAGAATCGCCATGCAGGATGTATAGTTCAAAGGACCTCTCAAGACCCACCAACCAGGACGCAGCATCAAAATCCTTTAAGACTTCCTGTGCGTTAGAAACATACTCACGGGAGGCTGACAGCGAATATACGCCACGCCACGTTCCAATTTCAGCAAAAGCGACTCTCTTTACCAGATAATTCGCCAGGCTTCAATCGGCATCAATTTGCTACACTCTTTTATCCAGCAAGGGCAACACCGGCACCAGCAGGATCCAAACCCGATTTTGCTCTCAGACCGGCTCCAGCACTGCGGTAAAATGGCGCAGCACATTCGCCTGCCTGGTAATTGAATACCCTCCGAGTGACTCACGCTGCTCATTGAGTTCAATAAGCAGTTCCGCCAGATAATCCACGTGGCTCTGGGTATAGACACGCCTGGGAAAAGCCAGACGGACCAGCTCCAGAGCCGCCGCTTTTTCCGAACCGTCCGGTTGCAACCCGAACATCACAGAACCTATCTCAACACCACGGACACCACCGAGCAGATAGAGCCCGTTGGTCAGGCTCCAGGCCGGGTACTGGTGCCAGGGAATATGGGGTAGCATCCTGCCGGCGTCTATGTACAGTGCATGACCACCGGTCGGGCGAATGATCGGGATGCCCGCCGCGATAAGCTTTTCGCCAAGATATTCTATGGAGCGAACCCGGTACTCCAGATAACGCTCATCCATTGCCTCATAGAGCCCCAAGGCAATGGCCTCCATATCATAACCAGCCATGCCCCCATAGGTTGGGAAGCCTTCCATAAGAATCTCGAAACTCCGGCACCGGGAAGCCAACTCAGCGTCATTCATGGCCAGAAAGCCGCCGATATTTGCCATACCATCTTTTTTGGCACTCATGGTGCAGCCGTCTGCATAACTGAACATCTCGAGCGCTATCTCAGGGATGGACCGGCTTTTATAGCCCGGCTCCCGGCTCTTTATGAACCAGCAGTTTTCCGCAAAACGGCAGGCATCTAAAAACAAGGGAATGCCATGCTTTTTCGCTACCTGACTTACCTGCCTGATATTGCCCATGCTCACCGGTTGACCGCCACCTGAGTTGTTGGTTACGGTCAGCATGATAAGGGGGATATTCTCCGCACCCTTCTCGTCAATAAGCGCGTTCAACGCCGCCAGGTCCATATCCCCTTTGAAAGGTGCCGGAGTAGCAGGATCCCGACCCTCCGGGGATGGCAGATCACGCGCCTCGGCACCACAGTTTTCCACATGTGCCCTGGTGGTGTCGAAATGAGTATTGTTGGGGATAACCCTGCCGGCACCGTCAACAGAGTGAAAGAGAATATGTTCTGCGGCCCGCCCCTGATGGGTGGGCATCACCTCAGTAAAACCGGTAATTTCACGTACTGCCCGTTCAAACTTGAAGTAGGATCTGGCCCCGGCATATGATTCGTCGCTGGCCAGCATCGCCGCCCACTGGCTTGAGGACATCGCCCCGGTACCGCTGTCGGTGAGCAGATCGATCAGGATATCTTCAGCGCGCAGTAAAAAAGGATTGTACCCTGCAGCCTCCAGAGCTTTTTTACGCTCCTGGCGGGTGGTGAAACCTATGGGTTCAACGGAACGGATACGAAACGGCTCGACTATGGTTCTGGGCTTGAAATCCTTGAGGTTCATTGAACGCTCCTGGAAAGGTAAGATGAAGTCATGCCATATGGCTGGGTGGCCCCAGCCACTCCTCGACTCTACTCCTTACTTACCCCTATCACAGGCTGCCTCTGCCCGCAAATATCACCTGTTCATGATGAACCAGACACCATTGTAAACAGAGAGCAGCAGGGCACCAGCGGTGAGGAGAATACAGGCAGTGCTCAGCATCTTGTGCAGATATCCCTCCCTCTTTCGTTCCTTATAGCCGAGCAGCAAACCCAGCAAGGCACCGGCAACCATTCCGCCGCCATGGCCCCAATTGTTTATTCCCGGAACAAAGAAACCAAAAATTGCAATGGAGATCGCCCACCCCAGGAGCTGGCTGAATACAGCCTCGCCATAGGTGCCGCCACGACTCTTACCATAGTAGAGAGCGGCACCGATCATGCCGCAGATGGAAGCGGAAGCGCCAATGGTAAGAGACACACCCGCCACAACCGAAACCAGAAAACCTCCAACACCGCTCAGGGTATAGATAGTTATCATCCGTGGTACGCCGTATTCCCGGATAATAAGCGGCCCCAATTGATTCAGGGCGATCATGTTGAAGATTATATGCAAAAGCGAACCGTGCAGGTAGTTGGCCGAAACCAGTGTCCACCAGCGATCGAGATAAAAAAACGGATAACTGCCGGTTGCTCCCAAGACCAGAAGGCTCTTATTGCCTGGAGAGAGAAAGCCAAAAGGGCTGCTGGAAAACATATGGGGGCCCAGTCCAAGCAGGAGTGAAAAGACAAAAAAAGCCACATTGACCATCAGGATAATCTTTATCACCTGGTGACCATCGCCCATGCTGCGGGTTAAAAAATTATCTTTCAGCAGCGAGCCAGGCTTCTTCAGGCCGCAATAGGGACAAGCCGGTGCGTTGCGGCTTACCAGCTTTTTACAGTTCGGGCAGAGCAGCGAACTTCTGTTTGATGGAGAGGACATGAGTACGATTGGTTAATTTTTTCCACTGCTGGATTTTGTACCGGCCAGGGGCACCAATACTGTTTCGGGATATCACAGACCCAAATGTTCATGAGACATCCGGTTCAATACAGTGCACTACATTAAGAACAGAGCCCGACAATTCAAGGTAAATCAAGAACCAATACTTTTTAAATTCAGGTGATTAAAACAAAAAAGCCGCACCGTCTATCCTGATTTACCCGGATAGATGATGCGGCTTGAGATGTGAGCTGTTAGAGGTACAGCGAAGCAGTAACTGTCAGCCTCCCGAAATAGCAGGAAAGACATCGACAGCATCGTCTTCAGACACCAGTTCTTCACCGGTAATCACCCGGCCGTTGCAGACGGCAATAAAACCGCCCAGCACAATGTCTGCCTTACGCGCCGCCTCTTCGAGAACAGACTGCAGCGGCTGCGGCGTATCGATAGCCAGCGAGACAGGTGCCGCCTCGCTGAGTTTGAAGGTAACAGTTACCACGCTCATCTCTCTTGATTACCAGCGGCAAGCCTCTGCCACCTCTTCATCAGTGATATCGATTTTCTCACCCGTCTCTGGCTGCGCTTCCTCGTAGAAGGTTTCGCAGAGGCGGTGGTGTGCCAGAGTAATACCGGCATCGGTATTGAACTGATGCTCGAGTCGCAGGGTTTCTTTAACAAATTCGTCGAATTCCTCTGCGGTGATCTCCACATCGTACATGGCCTTCATCAGGTCGAGGAGCGGGCTCATATCGTTGCGCACTGAGTAACGAACAAAGTTACAGGTTCCCATGGCATCCATGCGGGAGCCGATAACCTGGAACTTCTTGGAAAGCTCAACCTTACCTTCTTTGCTGGTCGGTACATCTTCGTCACGCAGGGTGAAACCGAAGGTGTGATCACCACCCATCGGTGAAGAGAGGTAGGTCATAGCCATGCCTTTAGTACCACGCGGCTCGTAGGCAGGGATACCCTGGCCGAGAACGTGCGGCGCATGGCGTACGCCGAGAACCTTAGCAGCAACCTTACAACCGGAAGCGAGGATACGGCCCATCGGGGTCAGGTCACGAACTTCCTGCATCAACTCGAGGATAGCCTCGTCGTCACCAAATTCGGCAACACCGGCCTCAAGCGCCACACCCATTGCCGCACCCACTTCGAGGGTGTCAACACCGGCATCGTTGGAGATGCGGTTCATCATGGCGATGGTGTCGAGATTTTTCAAACAGAGGTTGGAGCCCATCAGCGCCATGGTCTCATACTCAATCGGGGAACAGAGCAGTGAACCGTCCTCGTTCGGGTAGACGTTTGAACACTGGATTGCGCAAGGCAACATACAGGCATGCTGGGTCCGGCCTTCGCCACCGCGCTCCTTGATGGTGTCGTACATGGACTGGGCGTTGATCTTCTCTGCACCTTCCATGGTACCCTGACGGAAGTTCTTGGTCGGCAGCACGTTCAATGCCTGGCAGATGTCTACCATGGCCGCAGTACCATACTTGGTGAACTTGGAGGACACCGGATTTTCCTTCAGCAGCTGAACAATCTTCCTGGCACCGGCTTTGAACGCCTCCGGGTCAACAATCTCAGGCTTTACTTCGCCATCTGGCAATACAACCATGGCGATTATCTTCTTGCTCGCCATTACCGCACCAAGTCCGCCACGACCAGCATATCGGGAACAGACGCCATGTGGATCGGAACAGGCGATACCGGAAGCAAGCAGCAGCTTTTCAGCGGTTGGTCCAACAGTGACACAACCTGCTTTTTTGCCGAATTTCTCGCTCAGGAGATCAGACTTTTCATACACGCCTTTACCTACAAGAAACTCGCCATCAATCATCTCGACTTTGTCTTTGCCGATTACGATGATTTTCCAGCCCGCATCCGCTTTCGGCGCATCTTCCAGAGCGATACAACGGAGACCCTGCTCAGCCATACGAGTACCAACAATACCGCCGGCATTACTCTCTTTAATACCACCGGTCAGTGGGCTTTTGCTGCCGATACTGATCCTGTCTGAACTTGAAACGGTGGTACCAACCAGCGCACCGGTACAGAAAAAGAGTTTGTTGTGACGCCCGAACGGATCACAGGTCGGCTCAACCTCCTGGCTGACCAGGCGGGAGCTCAGGGTACGCGCACCAAGGAGATACTCTTTGGTATCAAAACTTTCCCTTTTGGTTTCTCCTGTCGCGGTATTGATTCTCAGAATGGAAAACATCGTGTTCCTCGTGCTCATAGAAATTTTCGTTACCGTCGGCAAAGCTATTTCAGAACGAAAAGAACCTCGCCGTCAGTCCTCAGACAAAAATTGTATACAACTTTTAAAAACATTCCACATTATAGTTATGAGAGGTACAGGTCAAGTAACTTTTGCACTTTATTCGTTTTATGTCCTTTTATGAGATAGTTATCGCGCTGCATGACAGCCTGCCCGAGGATATTTTTTATCTCCATCAATTTGCAAGGTGGAAGCCCTGCAGTCCCGGGTATCGGCAGAGTTTTTCCATTGTCGGACAAAAGCAACTAATTACCTGTTTTCATGTGACTAACACAAACCAACTTGCTATTTGACAGGATTCTTTCTGTACAGAGCTGAGGGCTTGCCGGCAATAAAAATATTCTCAAGATATGAGAGTTTTCTCGGTAATTGTGCCGGGGTACCACGGGCTACAAGAAAATTTGCCGCAGCTTGCGCCTGTAATATTCCGTTATCGGCAAGTCCCAGCAGTTCCGCCCCGTTTGCCGTGGCACATTGCACTGTTTCAACCAGCGAATACCCCGCTTTGCCGTAAAGTTTCATCTCTTCGAAAACAGATTCACCATGCAGCACACCGGGGCTGCCCGAATCGGTCCCCAACGCCACCTTCACTCCGATTTTTTTTGCCTGGCGCAACTGCTCCAGCTGGCTCTCATAATTTCTGGCGGCAATTGCTGCCCCGGAAATATTCCCCTCGAACTCCAGCACTTCTGCGTATGCTTTCATGGTAACAACGGTTGGCACCCAGGTGCAACCGTACTCCGCCATACGTTCAAGATTCTCCCGGCCCATGAAAAAACCGTGCTCTATTGAATCGCAACCTGCCTCAATCGCCTGCTGTACCGGCACCCTGCCATTGGCATGCACCATTACCTTGATTTGCTTGCTGTGGGCCAGCTCGCACAGATTTTTCAGTTCATCCTTCGAGAACTGCGGAGGTGTCTCATGACCATATTCTTTCAGGCTATTTAATCCTGAATTCACAACTTTCAGATAATCCTGCTGGTGATTTCGACGCATCAGCAGCTCTGCCGGCGAGTCACCCTCAGCCACCGCTCTGCCAATGAGGCCTCCGTATCGTCCCGCCCTGTGGTACGCTCTCCCCGGGGAATGGATTGCTATCGGATAATTGCTCATACCTTTTGCCATGAATTCCAGCACACAATCATGACGATCTCCACCATCACGCACCGCAAGCACTCCATGGTCGAAAAGCTGCTTTAAGTGCCTGTGGATATAGGGTAACAGTTCTTCACACCCTGCAACCAGCTGGTTTTCTCGTAAAGCGGCATCAACCGCCCCGGACATGCTCAAATGAAGATGACTGTCGATAAGAGGAGGTAGAATGGTGGCAAAGCTCAGATCAGTAAGCTGACCATTGGCAGGGATAATTTCCGGTGCATATGGTTTTACAGAGACTATTTGCCCTGTATTTACCACCAGAAGTACATCTTTTTGCGCAGCCTTTCCGCTGCCATCTATCAGCCAGCCCGCCCTGATATAGCTTGTAGAGTCATCAACCTGCTTCATCTTCTCTTCTCCTGCTCGAAAACACAATTTAGCTGCCAAATCACAACACGTTTACATAGTGTACGCATTTTTCCGGTCCCGCAAGGAAATCCCACTCTTTTTCCGTAATTTCGGATATCATTTATCTCAAGCCGGTCATCTCTTCAGGCCGCATATTCCGTAGAGAATGAACGAAATCTCCTGTTACCGGAACACTTTCTGACGGAGCATCCCATGGCGGAAGACTTTACCAAAACCCACTTTGATTTTGCCTCCCTCCCCTGGCTGACCAGCCCCCGCAAAAAGCTTAAGCTGGAAGGGGTCGCCCTTGGGCTTATCAACCTGCCCCCGAATGAAGGGTACACCTTCACCCATACCCACCGGAAGCAGGAGGAAGTCTATCTAGTGATCGAGGGCAGTGGCTGCATCAGTGTAAACGGGGATCTGACAGAGCTTGTGCGCGGAGACTGCATCAGGGTTTCCCCCCACGCCAGCCGTGCCCTGAAGGCCCATGACAATGGCCTGCTGGCAGTCTGCTGCGGCGCAGTGCCCATGGGTTATCCCCACAACCCGGAATCACGCTACATGATTGATGACGGTATTCCGAACTATGACGAAATTCCAGAGTGGTATCAAGGCCGGGAAGATATCATTCAAAGGAACCAGGAACTGAAAAAGCGGATGGAGCGTGCAGCTCAGAAACGGGGTGGGCAAAAGTGAGTCAGCTTGGATTTGTCATGAAAAATCCAAGTTACGGGGATACAGCCTCTACACAGTGAGCGAATAGCTGTTTTCTTGACTTCCTCAGACACTCGATCTGCTCTTTTAACTGCCCGCCTTCCGGTACTGACGACAGTTCAAGCTGTTGGGCTCCGCAGAGATACCAACTGCAGATAAAGGGTCTCTGCCAGCGTGGCAGCAAACATCCCCTTGTACCCAGATTACAGCAGGCTCCACCGGACACCCTGGATATCTGCCTTGGAGGCAACTTTGCCGAGATGAGATAGATAAACAGGAGATCAGGCAAATCATACCAGAGTGTTGCCCTCCGGCAGCATATCTCCTGACAAGTTATGCAACTCCTGCCACAGAGCACATCCATCGGCTCATCGAGCTGCCGATAGCCATATTGCATCTGTTGGGCGATCTCTCGTATCTCTGCCTCCTTCTCCCCGAGGCCGGCGCAGATTGCCGTAATTGCTGTCCTCAATTCCTGCCAACTACTCTCTCCCTGCCAGGGGATATCGGCCTGAGCTGAAGATGCTCGTACTTTCACACTCACCACAATAACCTGTGACGGATTTCCTTGGGAGCATGGGCACCGATAGAGGCTAATACAAAGGCCGCCAGCACCGCAGGACCAGTGGGCAGATAGGCGTGGATAGCGGCACCTAGCAGCAGACATTTGATGAGAGTGGCCATTCCGGCAAACTCACGATAAAGCTCGCGGTGTCTCAGCCACTCGGTAAAAACCAGGATGACACCACTCACCACCGCCAGCCAGAGATACATGCCCGGGACCGACACCACATCACCAAAAAGACAGAACACCAGAAAAACAGCTGCTCCCAGTTGATGAACCGTACGAACCAGGATCGAAAGGAGCAATACCCAGTACGGTCTGTTGCCAATTCTTCCCTGTGGCACTTTGCTGCGTTTCGCCTTCTTTTCAGCGTTTTTTTCTGCCGGCTCGTTCATCCCGTCCCTCTAAATGACTCAGTCGTAATTATCTGTTTCAACTCTCAATCACCCATACCCTCACTACCACAGAGACACGCGAGAATCCATTATATTTCTCACCCCTCACCTCTAACCCCTCACCTCTAACCTCTCTCTTCAAAACTATTTCCTTACCGACTGCACAACCATCGCAGAGATCAGAGTAAAGAGGATCACCGCCGCCAGGATCACCGCCAGCCGCATCCAGTCCATGCCCATTTCCATGCGAAGCTGCACAAGGTTTAACAACGTCCGGCCCCATTCAAGCGCTGAAAGAACCAGCAGTAACTGGACGATTCGAGCGCTCCAGAATTGGGGAATGATGAGGATCGCAGGAGCAGCCACAGCGGCGACGGCAAAGATTGGCAAGCCTGCCCGGTACAAATGGGCGGCGATGAGTAAAAAACTTAGAACAGCAGGTATCATTCGAATTATTTTCATAACACAGACTCCAATGGCATATTCCATAATTCGAGCACGCTCACCACTTTTGGGGGTAACTGCGGCCCGGGGCGATCCGGTTGATTACAAGTGCCACCGCCAACAGAATCAATGCCCCGGTTGCAACTGGAAACAGCGCATACGAATAACCGAGTTGATGGATATTCTCCCCACCGATCACTGCAATAAGCGCAGTCGCGCCCCCTGGCGGATGGACTGTCGCCGTCAATTGCATCACGGCAATGGCCGTGGCGACAGCAAAAGGGGCCGCCAGCCAGAGTTGATCTGCAAAAAGCTGGCAGGCGGCAACACCGACCAGAGCCGAGAGAATATGCCCGCCCATAACATTTCTAGGCTGGGCCAGAGGGCTCTCTATGGCGCAATAAATGAGCACAGCAGACGCCCCGAAGGAGCCGATGACAAGGGTAAGCCCGGTTCCATCAAGCACGAACCTGGTTACAGCGGAGACCAGACCTATGCCGATAAATGCACCAAGCCAGGACCAGAAAACCTGGACATTTTTTTTCATTTTTTCTTCCCGTGATTCTTTTCTTTTCGTGTACCACACACCTTTAAAATGTAACAATGCTCGCCTGAGTAACACAAAGAAAAGCCTCCCGCCTTGACCTGGATCAATTACCCTGGTGGAAACAGGGACATGCCCCGGCAACAGAGAAACGTCGGAAACCCTCGCAACTGACAGTGGAGTTCAATATCTTTTTTTGCACAGCCAGAGCTGGCAAACTCGTCAGGCAAAGTACATGGAGCTGGATTTTTGACAGGGTGATGTCACGGAGAACGCTGATGGCTGTAAAGTGATGGCTGCCGCGCGAAACAGCAGATATTTGAGATTATTGCGTCGCAACACTGTGGTAATGTTTCACATGCCCACAGTGTTGCTTCAAGGGTTACTGTACTGCCCTTTCAGGATTTACAGCTAAAATTTAAAGCGCAGGCCGGCATACACATTATGGCTGGAGAGTTCGGAGTTGAGGTAACCGAGGTGAGCCTCTTCCGTCATCATGTAACGATAGCGCACATCCAGTGCCAAGTTCTCGTTCACTGCCATCTCAAGCCCCCCACCAACCTGGCCGATCATCACAGTATCTGTGTACTTTGAGGTTGATGAGACAATTCCGGCAACATCAAAACTGTCCATAGCCACATGTGCCAGACCCATACCAGCGGTGATATATGGGGTTATATTGCTCTCATTGCGAAAATCAACATAGAGGTTCAACAGCCCGGAATAGATAGTCATATCTCCACTGGCCGGCAGAGAAAGACCGCCTACTCGAGCCGTGTCGATCGAGTTGCCCTGGTAGCCGAGTTCACTTTCAAGGCGAAATCCACCGAAGTCATAACCAAGGGCACCCGTCATGGCATAACCGCTATCTGCTGACACTGTTGCCAATGGTACTCCGGACCAGCTGGTATCGGTATCGTCCGGAATTGCCATGCCGAAATGTATGCTGGTGTAAGGACCGCTCTGGGCACTTACCATAGAGGATGAGATAAGCAACAGGGTACCGGCAGCAGCCGTAATCATTGTTCTTTTCACGTATATCTCCAAAACATCATTATATAATTTACGAATTTATGACCTGGGGTAGTCAGGCAGCCGCACGGCAAAGACATGTCGGGCATTATAGCCCAAAGAACCTGGAATTGTTGAAATATATCAGTTGAAACTACCGAGTGTTCGTCCCTCTGCAGGTGACGAAAAATGTGGAAAGTTGCTGCCCTGTGACGGGAGCAAGAGAAACAACCGGAACAACTGCAACGTGTAAGAACCAAGGTACTGCCTGCCCGCAACTGCGAACGGGCGTATAGATAAATAAGGGGCTAATTCTTTTCAAGTAAAAAGGATTCGGCAGAGAAAACAGAGACAGAAAAGCACCGTAAAACAAGCACTCGGCAAGGGAGATTTTTTATAAAGGGATTGAACAAAGCAGGAGCGTAACAAATAAAGAAACGGGGAACACCCGGGTTGGCAATCCCCGTCACACTTCAGCAGAAATTCGGCCTAAAACTGATAACGCAAACCGGCATAGATGTTGTGGCTGGCAAACTCCATATCTATTTCTTCTTCAATATCACCAAGGGCAACGTCCGAAGTCGCTAAATAGCGGTATCTTAGATCCAGAAAAAGCTGCTCAGAAACACCATATTCTACTCCGGCACCGAATTGATAGGCGAAAACTGTATCGTAAAAGTTCATCTTGTCTTCTGAGCTACTAGGAACCAAATCCTTCATTTCGACATAAGCAGCACCAAGACCCATCGTTACGTAGGGCGTGAACTTTGATGAGTTGATAAAGCTATAGTAGCCGTTAACCATCAGAGTCAACAGGTTCAGATCTCCAGACATCGATTGGGACCGTGATTCTCCATTGTGAGTCAAGGATATAGCATCAAGCCCATTACCCTGATAGCCAAATTCCGCTTCAAACCTGAATTTTTCAAATTCATAGCCAACCGCCGCCAGACCGCTCCAGCCGGCATCATACTCAAAGGCAATCGACATACCTTTGTCAAGTTCAGAAGGAATTCCCCAGTCTGAATCATCGGCAAACGCCGCCCCAAGATGGCCGCTGACATACAGTTTTGCCGCCTCTGCATCGCTCACTGCAAAATTGATCAGCAAGCCACCTATACAGGCACCAATAAAAATACGCAGAAAAAATCATAAACAATTGATATAACGGCAATATCGCAAACAGTCATCATGTTTATTCCTGGCAGCAGAAAAAGATACGGCCCACTACAAAAATGTAGCAGGCCGTACGGTGAAAGAGATGGTCCAAAAACAATAAGAAATGAGATAGCTCTATCGGGCTACTGCAATAAACAATGCTCCTTCAGTAAATTGAGAAGTACTGATACCTGTGTTACCGACACACTCCACATTGCTGAAACCAGCTTTTTCCATCAGTGCAATCTGGTCTCTCACGGAGACCGCGCCACCCACTCATTGGGCCCAGGCGTCGAGATTACCTTTCATGGCAGCAGGCAACGGTTGAGCCAACACGATATCAGCAAACTGCAGCCTGCCTCCCGGCTTCAGTACCCTGCGAATCTCCCTGAAGAGCGCGAGCTTGGCTGGAGAGAGATTGATTACTCCATTGGAGATCACCACATCGAAGGTTTCATCCGGATAGGGTATTTTTTCTGAATCGACCAGCTCCAGCTCGATATCGTCAACACCTAGTTCGGAAAAGTTTTTCCTGGCACGCTCCAGCATTTCCGGGGTCATGTCAATACCGCAAACCCGCCCTGAACCACCCACGGTTTTTCTGGCAACAATCAGGTCGAAACCAGCGCCACAACCAATATCCAGCACATTAGCACCTTCCATAACAGGTGCAATGGCATGGGGATTACCAACGCCACAAAAACTGTTCAGTGACTCTTCGGGCATCTCTGCAAGAATCGCCTCATCATATCCCAACTTCACCGCACCTTCACGCCCGGTAGGATATCGAAACATCCCTTCAGCAGAATTCGCTACGGATGCGTACTTGCTGTGCACCGCAGAGGCGATGTTTTTTAACTCACCTACACCAAAGGCCTCGCCAGCAACCTGATCAACATGCTTTACAGGCTGTGACGTATTCTGTACCGGCAGACCGCCGGCCAAATCAGGTGGAGCTCACACTCCGGTTTTCAGGTCGCACTTAGGAAAATCACCCATATCATCCTCAATAATTCTTTTATTTCACTCTGTCATAACTGAAGGTCTACCAGAACCTCAGTGAACATTCTTGCGGTTCCCCCAGCAAGATCAAATCATCCTGGAAATACTATGACTCTGTAGTAACGCCTCGTCAATTGGTAATCGACCAATTTCATCAGGGCCTGAACAATGATTTGCAGGCGAACTGTTATGGCCAAGGGTTACGGGTTGTGGATTTTCCGCATAGGGAATGCATAATAACTCGCTATATGGCCTAAATTCACTTACTGGACTTCGCTTAGCAGCACCATATAATAGAAGAAGCAGCAGTTGACAGACAGGCACTCGGCTCCACGCCCTTCACGAGGCCAACCACGGTATTACTTTACCTCAGAAACCGTGACAAAGTTACCCGGAGCAACCATCATCCGTACTATATTTCAACCAGAGGACGTTTATGGGAAAAGCATATCTTCATTGGGGATGGAACATTCTCATCTCTCTTTTCTCTGTCATGGTTCCTTACTCAATCGACAGCCTTGGCCGGTCAGCCAAAACCTATGAACAACCTTTCCGTCCATACTCCCCCGACGACCCGGACGCCAATGAAGCACTCGGCAAAGAAGATTTTACAATGGACAAATTTACGAAAAACCGTGACGTTATACTCATGGGGGAATAGGCTGAATGAAACTTTTCCCCTCCCAATTCCCGATCAGCAGAGCATTGATCACCTATTCAATTGTGATAGCCATGATCCTGGTTGTGGTCATCGCCGGAAGTATCAACTTTCAGGTCGGTTCTGCCATCAAAGATCTCCAGGAACGAACTACCCGGGAGGATGCCGAAGACGTCAGTAAAGCCATAAAGACTTTTCTCTCCTATAAAAAGGAGGCTCTCAAGGAGTTCGCCCAGCGTCCGCTCATTACCCAAAGTGTTATGCAACCCGGAGAGATGCGCCCGCAACTGATAGATGCGATGCAAGGCATGACCCTCATCGGCACAGAATGCCAGCTCAACCTCCTTGATTTCGAGGGGCGAAGCATCAACTCATCCCGGCCATTACCGGTTTTTGACTACACCGGTGAGCACTGGGTACAAAAGCTGATTGGTGGAAAAATCGCGTATCACTGGGAGATCAGCTCCACTACCACCATACTCCCAAGACGCTATTGGCGTATCGCCATACCTGTCTTGTTCGGCGGACAACCGGAAGGAATTCTGGTTGCGGAAATTGATCTTACCGGACTCAATACATTTCACTCCCACCTTCCCACTGCCGAAAATATAGAAATTGAGATCATCCAGCACGGAGAGAGCGTTGCCACCTTCGGACCGCGAATCGACACCCCAGCCTACACGCATGTTATGGCTGATCCGCACCTGCTCATCTTGTGCCGCATGGATGACACTGCTCTTAACCGGACCAGAATGAGTATAGTTGTCAAGGTCAGCCTGGCACTGATGGCCACGGCCTTCGTTTTTCTATGTATCTCGCTCTATTTCGCAAACCGATTGTATGCCAATCCGTTGAAAAACCTGCGACAGATGGTGTTGAAGATGTACAACGATCCAACCGATAATGTGTTGCCAACGGATCAGCGCCTTCTGGAAATATCCGCACTCGCTGAGGAATATAACTGGCTGACACGTCAGATCCAGTCCCGGGAGAAAGCACTTCTGGATGCTAAAGAGAATCTTGAAGTCACAGTAGAGGCACGCACCCGGGAACTACAGGAAAGCCAGGAGCAGCTTCGCATACTCAATGAGGGTCTGGAGGAACAGATCTCTGACAGAACCATTGAACTGGAAACAGCCCAGGACCGCCTGGTCATGCAGGAGAAAATGGCCTCAGTCGGGCAGCTGGCGGCGGGCCTTTCCCACGAGCTCAACAATCCGATAAATTTCGTACGAACCAATTTCGCCACCCTGGTCGAAGATTTCGATGACCTGCTGCTCATCCACAGCAAATATGAGATCCTCACCCAGAAAGCCGCCGAAAATCCGCTCCTGGCCGAACCCGCGGCCGAAGTGCAGATGCTGCACAAAAAACTCGGTATCGAACACCTTCTTGAAGATATTCCCCAACTCTTTGACGAGTCTGAACGTGGTTTTGTCCGCATTGCCCAGATCATTCAATCAATGCGTGATTTCTCCCGAATCGATTTCAGCGGCGAATTCTCCTGGGCCAATATCAATAGCGGCATTGAGGACACTCTGATTATCGCCAGAAACGAATATAAATATCATGCTGATGTACACACAGAGCTTGGAGATGTTGCCGACATCCATTGCTCTCTGGAGCAATTAAGCCAGGTGTTTCTCAACTTGATTGTCAATAGCGCCCATGCCATCGCCTCTCAGGATCGAACAGACAAGGGCCTGATTTCCATACGGACCTGGCAGGAAGGAAATACCATACTCTGTGAATTTCGTGATGACGGCCCCGGTGTTCCGATTGAGCAGCGCCACCAGATTTTCGAGCCGTTTTACACAACCAAAGCCCCCGGTAAAGGAACAGGACTCGGGTTGTCGATCTCTTATGACATCATCGTCAATAAACACCGTGGCGAGCTTTCCCTGCACTGCCCGGACGAAGGTGGCTCAATTTTTACCATCTCCCTGCCTGTGGACCAGAAGGAGGAAGTAACCCATGATTCCCATTGAACAGATTACCATACTCTTTGTCGATGACGAGCCGGATATCCTGAACGCGCTCAAGAGGTTTCTTAAAAGGGAAGAATATGTCGCGGAGTTCGTCAGTGGCGGTCTCGAGGCGGTGGAGCGACTGAAAAGAGGAGATATCAACATCCTGGTCACTGACATGCAGATGCCGGGTATGGACGGTACGCAGCTAGTGCAGTATGCCAAAGAACATTATCCCTCTATCGTACGCATGGTGCTGAGTGCAAATACCAATTTTGAACAGACCATGGCCAGTATCAACAGCGGAGAAATCTTTCGCTACATCATAAAACCGCTCAACCCGAAACTGTTCCGTTCAATCTTGCACGACGCGGTTGAGTATTACCGCATGGCCCAGCTTTGGGAAACGGTTACCGCCGAGGGAACACCAGAACTCACCACTACCCTGCCGGAACTGGAGTCAAGCTGTGGGGATCGGCCTGTAAAGCCTGAAACAGCAACCGGTACCGTGCCCACAGATCAGGGGCAGCAGGTAAGCCATCTTATTGAAAATGAATATGAAAAGCAGGTACGCCTTGAACTTTTGAGAACTGGGCAACCCCAGCAGGAGACCCATATAGAAGTTGTAACTGTGACGGAATCGAGTCAGGCAATCAATACCGTATTCTCCGATTGTCTTGTCACCGCTTCTGACTGCACCGATATTCTGCTCGGTAACATCATTACCGACTCCAACAGGTCTCCCCTGCTCGGTTTGGGTTTTAAAAATATCATCTTGAAAGCGGTGATCCAGAGTTACAGCGATAACACGAGGAGAGGGGCTGAGGCGGCTGACCTGGCTGACCTGGTTGGTGACATTGACCGGGAAACGCTGCCGAAACTGCGCGCTCTTGGCCTCTCCATGAACATGCTCTACAGCAGATACAACAAAAACAACTTACATTATATCGACTGCGGCAAGATCAACATCTTTCATTATCAAGGTGCCACCGGTAGCTACGCAGTCCATAAAGGCGGCAATCCGCCTCTCGGCCTGCTCGAAGGCACAGGATACAACACAAGGTCACTTGCCCTGGCACCGGGAGACATTCTGCTCTTTTTTCTGCACACTACCCCACTAGACGGTGTACAGCTCGAGTGGCAGATAAGCGACGGTAAAATTGCTGAAACGGTTCAGGAATTCGCTGAGCTCGAAGTCAGGCCGCCACTTTATGAGCTTGGACCGCGGCTGCTGAATAACCCGGAAGGTGGTGAGCAGGACTCTAACCTGACCTGCCTCGCCCTGAGGGTTCCAGAGCAAGCAACCTCATATAAATACACGGCCGAAAGCGGCCTGCAAGGTGCTACCAGCGGGTAATATAATGCGTGATCCTCATTTCCTCTTCGTCCACAGTGACCAACCGACGCTTTACGCAATCAAACGGATGTTGCGCAAAGAGCATTTCACCTGCCACTTTGCAGCAAATGCCGATATAGCCCTGCAGATTATCCAACAGCATCCTATCGCAATCCTGGTCAGCGGCCTGCACATGACAGATGCCGAGGGACTGGAACTGCATAAACTGGCCCGTATTCTCTACCCTAAAATGGTGCGGGTCTGCCTGATAAAGGGTGCAAACCCTTTACGTCTTCTACAGGCGATTAACAGCGGAGACATCTTTCGATTTATTCGGATTCCGGTAAGCAAGGAGGAACTTTTTCGAACCCTCTCTGATGCCATGCAGCTGAGCGATCTGTTAAAAGAAAAATTGGAACTCACACAATCGTTAAAGGAAACCCGCGAAGAGCTGTATTTCATGCAGCAGCGTAACAAGGACAATGAACACAAGATACAACTACTCTCCGTGGTTGATGACCTTACCGGCCTCTATAACCACAAAAATATACAGTCAAATCTGGATAACGAATATTTCCAGGCCAGGCGTTATGGCACCGACTTCTCAGTTTTAATGTTCGCCCTGGATGATTACAACGCTGCTTATAGCAACCATGGTGGCGAATTCATGGATGCAGCTGTTCATCAGTTCGCCAGACACCTGAAAAATACCCTGAGGATGGTTGATCTCGCCTTCAGGGTCAGCGCCGACACATTTCTCGCTGTGCTGCGGCAGACAAGTATCAGCGGCGCCCAGATCGTAGCCGCCCGTATTCTGCAGATCTGCAGGGAAGCGCCCGTTATAAGTACTGACGCCCACCAGCATGTCACTGTCAGTATAGGCCTCACCTCATACTCTACCTGTAAAGCGACCTCCGGCCGTGATATCCTCACCATCGTCAACAACCAACTTGAAAAGGCGCAACAGGAAGGCGGCGACAGAATAATCATGGCGGACTAATATCATTTTTCTCCTGTGGCACCCAAACAAGGGTTACTGCTCAGCCCAGGTGAACACTGTGGAAAAATACGGCGTGAGGGGCGACATCCACCACACTTCACTCCTGACCGGTCCGTGTTGGGCTTTCTTGGCAATCGAATTGTTCTTTGTCTTAATGTTCATGAAAAATCCGGGCTGAACCCGTTAGCCTGACAGCAGTTTATTAAAAATCACCTTCGTTCCATGCCTTGGTAACTTCTATGATTTTGCAGAATTAGGCGAAGTACAGTATAAATAGATTGACTGAAGAAGGGGAGTTACTGGATAAAAGCAAGGAGGAACCAATGAAAAGAACCATCATTCTGATGGGAAGCCCGAGATTGCAGAGCAACACGGATATTCTCGCACAAAAAATCGTTGAGGGTATTCGTTCTGTGGGCGCGGAAGATGATATAATCGAGCAGATCGATCTGGTGGAAATGCAGAAATATGTCTGCTGTGCCTGCGGCCGTTGCAGAACGGCCGGCCAGTGCCTGCAATTCCCGGAAGTTTCCAGACAACTGCAAAGAATTGAAGAAGCGGATGGTCTGGTTATCGCCACGCCGGTCTGGTGGCTGGGAATGTCAAGCTGCATGAAAATATTCATCGACCACTGGGGAAGCTTTCTCCGCCCCGATTACAGCTCCAGAATTTCCGGAAAGCGTGCAGTGGTGGCAGCCGTGTGTGGTAATCCCCAGGTGAACCTGGCCGAAAAAGTGTGTGACGACCTCCGTCAGATCCTCTCCTACCTTGATGTGCAGGTAGTCGGCAGCCTGAGCGTAATGGGAATTGCCGATCACGCCGCCATCAATCGCGACCAGCAGAGCCTGGATAGTGCATTTGAGCTGGGAGTAGCCCTTTACACGAAGTAAGGCTCAAAACAGCTCTTTCACATTACCCGCATTGTGTAGCAGAAATACGGATTGGAACCGGTGATTATCCAGCTGATATCGGATAACACCGGTTTTTTATTTCTCGCCGGCGTATTTCTTAAAACTCTCCATCTGGGAATTGAGGCCAATCACATTGTCCACAGGCATGACAAATGCGATTCCGGTGCCCGGTTTTTCAAACTCACCAACCCTGCCTATGGTCTCGAGAATTTTCTCAACAAGGTGCTCTTCCAACAGAAACATAATAATATCAGTCTGCGCTTCCAGGCTTAAGCCGAAAAAGGTTTTCGCCTCACGGATGCCTGTGCCCCTGGCCGGGATGATTGTCGCCCCCGTTGCCCCTGAGGCTTTAGCCGCATCAACAATATTATCGGTCAATGTGGTCTTGACCGATGCCAGAATTATCTTGAATTTCATGTGTTCTCCTTCATTTTGGTATCGGTAACTCTTAGGTTGCGCCCCTGTTTATATTGAGCTATTTGGCCATAAGCAAGCACTGTTATTATTGGGAAAAGGCTGGCAAAAGCAATAAGGCCGAAGCCATCAACTGCCGGTGACCTGCCGGGAACAGAGGCTGCAAGACCGAGCCCAAGTGCGGCCACTATGGGAACAGTCACTGTGGAAGTGGTCACGCCGCCGGAATCATAGGCGAGCGGAATCAAAGTCTTCGGTGCAAAAAAGGTTTGTACGATTACCACCAGGTAGCCAGCCATTATGTAAAGATAAAGCGGAGTGCCGGTGATGATACGAAAGGTCCCCAGGCTGATACCGAATGCCACCCCGATTGCCACGGTGATTCTCAGCCCCCACTCGCTGACGGCACCACCCGACACCTCCTTCGCCTTGTAGGCAACCGCAATCAGAGAAGGTTCTGCCACTGTCGTAGCGAAACCGATGGCAGCGGCAAAAAGATAGATCCAGCCATATACTTTCCAATCAGTCAAATCAACAGCATCCGCGCCATTTTTTAAAAATTCCGGGTCGGTGAGCTGGGCTGCCATGATCTTGCCGAGCGGAAACAGGGCATCCTCCAGACCGGTCAAAAAAAAGGTCAGACCGAACAGCACATAGAGACTGCCAACCAGAATTCGGGTCAGGTTAGGGATACTCTGTTTGATGACCACCAGCTGGAAAAAGGCAAAGAGCAGGACGATTGGTAGCAAATCCCGACAGGTGAGGAGGAGGACTTTACTGAAATCAGTGATAAGTTCAATCATAATTAACCTCAGACACCAAAGACGATTACACCGTAGATCATGACAAACATCATAGGTAAAAGGGAGGCAAAGGCTATCAGCCCAAAACCGTCCAGCAGTGGGCTTCTGCCACGGATAACCGTTGCCAGACCAACGCCGAGGGCTGTTACCAGGGGTACAGTGATGGTCGAGGTGGTCACGCCTCCTGCATCATAAGCGATGCCGATTATCTCTTCCGGAGCGACAATAGTGATCAGCATAATCAGCACGTAACCGCCGATAATCATGAGGTGAATCGGCCAGTTGAGCAGGATTCTCAGTACACCGATAAGAATTGCGAACCCGACGGAAAACGCCACAGTAAGCCTGAGCCCAATACTATAGCGAGCCATAATTTCAGGCGAATTTTCAAGCAGACCACCCTCCACCGCAATCTTTGCAGCTTCTTTGGATATGGCGATCAGTGCGGGTTCCGCGACCGTGGTGGAAAACCCCAGGGCAAACGCGAATAAAAGCAGCCAGGTCAGACTTCCCTTCCTGGTGAGCGCCTGGGCCATAGACTCGCCAATTGGGAATAATGCGATCTCAAGCCCCTGGATAAACATGCTGAGACCAAGAATAACCATTACCAGCCCAACCAGCATCTCGCCAAGTTGTGGTAATGGCTGGCGGATGACCACTATCTGGAAAAATGCTATCACCATTATGATCGGCAGCAGGTCTATCACAGCCTGTCGCAACCGCTCTAAAATGTAGATGAGGGTCTTTGAACGATAGAATATCTTCAACCTCTGCTTACTCATTACTGGCTCACTCAACTCACGGGTAAATACTTCGAATTTAAAATATAATTTCGGGTGATTATAGCCGACACCTTCCAATATGCAAATCTGTTTTGCTACCGAACCAGAGGAGTGTCCGTAAAACCGGCAAACTCATCCCGCCAATTTTGGACAAAAAAAAACCCCGCCACAAGGGCGGGGTTCGATAAGCAATAAGCTATCGGCTCATTAGAGCTTAACGACGTTGGACGCAGCCGGTCCTTTAGCTCCATCAACAATCTCGAAGCTCACTCTCTCGCCTTCCTGGAGAGATCTGAAGCCATCAGACTGAATAGAGGAGTGATGTACGAAAACATCCGCACCACCATCCTGCTCGATAAAACCAAAACCTTTAGAATCGTTAAACCACTTAACTGTACCTTCTGCCATTTTACTACTCCTAGTTGATCGTGCTCAAAGTGCACTGTTCTTCTTCGGTTCCTCCTCAGAACCATTATACTACACCGTCTTTTACCGCCGATATCAATCGACTGAAATGAACGGTATACGGTACAGGAAAAGGCTACCAGGATAACCGGGCGACACTGATCCTGCGTGGCAAAAACGAACTCTTTGCAGAGCATTTCTGCCTTTGCCGTCTCTGTTCAGCAAGGTTGAGTGATTCCTCCGTCTTGCCGAAAATATTTTATTCTTTCTGAAGATAGTAAAAATAATCTTCTGAAAGTTTCTATTCTTTTCCCTGTATTTCCTTTCGGTAAGCAGCGGCTGCGTGTACCTGGGTGCTCTGTAGTCTTTCCTGTAAAAGTGTTTACTGATAACTTCGAGGAAAAACAACAATTAAGCGATTGGTTGGTATAGTTCCAGGATCTCGTGGCAGTCGCTTCTTCCGCCTGCCGGCATGTGTGGCTGACAACATTAGAGGCAATAAAGAATTGTCGTACCAAAAAACCGAAAAAACTCCCTCCGGTTAACTGTACAACTATTATTAATTGCTTTATCTCGTTGGGAAAGGTCAACATACGATCACACCGGTCAGATTAGAGACTATCCGCTATGACTGCATTAAGAGATTGGCCGGCTGGTATCGCCTGCCACAAGATGAGAACACGACTGAAATGAGCGTAAAATTTCTGTTCAAGTCGGCTTGGGAAAATCTGTACAACCGGGAAATGGTGCAATATCCTGATACCCTGTAAAGTTTTTTGGTAAAGCTTTTCCTTGTTACAATTCTCAGCAACACACCTTATGAAAAGGTGTAAGTTTATACTGCAACGTAGAAAATGGTACTACTTTTTTCTGCAATGACTGAATATAGGCAATTGTCTGCTTTTGTACAAGAGAAAAACATCACATCTGGTCAGCCATTCAACCTTTATACCATTTAAGAAAAATTATCCAACAGTTACCTGCTGATATTTTTTCCGGACATTGCTGCTGATGGTCTTGGGCCCTACTGTGATTGCTCCCGCCAATAGAGCCAGTGCATGAAATCCTACTGCCTGTTGCGCTTATAAAAGTAAATAACTACCATAAGTTTTGCCCTCTGCTCACCGATACTTCGACCGGCATGGGGGGTACAGGAATCAAAATAGGCATGATCTCCGGCTTCCATAAAAATGGTCTCCTCACCATACCGGAACTCCATACGCCCCTCCAGCACATAAATGAATTCCTCCCCCTCGTGCTGAAACATCGAGGTGAACTCATCAGGCGCATATATTATAAATGGTTCCATATTCTTACCCGGCTTTCCCGAAGCAAGAATTTCATAATCGTAGCCTACGTAATGACGACTCTCCCGGATAATTTTACCGTCAGCTTTCTTCGCAAAGAAAAGAGGTTGATCCTGCGGTAATCCAATCTCTTCTTTTAAGATATCGGTGGTCTCAAAGCCAAGCGCGCCGGCAATCTTGCTGAGTGTCGAGTAGGGGGGTGCCTTCTCCGATCGTTCAACCTTGGACAGGTAGCCTTTGGTGAGACCGGTCCGGTCTGCAAGCTCCTGCAGGGTTATATTCCTGGCTGTCCTGATCCTTTTTATATTGGTCGCTATTATTCGTTCATCCATGATTTCTAAAGCCCCGGATCCCGGTTTCCCCTATATTTTTGCATTTAACAAAATCAGGTTAAAGCCCGTTGCAGCTGTCACAGTCCCCATCTTCTTCACGGATTACATCCACCAGCTTTTGCTGCAGATATTTAGCAGGATGCATCATAGTGATATCATCTGCCGAATCGAGCCTCGCCGAGAGATTGATACGACATACCGGACAATCCGTGAGCCAGGTTTTCGCCCCTGTCCGGCGGATGTTGTCGATCTTGCTGCCGGCTATTTTTCCCGCGACTTCAGGGTACTCATAGAAGAAGGTACCACCTCCACCGCAACACTCGCTCGTATCTTCTGCAGCCACATAATCCACCTCGGCAATATTGTTTAACACCCGCTCAGCTGAGACAAAGGAATTTTTCAGGTGACAGGGGAGATGATAACTCACCGGACCTTCAGGAATAGGAGTGGATGAATCACGGGAGAATCGCATCTCTGACAGATGGCTGTACACAAACGACATGATATCGACCGTTTTTTCGGCTATGTCCAATGCCTTTTGCCGCATCAACTCTCCCCGGTCAAAACGCTCCATCATCGCTGCAAATTCATGCTTTAACGCCGAGCCACAGGTGGGGCAATCCACAATTATCGCCTTAATATCGGGTCGATGAAACGACTTAATATTCTGTTCAATATTGGTCAGCGCCTCATCAACACCCCCGTGATAGAGCATAGGTACCGAACAGCAGCTCTGCTCCCTGGGAATAATTACCCTGTACCCCAAACGGGTAAGAAGCCCAACTACAGCCTCACCGGTCTCGCCATAAATGTAATTGGAGGCGCAGCCTGTAAAGTAGAGTACTGTACCCCGTTCCTGTCCCGCCTCCTTCGCCGGCGCGATTTCTTCTGGAACAGTCTTCCTGAATTGTCTGCTGTTCAGCCTGGGAAAACGGTCAACTGCAATATTGCCCAACTTGAATCGGGCTGCAACCCGATCAGGCAGCACTCCCTGCCCCATTCGCGCCATCCCCATTGCCATTCGCAGGCGGCGCTCCCTGGCGAGCAGGTAGACCAAACCGCGGATCTCCAGCCGATCTCCATGATCGTCAATCAGGCGAGACCGCATCTCCATGAATGAGTTGTAATGATCAACCCCTGAAGGACAGTTGGCAGCACAGCTGCCGCACATCAGACATTTTGCTATCAACTCCTTCAATAGAGGTGTTGAAGCCAGTCGTTTTTCCCCATAAGCCCTGATCAGCTGAACCCTGGCTCGGGGTGAGGCCTGCTCCTCCTTGAGGACCTTGTAAACAGGACATACAGAAAGACAGATACCGCATTTACCACAATTTCCAGACGACTCACGCATTAGACAAACTTCCCGGGATTCAATATATTATTGGGATCTACGGCCTTTTTGATACATGCCATGAAGTCCCTGGACTCCTGGTCCATCACCAGGGGCAGGAACTCCGCCTTGGCAAGACCGATACCATGCTCACCTGAGAGAGTGCCCTCGAGCTCAGCTCCGGCCACAAAGATCTCTCGAAAAGCCTTTTTCACCAACTTCCACTCCTCCTGGTTCTTACGATCGGCGCAAATAAGCGGATGCATGTTGCCGTCACCGGCATGGGCCAAAACGCCCGCTTTGAGGTTATACTTTTCAGTTATCTGATAAATGCGGCGAATCATCTCCGGGACCTTGCTCACCGGCACGGTAACATCTTCTGAGAGAATATCAGGAGCGATCTTGGCAAATACCCCATAGGCAGCTCTTCTGGCTGCCCACAGCCTGTTGCGATCCGCTTCATCCTTAGCCTCCTCCACCGCCATGACATTGTGTTCTTTCACTTTGTGGACGATCTGGCTCCGCTCGCGATCACATGCTTCACGACTACCATCGACTTCAATCAGGAGCGTTCCGCCAGCTTCTCTCGGCAGCCCCATGTGAACCGCATCCTCAATGGCATTAATGGTCATCTTGTCCAGTAACTCCATGGATACCGGTAGGATACCGGAACCGATGATGTCTGACACCGCTCTCGCGGTTGAGTCGAGATCTGCGAACGTAACCAGCAGGGTCTGGGTTGTCTCAGGCCTGGCGATGACTTTCAAGGTCACCTCGGTCACCATCCCCAGGGTGCCTTCAGAGCCACAAAACAGTGAAGTGAAGTTATAACCGGTTACATCCTTGATATTCTTTGAGCCGAAACGTACCACTTTGCCGGAAGCGAGCACCACCTGCATGCCCAGCACATAATCCTTGGTAACCCCGTATTTCAGACAGCGTGGGCCACCGGCATTCAAGGCCACATTGCCGCCGATGGTCGAGAAGTTCATACTGCCGGGATCGGGTGGAAAGAAAAAACCGGAAGGAGCCAGCACCTTCTGCAGGTCACCATTAATCACACCCGGCTGAACCACCACATAACGGTCAGCGGTGTTCACCTCCATAATTTTATCCATCTTGGAAAAACAGAGCACAATGCCATGGTCAGCGGCAATGGGTGCCCCGCAAACGCTGGTCCCGGCCCCTCTTGCGGTAACCGGCACTTTGGCCCGGTTCGCCAGCGCCATGATTTTTGCAACTTCGTCGGTGGTTTTTGGAAAAATCACCGCATCCGGCATCGACTCTTCTAAAAAGGAATCGTACGCATAGCAGGTGAGTATCTCAGGCTCATCGCTGAACCTGTCTCCTAAAAGAGCAATGAGTTCTGATTTAACGGTTTGTTCAAGCATAACAACTTCGTCCTGTTAACAGATAAAAAGCATCAGCGCAGAAGGAGTTCCGGCAGCAGCAGTGAGATCGATGGAATATAGGTGACCAGCAGCAGGCAAAACAACATAATGCCCAGAAACGGCATGACCCCTCTGGCAACAGTCATCAGCGGTCGTTCCGTTATTCCTGAGGCAACAAAAAGATTGAGCCCGAACGGAGGCGTCAACATGCCCATCTGGATATTGAGTACCATCACCACACCAAAATGCACCAGATCGATGCCATAGCGGTTCAGCGTCTCATAAAAGAGCGGTGCCAGGATGAGCATGGCGCTGACATCATCCATGAAGCAGCCGAGAATAAGGAAAAGCAGGTTCACACAGAGCAGGAACATCCAGGGACTGTTGATATGCTGCACGATAATATCAGCCAGCTGCTGGGGTATCTGCTCTGCGGTCAGTAACCAGAGAAAGGTCATGGCGCAGGCAAGAATAAACAGCAGACAGGCCGAAAGCACAGCAGCCTCCTGGCAGACATTGGTAATATCCCTGATTTTGAACTCTTTATAGATAAAGATCTCGACAAAGAGCGCATAAACCACGCTCACCGCCGCAGCTTCGGTGGGGGTGAAAAGCCCTGAATAGATACCACCAAGCACCAGCACCGGCAGAATCAAGGCCCAGGCCCCCCGGCGGGCAGTAGTTATGATTTCTTCAACAGAACATTTTTTCTCAATACGCCAGTTATTGCGGCGGGCCACAACATAGGTGTATGCCATGAGCGCCGCACCGATCATAAGGCCGGGCAAAATGCCAGCCATAAACATCTCTGCCACGGAAACGTTCATCACCAGGCAGTAGAGGATCATCGGGATGGATGGCGGAATGACGATACCAAGCGAACCGGAGACGGTAATCAGACCAAGCGAGAATTTTTCACCATAGCCAGCTTTAATGAGGGCCGGAATCATGATGGAGCCAATGGCAACAACTGTGGCTGGTGATGAACCGGAGATGGCCGCAAAGAAGATACAGGCCAGAATACCTGCCATACCAAGCCCACCCGGAAACCAGCCCACCAGCGCATTGACAAATTCAATCAGTCGACGGGCAATTCCGCCGCGAGTCATTATCGAGCCCGCCAGGATAAAGAACGGAATGGCCAGCAATACAAAGTTATCAAGCGCATTAAAAAGCTGCTGGGCAACAATGTGCAGAGGCGTGCTGGTAAAAAGCATCAGACATACGGCTGTGCTGACGCCGAGGATAACCGCAATGGGAACCCCCATGAAGAGCAATACAAAAAAGATAATACAAACCGCAGCAATCAGCATTTCACCCCTCCGTCCCTCACAACTCTCAGGCCATTACGCAGATGCCCAAACCCCTGGCCGCAGAAACGCAACCCCATTACCACAGAGAAAAAAGGGATTGGCAGATACGCTATATACATCGGCATTTCCAAGGTTGGAGAAGTGGTCTCAAATCCGTACAGTCTGGTCACCATCTTCCATGCGTACCACGCCACCAGAAAGAAAAACGTTCCGGACAACAACGAGGTAATGGTTCGCAAAAATTGCTGCCAGGGAGAGGCGATTCTGGTCACAAAAAGATCCATCACAAAATGACTGCCGCTCTTCACTCCAATTGAGCCACCCAGAAAAGCTATAAACACGCCGAGATAACGGCCGACCTCTTCATACCAGGTGAAGGAATAGTTCAACAGGTATCGAGTAAAAACTTCAACAAAGCCGATCAAGGCAAGGCCAAGAATGGTCCAGACCAGGGTGAATTTCTCCACCCTGTCCACCAATTGCACTGCTCGCTCAATCATCACACATACCACCTGATTTGATTCATGCTGAAAACAGATAAAGCTGGCCGGTCACTTTCACAGCAACCGGCCAGCTTTGGATATCTTTCACACTTACTGCGGTTTCGTAATTACTGCTTATGCTCATTGATTTTGTCGAGCATGAAATCGAACAGATCATCACCAAATTTTTTGCGGTATTTATCCCACACAGGCTGAACAGCCTCCCTGAAACTTTCGCGTTCGGCATCGGTCAGGTGAATAACCTCAACCCCGTTGGCTTTGGCATATTCCTCAATGGAAATCTCGGACTTCGGCAGTTTGTTATGCAACTCGGCATTGACCTTGCGATTGGTATCGGTGGCAATTTTCGCAGCTTCCCTGAAGATCTGTCTGTCAGCATCACTTAAAGATTCCCAGTAGTCGATACCAACAATGATGGCACACTCGGTAACACTGTGCTGGGTCATGGTCACATATTTGGTAACCTCAGTGAATTTAACCAGGACCATTGTCAGAACGGGGTTTTCCTGGGCATCGATCACACCTGCCTGAAGAGCGTTATAGGTCTCAGGAAAAGGAATTCCCACCGGGGAAGCACCGAGTGCCTTGAAGGTGTCGAGGAAAACAGGTGAATTCATCACCCTGACTTTCAGACCTTTTACATCTTCCGGGGTTCGGACAGGTCGCTTGCTGTTGCCAAAATCACGAATCTCGTTTTCGGTCCAACCGATGCCGACAAAACCTTTCTTGGGGAAATAGGAAAAGATTTTTTCCTGCACTTCCTGGTCATCCAGGGTGGCATAAGCCGTTGCCCTGTTCGGGAAGATAAACGGCATGTCCATGATAGCAGCCTGGGGCACAAAATTCTGAAGAACTGCGGTGGTTATTGAGGCGATCTGCAATGTACCGCTCTGCACCTGTTCAGCCATTGATCGCTCGCCACCAAGCTGTCCGGCCGGAAATGTCTGAATATCGATACGGCCTTCAGTTTTTTCCTTCACATAGGCAGCAAAATCATCGATACCTTTGGACATACCATGGAATGGTGGTGCCACATGTCCAAACTTCACACTCGCCTGGGCAGATACCGCAACACCGGACACCAGTGCCAGGCCAATTACTCCACACGCCAGTTTTCTGACGTTTGTCATCACTCTATTCTTCATTGCAGATCCCCTGATAATTTGCGTTTCCGACTTGTTGCCATAATTCAGTCTGAAGAGCATCTTCCTGTCAGGGAAAATTCCACTCCAGCCACATCTCTTTCAGGCCGATCTTACCTTGAGTTCTCTCTTTGTCAACTTGATTTCAAGCAACAATCAGAAATTAATTCACCATCAGCACCTGATAAACTAATTTTATAAGCTTTACCTGCAGTCAAATTGCCAGTTATTCACTTTCGGATTTTCCCACCAACGAGGTGTTGCCAAGCTGGAAACATTTTGACACGTTTATCCCCAGTGGCAAATTGCAGATACCCCTCCCCGCAACCGACTTCTAACAATTTGTTATCACGAGAATTTGATTTTTTTTAGCCTAAAACATTGCCATAGCGGCCTTGCCTACTATATTAATGCAGTTTGAAATGTTTTAGATTTTCGTATATTACATACCATCTCCGTGATCATATGAGATGTCGTAATGGACCAACTCAATAGAGATTTGAACATGAAGAGTATAAAAGCAGTCGAACCCAAATCACGTTTTGCGCTCCTGGCTCTCATCGCGCTGACATTTCTTTCGTTTTCAACTTTTGCCCAGGCTAAATCGGCCCGTCAAATCGATATTGAGGTTGATGCGGCTCTCAAAAGTTTCACCCTGAACGTCAGCGGAGGACAGCAATTCCTGAACAGCGCCAGGGGAGTACTCGTGTTCCCGAGCGTGCTCAAGGGCGGCTTTGTCGTTGGTGGCGAGTATGGTGAAGGAGCACTGCTTGTTGGTGGCAAAACCGTCGATTATTACAACACAGCCAGCGCCTCGATAGGCTTCCAGCTTGGTGCCCAGGCTAAAACCATCATTATGGTGTTTATGGATGATTACGCACTACATAAGTTTCGTGCCAGCGACGGTTGGGAAGCGGGAGTTGATGGTTCTGTCGCCCTGGTGGAATGGGGTGCGGCAAAGAACCTCAGCACTACCAAAGTTCAGGACCCGATCATAGGTTTTGTATTCAACAACAAGGGATTGATGTACAACCTTACTGTGGAAGGCTCCAAGTTCAGCAAAATCCGCCGTTAAAAAATCAGTCTTACAAACCGGAGCAGCCATATGGCTGCTCCGGTTCGCTTTTTCCGGCAAATCGTTCAACTCTCAAAACCCAACCTCCTCAAGTTCGCATCCCAAGCCTCTTCAATGCAGTGGAATCTTCTCAAGTGTTTTGTCTGTAAAAATCGCTAACTATATATTGCAGTCAAAATTTCGTATCTGACTTCGTCTGAGTTTTTGAAAATTTCCTGCCAATTCTACAAAAGCCCCTCTAATACAGATATTTTAAATAATTCGAATTGGTCACATAGCTATTAACTATTCAACACCCATATTCGGAACTTCTTGTTTTAGATCTTTTTATGAGTTAGGATTTAATCCAATTGCACCACCCTGAAATCATTTTTTTGCCAAGTCGAGTACAAGCATTTCTCATAACCCTAGTCACATACAGCCATGAAATCCAAATCCGGTCCAAGTAAATTGATCTTCATCATTTCTTGCAGTTGGTTGGCTATACTATCAGCCTTCTCCATTGGTGTTTATGTTTACGCGACAAAAAAATGGCCTTATCCACTCATAGCAGAGATTGAAAAGTTCATCACCGGCGACAAGGAGGAAACAAAAACCTTGGTGGAAAAGGTGAAAAACGACCTGAACTTCAAACCGGAACGCCACATCATAAACTCAGACAGGGGTGATCTATTTTCAGGAAAATACACTTCGCTGACTGATATTCCGACAAAATCCCGTAGATCAAAACCCCTCATATACCTCTCCCCACAGGCACCCGAAGGATACCGCCTGATATATGGTGCTTTTGACATGGAAAAATCATTTCATGGTGCCATATTGCTGAACAATCAAGGTAAAGTCAGCCATATGTGGAATATCAGTCAGGAAAATGTCTCCTGGAAGCACAGACCCGATAATAACGTGTTCCCGCACGGCATAGAGATTGGCCGCGACGGCTCCATCGTGGTTGCATACGACTCTGGAACTTCGCTTACCCGTTATGACTACTGCAGCAACGAAGTCTGGCGGTTGAAAGGAAACTTTCACCACTCCGTCGCCCTGGATAACGATAACTCCGTCTGGGCGTGGGGAATCCCTGGAATAGATAAAGGTTATGGGATGAACCTGACTAAGGTCGATTACGATTCTGGCGAAGTTATCAGAACCTTTCCTTTACAGGAAATAATGGAGGCCAATCCAAGCATCGATATTTTTAGTATCTTACAGCAAGACAGTAGAGATGGTTCCAAGTGGGTGCCTGATCGCTGGCATCCCAATGATATCGAACCCCTGCCTGAAAAATGGATAGAACAATACCCAGGGTTCGAACCAGGTGACCTGTTGGTCAGTTTGCGCTCTCCGGACCTCATCTTCATCATAAACCCTGACACACTTGAGGTGAAATGGTGGCGACAGGGGTTGGCACGCCGACAACATGATCCCGACTGGAACAGTAAAGGCACTATCTCCATTTTCAACAACAATATGCACCGTGGTTTTTCGAGCATCATGGAGATCGACCCGGTCAGCTACAAACATAAAACCCTGGTTGACGGTGAAAAATATAATTTTTACACCTGGCACCAGGGCAAACACCAGTTTCTGGAAAATAATGGCATCCTTGTCACCTCTCCACAGCAGGGCTGGGTGTTTGAAGTAGATGAGCACGGAGAAATTGTCTTTGAATTCCTGAATTATTACGGAGGCAAAAAGCAGTTTATTAAAGTATCCGAAGCCAGGTTTCTCCCCACCAACTTTTTCGAGGAGCTCCCCGTATGCAGATAATTCTACTTTTATCATTACTTCTCGTCATGTTACCCCAAACCGCCCACGCCTATATTGGCCCGGGGCTTGGCATGGGTGTAGTCGGAGTCATTTTAGGAGTCATCTTCTCTATCGTTCTGGCGATATTCGGCATCTTCTGGTACCCGCTCAAGAGGGTCTACAAAAAAATCCGGACCAATGATAAACCGGCATCATGATATCGTTTGAGACTCTGCCGACACTACTGGCAGTCGTAATCGCCCCCTGCATTGTTTTCATCGAATCGTTCAGGGCATTACCCTTTAATGCTGAACTGATCAAGCTGCGTAAGCATTCTACGAAATCTGTTTCCGTTATCCGTTCCAGCAGAATAAGTGATCACTGGAAAGGGATGGTCATTCCCCATTATGCCAGGCTGATACTTCAATCAACCTGCTTGCTTGGCTTTTTCCTGCTACTCTGCTGCTCAGTCTTTACTCTCACATATCTTGCCACAGGATATCTTCTGAAAACCGATCTCACACAATCCTTCAACTCGTTCCTCAGAGTCGACACTCAAATTTCGGCGTTACTGGTAGGCACCCTCTACGCCATATTGAGAACGAAATTCACCGACTCCAAGCACAGTAAGCTTGATGCCTACTCAAGATCATCATCTTTTCTGCATCATCTTAGCTTGAATTATAAGGTGGTCCGGGAACTGGCATTCGATCTGGATTGTGCCGTAATTCCCAAGAGAGATCAGCCATCTCCTCCCCCTGTATTTGTCTCCGGACTGGCCAGAGGTGGCACCACCATATTGCTTGAGGCGTTGTACAGTACAGGAGTCTTTTCGACCCTCACATACCGTAATATGCCATTCGTTACAGCGCCTTATCTCTGGCCAAAAATCTCTCAGAACTATTATCAAACCGGAGAGAAAAAAGAACGTGCCCACGGCGATCGATTAGAGGTAAACTTCGATAGCCCTGAAGCGTTTGAAGAGATATTCTGGCTTACGTTCAGCAAAGAACAGTATGTTCAGAAAAACTCGTTAGCATTTCAGAGTCGAGACAAAGAGCTTGAGGAAAAATATAGAAAATATGTAAACAACATTCTCGCCGCGTCCTCAAGCACAAAAACAGGGACGAGGTATCTCGCCAAAAACAATAATAATTTACTAAGAATCGAATTAATCACAGCAGCATTTCCCGATGGCGTTATTCTGGTACCGTTTCGGAAGCCAATCGATCACGCCAGTTCCCTACTCAAACAACATCAGCACTTTTGTCAAATTCATAAGGAGACTCCTTTTGCACGTAAGTACATGAACTGGTTAGGCCACCATGAGTTTGGGGAGAACATCAAACTATTTGAAATCGACAGCACATTCCCGGCGGCTGCTCAGAGGCCTGCTCACTCCATCGAATTCTGGCTTCATTACTGGACCGTTTCATACAGAAAACTTCTTGATGATCACTCCCACCAGCTAGTATTTTTCAACTACGACACGCTTTGCAACTCCCCGGATACTCAGCTTACCAAGCTTGCAGCACTCCTTGATCTGGACCCGGATAAACTCGGTAGATTTGCCAAGTCAATACTCCCTGCCCGAAGCTACGCTCATGATTATGACATAGAGCCTGAGAATGTATCTCAAGCCCAAGCGGTGTACCTGAAACTTACCCAGGCTGCTCTTTAACCAGCCCCTGCGTGCACGCTGTGTGATAGCAAAGCAAAACAAGCTGGTCACTATCCATTCTCAGCGAGAAAACCACTCTCAACTTCGCTTATACACCCAACTATTTCATAAGAGTCCCTGGTTAAACAATCCCGGTAAGCTCCCTCCTGGCAAATTCTCCGGGGCTGTTGCCAAAAAAACGTTTAAACTCCCGGCTGAATTGCGCCGCACTCTCATAGCCCACCACACTGGCCACCTCATTCACCCGAGTCCCGCTCTGGCCAAGAAGGAGATCCCGGGCATTATTTAACCGAATTTTCTTGATTCACTGAACGGGAGAAGATGGAATAGAGTGGATTGTCACTTCCCTTGAAAAGCATGGCATGACAGCACTACTCTCTGAGACCCAGGACCTGAGTCTGGATACTTGCCGTGAGATACTGCGGAAAGCGCTTTAACCTGAAAATTTCATAAAATCACACGGAGCTGCATGGCACAATTACAATCGGCAATCATGCAGACTTCGGTGTAATCCTTCGCCTTGCCGGCCCAAAAACAGGGGTGGTTGCAATTGATCAAGAGGTCAATCCCGGCAACCACTTCTGTTGCAACATAAGGACTCTGTCAATTTGACAGGCGACATCATCTCTGCTATCAATTATTCGAGCATCTTATTCAAGGTATAGCCGCACCCTGTATCTTTTTGTTGCACATCACTCAGTGCGTGTGCAATTCCATAAAAATGGAGTGTAAAAAGGAGACTCGGATGAGCTACCCACAGCCTGCATCAGACCACCTTGAGATCCGGACCACAAACAATGTCATCACGTTGGAGGAGCTCGATCTTCAGAATCGCAAATTTCATCATCTGCATGATGAAGTCATTGCTGCCAAAGTAACTCATCTACTTCGCAAAGCTTTCTCTAAGGACGAGTATGAACAGTTGAGCTGATCAATACCGCCCTTCTCATAAGCATTTTATAGAAGGGCGGTACAAGCGGGTTCTCAATACCAAGCGATTTGCCCTGTATCGTAAATGGTGAAAACCTGAATTGAAATGCCATGCCTTCAATTCTTTTTCAGACCTGCTATTGCCTGCCTGTATGACTTATCTTTTCAATCGTTTCTTCTGATTACGCCACAATTCTATCGCTGCCAGACCCCAGAGTATCATTGCCGGGCTGGCTGTTTCCATTTCACCTGCCTGCCAATGCGTCAATAACGCACCAGTCATAGTAACAACAATAACCAGCGCTCCATAAAAGCGTGCCCTGGCAAACACAAGCAGTGCCGCACCAAGGATTTCGATGAGCCCGACCAGATACATCGACCATGCCGGATAGCCCCAACGCTCAAAATTCGCAACCATCCCCGGGTCCCCATCCAACTTGACATAACCGGCTGCAATAAAGAACGCTGCCAACAAAAAGGGGATAACAAGCTGCCTTGCCACGTACATAATTATTTTCAATGTTTCCATTATATTATTTGTCCATATCTCGTGCTATTCTCTTTAGCATTCAGAAAATTTCAGCTACACATTTTTCATAGTGTCTTTTCTCACCAATCATGACCATTGCGGCTAATTTTCGATTAAATGTCATTAAAAACCAGACAATGAACTACGACACCTTCATTTTGGCAGATTGGTGCCCGATCCGTTTCAAAGCGGAAGCAGTTGCCATCTTCTCAAGCATTGCTTCACCTGAAATTGAGACTGGATATGATGTTTAACATCTGCAGAATCAGTAACTCATGCTCGCTGGGATAACGAAAATTCTGCTATGTACCACACAATACCGTCAGTCCAGCACAAATCAAGCGAAAACAATCCTCCAAGCGCCCCCAGGGGTTCTGTTCAGGAAGGCTGGCACACCCAGCCTTCTTTTCCACCTCAAGCCAATCGACAGGTTCCGCTCACTCAGCATTGATTATAAACGACTCCGCTGAAATCATGGCTTTTTTAATTCAAAACTACTGATAATATCGCTTGCGCAATGCACCTTTTGTTTGATAGGTTTTATTTTCACATCTGCATTCACCGTTAACCATCATTTTTCCCAAGGGTGACTCAATGAAAAGAAAACATTCGTCAGTACCGTCCGTTATTTTCGGTGTTTTTCTTATTCTCTCGGCCGCAACAGCGACAACTTCACATGCCTACTCCACAATCTTTTCATTCGGTGACAGTCTCTCCGATACCGGCAACGCCGGACGTTTCACCGACGGACTCGTTTGGGTTGAAACAATGGCACATTCTGATGGCGCAACTCTCATCAATTATTCAGTGGGAGGAGGCACCACAGCTTATGACAATTATGTTGGAATCCCAAACTCCGGCCTGCAGGCACAGATCGATGCCTGGACCTTTTCCGGAGTTGCCCCGACTGACACCCTCGTTACACTCTGGGCCGGTGCCAACGACCTGCTCATTGGACCCCGTTATGACGGCCCTGTAAATATCTACAGTGCACTAGAAAAGCTGTACACATTAGGGGCCCGGGAAATCCTGGTCCCGAATCTACCCGACATTGGTGCAACACCAGCATTTATGAGTCAAGGTACCGATACAGCAGCCAATGCGACAGCATGGACTCTATGGTTCAATAGCGAACTCGAGACGAAATTGCAGGAATTTGTAAACATTCATTCTGACACAACACTCTATTTCCTTGATGCATTTTCTATTTTCGCAGCTATACCGGAAGAGCAGAGATCAGGACTCTTCTGGATAGATGGCTTCCACCCATCCGCAACCGGACATGAACTTATCGCAAAGAGCGCCCTTCAGGTTTTAAACCCGGTTCCGGAACCTGCCACTTGCCTGCTATTCTCCACAGGCCTTGCAATCGCTGGCATTGCAGGTCGCAGAAAGAAAAATAGTGCCGGTTGAACTCAACTTCATGCTCTCATGCCGATGGCAGGTTGTACAGTTGCTCTGCCATCGGTATACTTTAGGTGTCCTCTCTTACCGGAATCCTCGTTTTCATCGCGGAGACACCATGCTCAAAAAAATCTGGGGCCTTGTGGCCATACTCATCCCTCTGCTGACATTGGGGGGATGTGGCGTCACCAGACTGAGCCCCATTGAAGATCTTGAGCAGAAAGTGCAAAGCATTGACTACAGCACCAAAAAAATAGTTCTTATGGAACCGATGATATGGCTTGACAGCAGAGATGCGGAATCAGGCATTATTCTGCCCCAGGGAATTTATCAACTTGAGGCAGAGTCTGGAAATTATCTCTATTTCGCAGCGCCTGACTATATCGAATACAGAACATTGAGAGAAGACAACGAACCGGATCGCAGGTTCCTTTTCGGTGGGCTCTTCCTCTCGAAAAAATCCCACAAAAGAATTCCTGCAGGTGCGTATTACTCAATCTCCGATCTCAACAAAGTCCATTTCTGGCGACTCGGCGACGATTTTATCGAGATGGAAGGTGAGCAATGGCAGAAACTTTTCTGAGAGAACCTTCAAAACGAATTGCATGATCCCTGCCCGCCAAAATCATCAGGCAAATATCGGGATCTTCAGTAGTCCAAACAATCCAACCACAATAGCTGCAATTCCTACCGCTACTTCCAGGGAATTCAGTTTTTCGGCAGCTTTTTCCAGATAACCGCCTATTCCCGGAATAACCAGCACCTTACTTTTCAGCAATAATAAGCCGGCACAGACTCCAACCAGGTCGTGGACCACATACCCCGGCTTGAGCAGCAGAAAGAATGCCCCGAAGCCCAGACAAGCCCAGCCAATATACTGCTGATACTCTCTCAGCCAGCACTCGAGCTTTTGTAATCGCCAACCAACGCCCTGAATATCCCTCAATACCTCAATAGCCAGAATCACTCCCGCCGCGATGTTGGCAAGATCAAAAAAAGCTGTCATCTCCTCCTCCCCTGCCGGGCATACCAATGGCCGGCAAACAATTGCTCAACATCGATAGAAAAAGCGTAACTCTCACATCCTTTGCTACAGACAACGTATCCCTCCCAGGCTCCATTGACAATGACCACAGGGAACCTGGCTACCGAAACAGTCATTGGCCCCGCTGGCATTTTCGTTTATGAGATTCACACATGGTGCCATGGAACAGCTCCAGCACGGGGTGTACTCATATTCTCCAGCCTCTTGCCGAAATTGCCGAAATTCACCCCGCTGCCAGATCTCCGTCAGATTCATGTTGTTTATGTTGCCCATGATTCGCTCCCGGACCTGAATCTCTTCCTGCGAAACCCGGCACGAATAATTATGCCAGAGAAAGTGGCAAGGCATCACATCGCCTCTGACATTTATACAGGCAGTTTTCTCTTCAATAAAGGGACAGCTGCGCTGATCCTGGGCCTGCAATGGAGGCAACACAAGTTCTATCCCATGTTGTTGAGCGATACTGAAAGCCTCTTTACAGTATTGCTCAACCTCCTTGAGCGATATGCCGGAATAGTGAAACAATCCTTCCAGGTTCAGCCGGACATCGTGTTCCCTGGCTTCCTTTTGCAGTTGTGTAAGGATTTTCATCTCTGTTGCAGTGGACCGTGTTCCCGCGAACCTGCGGTAATTGGCAAAGGCCTTTTCCAACTCTACACCCTGCTCTTTCGCCCTGGTTTTATAACGCTCAAAAAGCGCAATGGCCCCTTGGAAACTGGGATTGAACAGACTTGCCTGCTCACTTTGGCCATCGTAGAGAATAAGGTTGGTGGTAATAATATAATCCACCCCGTTCTCTGCCCCCCAACGAATGAACTTTGGCAGCTGCCGGTAGTTTCCCCTGGTCAATACGATTTCAAGCCCGATGCGAAAGCCTGTTTTCGCGTATTTTCGTACAGCCTCCAGATTTTTCAAGCCACGCTGAACAGAGATAAACGAGTGTTCCTTACCCCCGTTGGTCCCGCACGCATTACCGATACCATCTCCAGGTTCAGAAAAATTATCCACAGAAAGACATATAGTTCCCAACCCGGCCGAAACAAGTTCCCGGCCACGTGACTCATCGAGAAGCAGACCATTACTCTGGAAGCCGATGGAAGAGTCTGCTTTCATCGCTTTCGCCGCCATTTCAACAATTTCAGGAAGGGCAGGATGCAACAACGGCTCCCCTATGCCATTCAGGACAAGAGCGTCTGCGTGAGCGAGAGCCGGAAGCAGCCTGCTGAAGGTAGCAAGAGACATATCATCTTCAACGATGCTGCTGCCCTCCATATATTTAACACACATCTCACATTGCAGATTGCAGCGCGTGGTAAGCTCTGCGTAAACCTTCTCTGGATTGCAACTCAATCTATTTTCCATCAAACCAAACACTTTTTCCTTTTCCGTTTTTGTCACCGCCTCAACCAAACAGCACTCTATAGTTCCACAATTCCACGCATTCCACCACTAACTTCCCTTGACTTCCATCATTCAGGCATGATAATTTTCCATGACACGAAAACTATAACTACCGTGTCACTACCAATTATCATTTGCGAGGTTATCCATGTTTTTCCCCATTTCCGGAGTTGAGGTTTCTTTATGGGTTCCCCCACTGGTGGCCTTTGTTATCTCCTTTTTCACTTCGATGGGAGGTATCTCCGGAGCGTTTCTGCTCTTGCCATACCAAATGACATTTCTTGGATATACAGCTCCTTCCGTGAGCGCCACCAACCAATTGTTTAACATTGTAGCCATCCCCAGCGGCGTCTACCGTTATTGCAAGGAGGGCCGAATGGTCTGGCCGCTGACCTGGATCATCATCCTCGGTACCTTACCTGGCGTATTCATTGGCGCTGTAGTCAGGGTTCTCTATCTGCCGGACCCCAGATATTTCAAACTTTTTGCCGCCTGCGTGCTGATCTACATAGGTATCAGGATGGTAAAAAGCCTGATGCAAATGCGACGGGAACGGGCCTCAAAAGTTGCGGCCCGGGAGAATGTTGCCAAAGATACCGAGATCATCGGCTCCCAGGTTCGGGTTACGCACCTGAGCTGGACTCGCATGTGCTATTCCTTCAATGAGACCGGGTTTGAGGTCTCAATCATATCACTTTTCATGCTCAGTCTCGTGGTCGGGGTGGTTGGCGGCATCTATGGTATAGGTGGCGGCTCAATTATTACCCCATTTCTGGTCACGTTCTTTGGGCTCCCGGTCCATACCGTGGCAGGTGCCGCTCTCATGGGAACGTTCGTCACCTCAGTGGCCGGAGTCATTTTTTACCAGGCCATTGCTCCATTTTTCCCTGAAACTGCTGTTTCTCCGGATTGGGCCTTAGGGCTGCTCTTCGGCCTGGGCGGAATGTTGGGCATTTACTTCGGGGCCCGCTGTCAGAAGTATGTCTCCGCCACACACATCAAGCTTATGCTCGCTGTGGTAATCATATTTACAGCCGTAAAATATATCGCTGACTTCATATTATCGTGATAATCATAAAGAGATGTGAAAGGTATTTTTCATAAAAAATCATCAATAGTTCTCACGTGAAAGTTGCAATTAAAGATCAGCGCAGTTATCTGGATGCAGAACAGCTGCACACCCTGGAAACACGCTTTCGCGAGTGGGCCAAAGCGCCAAAGCGAGACGATGTTCGTCTCTCCCGCCAGCGCATTCTCATTATCTTCCTGCTTATCCGTTATACCGGTGCAAAGCTGAGCGAGGTACTGTCACTCACTCCGGCAAATGATATCGATTTTGCCAATCATCAGATCAGCTTCAAGGGAGACAGGGCAGATGGTTCGCTTTCCAGCAGAAAGGTCCATATCTCTGAACAATTTGCCATTGAGCTGCAGGAGGTGCTCGACCTCCCGGAGTTTGCTCCTCTACTGAATTCCCTGGATGTAGACCCCGCCTTTATCCGCAGAAAATTTTACGAGCGGGCCCATGAATGCGGCTTCGACAAGCAGCTTGCCGGACCGGAGATGATACGTGGAGCCCGTGCAGCAGAGTTGATGCGCGGCAACCTGCCAATGCCGGCAGTACAGGAGATGCTCGGTCAGTCAACACCAAATCTCACCTCGGCCTATGTCACATTCACACCTGACGAGATCGATCGGTTAACACGGGTATACATTGAGCGTGAAGCAAACAGGAAGACAAGTGCCAGAAATTCCTTTTTCGGCAAAATACAAGCCATCCGCAAAGGTGAAATTCAGGCAACCATTACCCTTGCAACCCTCAGTGGCAACACCATCACTACCATGATCACCACTAACAGTCTGGAAAATCTTGGTCTGAGCGAAGGGCAACTCATAACGGCGGAAGTCAAGGCACCCTGGGTTATTCTGCAAAATTCATCCGAGCGGCCTGGCAGCAGCGCTGACAATGTGCTGAATGGCGTAATTCAAACCATCAACAGTGGTAAAGTGAGCAGTGAATATGTGGTGAAACTTGCCGACGGCACGACACTCTGCGCCGTCATCTCAAGCGAGAGCGGCCGGGCTCTCCGCCTGAAAGCGGGTGATGAGGTGTGGGCACTGTTCAACTGCTATGGTGTCATCCTGCATCTGGACGGATAAACCCCGCTCCATGGGCTGAAGCGGGGTTTATCCGAAGGTATCGCGTCTTCATACCGGACCATGCTCTGGTCCGTTCGCTGTTAAATGAGCTGTTCGTGTTAATTACGATCCATCATCATCACATCGTTCTTACCCGACCGGCCCACCCTCTGTCTCCGAGCACACTCTCAATAGATGATGCGATAGTGAACCGCAACTCCCGGGCATCGCCGGCTTCAGTGGCCGCGGTATAAAGACGGGTAGCCCAGGATTTGTCCTGAAAGAAACAATAGGTGGACTCGGCAAGCCGATAGAGATCCTCGGCACTGGTGAATTTGCTTTCAGCCTCTGCGTGCAGGTCCCTCACTACAGCTTTACCCGCACCTTCATCCTTACTGAGGAGCTGAGTGAGTTGGCTGAATTCCGCTGAATTACCGCAAAGTTCAAAAGCTTTACGATAGAGTTGCTGGGCCCAGGCCTGATCTCCAAGATCCTTTTGAACCGCGCCGGCCAACATGGCAAACTGATCACGCAATTCATAATGCTCTTCGGCCTGACGGTAGAGTTTTGTGGCCCACTCTTTATCCTTGAGATTTGCCAGAATCGATCTGCCAAGGCGCACAAAGTCACCACCTTTCACCAACCCCTCTTCCTGCTCACTATAGACCGTGCGAGCAAACGCCTCACCATCAGACAGTTGCCTGATGCCGCTTGCCACTACCTTGTTAACGCTGGGCAGATCCTGCCAGCGGGAAAGCATGTAATCGAATATCCTCCTTGCCCATTCCGCATCACACAACTGATTGCCGATCTCACCGGCCAGACTCAGATACTCGTCGAAGGTGCTGCTCACTTTTTCGCCTTTTTCCAATAGCCTCCTGCAATACGGTTCATCTGCGAGTTCACTGTTCACGGCAACCGCCAGGTTACGAAAGGCTCCGCTGGTCACGCACTCCATCTCCTGCTGCATGAAGTTCTTATACTTATCAGGGTTTGCCTGCCGTTTTTCAAGCTGCTGACTGATGGAACTTTTCCACTCATCGTCTGTGGCATATTCAAGTACAGCCTGCGCCACCTGCTCGAAAGCTGCTGGTGTAGCAGCCTTTTTCTCTGCAGAGCGCAGCAGTCGTAAGGCACCATCAAGATTGCCCGCATTTTCGGCAAGAGCCTTAGACGTGGCAAGCATCTGAGATGAGTCGTCGGCTGCTTCTCCAGCACGAACATAGAACTCTGCAGCCAACTCACTATCATCGGCCTTGACCCGTACCGACTCCGCCAACTGCAGCAGTTCAGAATGTTTGGTGGAGATGTCACCCGCCTTTCTATAAAACTCTTTAGCCAGTGACAGATCTTCAAGCTCCTCCAGGGTCTTTTCTGCCAGCTTAACCAGCTCGGCACCTCCTTCAAACTTTTCGCTGGCCGCCCTCAACAGAGAGACTGCGTTATCCCTGTCATTCAATTCCTTGGCGCAGACCAGTCCCAGCCCTTGCAATTCTGAACCCTTTTCCAACTTTTCAGCCGCTTCCCGGACAACCTCCTGCACCAGTCCCGCATCCTGAAGGTTCTGACTTGCTGCAACCGCCATGTCCTGAAAGTCTTTACTGCTCTTGCACAGTGCACGTCCTTCGTCAAACACCTTACGAGCCCATGCCTTGTCGCCAATCTTATCAGCAATGCCCTGGGCCAGGGCCGCAAAATCTGAGGCGCTGGTACATTTTGCTGTTGCCTGGGAGGAAATCTCTTCAGCCAGCTCCTTTTCTCCCGTGGTGTCAAGGACATGCTTACTTAATTCCAGAAGTTCTATGCCTTTGCTGCACTTTCCGGCAGCTTCAGTGTAGGTGGCCTTGGCCGTCTCAGCATCACCTGCCCCATGCACGGCATCCGCCAGTTTGATGAGTTCCTCTGCAGAGCGACAAAGCTCCTTGGCTTTTTCTATATATTCTCCTGCCTTTTCATTATTTTCCAACACCTTGCTGGCGCTTTCGGCAAACTGCAGGAACTCCATGGCCGAACCTGCCCAATCCGCACCATCTTCCAGCACTTCCAGAGCCCACTCTTTATCTCCGATATTCTCAACAATATCGGCTACGACCGCGACATAGTCTTCCGTCATCTGACAATCGTCTACCCGCTCTTCCAATTCCTCTTTTGTCAACATAGAGTCGCCTCCGTGAATGTGTTGGTCTTGTTACTACCCTGTTTAGTATCTATCGGACTACATTGAGCGAACATCAGGCTGCCTGGCCCTTACCCCGCAGGTTTTATCAGTTGGCAAAAAATGCGCGGCAACAAGCGTCGAACCTCTCAACTGCTCCGGCGCTAGTTGCCTCACTCACTGCCTAACCCTCTTCTCTTTGGATTCTCGATGGGATACCGTACATGGTGGTCGAGCCTGATGACCAGAACACCAGTCGACCCTCACGCACCATTTCATTTGCCACGTTCTTTATGACTCGTGGCTTAGCGTCCGGGTCACATTTATAAAAATCCTTGATGTACAGTTGCGGTTTGGGAGAAGTCGTTGCTTTTTTCTCAATCGCATCTTTCAACTCTTCCACGGATAGTGCCATTTGTTTCTCCATTTTTTAGGGTTCCCAGTAAGCTGATAACCAATTGAAATTAAATGCTACCAGCGGATTCTCGTTTCCGCTCTGTTCAGCAGATCAAATCACACCCCCGCCCCACTCATCAGTGAATCATGCCCCTGACATCGAGGAATTTCTCAGAGTTACCGGAGATAATCTCTCCATCTCCTCCTGGAAGTGGCTTATGCATTACCGCTTCCTCACGACCGCTTATCTGCAAAGCGCTTCGCCCGGTATAAAATATCTTCTCCACAGGCAGCCCAAGCACATCCTGGCATTTTACAAAGAGTTGGGCCGCCTTTATCTCAATAGCCTCGATCTCCTCGGTATCGATGATGATATAGCCTTGTCCCGGATAGGTGTTCTTCATAAACGCGCTCAAGTCCATCGCCATAACTGAACTGAATCTACCCCGCACACGGATATTCATTGTTCCTCCGGCCTCTGTCTCCGGCCCCCAATCCCCTCGCTGCTGTTGTTGCCTCATAATTCTATACCAACTCAATCATTATCAATAATTGCATCACTCTGTACCATCGCCGCCCCCACCGTTCAAATCGGCCTCAAAGAGCGGAGATCATCAGGGGCTGACCAGCCTCACCTATGGAATATCAAACACTGTTAGCATGTCCTAATTTTATTTACAATACCTATCTTGCCCTGGTCAAAGCGACTGTAAAAAACGAAGTACAGAGTATAAATCAAACCGAAAAGGCAGCACATCTTCAACTGGCATCATTTGCCGGAGTCAACCCTTGTTATCATCCCGGGCCTTACTGCTCTTCTTAGCTGAATGGGCACCAAAGGTGGTGGTTCCGATCAGGGTGACTGATGATATTCTCACATCTCCAAAGTACGGGCATATTGCGCTTACACAACTGTACTATGACTTCCAGTGAGATTCAAAGAGATGGCCACAAACACGATCTCTATAATAGTTAGGCATTAAACCAAAGATAGACGAATTCGCACTTGATTGCACAATTTTTTCTACCGCTATTTCAGATAAAAACCACCACATTCAGCATCAGATTCTCAGCCCTGGTCATTATGGCCACACAACACACTTCCCGGGGGTCGGCAAACACAGCAATGATCAACAATAGCAGTACGTTTCTTTCTCGCTCACCTCCAGGAGATTATCGGGCACTTAACCAGCCATCCGATATTTTGATATCGCGCAATTACCAAGGTATACTAAAAAAAAGATCACTATTACCTGCGGGCTGACCATGAAAAAATCCGTTTTTTTTCTCTTACCTTCCACCAGAAGGTTTTTCCGGGTGGGACGTCGCACCATGAATTTTTCCTTAAAGAACCTGTTAAATGGTTATATTTACGGGCGCTGGATCTACCATTACATAGGCTTCGGCACCCGGGAACACAGCTTTACCCGCAGGTTTCCGACGCTGACCAGCTTTCTCTTCAAAATATTCAACCCTTCCAACAAATCCACTGCAGACAATGAACCCGTCACTTTTGCCGACACCTACCACGGCAAAGTCATCTGCCTTGACGAGGCAAAAAAAATCGTCACTTTAAACAAAAAAATCGACATCCAGGATCTGGAACAGGTCATCCCCTACAAACTTGCCCGCTCAATAATTCTCGAAAACCCGCTGCACCTGGCAGTGCTCGACTGCCCTTGCCGCCTGGTCCGTCAAAAGCACTGTAAACCTGTTGATGTCTGTATCATTGCCGGAGAAGTCTTCACCAGCTTTGTACTTGAGCACCATCCTGACAAGAGCAGAAAAATCAGTGTTGAAGAAGCAGTGGAAATTTTAGAGGCTGAACACAGGCGCGGTCATGTTCACCATGCATTTTTCAAGTCTGACCTGTTTGGCCGTTTCTATGCAATCTGTAACTGCTGCGGTTGTTGTTGCGGCGCCTTGCAAGCCTGGCAGAGAGGTACTCCCATGCTGGCCTCCTCCGGTTACGTTTGTAAGGCCGACCAGAGTCTCTGCACCGGTTGTGGAGTCTGTGTCAGATTTTGCCAGTTCGGCGCACTTTCACTCGAAGATGGCCGTATCGTGATTGATGAAGAACGCTGTCTGGGATGCGGGGTCTGTGTCAGCAAGTGTAAGGAAAACGCCCGTTGGCTGGAGCTGGATCCGTCACGGGGAACCCCGCTTGATCTTGATGCGCTCACAAACTGAAAAGCCCGCAATCGAATCATCGATTGCGGGCTGGGGTCCGACAGGCTCCTGGCAAAAAAACACCTTTCAGCTCGATTGGGATCAGTCGATTATCTCAAATAAAGCCTGGACCTTGGTACGGATCTGGCCCTCATCATTATCGGAGTAGTCTGTCTCAATTTTCAAAAACGGCATGTCGTGCTTCTCGCTGATGTACTGGCCGACCTTATAGGACTCGACGTTGTAAGAATGACAGGCGGTGAGCACAAAGTCGATCACTGCGTCAGGCTTGAAATGTTCGATCATTTCACTGAGCGCCTCCAGACGTCCCTCATTGGGTGTCATACAGGAACATGGAATCTGCAAATACCTTTTCGCAAGCGCCTCGGCGGGGTCCGCCATATCTTCTTCGAAGTCCTTCGCAAAAAGTTTGAGGCCGGTACAGCAATCCGGAGTGACAACCACGCCGCCACACTGCTCGATAATCTTGTAGATTTTCAAAGCATCTCCACCAACCGGGCTGCCTGTCACCAGTACCCTTGGTGAGTTTTGGCTGCCGTAGTGAACCCCTTCGGCTACACGCCGTTCCAACCGCTCGATAATCCCCTCCAGTACCGGAACGGCATCATCAACATCATACGGCAGGGCCATAAAACTGATATCAAACATCTCCTGCCAATTGATAACTGGCGGATGGATCGCTGCGTAGTCAAAGATTTTCCGCATCAGCTGATTTCGTTTGTTACTCTTTTTAATGCTCTCTTCGATCTGCAGATCGGTAGCCGTGCGGTTAAACGTCTCCTCCAGAAAACCCTGCAGTTTTCGAATCATTCTGGTCCAATTCTCTTTGGCTTCAACCTCGTCCGGCAACTGCGGTAAATCCATCACATGGAGCGGCTTAACTTCTGCCGCCAGCTCAAACATTTTCTTTTTGCCATCACATGTGGTTTCAGCGACAACCGCACCGGCCATAGAGAAAAATGGGCAACTTCCTTCCTGAATGAAGCCATAGCTCGACTTGATCAAAGGACAGAGATTCGCCGGCAAAACAGTCTCTGCGCTGGCAATTGTTGCTTTGGCAAAGGCGCAGAGAATAGCCGGCGTAAGCCCCATGGCCTGCATTATCTCGATCGGAGCGTACGCACAGTAGGTGCCGACGATGGGTTGGTCGTTCTCCTGCTTTTTCTGCATATATGCCAACACTCTCTTTGGAGCCGGTTGACCTGCATATTCATCCTCAAACAGCGGAATCATCTCTTCCATCTACGTTCTCCTTAATAATATATATTCAATTCCCTGAACCTGTTACTGGAGCGCACTCTCCAGCGCCAGCAAAGCCGCGCCGTAGGCGCCAATTAATTGCGGGTCTTCAGCTACCTGTATTTCCCTGTCAAGGGTTCTCTCAAGCAACATCCTGATGCACGGGTTCCTGGCCACACCGCCGGTAAAGACCAGCTCTCCCGCATCTGTTGCCGAGACTCTTCGAATCATGCCACTGACTCGCCGCACCACGCTATCGTGCAAGCCCAAGGCTATCTCCCTGCAATCTTCGCCCCGGCCTATGAGGCTGGTTACTTCACTTTCGGCAAACACCGTACACATGGAAGAGATTGTGATATCTTTTTTTGCAGCCAGGGCCTCGTTTCCGAAATCCTCTATGCGGTATCCCAGAGATTTGGCCATGATCTCCAAAAATTTCCCGGTACCCGCCGCACATCTGTCATTCATCTCAAACCTGCTCACTCGTCCTGTCTCAGACAGAGAGATGACTTTACTGTCCTGACCGCCAATATCCAGCACCGTCCGGGCTCCAGGGAAAGTGGCCATTGCGCCTCGTGCATGCGCCTTGATTTCCGTTACCGTCCGGGCTTCGATTGATAGTTCAAACAAATTTCGCCCATACCCGGTGGCCATGATCGCATCATAGGACACCTGCGACAACAGGCTATCCACTTCACTCATGGGGTTGTAACCGGTGTCCCGCTGGAAGTTCTCAATTATGGTGCCGGCCTTATCGACTATCACCAGTTCGATGGTCCGTGAACCAATATCTATTCCTGCAAAATGTTGACCCATTTACAGCTTCTCTCCTCTCGCCTTACCGGCATGATAACGCCGTCTGCCCCAAAATGATGGAGTATTCATACAGAACTTCGCCAGCCAGCAAACTGCATTAGACTGGGCGATTTGTCAAATAGGAAATTCAAATAGATATCGATGCAATCAATTGAATTCTCGATAGTTATTCTGAAAAGAAGCGAAAGAGCGGAGTAAGCCGGAAATGCAGTTTGGGAATTGTCAGAGCCCGGAGAAACTGCAAAAACTATCAAACGTACACGGTTTACCTGAGAGCAGGATATTACTGGATGGAAAAAATCACCTCCAGCCTGCGCCCATCAGGGCCAATTGAGATGTACATGGTATGCTGAGACTGCAATCCTGCCGGGTAATTGACCAGAACAGTTTTCTCTCCCGTCAGATATCCCGCTCCACTGCAGCGCCAGCAGTTGTGAAAACCGGTCCCGGTTTGACTCCGGCAGCTTGGGCAGCGCAAACGGACAGGAACCCTGATATGAACATTACCACCTTTGGCAGCCTGTTCTCTGGTGAGAAGGACTTCGACGGTCATACTCTTCAGGCGAACACCCTCTGCCATGGTCGATTCGGTGAAATCTGTCAGCATCCTGTCAAACAGGCTGTCAAAGAGAAAGCCATAGTGGTGTATAGATCTGTCCACGGCTCTTATCGTACTCTCGGCAGTCCGCTCTTCCGGAATCAGGGGCTCAACCATATCATCTTTGCCCAGTGACGAAAATCCAGCGCGCCGATGCTGTTCAACCTGAATCCTGCCCTTAAGTATCTTATCATAATTACGGCGCAAGGTGGGGTCACTCAGGACCCTGTACGCCTCATGTATTATCTGGAATCGGGACTGGTTGTTCCCGTGGTGATCAGGATGAAATTCTTTTGCGAGTTTGCGATAGGCATTTTTGATATCTGCTTGAGTTGAATCCTCTGGGACGCCAAGAATAATATAATAATTTTTAGGCATTTCAGATCCTCCTGCTGTTACTTCTCATAAGCTGTTTACGGCCTGTTTTCCTCCTGGCTTGCTGAGCCTCTTGGGGAAGGATTACCAATCCTCCACGACATTTCCTTTTTTCATGGTATCAGTAATCTTCAAAATATTCTGCTTCAGCCCGGCAGCTCGATCCCCCCCTCTGAAAACATGAATGTTTAACAAGCGGAGAGCATGCCGGCATAATCAACGAATATCAACTCGTCCCTCTCCTGCCTTTTTAATATTTTATGCATCAAGAATACTCTGCCAAGCCTCGGTATGAGCCGAATATTACTCTGCCAATATTTATAATGATCGGGATGAAAATTGAAAATACATCCGTGACGCTGGTAGCTATATTGACAGACATTACAATCGTTCATAATTTCTGAGAAACACAGGAGAGAGCACATAAAACAACAACCGCTTTTCTCCGCATTTTTGTGCACATACGACATATTTCTGACTTCAGAAAAGGAGGAATGTTATGTGGACTCGAGCGAGTGACTTTGACCGTATGCTTGGCGCCATGGATCTGTTCCGCAATCGTATGAACCGGCTCTTTTCGGATTTTGACAGATCGTATGACAAGGATTTTGACTGGAGGCCGTTTGAGGGCGGTCCGCTCACAAATCTCTCTGACACTGGAGGGCACCTGAAGCTCGCTGTTGAACTTCCCGGCATTTTAAAGGAGGATATCACCCTTCGCATCCAGGGAAACTATGTCGAGATCAGTGGCGAAAAAAAGGCCGAATTACCGAAAGGATACAAAGCGCATCGACTGGAGCGTGGGACATCCTCGTTTACCCGCAGTTTCACTCTCCCAATGGAGGTTGATGCGGAGCGGGTTGAAGCGGTGCTGAAAGAAGGCATCCTGACCCTGAGTCTGCCAAAGGCTGAAGCTGCCAAACTCAAGCAAATCACCATTAAATGATAGATCTTCCATAAGTGCGTTTACAACTTCAATGGAGGGACAGTCATGAGCGATAGAAAAGAAATGATTCTGAAAGAGGAAAGCATGCCGGAACGCACCAAAGAGCTGCCGGTAATAGCCCCGCTGGTTGATATCTTTGAAAATGACGATCAGATCCTACTACATGCCGATATGCCTGGTGTAGCCAAAGAACAGATTAGCGTGCATGTTGATAATGGCAGGCTTGAGATCAGTGGAGTCCGGAAACTGGACACCTCCGGATCAGAGATCTGGAAAGAGTTCGATAGCGTCGAGTACAAAAGGGTATTTTCCGTCCCGCAGTCAATTGACGTACCCAAAGTCAATGCGGAGCTGAAGGATGGTGTACTCAAACTCTACCTGCCTAAGGCTGAAGCAGCAAAGCCCAAGGTTATAGAAATCCGTTCCGCCTGACAGTTATGGATACCGGCGCCCGGAATGTTTGGCACATTTTCGGGCGCTGTTTCTTGCCATGCCTGACAGGACATTCTGTAGGTATTTGCCATCGAATCCCTGAGCGATCTCATTCTTTTTTTGCAACCCACACGGGATTCACCTAAACTCCCTCCCAGCCCCCTCAAGCGTATAGTTGAACCTGGGCTGCCTGGCCTGGGCTTTCAATCCCCAAGCAATTCTGCAGAATATTTTCTTTTCAGACGGCTATTCACCACTTTCCATATACATTTTTCAGGCAATCTTGTCCGGCCGGTGTTTCTCCCCTCCTGCCGGTAGATTATAACTAATCCGGGGCCATTTACAGTCTTCAGGTCAGCACTCCGAGCTCTCCCTCGCCATCTTATCGCCACCTGCCTGTAAACAGCACAATATCCTTTTTGGGGAACACACGCTAAACACCCGCCACAATGTGCCATTCTGTTATTGTCAAATTGTGCTTAGCACTGTATTTGTGAACACTGGTCGCTGATCCTGGTCAGCAATAACCTGATTAACAAAGGAGAAGTACAGCAATGTTGAGTTCCGTCAGTTTACGGGTCCGGCTCTTTACCATATTCGGCACCATGAGCCTGCTGATGTTTATTTGCAGTATCGCCATGCTCTGGCATGCCACCGAGATCAACAATCTCATTAAGAGAATGGTCCAGAAAGAGCTGGTTATTTATAAAATTTCTCAGAAACTGGAAGTTTCACTGGCAAACCAGAAAGGGCTCCTGACCTTTTTCTTCGTTGATGGCAACCAGGAATGGCTCGACTCGCTGGAAACATTCCAGACCGATTTTGAACGGGAACTCAACCAGGTTCTGAACATGAACCTGAGTAGCTGGCAACGACAAATTCTGCAGGAGATTTCCGAAAAATACATCGTTTACAAAACAGAGACCCTGCACGCAGTTGAAGAGTATCTTGAAAATCCGGCCACGATAAATATATCCGAAGCCCATGCGCGGCAAAGAGATCACCACTTTAACCTGCTCTACCTATGCGCCAAACTGGGAACCGAACAATGGGACGATATTATCGAAGAGGAGATTCGTGAAATTGAACGTTCCGAAGTGTTTAAACAAGCAGGATATCTGGCAATCATCTCTTTCACGATTCTCTGCCCACTCTTTTTCTTCCTGCTCTACAAAAAAATTCTCGGCCCCATCCGCGATATGGCCCTTCAAACCGGCAGCACGTTCCAGGCAAGCTCTCAAAACGAAATAGCTTCGTTGGAGCAATCACTGGGCAACATGAAAAAGGGGTATGACCAAGCCAATGATGAATTGACCCGAAGCCGAAAAAACCTTGTCGAAGCGGAAAAAATGGCCATGGTTGGAGAACTGGCAGCAGGCGTTGCCCATACCATCCGTAACCCGTTTACCTCCATCAAAATGAGAATGTTTACACTGTCACGTTCATCACAACTGTCCAACGACCAGACAGAAGATCTGAAGGTAATTTCTGAGGAAATCGACAGGATAGACAATGTGGTGACCAGCTTTCTTGAGTTTTCCCGCCCTCCGAAGATAAAATTGGAAAAGCATGATTTAAAAGAAGTAATTCAATCTGTTGGCAAGCTTATGGAGTTTAAGCTCCAGGGCAAAAATGCCGAGCTGACCTATGACTTTCAGCCGGACCTTCCCGAGGTGCTGATAGATTATGACCGAATGCGCGAAGCACTGCTGGGACTTTTGACCAACAGCTGCGAAGCCTTTGTCGGCAGCGGCAGGATTGTTATTCGGACCGCAAGCGGCTATGATCCGAACGACGGTAACGTTGTTGAGATAACAGTGCGGGACGACGGCCCAGGCATCCCGGAATCTATTAGAGACAAAGTCACCTCTCCTTTTTTCACCACCAAGGATGAAGGTTCCGGTCTTGGCTTGAGTATTGTCGACCGCATCGCCCGTGAACATGGCGGTAAGTTGTCAATTATTCCCACAAATACCGGCACCAAGATACGAATCAGACTCCCCATGTAGGATGGACCCATGTCAGAAATCCTTATCATCGACGACGACCACCAGCTCAACGCCAGCTTCTCCAAAATCCTCAGGCAGGAAGGGTATCAGACCGACTCTGCCTTCAATGGTCAGGAAGGTATAGAACAGGCACTGGCGACCAATCCGGAGCTGATCGTGCTCGACGTACGGCTGCCCGATATGAGTGGAATCGAGGTATTCGAACAAATCCACGCCGAACGCCCTAAAATCCCGATTATCATTATCACCGCCCACGAAAACACCGAAACCGCCATCGGTGCCATCCAGAAAGGCGCTTACGATTTTATCTACAAGCCTTTCGATATCCCGGAAATGCTTGAGCTGATTGAAAAAGGGCTCAATACAGGCCGCGCCATGTCTTCGCCAATTGCGGTCAACCCCGAGTCGGAAACCTATACCGGTCATGAAGCAATTATCGGCAGCGGCAAGGAGATGCTCGATGTTTATAAATCCATCGGCAGAGTCTCCCATACCAGCGCCACCGTGCTTATTCGTGGTGAATCGGGCACAGGTAAAGAACTCGCCTCCCGTGCCATCTATAACTATTCGCACCGGGTGGATAAACCATTTACCGTGATCAACTGCGTGGCCATCCCAGAAACACTGCTCGAATCCGAACTGTTCGGCTATGAAAAGGGTTCCTTCACCGGAGCCATGCAGAGGAAGATCGGTAAAATCGAGCAGGCGAAGGGTGGCACAGTATTTCTTGATGAGGTTGGCGATATGCCGCTCTCTATTCAGGCCAAGCTTCTGAGACTGCTTCAGGAAAACAGCATCGAGCGGATCGGCGGAAAAGAACAGATTGCCGTGGATGTTCGTATCATCGCCGCCACCAACCGTGACCTGGAACAGGCTGTGCGTGATGGCAGCTTTCGCGAAGATCTCTATTATCGTCTGGGAGTGGTGACCATCACCCTGCCGCCGCTCCGGAAGCGGAAAGATGATATCCCGTCCCTGGTGCATTATCTGCTCTCAAAGCTTTCCCAAAACATGGATATTACCAATCCCGGTATCTCCCAGGATGCTCTGAAAAAGCTTACCCATTATGACTGGCCGGGCAATATCCGGGAGCTGTCAAATACCCTCAAGAAAACCCTGATTTTCAATAGAGGAGCAGCGGTTCAGCCTGAAGAAATCAACTTTCAGGGCGAACTCCAGCATGATACCTTCGCAATGAGTCATGAGGAATCCATCCAGACCTGGGCACGCTCGATCCTCATCTCCGGTCAGCACCCCAAGGCCCATGACTTCTGCATCGACCACATCACTTCCACTCTCATCAGGGAAGCACTCGACCTCACCGGCGGCAACCGCTCCCAGGCCGCAAGAATGCTCGGAATATCCCGCCCAACCCTCCATGTGAAGATGGATAAGTATCAGTTGGGTGGTCAGGAAGACAATTAGTCAGGGGTTAGAAACTAGAAGAGAGGAGTAACGGCTGGTGCTTCGCCTTCGCACAACATCAGAAGTAATAGCCTGTTCTGACCATGAACTGATAACCAGCCTGAACCAGCACCTCGTTGAACTGGCACACTCCCAAGGCAACCACCACACACCTCTCCGCAGGACAACCGCATGTTGAATCGACTGGACTGCCGGCAAAACCAGTTCAGCACCCTCGTCACTCCATTATCGGTACAAGCCAGCCGGATCGGACCGATACGAGCAGTATTTACTTCTTCATCTTATATGGATTCATGCTCAATACCGGACAGCTAGAACGTTTAACCACCCGGGAGGTGACACTACCCAGCAGAATCTTTTCGAGACCTTTGGCACCGTGGGTACTGATTATCACCATATCCGCCCCGACATCATCGACATACTGCACAATTTCTTCAGCAGGATCACCGACAAACACTTTCCCATTACACCGGATGCCATCCTTGCCTGTTACGGCAACCAGCCGTTCCATCATTTTTTCAACAGAACTTTTGTACTCATCCTCCTTAATGGCTGAGTACCTTACGACCATCTCCCCGCCAAGGCTGTACCCCATTGGAATGACGTGGACAAGATACATTTCCGCATCAAATTTTCTCGCCAACTCAGAGGCATAATCAACCAGATACTCTGTGTTATCCTCGAAATCTACGGGTACAACAATCTTTTTCAGGATCTCCATATTCATCTCTCTTTACAGTGAAATAATCTTAGAGCTTCCACAAAATCTGAAAACCGCAAGAGGCATATAAAAACAGCAATACTTTAACTATGCCTCTCATATTTCCTGCCATCTATTGAGAATAATTATATCATGGCTGAGCAAATGAACGTAGTCGACCGGGAATTATGGTCGAACAGCCCATTGATACAGGCATTCCCCAAATGATGATGCCCGGACTCCCGGGCACCGGGTGCATTGGGATGATGAAGAAACACCGATCGGCATTCGGGCAATTCTGCTGGCTCGCTATCGTTAATTTTCAAAAACGTCGGGCCGCACCATAAGGTGTAAAAATTACCCATCGCAGAGATGAGTGAGTAAAAACTGTTCACCACTCTTTTGCCTGCCCTTACTGCAAGATTTTTCCCCCGCCAGTTCGATTCGATAGTTCAGGACGATAACAGTTTCAGCCAGATCAATGCCCATTCTGGCACGTGAATTGATTTGTGTTTTCTGCAAGTCAGCCCGAATACGTTATCGGATACACTCCGGGACATTAGTGATAAAAGTTAACATCAAGAGATATGAGATGAACAGAGAGCACGTAGCATATATAGATTACAGAAAATTTGCGGCATTTGCTGTATTGCTGATGGTTTTCGCTGTGGCCGTAGCACAAACTGCATTAGCAGGCCCTTCCCAGAGCGGTTACGCTCCCGGGCATCATGTAAAGATGCTGCCTAAAGGTCACATGGTGGTGAAGCATAGCGGCAAGAATTACTATTTCCACAATGGCTATTACTACCAGAAAAACAGAAACGGTTTTAATGTGGTAACCGCACCCGTTGGCATTACTATCGAAAAACTGCCGTCCGGCGCTCAATCGGTAAAAATAGGCAAGGACGTCTATTATAATTACTACGGTGTGTATTATAAGAAATCCAGGAATGGCTATGTGGTCATTGAGAGACCAAGGGGAATTAAGATCACCTCTCCCAAACAGAACCTGAAAAAGACCTTTATGGTCAAAGTCGATTCACCTGTTCTCAACGTGCGAACAGCACCGGCAATGGGTTCTTCCGTCACGGACAGGGGGTATCGGGGGGCTAAGCTCACAGTGAGAGCCAAGAATAATGGCTGGTATTATGTACGGCTGCCAAACGGCTCTTTCGGTTGGGTAAACAGCAGATTTACTTCTTAGCGGGTTACCACTCCCAAAAATAATGGCAAGGGAATGCATGCCCCCCTTGCCACCTAACCGTAAAACCGTAAAACCGAAGTATTTAGAATGAACGGTTATACTGCAAACCCATTAAAATCGCATCCGCATGGGTGGTTGCGCTGACAGAAGTGCCCAGCTCTGTCGTTTCTGTTACGGCCACATCCTTACCCAACAGGTAGGTAAAGCCAAAATCAATATCAGATTTTTCATTGAGGGCATAGGTGAAGCCGGCGGAAAACCATTGGCGATCTGAATCGGGTACGGAAATAGAGGTAACCTCATCCTGGGCGGCGGTGTCATACATATACCCGGCACGAAGCGTCCAGGTATCGTTCAGGTAATAAGTACCGCCGAGGGCGAAATGCCAGCCGTCCTGCCAGGCATAGTCTTTCTCAGCAGGGGCAAAAGGACCTTCCAAATCGTTAAATGTGATCTTATCGAATGCACTCCAGCCAATCCACTGGATACTGTAATGCACCGCGAACTTGGTATCTTCGATTCTATGATAACCGGAAAATTCCGCTATATCCGGCAGAGGCAAGCTGATTTTCTGGCCCTTGTCATCTTCAGTATCCATGGTGGGGCTATAGCGATATGACAGGCCAAATCGGTTATTTTCATTCAGCTCATATGTCGTGCCAAGATTAAAACCGACTCCCCATCCATCCGCTTTATCCACATCGAGAATAGTTTGTCCGGGGAATGGTGTGTCTCCACTGAAAATTCGCTTCATTGAACCCTGACCGTAGATCAGGTCAAGACCAGCCCCTACGCTCAACTGCTCGTTAATACGGTAGGAACCGGCTACACCGAGGTTATAGCTCTTCACATCGGTCAGGCCGCCGAATTCCGTCGCCTCATATGAATCGGGAAATTCTGTCTTGGTGCCGAAATTTGAATAGGCGGTGACACCCACGGCAAATTTGTCATCGATCGGCACGATGAGATGAAAGTTGGGGGCAATGGAGGTGCCACCGACATCGTCAACAGTTCCAATGGCACCGCCATTATAGCTGGCATCTTTGACTTCAATCAGGGAGGTGATCGTTTCAAAACCAAGCGACATTGACGTTTCATCAAAAAGTGCCATGGCTGCAGAGTTGCGGGCCACTACAGAGGCGTTATCTGCGATTACAGCATCACCTGCGAAGGCGCGACCAATGCCGGTTGCTGACTGAGCATTAATTTGAAAGCCTGCGGCCATGGCGTGGCCCGAAGCCAGACTTATTGTCACCACGAGCACTGACTGTTTCAACAGATGTGTATTCTTTATCATTAGGAACTCCCTTTACCGACTTCCGCTCTCTCATCAACCCTGACATGAGCGTCCCGCTTCATACCTGAACTATTGGACGCAAGAACGAGTAATTAATATCTCTCTCCACTGGCGAGCTTCGAACCCGCCCTTACTCTCCTTTTGGGCCAAACAACAATGTAGCAATAAAAACAGTAGATTAAGACTGTTTCGGGTATATCGTTTTGCCCAAAAAACAAAAAGTCAGGGACTATACCATGGAGGCAGGAGAAGTAAACGACTAAAGGAAAGTATACGGGGAGTTAGCCGGTCAATACCGAAATCGGGTAAAATGCTTCAAATCATTCAACGACAGCCCGGCACACAACCAGAGTTGCTTGCGGGAAAAGATCAGTAAAACTGTTGCCGGAAATCGATCGACAGAATCGAAACCGTGTCGCGGGGTTGAGTCGCCATGGCAACCCAGCTGGTCACCTGACATCACGACATAAAATCATTGCAAAAAGCGGGGAGAGCGCCACTCATACGTCATCAGGAAAGAGTAGGCTGATATTCTTCAGCAACGCGTTCAACTCCACCGGCTTGGCCATGTAAGAGGCCACAGGCGCCTCCAGCTTGACCTGTTCCTCTCCTGCCGGGCCGTCACCGGAAACAACAATAATCCTGGCGGAAGTGCCTCTATCCCTTAAAATCCCTACTACTTCAAGCCCGCCAATATCCGGTATCTTTAAATCGAGCAGCATCAGGTCATATGATTCCTGAGCCATGATATCCAGTGCGGCGCGCCCACTGTGTGCGATCCCGATCTGAAATTTTCTCAACTCCAGCCGCATGGCAAGGGTTTGAGCAAACTCCACCTCATCATCTACAATCAATATCCGCAAGACCTTACCGTTCTTCGCTATCATGCTGTTCCCCCTCTATCGGAATAGTGATCGTAAATGCGGTACCTTTGCCGGGATTTGAGTGCACTGTAATATCACCGCCCAGTTTCTTGATCAGGCCATAGGTTATGGAAAGCCCCAGCCCTGTGCCCTTACCCTGCTCCTTAGTGGTGTAGAAGGGTTCAAAAATCCGGTACACCACCTCCTGCTCCATGCCTGGCCCGTTATCCTGCACTGTTACTTGGATATCCCCCACAAGTTGACTGGTGGTAATGGTGATTCCACCATCCTTGCCGATGGCGTCTATGGCATTGTTGATGATATTCAGAAATATCTGTTGAAGCTGCATCCTGTCGCTTTCAATCGTCGGTAAATCATCACCAAAATGCAGACTTGTATTGATACGGCTATATCGCATAGCGCTTTCCAGAAAAGTGAGCACTTCGCAAATAAGGTCATTAATCTCAAATTTCTCAGCCCTCACTTCGCCGTGCCGGGCAAAACCGAGAAGCCGGTGGGTGATAGCCTTACACCGCTTCACACTGGTATTTATCCCTTTCAGGTTTTTCTCGATGGTAGCCTTATATTCGAAGTCAGACGTTATGGTGAGCAGATCCTCTATAAGCCCTGTTTTCTCATTGATTATCGCCAGTGGGTTATTAATTTCATGACCTACGCCCGCAGCAAGTCGGCCGATGGAAACCAACTTGTCGTTATGCTCCGCCTCCTTCAGCATCGACATCTGCATTTCATCCGCGCTGCGAATAAGGTTGATCAGATAGCTGACCAGGTACTGAATAATAAAAACACCCAGAATGATACTGCCGAGTATGATGTACAGAAGCTGCTTTTTAAAAGCCACCCAATCCGCCTGGTGAATAAAATGCTTCTTCACCAGAACCACCGACCAGGGCGTATTCGGTATTTTGCCTATCGCCTCAAAAATCGCCTCGCCATTTTCCGCCACGGTATGATGGGTACCGGCCGCAATCGCCATTGGATAGCTCTGAAAGGTATCACCATAGTAGACCGATGGAGTCTGTAGTACCCCCGACTCATCGACAATGAACAAGTCTGCTGCGGCGTTGGTCTTGATGGTATTGACAAACTTTTGCAGAGTCAGTGCATCAATGGTTGCCCTGAGCACCCATGGTTTTCTCGTCTTCGGGTCGATCTTGCTGACGGCGATGGCAAAATGGGGAGTCTGGCGATATCCCATATAGACAGTACTGATATGGAGTCCGCTGGCCATGACCTCCCGGTACCAGCTCTCCTTGGAATAATCCTTGCCCACCAGGTCATAGGGACCATAATAGGCCTGTTTGATGCCAACGCTGTCAATTACCCCGAGGTCGGCAAAGAATCCGTAATGTTCTCGTTTTCTCTTGAGTACCTCCATCAGGTTATGGCCGCTCACCAGTTCCTGGTAGCGATCTTCCCTGGCTACGAATTCAACCACTGAGCTGAGACTGTCGACCATGTGCTGCATAGCGCTGACCGAACCATCGAGCTGCCAGTTCAACTGTTCAGACTCTGCCTTGACCAGCAGGTTGTGGTAATAATAGTAGCTCAGCCCCGATACCATGCTCACCGGCACCAAGGCTATAACGACCATTGCGCCCAAAAGTGCATAACGCAGCTTTTGATAATTACGCTTGGAAGCGACAAATCGACCGGGTTTCAGAGAATCGGGAATCACCCGTTCAAAATCAAGCGATGTATTGATTCCTCTCATGATTGGTCACCTTGACCGGTACCATCAAACAGTATCTGCCCCTGCCTGAGTAAGCCTGCCTGGTGCATATTCAAGGCATTGCGCCAGTCGGCGATGACTCCATCCACAACACTGATCTGTTTCCAGCGCAGGAAGTTAAAGTGCATTTCATCGATGCCTCCGCAGACCACGTCGGTGATTTTTTCCTCGAGGATCATTTTACACAGCTTCTCATCGGACGGTTTATCCATGATGATGGTCTTCGGCTCGCCAGCCAGTTTGCCGTCACTGATGCTCGCGACCAGCAGTTCTGTAGCGAGATCGAATCGCGGCGCAACATATTTTCCCTGGATGGTCATCAAAAGTTTCCGTTTCATCAAACACCTCTCACAACAGCTCGTACTTTTTCATCCGTCGCCAGAGCTTCATGCGTCCCCACCCCAGTTCCTCCGCCGCAAGTTTTCTGCTGCCGCCATGCCTCGTCAGCATTTCGACAATCATCTGCCGCTCGATAGCTCCCCAACTCTCCCCCGCCTTTATCTCGTCATTCCGGGATTGCGGAGCACAGGTCTCTACCCGGGACAGAGTATTTTCGTCGGTAACAACTTCACGCTTCTCCTCAACTGCATTGAACAGAAAGACAGGAATATGCTGCCGACGGATCGTCTCTTCCGGGCAAACATTGACGCAGTATTCAACAATATTGCGAAGTTCCCTGATATTACCGGGATATTTATAGTTATGAAGCAGCTTGCTGACCCCTGCGGAAAAGCCGGTTATACTCTTATTTAATCGTTGGTTGTACGTATGCAGAAAATGATGGAGCAGTAACTCCACATCCCGTTGCCGCTCCCTTACTGGAGGCAGGTGTACATGGAGGACATTAAGACGGTAGAAGAGATCTTCCCGAAACTCGCCCCTGGCCACCTGCTGCCGTAAAGGGCGATGAGTTGCGGCAATAATCCTGACATTCACCTCAACACTCTGCTCCCCCCCAACCGGAATGAACTTCCTGTCATCAAGTACTGACAATAATTTCACCTGCAGCGACAGAGGCATGTCACCGATCTCTGTGAGAAAGAGAGTTCCTCTGTCTGCCAGCTTAAACATGCCCTGCTTATTTCTTGTAGCCCCGGTAAAGGCACCTTTGACATGTCCGAACAGTTCAGACTCCAGCAATTCTGTCGGCAGTGCGCCACAGTTCACCTTGATAAAAGGCTGGCCTGCCCGCTCGGACTCACGATGAATAACCTCGGCAATCTTGTCCTTGCCGGTACCGGTCTCACCGGTAATCAACACAGAAGCGTCAGTATGAGCCAGAAGCGGTATCATATCGAGCACCTTCTGCATCTTCGAACTTTGTGCGATGAGGTCACTGGTATCAATTGCTGCGGCAGTGCTGTCCCCCCCACCGCTCCGTGCTGAAATATCTTCGGCAATCACCAGCAATCCCTGACATTCCTGATCTTTTTTCAGAGGTGCAATATTATAGAGAACCGGGATTTTTGTCCGGAAACGGCTCAGGACATCACCTGCCACTGCGAACGATTTACCGGTCTCCACAGCCCGGATGTAAAGCTGCCCCCTGGAGTTGCCGGTGTTGCTTCGCACAACCAACTCACCGAAAATACCCTGCACGCTGTCGACCTCATAGCCGGTCAGGGCTTCGAGCCGCCGGTTCATGTCGACGATGCGAAATGCCCTGTCCAGAATCATGGCAGGATACGGAATACCCTCCAGGATTGTCTGCATTTCAAAATTTACCGATGCGTCCTTCATGGTTACAGTGGCTCCTTTAATCCGAATTTACCATGAATCACCTTCCAATCCATTCAACTTCCTGGCATTTTCAAACATTTTGAAATTTTCAGTTGTTCTTTCCCGGCAACACAACGCTCATGAGAAATCCGGATCAGCCAAAACTGCATATAATCGAGACCTTCTTGCGACCTGCACCCAGAATGGGTCCAGACCATGAACCATGAAGAGTTCACAGTTCATGGCATGCCTACCAGGGTCTCGCCTTCAGGATTTTATCTATCTGCTCCCGGGACTTGCTTTGCAGCACCAGTACCCTCTTCTGTTTTGCATCTTCTATTTTTTCCAATAGTTCGTTGATATCCACAGGCTTTTCGATAAAGTCCTCGGCTCCCAGCTTCATTGCCTCCACTCCGGCACGGATTGAACCGTGCCCGGTGAGGATGAGTACCTCCGCCTCAGGAACCTGGCTCTTGATACGCTTCAAGGTTTCCAGGCCATCCATGCCGGGCATCGATAGATCAAGCACCACCACATCCACATCTGACCCACTCATAACCTCGAGTGCGTCTTCACCTCTGGTAGCGGTACTCACCTTCAAATCCCGTAATTCCAATCGGCTTGCCAACGTCGTTAAGAAGTCATCTTCGTCATCGACTAGCAAAACTCTCGTATTCTGAATCTCAACCATGCGAACCTCGTTCTGTTTATTTTTCTGTTCTTCTGAATATCTCTTGTCCAGGAATCTGTCAGCCGGCAGATCAGCTCTGCTGATGGGATGCCGCCTTCTTGTGAGCCTCCTTAATGGTTGCTGAAAGCTCTGCGATATCAACTGGTTTATTCATATACGAAAAAGCACCAAGCTCCATGCAATCAAGCATATCCTGCTGGGAACCATGACCGGTGAGAATGATAACCTCGACATCCGGTGCCACCTTCTTGGCTTCCCGAAGTACCTGAACCCCGCTCATGCCCGGCATTTTCAAATCGAGCACCATCACATCCGGGCAATCCTCTTCGAGAAGACTCAAAGCTTCGTCACCATTGAACACGCCGTAAGTGCCGACATCCCTACTTATCAGACGTTCAGAAATGGTCTCAACAAACTCACGCTCGTCATCGACGAAAAGAACTTTTGATGGCAGATCGAAACGCTGCCTCCGGTAAATCGAATCATTGTAGTGAATGCTTTTTTCAACCTGCACTTCCGTAATGGCTGCTACCCCGTCAAGAACCAGGTTGTTCAATTCGTTGACCAGCCTGTCAAAGTTCAAAACACTTTTCTCCACTCCCAGAGTCGCCTTGGAACCAGAGACAGAGACATTCATTTTATGGCCGGCCGCCAGAAGCTTTCGCTCTACTTCAGCCTGCACCGCCATATCAACTGCAGCCTGCTCGGATTGCTCGGTTCTGAGAAGGGATGTTCTTTGAAAATAACTTGAGATTACCCCGGTAAGAGTATCGGCAGAGCGACCTTCCACCGGCACAACCAGATCGAAAAGTGAGCTGTCAAACGCCTCTTTTTTATACAAAAAGTCGGTTAAGTTAAAAGCTTTCAGATCTTCGTCATGGATCTGTTTTTTCGCTGAGCGCTCAGAAAGCCCTGCAGCAAGTGCTGCCTCGATGCGTGATTGCCTGTTATCTGCAATCAGCGCTTTAAAAATATGCGAGATTTGAGGAGAGATCAGGGAGGTCATGTAACCAAAGAACATATACCCCTGGGGCTGGACGATCTTTTCAACCAGGACGCTCTTGAGCTGATTGAGGTGCTTTTCTCTCTCTAAAGTAAATTTATTGAAAACAGAGGTTCTGCCATAAAGAGCCCCGTTCAGTCTATCAAGGCTTGTTCCATATAATCTAGATGTATCTTCGAGTAATTGCTGATCACGATACACTCTCAGGTCATGTGTGCGGGCAAGGGCTTCAGCCACCTCGGATGCCGGTGTAAATATGCATGGAAAGATCGCTATTGATGACATGGTGTTCCTCGTTATGAAAATGTTGTTTTTTTACCTGCGTTACACAAATCAAAGCCTCGCTGTGGTTTCTTGTGCATGTTTCATACCATTTTGTATCACCGACCCCTTTATGGCCTCCTAACGGCCGTAAATCAGCCGAATAAACATGGTAGCCCAACCTCACAACTCCAGAGATTTAGCAAAAAAGGCGTTACTACCTGTCCGATTACTTTGCAAACTGTAAAGAGATTTGACGCCTGCACACCTTTCTGACAGGTTCACCAAACCCTGAACGCTTGTCACCGGTACACGCGATTACGTGATTTTTCCCGGTTCCCTCACCCTCTTTTGTACAGCTCCCGGCACTCTTTTCACAAGCTCTGAAAGCCCTCCACGCCACAATCACATACACATAAAATCGGATACTTAATACAACAACTGTCACTCTCTTGCTGTTCGATACCGGGAGTTCACACCAGACAGGTCAGTAACAGATCCAGCCCCACCGCCATTTCCTTTCGATACGATTTATCACAATACTGGCACATCGGTTGCTTTGAGGTGTTCCGTTACACATTGCAACAGACCAATGAGTAACCGGGAAAAGTAAACACAGCGCTGCCGGGATACGCCTCGCTAAAAGACGTGCAGTAAATGAAACCCGCATCCCGAACCTCGGCGCTCACAATATTTAAGGACTGAAGGAAAAGATTATGAGTGAAGCAACAGCGGTACAGCAGCAGGCCAGAGGTTCCACATTCGATCTTAAGCGGCTCTTCTTCATGCTGCTTGGCATTGGTCTTTTTGCATTTGTCTACTGGTGTCCGCCCTGGCCGGATGCTATCGATCCACTTGGAGAACACTTTGTCCTCAGTAAAGAGGCCAAAGGCGCATTGGCAATCTTTGTCCTGGCTGCTACCTGGTGGGTATTCGAAGTTGTTCCGATCGGTATCACCAGCCTTACCATAGGCGCACTGCAGGCTATTTTTCTGATCCGTAACCCGGCCACGGCATTTCGCGACTTCATGGACCCATCAGTACTGTTCATCTTTGGCTCCATAGTCATTGGCATGGTCTTCACCAAGACAGGCCTCACCAAGAGACTGGCTTACAAGATGTTGTCCATCATTGGTGAACGAACCAGCATGATTTACCTGGGATGTTTTGTCATGACCGCAGCACTGACCCACCTGATGGCTCACACCGCGGTGGCTGCCACCATGTTCCCGCTGCTGATGACCATCCATGCGCTCTACTCGGACGACGACAACCCGACCAAATTCGGCAAGGGGCTCTTTATAGGTATGGCGTATGTCGCCGGAGCGGGAAGTATCGTGACCCTGCTCGGCGCTGCCCGTGGTGCTGTAGCACTAGGATTCTACAGGGACATCATGGGTGTGAACATTAGCTTTTTCGAGCTGTCCATGTACATGTTCCCCATCGGTTGGTTGATGGTGTTTTTGCTCTGGGGATTTGTCATGGTCTTCTTCCGCCCGGAGAAAGATCGCATTCCCGGCCTCAAAGAGCGGGCGGCGCGGATGTATGTCGAACTCGGCTCCTGGAGCCGTAATGAAATAGCGACCGTACTCATTGTGGTAGCGACCATTCTTGTTATTGCCCTCAAGAGTTTTGTCCCGGCCTTTGCGTCGCTTGATAAAACCGGGGTTATGCTCTTATCCACAATCGCCTTTTTTGCCCTGAATATTCTTGATCTCGATGATCTTGAAATGGTGCCCTGGAACATAATCCTGCTCTTTGCCGGTGCAATGTCCATCGGCTTCTGCCTCTGGGAGACCGGTGCCGCTAAATGGCTCGCCGTCAACTGGTTGCAGCTGTTCAAAAATGCTCCGGCAATCGTATTCATTATGGGCATGGCCTTCTTCGTCATGATGATGACCAACTTCATCATGAACGTCGCGGCAATCGCCATTTCCCTGCCTGTTGCACTTGTTATTGCACCATATCTCGGCGTAAGCGGAGAAGTCATACTCTTCTCCTCCCTGGTTGTTGCCGGCATGCCGTTTCTGCTCCTGGTCGGGGCGGCACCGAACGCCATTGCCTACAACTCCAGGCAGTTCACCACAGGAGAATTCGTAAAATATGGCATACCAGCGTCAATTCTGCTCATGGCAGTAACCTGGCTGGCTGTCACCATAATCTGGCCACTCATGGGAATGACTACAATAATTCCAACTAGTTAGATTAAATCCGTCCCGCAGGTGAGATTGCTTGCGGGACACGTTTTAAAGCATCACCACAGGAGAGGTTAAATGCAGAAAATGAGTTTTTTTAAGTTATTTGTTACCCTCGGCACCGTTCTGGGTTTCAGCTCGATGGCCATGGCGGCTTCAGGCGGGGATACAGGTATCCAGCTCAACCTGACCATGCACTGGGTCGGCTATGTCGGAATCTTAACCTTTGTC
>NZ_JBLXGE010000016.1:0-97408 GCF_048381775.1 Desulfosediminicola sp. | reverse complement strand
TACACCTTCCTGGGCCACCTCAAGTGGACCCCGGTAATTGCCCTTGGCTACATCGCCAGCATCTATGCCCATTTCCTGGTCAATGGCTCGCTGATGTAACAGATTGCTGTCGGAGGCCGGATCAATGTAACCGGTCTCCGACCACAGATAATGTTATTGAAAATTAAAGATATAGCTGAAAAGTGAAAGACAACAAGTACAACAGCAAATCTGAAATACTTTCAAAGTGGAGGGGAGTATGCGATCAATATTAGGTATTTCTGCCGTGGTAGTTGTGGTTGCAAGTCTGGTTCTCATGAGAAACGCAATTGTGCCCTCCTGTATTGGAGTCAAAGACGGGAAACTGGCACCTATTCCGGGTTATTTGAACGCTGTTTCCAGCCAGACAGAGCAAGCCCGGCATAAAGTCGAACCAATGCCCTTCAAAAGCAACCTCGAAGAAACCCAAAAAGCTATCCTGAAGGCTTTGGAAAGGTTTGAACGGATCGAACTGCGTAAGGTGGAAGGCCCTTATATTCACGCACTCAGCAAAAGCGGTCTCTTCGGTACGAGTGACGATATTGAATTTTACCTGGATGCCAACGAAGGTGTGGTTCACTTCCGCTCCGCTCCAAGGCTCTACACTTTTAACAAAGATGCCAGCCGGGATCGGTACGAACAGATTGTCGCCCTGTATTAAGAGGAACAAGAACGAAAAACGTCTCCTGTAGCATAAGAATTCAGTCTCCCTTTTCTCGAATAGCAGCGAGTTCACACATGTCAGTGTGGACTCGCTGTTGTTTTTTCAGTGCATTGACATGTGGTGACCTTCTTACCTAAAATTAATTATGTAAGTGTGTTCGATATACGATAAAGCCAAACCTGCCGCAAGGCAGGGACGGAAAACTGCGGGTCTAGTTTAGATAGCCGGGTTGCCTTGAAACTAAGGTGGCACGGTTTTTTTTATAAAGGTGATGGAAATATGCAGACTTCCTGAATACCCATTAATCACAACGTACTAATAATAATGGTTAAGATTATCTTTGTGGTAGGTCTCGACGATTTTCACCTTGCCCAGCTGCAGGAAGTACAGTCTTCAGATCAATACCGCTTTCATGCTCTTTTATCTTACCAGGAGATAAAACGTGTGAAACGCTTTCCTGTTCAAGAACTTCTTGAGCATGCACGAAGAGTATTGCTGGAATTTGACGGTACTGTTGACGCTGTTATCGGGTTTTGGGATTTTCCTGTCAGCACGACATTACCTCTCATTCGAGATGAGATAGGTTTGGAGGGGCCAAGCCTTATCTCTGTGCTTAAATGCGAGCATAAATACTGGAGTCGCCTCCTTCAAAAAGAAGTTATTCCGGAATTGGTTCCACCATTTCAGAAAATTTATCCATTTCGGGAAGATGCTGTTGCACAATGCACGCTGGACTTTCCTTTCTGGCTCAAACCTGTCAAGTCAGTACTGTCCCATCTCGGTTTTCTGATACGCGATACCATAGAGTTCGAAACCAGCCTTGATATTATTCGTAAAAATATTGCCAGATACGCAGAGCCTTTTAATTTAATCCTGAGCAAAGCTGAACTGCCCGAAGGGATCAGAGCTGTTGACGGGTACCACTGCATTGCCGAAGGTCTTATCTCCCACGGTCAGCAGTGCACACTTGAGGGGTATGTGTATAAGGGGAGCGTTCATATATACGGAGTTATAGATTCTCTTCGTGACAGCATCCACAGTTCGACATTTACACGTTACCAGTACCCATCAAACCTCCCTTCCGATGTTCAGCACCGCATGATAGAGGCAACCCAAAAAGTCATGGTTCATATCGGATACGATAATGCTCCATTCAATATAGAGTTTTATTGGAATGAAGACAAAAACACCATCCACCTCCTTGAAATCAATACCCGAATTTCAAAATCTCACTGTCCCCTCTTCAAGCTGGTTGACGGCGAATACCATCACAAGGTGCTGATTGATCTTGCCCTGGGGCAGCGTCCGGATTTCCCATATCGTCAAGGGCCGGTGAAGGTGGCTGCAAAGTTTATGCTTCGATTTTTTCAGGATGGTCGGGTTGTTACGGTACCAGATAGAGAAGACATCAGACAGGTCGAGCAGAAATTTCCAGGTACGGAGGTGCTTGTCCACATTCAGGAAGGCATGCGCCTTTCCGAATTGTTTGATCAGGATAGTTACAGCTTTGAGATTGCCGTTCTTTATATGGGGGCGGACAGTCACGAGGAGTTATCGGCAAACTATCAGACGGCCCTGGCGATGTTGCCTTTCAAAATAGATTCCTATGAAGATCGTTAGAGAATTTGCACACAAAGTTGTTCAGCATGAGAATGTCTGGATCCCAATGAAGGACGGGGTAAGGCTGGCAGCGAGGCTCTGGCTGCCGGAAAGTGCCGGAAAAAATCCTGTTCCCGCTATTCTTGAGTATATCCCCTATCGCAAGCGGGACTCCATGCGCAGCCGTGACAACCAGATTTACAGCTATTTTGCGGGAAATGGCTACGCCGGTGTGAGGGTTGATCTTCGTGGCAGCGGCGACTCTGAAGGACTTCTGGAAGATGAGTATCTGCAGCAGGAGCTTGATGACGGTATAGCCATCCTTGAATGGCTGGAACGACAAGACTGGTGCAACGGAAAAGTTGGCATCATGGGAATCTCCTGGGGCGGTTTTAACGGTCTCCAGATTGCGGCGATGCGACCACCTCAGCTTGCAGCAATTATTACAGCCTCATCCACAGACGATCGCTTTGCAGATGATGTACACCATATGGGGGGATGTCTTCTGGGTGACAATCTCTCCTGGGCATCGACCATGTTTGCTTACAACTCCTGCCCTCCTGACCCCAAAATTGTTGGTGAAAAATGGCGCGAGATGTGGTTTGAGCGTTTGCGGGGAAGTGGCTTATGGCTGGAGAAGTGGCTCCGGCACCAGAGGCGGGATGAATACTGGCAACGTGGCTCGGTGTGCGAAAACTTCGCGGCCATTGAGTGCCCGGTGATGGCTGTCAGTGGATGGGCGGATGGCTATTCCAATGCCGTTTTTCGCTTACTCACCGGGCTGACCGCTCCACGGAAAGGGCTTATCGGTCCCTGGGGACATAAATATCCCCATGTCGGCATACCCGGGCCGGCAATCGGATTTCTGCAGGAAGCGCTCCGCTGGTGGGACACATGGCTGAAGGGCATCGATACGGGAGTAATGGCGGAACCCATGCTCCGTGTCTGGATGCAGGAGAGTGTTCCGCCCACCACCAGTTATGAGTGTCGACGGGGAAGATGGGTTGGGGAAACATCCTGGCCTTCGTCAAATATCAATACAACAATCTATTCCATGGCACCTGCACGGTTGCTTGATCCCACGGCCATACCGAGCGGCGAGAATGAATGCTGTCGACTCCAGTCTCCACTTGGCCTGGGACTGTTTGCAGGGAAATGGTGTTCTTACGCAGCCGCCCCGGATCTGCCGCATGATCAACGCCAGGAAGACGGGGGCGCCCGTGTTTATGACAGTGCTCCACTGAAGGAATCGATCGAGATACTGGGGGCTCCTCGGGTAGAGCTCGAACTTGAAGCAGACAAACCCGTTGCAATGATCGCTGTCAGACTGTCCGATATAGCACCGGACGATAAAGCAACCCGGATTTCCTACGGCCTCCTCAATTTAACACACAGAAACAGCAGCGAATTCCCCGAACCATTGGAGCCAGGCAAACACTATACCGTCAAGGTGGATTTGAATTATATTGGCCAGGCGATTCCAGCCGGTCATAGAATACGTGTGGCTGTTTCCACTTCGTATTGGCCGATGGCGTGGCCTGCACCGGAGTCAGCCGGAATCAAGCTGTATACAAGTAACAGCAGGTTGCTGCTACCCACTCGAAAACCACAGCCTGAAGACAAACGACTTCGTCAATTGGATCTGCCGGAAGCAGCTCCCCCTGAAAGGATGGAGGTGATCAGACCGGAATATCACAACTGGACCGTGATCCGGGATCTTGCTACGGATGTATCTCAGCTGAAGGTGATCAACGACAACGGATCACAGTATATCAAGAGAATTGACCTGACAATCAGTCGCACAGCGAAAGAATGGTACACGTATCAAGGCGACGATTTCGATTCCGTTCAGGGTGAAACCACCTGGGAGAGATCATTTATCAGGAATAGCTGGTCCATTCGTACCAAAGGCCGCACCGTACTGAGTTCTTCATCGCAATATTTCTATCTCAGGGCGGAGCTTGATGCCTATGAAGGAGATAAGCGTGTCTACTCGCAAAATTGGGATTATGTGATACCCCGTGATCTTGTCTGATTGTGTAAGAGACTATCAGGCCGCGCTTTGAGATTTTCGCGACGTATCACTCATCCTGGAGGTGGCCTATGTGGTGGTTGCTGGTCCGGGTAACGTTCTGCCTTATAACAGTCTTGCCGGCCTGTTCTGCCACCGGCTCCAACACTCTTTTCCCGCCTCTGCCAGGTGAGCCGACCAGGACAATCCACGTTGTCAGTCACGACTGGCATGCGGGTATCGTCGTTCAGCAGTCCGACATTCACCAGGCAGATTGGCCGAAACTGGCTGAATTCGCTCATATGGACTACCTGGAAATCGGTTGGGGAGATCGAGCATATTACAGGTCCCCGGAGCCGGGACTGTTTCTTGGTGCCCAGGCCCTGGTATTCCCTACAACAAGTGTTCTGCACATCGTCGGCATGAACAGGCCACCAGAGGCTACCTTTCCAAATAGCGAGATTATCAGGATAGAGCTCTCAGCTGTCGGTTTTGCGCAAATGATCAGGCGAATCGCCCAGAGCTTCTCGCGCGATGAGAACGGTTCGGTCATTTCCTTGGGGCCAGGCCTCTATGGTTTCAGCCGATTTTTCGCTTCAGAAGAGAAATACCACCTGCTTATGACATGTAACTCCTGGACTGCGGTGGTCCTACAGGCAGCAGGATGCCCGGTAAACCCGACCCTTACCGTAGATGGCCTCCTCTCCCAGCTCCGTAACCTGGGAGAGGTTCAGCAGGAAAAACCCGACCGGCATTAAGCGGCAGACCACGTTTACTGGCGATAAAATATAAGTAAACGCGGGATGCCCAATAGTTAATCCCATAACAATCAGGCCTCGATCATTTGCAGCATCGAAGCCGGATTGAGCCACTGTCTTTTATTCGCTATCACTAAAAAGAGCGTTAAGTTCAGCACATTCCGTTGCTGTTTTTCCACAACTCTTTACTAGGAATTTCCTCTATGGTATCAAACTGTTCAACAATCCTTCCGGATTCGATACGGAACAGGTCGTAAAAGCAGCGTGTTTGCCGAGAAACTGGCCTTCGGATACAGCATCGGGGTACCCGCCACGGCCATTGTGTCAAGGGCCTCTCCAAAACCAGCTAAGCCGTCGCCCACGGCCAGGTCATGCTGGATGTACTTATGGGGGTCAATGTAACCGAGAGGTTCCGGATTACCGATCTCAATACTCTCAATGACTGCAGCAGCTTTCCCCTTGTTGGTCAATTCAACTTTACCAGGTCCCTTGTGTTTGACTGCCATGCACGCACTGGTCAGAAACAGTAATGCAGCTATAGATACGATTTTTTTCATTTTCCCCTCCAGGAATGTTTGGGTGTGAAAAACTGAGGAGGAAGATAACCGCTAAGCAGGGACTGGCAGAGGTTGAAACAACCCTGAAAATGGTAACAATAGACCTACGGTGTGGGATTACAGAAGAGTGCAGAGTGCGATCCTCATTTTTGGCTGAAGGAACAAATAGTGCAATGACATTATATTTAATCTACATTTTTGTCAGGCTTATATCTTTCTTGCCGTCGGATTAGTAGACCATATCCAGCCATCCTGTGAAGTGGCAGTGGAGAATCCACCTCTCTCAGACTTCACCGCGGACAACAACCCGGAAAATTTAATTAATTTAATAGTTTCTACCTTCTTATCAAGATGATATTCTCGACCGCTGTCAGGTAAACGATATCTTGGCGCTTGTAGGGCAAGGCAATCCTCCAAGGTAACCTATTTTTACAGAGCCAATTTATCCTTATACACAGGTATGATTTTGTGAAATTGACGATGTACAACACTCCGATAATTCGCTCCATTGTTACGCCGCTATGTAAATTTTCTCTCAAAATTGCTGGCTGGAAACTGCAAGGCCAACCCCCATCAGCACCCAAATATGTCTTAATCGCAGTCCCCCACACGAGTAACTGGGATTTTCCGATATCATTAGCAATGGCTTTTGTTTATGGGTTTGATATGCACTGGATGGGGAAAGACTCGCTATTCAAAGGTTGGCGTGGCCCTATTATGAGGTGGATGGGGGGAATTCCCATCATCAGGTCTTCATCAAACAATGTCGTAGAGCAGACCATAGAAAAATTTAATGCAAGTGAGCGATTAGTCATAGCTGTACCACCAGAAGGCACACGGTCTAAAGTTGATAAGTGGAAGACGGGATTTTACTATATCGCTCTTGGCGCAAAAATCCCTATAGCTCTCGCGTTTCTTGATTACGCCAATAAAACAGGTGGGTTCCTGTCAACCTTCGAACCTACCGGGGATGCCGAAACAGACATTGCGCAAATACGTACCTTGTATTCCGGAATTTCAGGAAAGTATTCCAGCCAATGTGATATCTGATCCCCCCCTGATGCTCCTGAAGTTCAACTGCACGAATAAGAAACCAGCAGGGAACAGACCACATTTACTAGCTCGAAAATACTAGTAAACGTGATCTGTTTCCAGTTGGTTATCCCCTTGCTTTGCTAGGCCCTCCCACGATTTAAGTAATTACTGAAAAGCTTTAATTTATTATTCTTTTTCCCTCGACAGAATGACAGAATTATGTACTACTGGGTGGCAGGTATCACGATGTATAGATGTGTATTTGGAAAAGAATTACGTGCTGTACGACTTTCGATGTAGGCAGATCAGGAGGCCATAGACTTCTTGGATCTGCCAGTACGAGTAAGGAGAGCAGTTAATGGTACACAGTTTCATTGAAGATCTTTCTACCCCCGACAAGTTTGTAGTTACACTCGAGCTGGTTCCCGGACGTGAATTCAGCGGCGCAGCCACAGACACCATCAAAAAAATCTCAAAAGACGCCTACGACGACGGCCGAATCACCGCAGTTTCCATCACTGATAATCCCGGAGGCAACCCGGCCCTCAGCCCCGATGCACTTGGTCGGGAGATCCTCGATTACGGCCTTGATGTAATTGTCCATTTCACCTGTCGGGACACCAACAGGGTAGGTATGGAAAGCCGCGCCCTGCAGCTCGCCAGGCTCGGTATGAAAAACGTATTGGCTCTCACCGGCGACTATTCCGGAAACGGTTATCGTGGTCGCGGCACGCCGGTATTTGATTTCGATTCCGTTGTTTTGACCGCGATGCTCAACGACCTCAATCAGAGGCTGGTTGAGCGTGGAGTTTCTCCAATCTTTTTTACAGGCTGTGCCGTCTCTCCGTTCAAATACACCGAGGCGGAAAGCTGGATGCAATACCGAAAGCTGCAACGCAAATTCGAAGCTGGTGCCTCCTTTGTCATCACCCAGCTCGGCTATGACATTGACAAATACCAGGAGCTTTTGCTGTTCAACCAGAAAAATGCAATCAATAAGCCGGTGCTCGCATCTCTCTACCTGCTCGGCAAAGGCCCTGCCAAGGCCATGTTCAATAAGCGAGTGCCTGGGGTGTATGTCTCAGACAAGCTGCTGCGACAGATTGAGTCCGAATACGAGGTTAAAGGCAGAGGCGCCAAAATGGCTATTGAGCGCACTTCCAGACTCGGCGCCGCCCTGAAAGGAATTGGCTACAAAGGCATCCACATCGGAGGAATCCATAAGAGTTTCGATACTGTCGCAGCCATCCTGGACAGAATGAAGGAACTGGAACATAACTGGCAGGATTGCCTGGAAGAATTCAGGGAGCAGCCTGCTGGCAGGTATTACCTTTACCCTGCCGCCAACGGCAACACGACAGTCAAAGCTGAAGAGGACACGAGTTCTGGAATGGGGGAAAGTGCACTCTATCTTTTTATGCGCACCGCCCACGACCTGTTTTTTGACAAATCTGCTTCCTTTGCCCCGATGTATAGAAAAATCTCCGGCACCCTGGATGCGAACAACGCCTCATGGATGTTGAAATCTTTTCTTGAAGACCCCTTTAAAAAGCTGGTGCTCTCCTGTCAGGAGTGTGGTGATTGCGGCATCCAGCATGTGGGCTTTATCTGCCCGGAATCAGGTTGCCCGAAACATTCCCGCAATGGAGCCTGCGGCGGAAGTCGTGACGGCTACTGTGAGGTCAACACTGAGAAAAAATGTGTCTGGGTCCGCGCCTATCAACGCATGAAACGCTATAACGAAACAGATCAGTTGGCCGCCGAATTCGTTCCCCCCAGGCTATGGGAGTTGAAAGGTACCTCGTCCTGGATCAATTTCCATCTTGACCGGGATCACCAGAAAGAGGAAAAAGCAGCATAGCTGCTACCATACAGACTACTCCACCTATTTTTGCAATCGGTTGCTGGCAGCTCACAATCAGAAAGGGGGCGCCAGTGACCGTTTTGTACAAGACTCTTGCAAGGCACTCTGCAGGTGTCCTCTCCACCCTGCAATTATATAAAATCTTGAAAAGGTTTCGGGCTGGCGATCTACTCCTGCTGGTTGACGGGATTGCCCCGGTCGACATGAAGTTCATCACAGATCTGTCCCTGTATAAGCCTGAACAAGGATGGCCATAAGCGACATGAAAATTGAGTTCCTGCAAATCGTAAAGGTGATTTCAGTTTTGGGGAGCAGAACTTTCGTACAGTACCAGAGGAATAGAGGGGCATGGAAAGAGCAAGCCATTGGCACAAACTTTGATCTGAAAGTGCATAGTTATAAAAAGAATTTTCTCACCTCCGACTGGAACTTTTCCCACGACGCCATCCAGGCCCACAGTTTTTTTACGTAATGCGTGACCTTTTGCCACAATATTCTATCTGTGCAGCCTAATAAGTATCCCATCATAACCCGTCGATGCTGAATAAAACTTACGGTATTGGTGAAAAATCGCGCACAATCGTTCAGCTGAGCTGAAGGTATTAGTTTTTTTTCATCAATACCGAATTGATAAACCTGATAGCATTTTCATCCCCCCTGATTTCCTTGGCAGCCATATATTCCGACCTTGTTTCTCGGTCGTGTATCGACAAAAATATATATAGTCCTTGTTGGGTGAGCACCGTGAAGGCTCCTCTGCCTCTCGGGTCCAATTGGTCGTATGCATTGCCACACAGAGGTCATACAGATGCCATACAGGCATACAGGAAATTGGTTATATCCAGCATGCTCAAAGATATCGAAAAACAACTTGAAGACAATCTACCGAAAATAGTGGGCTTCTGGGTTCAGAAGTATCAAACTTCTGCCTCTACTGATACTCCTGTCATTTCAGGCAATAGTGCAAACAGTGCCTTTCTTCGATTACTTACAGGGAGCAGGAAATATACTGAGAAAAAGACAGATCGAGAAACCATTGCCAACATTCTCTCTGAGGAAATCTCTTTTTTTCATGACCTTACGGCGAATATGCGCGACAATGGGCATGACCTGGGACCTATTCTTCACAGCATTGCAACTCTACGGTCCACCCTTGAATATTTCATCAAGAAGTGCCTAGCCAAAGACAAACATAAGCTCTCGGCAATACAGACCATGCACCGGGTAACGGATTGCATTGAAACTGCGATCTCCACTGAACACCGCGCGGAAAATAGACTCAGGGAACTTGAACAAAGACTTTTTGATTGTACCCGGTCCCTTAAAAAATCGGAAAAGATTCTCGATGCCATTTTTCAATCCGTCGGGGAAGCTATTCTCCTACTCGACCCTGAACTTACCATCATCCAGGCAAACCCTCAGACCTCTGAATTCTATGGGATTGCCCAGGAAATCCTCACAGGCGGTTTCCGCCATGCACTGATCGATGACCAGGGAGTGCATGCTCTCTCCTGCGTCTGCGGGAATCCTGCAAAAGGCGAGATACATACCATCGACTGCACAAGTACCCATGCAGACGGCAGAAAATTCCCTTCCCAGGTGACCATAAGCTCCATGCACATCGATACTCAACCTTTCTGGCTGGTCATCATCCGGGACATCACCAACCAAAAGGAACAGGAAGCAAAAGCTGTTGCACAAGCACGACATGCGGAAGAACTGAACCTGACACTCAGAAATGTTTTGAAATCCATTGAAAACGAGAAACGAGAATTTCAGGCAAACCTCATATCACGTATCAGTTCATCGCTGCAGCCAACCATTACCCGGATCTGTAGGGAAGCGGATGAAGAAAACCACGCGCACTACTCGTCCCTTCTCCAGGAGCGGATTCAATCTCTGACAACCGATGTGATGACTAAGGGTGCTGCTAGAGGAATGGATGACGATCTTCTGAAACTCAGCAAGACCGAACTGCGGATCTGCCGATTTATAAAATCCGGCCTGACCGGAAAGGAAATTTGTCATGAAATGAATGTATCGTTTGAAACGATACAGACCCACCGGAAAAACATTCGGAAAAAACTTCATTTGCAGGGTAAGGGGATTAACCTGCAAACCTTTCTTGCGAACAGGACGTGGTAGCTTGCGCTCGCATAGCTTCAGAACAACCGCTGGAAAGGCCAATATAGAGTGTCTCTTTTTTCCTATAACGGTTGCCAAAACATCTTTAAGGGACAGAAATAGCAGACCCCGTGCCTACCCTTTTTCTCTATGTTATTCCAGAACGTTCAGCATTCCATGAACAGATACAGGGGATGCAGCACTACCCGATATGCCCCCGAAACCTCCCCTACAATCTTCTTAGGTGTCAGGATATGCTCCAAATGTATATATCGGCATACATCTATTCCAGCCTGGTGCAATCTGAACAAACACTACAGGTCAGAAAAAATTGCCACAACATGCGAGGTGACATAATGGGAAATGACAAAGAGTATCAAGCTGATCGCAGGAAGTTTCTGGTCAGCATGGGTTTGGCCGGAGCGGCGACCATAGCTGCACCGGCGCTGAAAACCATGGCTGCAGACAGTTCGACTGTTTGGGCTGAAGAACACGAAATCGTTATTATCGGCTCCGGATTCTCCGGGTTAGCAGCCGCCATCGAAGCAAAGAAACTCGGCGCAAAAGACGTTGTTGTCTATGACAAGATGCCATATTTCGGCGGTAATTCGACCTACAACGGAGGCCTGTTTGCCGTACCAAATTCCCCGTTGCAAAAGGAAAAGGGAATCAAGGATTCACCTGAAATAATGGCGGCGGACCAACTTAAAGCCGGTCGTGGAGTAGCGGACAAGGAGCTCTTACTCCATGTAGCAGAACACGCCGGCGAAGCCCTGCAGATGTCGCTTGATGCCGGAAGCGAATATTTCCCGTATCTGCAGCAGCTTGGGGGCCATTCGGTCCCGAGGACCTATCAGACCACCGTGGCCAGCGGTGGCGGTATCATTCGGCCCCTGGTTGAGCAGTGCAGAAAAATTGGGGTCAAGCTCGTCACCCGTGCCAAATTCGACACTCTCATTTTTGACGACGATGGCAAAGTCATTGGCGCCAAAATGCTCATGGGTCACTATTTCGGCAGGGACCAGGAAGGAACCCCGATGAATATCAAGACTAAACGCGGTATTTTGGTGGCAACAGGAGGCTTTGCCAGAAACATCAACTTGCGCCAGGCCCAGGATCCTACATTAACTGAAGAGGTTACCTCGACCAACCCACCCAGCGCCACCGGTGAAGCGTTGTTGGAGATGTTCAAGATCGGCGCCATCCCTGTACACATGGCCTATATCCAGACCGGTCCCTGGGCATCCCCTGACGAAGATGGCTTTGGCTATGTCTCAAACTACTCCATCTACAACTTCGCCCACTCCATTTCCATTTACATCAAAACCGGTAAGCGATTCATGAATGAAATCGCCGACCGCAAAACCCGTGCAGACGCACAGCTTTCTTGCCGTGATGATAATGGTGACCCGCTACCGCCGATCACCATTACGAGCTATATACATGCCAAAGAACATCCCACCATGAAGAAAGTTCTCAAATATGGTGTAGGTTGGAAATTCGAGACCATTGAAGAGGTTGCCGCCCGTTTCAATGTGCCGCTTGAGCCGCTCAAGGCACAAATCAAAGAATATAACGGTTATGTGAAATCCGGTGTCGATGAGCAGTTCGGTAAGCCCATGGAAAAAGCGAAGGGTAAGTTTATCGAAGCACCCTTTGTGGTTGTACGTAACTGGCCCAAGGTCCACTATTGCCAGGGCGGAGTAAAGATAGACGTCCAGGCACGCGTGATCAATTCCGCAGATTGGAAGCCGATTCCCGGGCTGTATGCAGCAGGGGAAGTCACAGGCGGAGTACACGGAGTGAGCAGACTTGGAAGCTGCTCGATTCCTGACTGCATGGTTATGGGGATGACTGCCGCACGAACAATAATGAAATCATGATCTCTGCCCGGAGGGAGTATTTATGAAACCGCAAGTAAAAGTACTGATCATTGCCGCAGCAGTGGTGCTTATGGCAGGATCTTTAGTTGCAGAGACTTTGCAGCAATTCGACAGCGTCCAGGGAAGAAGTTTTCACGCCGACTTATATGCCGATAATGCATGTGATTCCTGCCACGTCAATGCCGAGCCGGAAGCCTATCCTCCGGATTTTGTCTGTCTTGACTGCCACGACTCCGATGAACTTGTTCAGGCCACAGCCAGACCTGAAGAAGACAAATGGCAAAATCCCCACAACAACATGCATTACGCCAAAGACGTTCCCTGTATGGAATGTCATGGAGAACACTCGGAAAGAAAGGTACTCTGCGCCGGTTGTCATTTTTTCGACTATCCGAATTTCAAGAAGTAAAGCCTGAGATCCTTTCGCGCTATTTTTTTCTGATAACTACGAGTTGAAAACTACTTAGCCTGAGAGAGTTCCAGGGTACATGGCATAGTGGCCATCAAATAAGAGGAGGGCTGTCTTGATAGAGACAGTCCTTTTTTTCTTCGCAAAGCTCGCTGTTACGCTTACCAGAGATAAGCAGTGAAATAGGGGGAGTGGCGCTGGCTGAGCGGTTCACACTTCCCGAACTGACCGGGAATCCTCGGAAACCCCATGCACGAATTTCTCTTTTAAAAAAGCTCATCCCCCTCTTTCGTGGTTGTTGGTTCTGTTTATTGTGTAACCTATTGCTCTAACCATATTTTCGCATCACAGATATTCTATCCACATCAAGGGTAACTGAGCCATGAAATATACAGGAACAACATACCGCCCACCACCGGAAGCCTTTACCCCGCTGTTGCAGGTAACAGCCGGTTGTGCACATAACCGCTGTTCGTTTTGTGATATGTACCGGGATGTACAGTTTGCTGTTGAGACTCTCGAACAGATAGAACGGGACATCATCGAACTGAAACTCATGCATTTCAGAATGCCCAGGGTCTATCTGGTCAATGGTGATCCTTTTGTGCTGCGGGCTGAGAGGCTCCTGGAAGTAGTCGAGCTGATCAAAAAGCATGCGCCAGAATGTGAGACGGTCAGCATGTATGCATCGATCAGTAATATCATGAGCAAGAGTGACGATGAGTTGATTCAACTTCGGGCTGCGGGCATCAATGATCTCTATGTTGGCGTAGAAAGTGGCTGGGATAAAGTGCTTAACCTGATGAACAAAGGTCACACTGCTGAAGAGGCATACAGCCAGATGGAGAGGTTGAACAGGTTTGGCATCAACCACCGTGACATGTATATTCTGGGCGGTGCCGGTACCGGCAACGGGATTGAGAACGCTCGAAAGAATGCTGCGTTTATCAATAGAACCAAACCTCAGATGATCTGGTTCGGCAGCCTTACAATTACTAAAGACACTGATCTCTGGCATGAACGGGAAAACGGCAATTTCCAGGAGGCAACCGCCCGCGAGATACTCGAAGAAGAGGTGGAGGTGATATCGCTTATTGAACTGGACGACGTGGTCTTTTTAGGCAATCACCCCACCAACACCGTCTCGATTTCGGGCAATATCCCTGCTGATCGCGATCATTTCATCGGCACTCTGCAGCAGGCGCTTGATAGCGGCAATGCAGGTGATCTGGACCGGGTTCACGTTCGTTCAATGATCTGATCCAGTTGTCGCCGTGGGTTGTCTTCTCCAGCCACTCACGGCGACCTCATATCCAATTTTCCACACTCTCTCCCCCGGACACTTTTGATTTTCCAACCCGGTGCTACTCTCTTCTGCAACTGGAAGGTACCTGTGTTATTCCATTCTCCAGACCAACTGGCAGGTGTAATTACTGGACATTTTTGTGTTTTACCTGCACACTTAACAACAATTATGTAAATTAAGCCGGGATTAATCCCACGAGATCCACCCCTCCTTTAAGAGAACACCGCTCCACCCAGGACACCATCTCACTATTTTTCTGTCATTATCCAATCTTGCTGAAATATTTTTTTCAATAAATTTGGTTTTGGACGAATAATTGCAACAGATGTCTCATACATCATCGCAGCACTTGCATTGATGTATCTATTAGCTCAAGGGTATTTACCGATCATTTTATTGTCCCCTGAGTGAAATATTTTTTTCACTCAACATTGACGGCGAAATTCCTGCTACTTTGCATCATCTATTACAGGTGGTACACATCACACGAACGATTTGGAGGAGAACATGAAACTCGGAAGTATTCTGCTTGGAAGTATCCTGGTCGCAACAATGGCACAGACTGCAGTTGCAAAAGACCTTGTTGTTGGCGCCAATCTCGGAAATGTACCTTGGGAATTTGTAAACAAAGACAACCAGAATGCAGGTTTTGAAATTGACCTTGCAGAGGAAGTCGGCAAGCGCCTGGGCAGAGACGTCGTGGTGGAGAACATCCCATTCAACGGCTTGTTTTCAGCGGTACAGTCCGGTCGTATCGACATTGCAGTTTCCTCAATCACTATCACCGCCAAACGGTTGGAGTCGGTCTCCTTTGCCCAGCCATATTACGACAGCGACCAGTCCCTGACCACCCGCAGCTCGAATGGAGTTGCAAACCTCGGCGAGGTGAAAGGCAAAATCGTAGGTGTTGATACTGGTTCTACCGGCGACATGTGGATCTCTGAACGTAAAGATGAGTACAAACCTAAAAGCATCAGCCGTTACGAGGGCCTTGCTCCGGCAATGCTCGATCTTGCTGCAGGCAGAATTGACGCCTATATCAGCGACATCCCGGCAGTACAGTACTATATCCAGGACAAACCACAATATGCTGTCGCAGAGCGCATCCCTACAGGTGAGCAGTATTCAATGATGCTGGCTAAAGATGCTCCGCTGGTAGCAGAAGTTGACTCTATTCTTACCGAACTGAAAAATGAGGGCTTTATAGCCAAAACCCATGAAAAATGGTTCGGCTTCCCAGCCCCGGTGACATCATCAACTGTCGAGCTGAGACCACTTCCCGGCAAATAGCAGCCAATGCTGTAATTGCCTGATCGGGCTGTCGACAAACCATCTGCAAAGACAGCCCGTCTTTTCTCATCAGGTCGCTTACGCCTGGAGACAACCAACAGCTTCTTCGAGAGCAACAAGGGGATTACGTGAATATTTTTGATACATTTTTTAATATCCCGGTACTCATCGATTCCTTCCCTATGTTGCTACGGGGACTCGTAATCACCATAGCCCTGGGTGCCGTGAGCATCGTACTTGGCCTGGTGGCCGGGCTTGTTCTGGCCCTGATGAGAATCTACGGACCCCGCATACTGCGTCTGATTGCATGTGGATATACCGATGTCTTTCGGTCAATCCCAATTCTGGTGCTCCTGGTGCTTATCTATTACGCGTTGCCCTTTGTCGGCATTCGTCTCTCGGCATTCACCGCTTCAGTCGTCACCCTGTCACTTGTTTCTTCAGCCTATACAGCAGAAATTTTTCGCTCCGGGATTGAAGCCATTCCACGTGGCCAAATCGAGGCCTCACAGGCCCTGGGATATCGATTCATCCCCTCACTGGTAGACATCATCCTGCCCCAGGCGCTAAAGATCGTCATACCACCGCTGACAAGCAACTGTATCAACGTCGTCAAAGACACGGCCCTTGCCTCGGTCGTTGCAATGCCCGATCTACTGAAACAGGCAACACAGGCCCAGGCCCTTGCAGCCAACCCTTCACCACTCATCGGGGCAGCACTCATGTACCTGATACTACTCCTGCCACTGGTCCACCTGGTGAGCAGACTGGAATCCTATCTGAATACGGGTAAGAAACGATGAGACCTATAATCGAGATCGAACACTTAGATAAAAATTTCGGCAATTTCAACGCACTTTGCGACATAAACCTCACTATGTATGAAAAAGAGGTCATCGTTATCGTAGGGCCATCGGGATCCGGCAAATCAACCCTGATCCGTTGCATTAATTATCTGGAAAAGCCGACAGCTGGAAAGATCCTGCTCGATGAGTACCCGATTGAAGACGGGCCGAAGTTGCCGGACATCCGGGCCGACATCGGCATGGTCTTCCAGAGCTTCAATCTCTTCCCTCATATGACTATATTGAAAAATGTTGCCCAGCCCACAATCAGGGTACGTCACCTGGGAAAGGCTGAGGCAGAGGAGCGGGCAATGATGCTCCTCGAAAAAGTTGGCTTGCAGGACCACATCCATAAATATCCGGATCAACTCTCCGGCGGCCAGCAGCAGCGCGTCGCAATCGCGAGGGCAATGGCCATGAAACCAAGAGTGCTCCTTTTTGACGAGCCCACCTCCGCCCTTGACCCGGAGATGGTTGGAGAGGTCCTGGAGGTAATGCAGAATCTTGCCGCGGAAGGGGTTAGCATGATTGTCGTCACCCATGAAATGGGCTTTGCCAGAAAAGTTGCAGACCGGGTTCTTTTTATGGAGACTGGCCGCATCCTCGTCGATGAGACCCCTGAAAATTTTTTCGACAACTCAACCAATGAACGACTCAGGACATTTCAGCAGGCTGTGCAGAATCATTGAGCTCTTTCAGCGTTTTTCTCACCGGAACCTTATTAAAATAACAGGATAGATCATGAAGTCTTTAGATATCGATGTGGTTCGAAGTCACTTTCCAGCGCTTGCCCATAGCGACATACTCTTCGACAATGCCGGAGGTTCAGCAGTATTACGGCAAGTTGCCGAACGGATCAGCAGCTACCTGCTCACCTCCAGTGTGCAAACCGGAGCAACCTATCGCGACTCTGTTATCGCCCAGGAGCGGGTGGTTGAGGCACGAAAAGCTATCGCGTCTCTCATTAATGCTCCCCATGACCAGGAAGTTGTTATGGGCGGCTCCACCACCCTCCTGCTCCATCTTGCCTGTGAAGCCATCGGCCAGACCATTGAACCGGGCGACGAAATCATCGTCACCAACGTTGACCACGAAGCTAATGTGGGCCCCTGGCTCAACCTCGCCAGACACGGTGCCGTCATCAAATTCTGGAACGTTAATACAGAAAGCTTTGAGCTTGAACTTGAGGAACTTCAAAATTTGCTGACCGAAAAGACCCGCTGGGTCAGCGTAACCCACGCCTCGAATATTCTTGGTTCTGTAACCCCGGTAGCGAAAATTGCCCAGCTTGTCCACGGGGCAGGAGCAAAGCTCTGCGTCGACGGCGTAGCCTATGCCCCCCATCGCCTGGTCGATGTCCAGGCCTCCGAAGCTGACATGTATGTATACAGCTTCTACAAGACATTTGGCCCGCATTTTGCCGTTCTCTGGTGTGATGGTGAACTTTTCGCCGACCTGCCGAGCCTCAACCACTATTTCATCGGCAAAGATGTCATGCCGTACAAACTGCAGCCTGGAAATGTCAATTACGAGCTCTCCTACGGCTGCATGGGCATTGTCGATTACCTGCTTTCAATCGCTGAAGAATTAGGCTGTTCAGGAAGCCCGAGAGAGATGATGCAGGCAGCTTTCGACGCATTTGAAAGCCATGAAAATGAATTGACCGAAAAGTTGCTCCATTACCTGAACGGCAGGGATGACGTTCGCATTATTGGCGAAAAGTCCGTACAAGGAGGCCGCAGGCTGCCGACAGTCAGCTTTGTGGTCAAGGGGCGTATGTCCAAGGATATCGTCGATGCGGTCGACAGCTACGGCATCGGTATTCGCTATGGTGATTTTTATGCCAAAAGGCTCATAGAAGAGCTTGATCTCAATAAACAAAATGGAGTGGTGCGTATTTCCATGGCCCATTATAATAGCTTCGATGAACTCAATCAGCTTACAGCAGCGCTCGACAAGGTTTTGGCCTAACTGTATTCGCAGCAGATATTTATCCCAAGCGACCCCAGGTGGAGAAAATGAAACCCGGTAATCTTTCTGAATTCAAAGATACAGTCCTTAAAAACAGGGCCATGCTGACAGCACGTCAGCTGGAAGCAGCCGACTTCGCGCTGAATCATCCCAATGATCTTGCCTTCAACTCCCTGACGGAAATATCCAAACTGTCCGGAATTGCCACCGCTATGTTTGTTCGCCTGGCGCAGGCACTGGAGTTTAAGGGGTTCAGCGAAATGCAGAAGATTTTTCGCGAGCCCCTCATAGAAAAAAGTACCCCGAGCTACTCGGAGCGAATCCGCCACTACCAGGGCGAGGAACACCTCTCAGACCCCAATAATGGTGGGGCCTTGATCGACTCTTTCGCCAGAGCCAATAAGATTTCACTGGATTATCTGCGAGAAAATTCAGAGGATCTTGAGCTGGATAAAGCCATAGACCTGATCCTTGCAGCACCCAGTATCTCCATCCTGGGTCTGCGCCGTTCTTTCCCCCTTGCCACCTATCTCAGCTATGCACTGTATCGTTTCAAAATCGCCAACACCCTGATCACCGGGCTTGCCGGGTTCGCCGAGGACCAGCTCGACCTCATGCAGGCCGGCGACTTGTTGATAGTCATGAGCTTCCCGCCTTACGCCGAGGCCACCGTCGAGTTCTGCGCAAAGGCCAGAGCTGCCGGTGTTCGGATTCTGGCAATAACCGACGACCCCCTTGGCATAATTGCCCATGAAGCAGAACAGATCATCGAGGTGCATGACGCAGTGCTCCATGGCTTCCGCTCCCTGACAGCCTCCATGTGCATTGTGCAATCCCTGGCTATCGGCATCGGCTATAGAAAACGATTAAACGGAGAAGAAATACTGCTCGACGAGATCGACTGCTGATATTCCTGTTAACCCCTTTATCGTCTTGAGTTGCAGCCTTTGTTGTGATGGCTTCCCCCAGTTCCCATAAGAGGGCGGGGCAACTCAATAATCCCGATAACCCCAAAAATTACTATTCACGTCATCTCTCTTTCACCAGAGGATTGCACTCAGCTGTAGCAGTTGCATCTTTGGTGGATATTCCGGAGAAGACCCAACGACTGTCCCTGGCATTCCCGCATTTTTGTCGGGCTTTTAGGCAGAACAGATGAGGTACATCAAATGAAAGTAGATAAACTCTTTATCAATGCAACAATTGTGACCCACACCGGCAGATTTATCGGCTGCATAGGCTCAGTCAATGGCAGGATCGCCTGTATCGAAACCTCGACAGAAGGGATCGAAGCCACGGAAACAGTTGACCTGGCCGGACTCCACATACTCCCAGGTGTAATCGATGGGCACATCCACTTCCAGGACCCTGGATTCACCGAACGCGATGATATGGCACACGGTACCGCTGCATGTGCGGCAGGAGGGATCACCACAGCGATATCACACCCAGTCAACGATCCGGCAGTGCTCGATATCGACTCGTTCGAGATCAATCGTGCCGCATACTCAGGAAAATCCATCGTTGATTACGCGATTCACGGTGGAGGAACCCGCGACAATGTCAACTCCATCGCAGATCTCTGGAACAAGACCGGCGCAGTCTCCATAAAAATGTTCATGTGCTTTTCCGTAAAGGAATTCCCCTTTGTTCACGATGACAGCATGCGCGACATCCTGACCCACGTAGCCCAAAATGACGGGCTGGCCATGATTCATTGCGAAGATGGCGAGATGATCAGCAAAGAAGAAGAAAGGCTCCGCAGGGAAGGCAGAACGGATCCCCTGGCATACAATGAATCCCGCCCTGAAGAAGTCGAGATTGCCGCCATTAAAAAAACAATTCAACTTTTGAAGCAGACCGGCGCCAAAGCCCTGATCGTTCACGTCAGCACAGCAGAAGGCCTTGAACTTATCCGTGCAGCCAATAACGACGGAGTGGATATCTGGGCTGAAACCTGTCCTCACTTTCTCACCTTTGTCCGGGAAGACATGAACGAACACGGCCCTTTCCTCAAATTTTCCCCAGTCATGCGCGACGAAAAAAACAGGCTGAAAATGTGGGAGCTACTCGATGCCGGATATGTTCACACCATTGGCTCAGACCATTGCCCATTCACCCGGGAAGAAAAGGAAGCAGGTCTTGACAATATTTTCGAGGCACCAAACGGCATTCCCGGCCTGGAGGTGATGCTGCCTGTTCTCCTTGACGGTGTCAGCCAAGGGTTCACCTCACTTGAAAAGATCGTGGAGATCACCAGTTTCAATCCCTCAAAACTTTACGGTTTTCACCCGCAAAAAGGTGCCCTTCAGGTTGGTTCAGACTGCGACCTCACCGTCGTAGACCTCTCGTGGACTAAAGCTTTTACCGAGGCTGATCGAAAATCCAAATGCGACTGGTCACCGTACTTTGGCAGACAGCTGAGCGGATGGCCGGTGATGACCGTCATCCGGGGAACAGTAGTCGCCCATAAGGGCGAGATCCTGGTGGAACCCGGATATGGCACCTACCTGCCACGAAGCAAATAACACAGAATGCTTCAAACCTCATTGCCAAAGAAAATTATGAAATATTACAACATAACTGCAGGAGTAGATCGTGAAAGAAATTCGAGATAATGCACGAAAATTAATGGGAAATCAATGCAAGGTATGTGCAATATGTAACGGCAAGGTCTGCGCCGGACAAGTACCTGGAATGGGCGGTCTCGGCACAGGCGCCTCTTTTAGAAACAATCTCTCAGCTCTTGAAAACGTTCGCCTGAACATGAGATTGATCCATAATGTTGTTGAACCGGATACCACAGTAAGTATTCTCGGAAAAGATCTCGCCCTGCCCCTTATTGCCGCCCCCATCGGCGGTGTCTCCTTCAACATGAACGAGGCAATTACCGAAGATGACTACATCCAGTCAATCATCAACGGCTGTAAGGCCAAGTCCATCATCGGCTGCACCGGGGATGGGGTTCCGGAGTGGCTCTCCAGTGCAGGCTTCAACGCCGTTAAACTGGCCGATGGATACGGTATACCATTCATCAAGCCATGGGAAGATGAAGAGTTCTTCCAAAAGATCGAGCTGGCCAAAGCAACCGGGACAGACACAATAGGCATGGATATCGACGCCGCCGGCCTCATCACGTTACGAAAAATGGGACGTCCGGTATCCCCTAAACCACTTGCTGAACTCACCGACATCATCAAAAAGATTGGGATGAAATTTATCCTCAAAGGGGTAATGACCGCGGACGAAGCCGAGCTTGCATGTAAAGCCGGAGCCGACGCTATTGTCGTCTCCAATCATGGGGGGCGTGTGCTCGATCACGCGCCGGGAACTGCTGAAGTACTGCCCGCCATTGCCGAAAGAGTGAAAGGGAAAATCACAATTCTCGCAGACGGCGGTATCCGCACCGGCAATGACGTACTGAAGATGCTTGCCCTGGGAGCGGATGCAGTAATGATAGGTCGACCGTTTTCCGTTGCCGCAGTAGGTGGCCTGCAAGACGGAGTTGAAAGCTACATTGATAGCATCCACAGTGAGCTGAAACAGGTGATGGTGCTGACTGGTACCGGCAAGGCCTCAGCTGTTGATAGCAAAATACTCTTCAACGGATAACTTCCCGACCAAGTATTTTCTCACACCATAATCTTCTCGATAGCAACATTCACGGCATCATGGAATGAAGCGTGATACCAGAGGTTAGAGGTTAGGTGAAATCAAAAAAATGCCCCTATCTGCGAAAGCAAATAGCGGCATTTTATATTTCTACTACTTCCCGTAGAGTCCATGAACGATAGTTACATTCTGTCAAATAACTCTTTTGACAGGCAATCCTACTAACTCGGGAACACCTTCTTTTTCAACTCCTCATCTGCCATCACCGCTTCCAGCAGAAAACAGCAATGGGCGGTACGACTTCTGCCAAGCTCCTCTGCCCACTCACGCAGCTCTTCTGCTCTAAACACAGAAACCTTGGTGGCAATATGCCTACCCGGCTTTTCTCTCGGGCTGATTTCGCCCGGGAAATCCTCACGGTTCTTCAAGGCATACCCCAGAACCTGATTGAAAATTTTTGAAACAGTTACCGCCCTGGCATCTGCCAGCGCCTTGATCTCTTCCCGCAATCCTTTACCGCTTGAAGCTTTGGGAATGTTGATGGACCTCATATGAACGGCTGCACCTGACATACACACCTCCTTATGGGTTTGAGTTTGTGTACTATTAGAAAAATAGTAGCGCAGTTGTCAAGCTTTTTGAAGCTCCATGTAGATGTTTGGAGAAAAATAAAGCCGCCCAAAGTAATTGGGCGGCCTTGTGGCATAATTCGCATATGCCGTGATTACTAATCAGGTTGAATCCTACATGAGCTTGGTTTCATTCTAAAACCTGAGCAATCCTTCCAAACCGAGCAAAAAGGGTTAGAGGGAATACAACGTTTTCCGCCTGAAACTAATCCACCCACATAGCCGTCGGCAACGGCACTCCCAGCCCCAGCTGGAAGATGCAATAGAACACAGTCACCACGACAACTGATAACAGCAGCGAAGTCTGGATTCCCTTGCGGGTGAATCGCTCTTCCGACAGGTAGAGATTAAAGGCGAAGTAGAAGATATAACTCGAGGGCAAAAAGCCAATCACAGGTAACATCAGCAGATAGCAAAGCAGTATTCCCACACCTATGACAATGTTGTTTCGCTCGATCACCGAATCGAAGAAGGTAATATACTCCGGTTTGGTGAATGCCGTAATCAGTGTCAGCATCGAAAAAACAGTAAGGCCGATCAGAACATAATTGACAAAAATCACACCAAGCCGGCTGAGGTCACGGGTAAAATAGTAGACCCCAGCAGCCAGAACAAGACCGATAACCGAAATTACCAGATCACTGTTAATCTTTTTCTGGTTTCCATCACTTTGGATATCGCTCATCACGCCACCTCGCCTTTGTTCTTTTTCGCACGCCAGGAGGCAATAAGGGGCCAACACAGCGAGAGCACACACAGAGCAATCAGAAAACCGCTGATCGGTCTAAATACCATGTAATTGAACACGCCCTGGAACTGACCGGCGAGTACAGATTTCACCAGACCCTCTTCGATGAATGGCCCGAGAATAAGACCAAGCACGATTGGTGCCGGGTGAAAATTCAGTTTCCTGCTGATAAAACCGATGATGCCAAAGACGAACATTATCCAGACATCCAGCATGGAGTTACGGATCGCATAGGCACCCAGTACGGTCATAAAGATGATTCCGGGTGCCAGGTAACGAGAAGGAATATTGATGATCCTCGAAAAAATGACACTACCGAATGCGCCTATGAAACTCACCAGAAAGGCTGCAACCAAAAGACCCATCAGAAAGGAATAGATAATCGGCGCTTCCGGCCCGGTAAAGAGTTCTGCGCCCGGCTTAAGGCGATGCACCATCAGCGCACCCAGAATTACTGCCGCAGCCGGTGAACCCGGAATACCAAGGGTAAGCAGCGGAATGAGTGAACCAGGGGCCATGGCGCTATTGGCAGACTCACTGGCGGCAACACCGTCAATGGTGCCTTTGCCATATTTATCCGGGTCTTTACTCCAGCGACGCGCCTCGTTGTACGAGACCATGCTGGCAATATTCCCACCTGCGCCAGGCGCAAAACCTACAATGGTGCCAATGATTGCCGAACGAATGAGCAAGACCGGTTTTTTGATCACTTGCAGGGCCACTTCACCAATAACCCCCAGTTTCGGTTCAACCGCCTTATCGGTATAGGTTTTTTGACGTTTACCAATAACGCTGGAGAGTATCTCCGGCAGACAGAAGAAACCAATCAGGGCAACGATCAGGTCAATTCCACCCTGCAGGACCGGAAAACCAAAGGTCAAACGTACATCGCCGCCGATGCTTGCCATACCTACCACAGACAACACCATGCCTATGCAACCGGCCAGGAAGCCCTTAATCACACTACCGGAAGAGAGGGCACTGATAATGGTCAGGCCGAAGATACCCAGCCAGAAATATTCGGGTGGACCAAATTTTAAGGAGGCAGCAGCCAGGGGTGGCCCGGCCACAACCAGCACCACATTGGCCAGCAATGAACCGACGGTACTGGCCAGGGCGGCTGTTACCAGTGCATGCTGGGCCATACCCTTTTGTGCCAGGGGAAAACCATCGAATGTGGTGGCAATGGCGGATGGTGTGCCCGGAGTGTTGATCAGGATGGCCGGAATAGCATCGCCATACATGGCACCTACATAAATTCCGGCCAGCATGATCAGTCCGGTTTCCGGTGACATGGTAAAGGTAAAAGGAACCAGCAGTGCAAGTCCCATGGTCGCAGTCAGACCGGGTAGCGCCCCGAACGTGATGCCCAGAAAAACACCCCCAAAAAGCAGGATGAAGTTCAGCGGCACAAAGACCTGCTGCAGGCCTTGTAAAACAACATCAAACATATCACGCCTCATCAAAGCAAATCGCCCGGTGCGCCGGATAGGGCGTACCGGGCATATTGAACTACAATTTGATCAGATAGATCTGATCCTACTTGAACTCTTCAACAATCGGAGCCCACTGCTTGACCTTCTCGTCGATATATTGCTGTGCTTCTTCGGCACCAATGGTCAGCGGAACAAAACCGTCTTCGCGCATCTGTTTGACAACTTCCGGATCTGAGGCAATCGCGATAAATGCCTTTTCGAGCGCGGCTACAACCTCATCCGGGGTCCCCTGGGGTACTGCTGCTCCACGGTCGATTGAGGCATACATTTCATAACCTTTGCTACTGAAAGTCGGAACCTCTGGCATGTTTTCAAAAGGTTCCTTGGAGCCAAAGGCAAGAACACGAATCTTGTCCGCATGCTGAACCAGGTCGTTGCTATTGGCCCATACCGCCTGTACATGACCGCCGAGGAAATCAGCAATACTCTGGGCGGCACCAGTGCTTGGGATATAGGTCATGTTGACTTCAGCCAGCTTGGAGAGCTGAAGATGTGCCACGTGGTGACCAGACCAGGTACCGGAACCTCCAATGATCATGCCACCAGGATTCTTGCCCGCAAATGCCAACAGATCCTCTAGCGACTGGATAGGGTTGTCCTTCATTACCGCCAGACCGATTGGCGTAGCCTGAAAGAACGCTACCGGCTTGATTTGATCGGTGGAGTAACCGGCATTACCACGGGCAAGTGGCTGAAGCACGATGTGTGGGACGTTGATTCCTGAAATGTAATAACCATCCGGCTTCTTGCGCACCAGCTCAGACCAGCCAAGAGAACCACCGCCGCCCGGCTTGTATTCGATCACCACCTTCTGGCCAAGGATGTCCTCAAGCATAGGTTGCTGGCGTCGAGCCTCAAGATCTGACTGACCACCGGGACCAAATGGAATCTGGTAGGTGATTGGCTCTTCCGGGAAAGCAGCCATTGCAGGGCTGGTAATCAGAGTGGCAAATGCTACAGCTGCGGTTAAAAGAAAACTCTTCATTAGTACTTCCTCCTTAAAGTGTGGATCAATTACTTGCGTTAGATCGGAAAACCAGGTTTCCAGATTGTCGGTGAGTACAGAGTTTTATAAAGCAAAAACCAGACCTACTTGCCCCAAACCTTTAAAACTGTTGCAATTCAGGGAGTTAAATAGGTTTTTGCCCTCCCTGCCTATCGCATTTGATGCCGAATATTCACCACTGTGCCCAATATTGGTTGGACCAGGTTCGGCACATCCAAGCTATCGAACAAAATGAATAAATTAACCCGCCCACATGCTTGGACGGCTTTCAACGAAGCGATCTTGGCGCTACGTATGGATAAATGCTGTTTGGCTCAATCACCGAATCGCAGAAGGTGATGTACTCCAGTTTGGTGAATACCTATTGATCGTCAGCACTGAAAAAACGGCACGGTCGATCAGACCGAGAACGATAGGTGCAGGGTGAAAATTCAGCGTCCTGCTGATAAAACTGATGATACCAAAGATGAACATGACCCAGACATCGAGCCTGGTGCTGGCGATCGCATGGGCACCGAGTACGGTCATAAAGATGATTTTTGGCGCCAGGAAGGTCAAAATCTAAATTAATCGCTCTTTAGTCGCAGCTTTACTTTTCCTTTCCTACGTTAGGCGCTGTAGGTCTTTCTTTCAAATTATTGGAGGCCCCGCAAACACAGCAACTTCAGCATTGCAATCGTGGCTGAACTCCAGAGAAGCTGTATGAGCGTTGTCCCTATGGGGTTGAGAGAAGCGAAAACCATCACCGCTTGTTTCTCCCGACAATCTGGAGGACAGCATTGCCCTCTAATTCCCAACGCCAACTGCAACTCTTTCAGCCGGTGCAATAATTTGGAATCTGGCCTTAATCACCAGCTCTTTCGCTGGCACTCGCCGTACCTGTCGCAGGTTGATTATTCACTCACTTCGATGGGCTCAGGTTCCATTCAATGAACTATCAGGGTATTTTGTTTTGAGTGAGACTAAGGACAGGATGAACGCATAAAAATCATACCCATGCTGAGAGTAAAAACGGGTCGTCAGCTTACAGATGCGGGGTATGGTCTGCCGCGATAATCTGCCCCCGACTGTCTGCAAGCTGAATATCAAACAGTGCTGCCGGCAGCCGGGGCTGTATTGACTACGGACAAAAAAGATTCAGGAAATGAAAATGAATGAACCAGTAACCATCTATTACCTGCAAATGACTGAGCCTGAGGCACTTTGTCCCTCATCGCCAAAGATCGAGATAGATATTCGCGAATGCTCTATACGCCAGTATCAGTACAACAAGTTTCTCTATCAATTTATCGGAGAGAAATGGCTCTGGACGGACAAGCTCGCCTTAAGCGATGAAGAGTGGCAGGACTATGTGGCAAGCGACAATCTGCGCACCTGGGTCGCGTATAAGGACGGTGCCATTGCCGGCTATTTTGAACTACTCAGGGAAGGTGATGAGGTAGAGATAATATACTTCGGGCTTGCCGAACAATTCATTGGCAAGGGGTGTGGAGGGTATCTGCTAACCGAGGCCATCAGAAAAGCCTGGAGCTGGGAAGGGGTCAGGCGAGTCTGGGTGCATACCTGCACCCTCGATCATCCAGGCGCACTGAGAAATTATCAGGCACGGGGCATGCGGATCTATAAAGAAGAAATAAATTCTTAAGCGACAACCCTACTCAGCCCAAAACAGTTCCGATCTCAATATCAATTGAGATCGGAATTGTTAACTGCCATGCAAGGTAACGAGCGCCTCTAATTTTTTGTAGAGCGCTCACGAAGCACATTCCCACAAATCCAAGAAGGGGGTCACTTTTTCTTAATCACAGCCCGCCAGCCCGTAACAGGTTGCATGATCGGTCGAGTGATGCTGCTCACCGACCCCGCCTGCTCTGTGACGTAAAACGCATATGGGTCCAGAGCGGTAACCGTTGCCAGTAACTCTTTCAATTCCCGGCGACGGCACACCACGTAATGCTCCGTAACCGGCCCTTTTTGCCCCTCGCCCGTAAATGAAGTAACATTATAACCTTGATTTCTCATGGCTTTGGCAATTCCAGCTGCATCGTTGTTGCTGTTTACCCTGAGAATCATATGCCCCATGGCGATGAACTTCTCCACCTTGATGCCAACCAGATTTCCAGTGGCAAATCCAAAAGCGTAGACGAGGCCAAGCGCTGGCTGTTGAGTGACAACCTGTACAATACCGGATACGACCACAAGCCAGATTGCAGCTTCAAAAAATCCAAGCCAGAAAGACATGAGCGTTCTGCCATGAACAATGGCAATAGTCCTCAAGGTACCCAGGGAGACATCAACCACCCGCGCAGCAAAAATCAGGAACCCGTAAGCCCAGTCTGTATTATAAAATATTTCTGTAAAATCCATTCTTAACAAAACTTTATAGGATGCTTCATATAAAAAGCAGGAAATATTAATTTCCTGCTTCAATCAAGTACACACGTTATCCAGCTGCAACAAGCATGTATCCGGAGGCCCAGTGCAGCCCATTTCCATCATCAATCGTCAAATAGATTTTCTCCATAAAACTCATCATGATATTTATCCTCGATCATTGCTAACTTGACCGGATTCTTGGAAAGGATTGTGTATTCCGTTCCACACTCATAACAGACAATTTCATCTCCCTGACCAAAGTAGTATTCGACCGGGATATAGCACAGACATATCTGGCATTTGCCAAACCTCTCTCTGTCGCTCTGATGCTTATTGAATTTGCCCATCCCCGCCTCCATTGCGTATTCGCAGGTTAAATTCCTTGAGGTTAAATCCAAAACCAATCTACAAATTTCAAAAAACGATATACCAAAAATCATGCCAGAAGCACCAAAGCGGAAAAAATCAATTTTTCCGATTACTTACAATGGGTTAACTGGACAGACTATCAACAGGGGTTGTGAACAAAATATTCCGATGAATCAGGCGGGATAGGAGGGAGAAAGATGCTATGACGCTCTTTTTTCTTGTTTGAACAGAATTTTCCGAAGTGTCGCTATTTTTCCGATTTTTTGAAATCTTCTTTCTTCAAACCGTGGATCTTCATTTTATTATAGAGTGCCCTCGGTGTAAGGCCGGCCAATTGCGCAGCCTCACCAATGCGTCCATCCGTGTAGTCGAGCAACTCCACCAGATATTTTCTCTCTGCAGATTGTGAAAGCAGGTTTTTATACGATTTCAGGGTAGTACCCGGCCTGAAAGCTGTATCGGTCAGATTGCCGACATCTACTGAGGTGTCGCTGATGGGAACGCCTGGAATATGAATAAGATCTGCGGTAATTGTGTCTGATACCGCAAGCATAACAGCACGTTCTATAACGTTCTGCAATTCCCTTACGTTGCCAAACCAGGGTACTGAAAGCAACAGATTCATTGCCTGGTTATCAAGACCTTTAACGTATTCACGACCGTTCCTCTTCTTGCGGTTGATAAAGTGCTGTACCAGGATAGGAATATCTTCAGTTCGGTCACGAAGAGGTGGAATATGAATCTGAAACACGGACAAACGATAATAGAGATCTGAACGCAAGGTACCATTGTTGAGCAATTCAACGGGATCAGAATTTGTAGCCGCAACCACTCTGAAATCAGCACTTATGTCCACATTACTGCCAAGTCTTTGCAGGGTTCGCTCTTGCAGAACCCGTAAGAGCCGAATCTGCATGGCAGAAGACATCGCCTCAACTTCATCAAGGAAGAGCGTCCCCCCTGCAGCATGTTCAATCTTGCCTATGCGTCGTTCCGAGGCACCGGTAAACGCCCCCTTTTCATATCCGAACAATTCTGACTCAAGAAGAGCGTCAGGCAAGGCTCCGCAATTGACCGCCATAAATGGACCGGATTTTCTGCGCGAGACATTGTGAAAAATATTAGCAAGTAGCTCCTTACCTGTCCCGGTTTCACCAATCAAAAAAACAGGGGACTCAACAGGAGCAACATCCTTTACCAGATCAATCAGGTTTTCCATCAGAGGGCTCTGGGTAACCAGAGTCTCGAGGCCTGGATGTTGCTGGATAAACCCTGCCAGATAACGCTCACGGTTTTGCTGTTGTCTGTTATGCATCAATTGCAGAAAGAGGGCATGACATTTTGCAATATCGTCTGACTCTGCAAAACTGATTTTATCGGCATACGGTGTCGCCTGGGCTTTGACATTGTCATCCGCGCCCAGAATCAAAAGATGCGGAACGTTCTGGATACTGACCACTTCATCAAGGGTCAGTTCACTAAATCCGGGATGGGAAGCTTCAAAGATCCATAGATCAAACACCCGGGAGAAGGCGATGGAATAGAACTCAAGCGCCTTTTCTATATGGATAACCCTGCAGGTGGATGATGAAAATTCGGCACGCAACTTTTCAAGCACCTGGACGGAACTGAAAACAAAGATATTATACATGGCAGCAGATCACGTTAAAAAAAGTAAGAAAATCTTAATTTATCCAATCATTGTACCCCTGTTTTCCATAACCGTCTACGAGAGATCAATCAGGCCCGGAGCTTGATTCAGACACTATGTGCCTACCAGAAATGCTGTAATGAAAAATCTGATCAGCACAATCTTCAGCTTGAAAACGTGAAGTGATAGACGCGAGATGTGAGACGTGACCGATTGGCAAGTGACCAATCCCTGAAATCATAATGCAACCGGCTTGTAGAGTAGGGCTTTACGGCTTTACGTTGTTACTCCTGTCACCTTTTTCCTGCTCCTCACAAATCTTAAGCTGAGGATTTGTGACAATCACATGAGGAACTCATACTGAGTTGAAATCACGATATCTAAAGACCATCTCAAGCTTGTCAAAAACAATGCATGACAAGCTCAAGTGGAATTGCTCTACCCTTCTGAACAAAGCAACCGCCTGCCCAACGCCATGTCAGGTGAGTCATGGTTACGGATCAGGGCAACTCTTATTCTTTCCTCTGGCGAGCCCTGATGGCTGAACTGTAAATGGACTGAGCCTTATCCATAGCCTCCCTGGACTGCAGGGATACCAGATATGCCCTGTCCCATTTGTTCTCTTCCCAAAGCTTTTGGGATTTGCGCAAAAGTTCCAGTGATACGTCCATCTGCGCTTTCATGCCAAAGGGAAATGAGGTCCGGGTGCGGGCCCATTCGAGACGCCCCTCAACATCGAAAATAGCCTCTTCATAATATTCCTGCAGGTATTCCTGCCGTGCAAACTGAATGAAGAGATAAAGAATCGTAACAAAAAATCCAATTGCCAGAACAATACTCATATGCGTTCTCCATCCAAAGATCCAAGGTGCCGGGTTGGAATGAATCAGTTCAGGGAAACACTTCCGAGATTCTACTGATACTTCAAAGATGAAAAAGTACAGCGGGAAATTCTTTTTCTATAAAGGTATCACAAAGCTCCCTGATATTGAAACATTCAGAGATATTTGAGTTAATTTTCCAGTAGTTAAAGAGCTCTTTTTCCTAACAGGTTTACAATTTCAGTAAAAATTGAGAGGTGAGGGGAACAGCGACCTGCTGAAAAGGCTCCTAGAAGCCCGAATTACCCTCCATGAGACTTTGCAGCAGCTCATCATTTACGTCATGGAAACTGGTTATTATACGGTCGGCACGGCTGAAGTCGTGATTACGGGTAAACTCATTGGGGATGGCGATACCGCGGACTTGCGCGTTCTTTGCCGCATTCACTCCGTGGGTCGAGTCTTCAAAGGCAAGGCATGAACCAGCCGGAACACCGATCGCATCAACTGTCTTCAGGTATATCTCCGGGTCAGGCTTACGCCTGTTCACCATATCTCCACCGATCACTGAGCTGAAAAAATCGAAAATGCCGTTAGAACGTAGAATTTCAGTAAGCTCGCGATGGTGGGACGATGAGGCGACCGCAAAGGTCATCCGATCTGCGTAGGTTTCAATTACCTGCTTTGCACCTGCAAACAACTGAATTTCCGGGATCATCTCCAGGTAGAGTTCCTGTTTCTCCCGGATGAGCTGCTCAACACTCTTCGTAATACCCGTATTTTCAATATGGTCACCCGCCACTTTCTCATTACTGGTACCGACATAGGTGAGGAATGTTTCAAAGCTGAACTCCCCTGCCCCATTTTTCAGCAGGATCTCCCGCCAGGCCCGATAATGTTGGGGTTCTGTATCTGCAAGAGTCCCATCCATATCGAAGATGAATGCCTTTATCATTATATGTGAACCTCACGCTCCACCTGCCATCAAACAGATGAAGCATAAACGAAATAAATTTTCTCTTGATGAAATCGAAACTGAAGAAACAATGGTGACTCGATGGGAATCCGCAAGGGTAGTCGTACACCTTTGTTTATTGTCGAGAGTCAGGAAATATTTAGATCTTTCATCTTTTTCCAGAGCACCTTTCTGCTGATGCCAAGGCTTTCTGCAGTGCGTTGTTTTCTACCCCCGGCTTTTTCCAGCGCATCGATTATTCGGTTTCGTTCATAGCGATGCACCCCTTCCTCGAGGCCTAGTCCCTTCTCAGCATCACGGCATAGCTCTGCAACAGCACCATTCTCCTGAACTTTTCTCGGCAAATGACCAAGCCTGATCACACCATCCTGTGCCAGAAGCACCGCCCGCTCAAAAACATTCCGTAGCTCCCTGATATTGCCAGGGTAATCATAAAGCCGGAGTGCTTCTGCAGCCTGTGGAGAAAGCACCGTATCCGGCTTACCATAGCGCTGTGATGATTCACGCAGAAAGTGGTCTATGAGAGCAATGATGTCATCTCCACGTTCACGAAGTGCGGGCAAACGCACTGGCACTACATTGATTCGATAGCTTAAATCTTCGCGAAACTCACCTCTTGCCACAGCTTCTTCTATATCCGTAGCCGTGGCAAATATCACCCGCACATCTACCTTAACAGGCACATTACCGCCCAACCTGGTGATTTCACCATCTTCGAGAACCCGCAAAAGTTTCGCCTGCAGCGCCAAGGGCATATCCCCTATTTCGTCAAAGAAAAAAGTACCCTTATTGGCTGCCTCAAACTTTCCTATTCGCCTGTTGTGCGCCCCGGTGTAGGCCCCCTTTTCATGACCGAACAGTTCTGATTCCAACAACAGTTCAGGCAATGCAGCACAGTTGATTTTCAAAAATTCATTGTTCCTTCGTGAACTGAGCCTATGCAGTGCGTTTGCCACCAGCTCCTTGCCGGTGCCACTCGCCCCCTGAATAAGCACGGGAACACAAGAGTCGGCAACGGCACGAATCCGGTTGAAGACCTCCTGCATGGCAGGACCGCCAACCATATCCTCCAGCCCTTTTTCTGCTTTCAACTGCTGATTCTGCTGGGAAAGCTCACAGAAATTGAAGTAACGCTCCACGGCAATAAGAAGACCGTCATTCGAAAACGGCTTACACAGGAAATCATACGCTCCGCCGCGCATGGCCTTTACTGCAAGTTCTACCTCGGCATAAGCGGTAATCAGGATGGTCCCCATGTTTGGGTAGAGTTCATGGACCTGATCGAGCAAATCAAACCCGGACATACCCGGCAAGCGCACATCCGTAATCAGCAGTTCAAAACTTACTGAACGCAGCGTCTGCAGGGCAGATTCGGCGTCTTCATATGCGTCCACCTCATATCCTGCTGTACTCAGGGTCTGCTGCATGCCTATGCGCATTGCCAGTTCATCTTCAACCAGGAGTATACGCCTGCTCTCCATCTGCTTCGTCCTCAATATGTAGCGAAAGTGTAAAAGTTGATCCGTCGGCACTGCTCTCACTGAGCCAGAGCCGACCGCCATGCTGCTCGGCAATGGATCTGGATACAGCCAGTCCCAGCCCGGTTCCCTTGCCTTGTTGCATGGTACTGAAGAAAAGTTTGAAAATTTTCTCCTGAAGCTCCCCGGGTACGCCATGACCATTGTCAGACACAGAAAGCAATACGCTATCGTCAGTTTGTCGTGCTTCAATACGCAGCACTCCCCCCTCACAGGCCTGCTGCCGGCGCTCGATAGCATGAGCCCCGTTCAGTAGCAAATTGACGATGACCTGCTGAATTTTCAGACTGTCAATCGACATCAGCGGCAGGCCCTCTTCCAGATTCACCTCCAGCCCGATTCCCCTGCGCCGCAGCATCGTTTCCAATAGAGCTGTCGATTTAACAATAACCTCGGCTATGGACACTCTCTGCAAGGTCAACTCAGGCTGGCGCGAATAATCGAGCAGACCGCGCATGGTATCGCGCATCCTGTCCAGACTCTGCTGAATGACCTCGATATGCTGCTGTCGACTCTTTTCGTCGAGTTTGCCGTCAACAAGGTTATTGAAGCAGAGAATCACACCACCTAAAGGGTTATTAATTTCATGGGCGATAGAAGCTGTCAGCTGACCTACCGAGGCCATCTTCTCTGTATGCAGCAACTTCTCCAGCGTCTGCCTGCGGCGCTGCTCCTCTTTTTGCAGACGGGTCACCATCCAGGAGAAGCTCTGTTGCAACTGCCCTATTTCATCATTTCTGGCCGGTAAGTCAGGCATGGGCGTTGAGACATCTCCCACGGAGGTCATCTGCTCCATCCTGTCTGAAAGCCGTTTAATGGGCCGAATAAAATATTCTGCGGCAAAACCTATGATAATCAGAGACGTCAGCAAAGCTACTGCGGCCGCAGCAAGTATCTTGTTAAGCAAATCGCGACTGGCCGCCTCTATCTCACTCAACGAGAAAATGATTCTGCAACCACCCCAGTTTTTAGATTCGATAGCCAGAGGAACCAAAACTTCAAGTATTGGCCACCCATCTCTACTGAAACGCTCTACTCTATCCTCGCTACTGTTGAGTACTTGCCGATACTTTGACGCTTTAAGCTGTGTGCCGTAATATTTCAGATCATCATGACTCACAACTCGAAGTTCGCGATCAAAAACCATAAAAGATTTGATTCGCGAATCCATGGCCATTACATCAGACACGTAAAAATCCAGAAACTCTGTTATGTCATCGTTGTCTGCGATGCCTATCTCTTCGTAAACAAGAGCGTTTATAAAAAGAATCGCAGAGCTTTTTGCTAAAAGCAGGGCTTGTTGTTCCGTATTTTTTTCAAGCAGATTCCGCTCCCGATCAAAAACCTTATAGCTGATGCTCGCTACCGTGCAGAACACGCAAAAGAATGCCAGCAGAACAAATTTTGCCCGAATCCCCCCTGCGGTTATCATCGTTTATCACCATAAAATCCCTGTGCCTCGAGTTCCTGCATCAGTTTTTGTACCGGAGCATAATGACTTTCATCAACTCCGGTAAATCCCGCACGAAGCATCGGACTCCAGCGCTCAAGGGAACTGGCCAGTTCTGGATCCTGATAGTTAAGATTCAGCAAGAGGGTCTGCAACCGGGCATGAAGAGCTTCCGGAACATTTGCAGTACTGACCAGCACAAAACCAGGCAGTTGAGGTGTTATGGCCAAAACCTTCAGACTTTCTGCAGGAAATTTTGCCAATGCCTCTTTGGAAACCGCGCCGGCATCAACCTTCCCGCGCAACAGCGCTCGTATCACCGCATCATGGGTCCTGAAATTCTGCCAGTGGGAAAAATCTTCCGGGGTAATTCCATGCTTAACCAAATACCCCAGAGGCCCAAGATAGCTGGAAGTCGAATCCTTTGAGCCAAACGCAAAAGAATGGCCTTTTAATTCATGAAGAGAGCGAATGTCCTGACGGTCAGCACGTACTACAATCGCAGAACGACTGGTTGGCGTTCCCTCCTGGGAACGTACTGCGCAGATCAAACGGGTGGCTGTAGTTTCCTGAACCTTGAGGTAAGAGACACCTGCCAAAAGAGCAATGTCAACCCGCTCTTCTGCCATGGCATCGACAATCCCCTGATAATCTGCCGCGAGCACAAGCTCTATCTCTATTCCCAGCCGCTTGGCTAAGTAATCGGTAAACGGGAGGTAATGCCGGTACATCACCAGCGGATGATTGAGGGTAATGACTCCGAACCGCAGGACGTCACGGGCAATCGCAGTGGAGTTCGTAATGGTCAGGCAAAAGAGAAGGACACACAGTGCTACTACAAGTCGTCGCATTTCAGCAACCTGTTCTTCATAAAAATTATTTTTCTTCTTTTACCATCATGCATAATAAACCTGGCGAACCGGGCAGCGAACTTTGCGGTGGATCCTGTTGGATAAACTGAAAAAACGATATGCTGGTCTGGCTTTACCACCAATAATCAGGAGCTCAGGCTCAACTTCTCTGACAGTCTGCACGATTGTTTGCAACGGTGAGCCGTCACATATCCTTAACTGAAGAGGTATAGCAGACAAATCCGCCAGAGACTTGAGACTTTCAAACCGTTCCTTTGCTTCATACTCACAGAGCCTATCTATGTATTCCACAAAATGTGACTTGTCAATTTCTGTCGCAAGCGGATCTATCTGGCCAAAGTGCTTCAGGGAGGAATCCACAATATGAAGAACCACTAACTCAGCGTCGTTTGCCCGGCAGTACGAAATGGCAGACTTTTCTGCGTTAGAACAAGATGGCGTTCCTTTGGTGGCCAGAAGCACTTTTTTACTCATTTTTCACCTGGTATCTATCTGTTAGTACATGGAGGACAGGACAGAAGTGCCAAAACCCCTTTGGTAGAGCCGATTTTGCTTCAGCACTCCGTCCTTGCCTGTTTCCATCGGTAGATAATTCGTTGAAACAATCAAACCATAAAACCGCCCACAACCTTCGAAACGCAGATCAGAGAAATAGCGATAATACACACTGCGAGATCCTGTTTTCGTGAAGCTGAAAGGCTTTTAATTTTATTTAACATAACTGTTCCTCTATAAAATTTTGGGTATTAGAAAAAGTAGAGAACTACCAGTAGAGCCAGGGCTGCCTTGGCAGACGCGATAAAAAAGCCAAGAACAAAACCGGAAAGGCCCGCCGCCTTCAAATCAGAGAGTCTGGTGGTCAAACCTATGCTGGCAAAACCCAGTAGGAACGCCCAGTTCATGAATGTCTTCGCCACGTTAATATCCGCCTCGTTCAGCATCCCTGCGGTATTGAGGCACACCACGAGCAGAAAGCCCAGTACGAAGACCGGAAATTTATCGACGATTATGCGCCACTTGTTGACGCTTTGCTGACTGCCCATGCTCGTCGCTTCCCGCGACGCTGCCATAATGACCAGCATCAAAACGACAAAGGGGAGAAAAATCACCCGGCCGATATTGTACACACCGGCGATAAGACCGGCTCCGTCGCTGTAACCAAAACCAGCGGCCAGTACCTGAGCCGAGTTGACGATGCCCACACCGGCAAAAGCACCATATTGAGCATCGGAAAGTTGCAGGACATTACCCACAAGCGGAAATACAATCAGTGCCAGGAGACCGAACATCAGCACCACCGCAATCGAGTAGGCCATCTCTTCTTTTTTGGCACCCACCGCAGGAGCCACTGCGATTGTTGCTGATACACCGCAAACTGACAACCCTGCCGCGATGCAGGCACTGAGTGAAGTGGACATATTCATCTTCTGCGCGGCCCACATCAACAGTATCGCGGAGCCAAAGAGGAACACCACAATCATAATCAAAGCCTGACTGCCAACAGTGACCAACCCTGCAAGCGAATACTTGGCGCCCATCACCACAATGCCGGTCTTGGTCATAATGGTTGAATAGCGCAGACCCGGCTGCAGCATGGTCGGCACACCGACAGTATTGCGGATTGCGATACCTATCAGAATCGCCAGAATAAAATCCTTAATCGACAGATAGGTTTTAAAAAAATCATACTGCTGAAGAAGCGGTGCTGTCAGATATGCTGTAACCGCTACCGATACCACCAGTAACAGGCCGGGCAGACTTTCAGCCACCGTGTTAAACAATGAGCGCTGAGCGCTCACACCGCTGATGGTGTGACTTGCTTGTGACATAGTTTCCTCATTATCAAACTTCTGCAGAAGTGAGTTGCATCACCTCTGCGTATTTCCATGCTCGAACGGGTTGTCGTATACAGCAGGCATTTCCCTATCACGCACGTCCTGATTTCTTGAGAGCTACTATCGCAAGCCGTATGCCAGCTACCATAACAATCGCTATGTAATTGATATCTTAAATCTTATTCAGAACAGATCGATTCCGAAAATGAGTTTCTGTTCCGGGTTTGGAACAAACACAGGGGAGGGTTGTTCCCGATCGGGAACAGCATCAGCGGATTGAGAATAATCGACACATTACCTTCGCAGTACGTATCAACGTGAGGCGCTTTTTCCCTTAACAGCAGTCTCGTTGTACATAAACTGCATAAACGCCTTGATCCTCATGGTATTTCTCAGGTCAGGGTGTGTCAACATCCAGATTTTATGGTGAAACTTCTCAGGCACATCCAGAACAGCAACCAGGTCTTTGTCCTGATCACCAACATAGGTCGGTAATGGGGCTATGCCCAATCCCTGGTGAGTGTAGTGGTAAAGAGTAGTAAGCATATTACAACTCAGGGCTATTGCGGATTTGGGCACCAGATTCTTCAGCCATTCATTAAAGCCGATACGCCCGAGTCTCTCGTTGAGGATGAGTATTCTGTGTTCAGCCAGTTGCTCATGGGAGGTTGGCTTTCCATGGGTTTGTATATATTCCCTGGTCGCATAGAGTTTGAGCCTGATTGGGGCCAGGGATTTACCAACCACATATTCCGGGTGACGATTCACTGCCACCAGGGCTATATCCGCTTCTCTTTTGGTCAGATCCGTATAATCGGTTCTGATATCGATATCCAGCTGAATGCCGGGTTGCAGTTCTTTGAATTTTTTCACGTATGGCGGTAGCCAATACTCTCCCAGGGTGTCCGTGGTGGAGAGTTTAATTTTCCCCTCATAGCGAATATCTCTACCCGAGATCGTTCTCTCAATCGCCAGAAACTCCCCTTCGATATGATCGACACGGCTCAGAATCTCTTTACCGCTCTGCGTCAGTACATATCCGCTATTCAGCCTCTCGAATAACCTGGCTTCAAGTTTTTCCTCAAGGCTGTTAATTCGACGCAACACCGTAGAGTGATTCACCTGCAGGGATTTACTCGCCGCGCTCAGAGAGCCAAGGCGTGCCACCCGAAGAAAATAGAGATAGTCGTCCCAGTTGGCCTTGTTGTGCATTTTTGCAATCCTCTTTTGCGTTTTTTGCGAATTGATATGCATCTTAGCACAGACTACATTGTGGTACAAGAGACGCTGTTCTTAAGCAGCTTCAGTCAACCTTACTCTATTAAAGGAATTGAAAATGAGAAAAATAGTTGTGGTAGCAATAAGTGCAGTACTGATATTGGCCGGTGGAGTTACCGGGGCATACTCCTCAACCTGGAAGATTGATACCGATCACTCGGCTGCCAATTTTGCCATTCAGCATATGGCCATCAGTAAGGTCAAAGGGACTTTCAGCAATGTAGCAGGAACTATTGAATTTCACGAGTCCGGACCTAACCCGTTTACTCTTGAGATTACCATTGATCCCGTATCCGTCGATACCGGTGTTAAAAAGCGCGATGACCACCTGAGAAGCCCCGATTTTTTTGATGTCGAGAAGTTCCCGAACATCCTTTTCACTTCCGACAAGGTTGTTGCCGTGGCCGATGGCAAATATCAGGTTGAAGGCACACTGGATATGCACGGCATAACCAAAACCGTCTCGGTTTTACTGGAAGGATTAGACGTTGAAGTAACAGATCCCTGGGGCAATAACCGTAAAGGTGCTGAGATTACTGGTGAAATTGACCGTGAAGATTTCGGTATCATTTACAACTCAGTCCTCAAAGGTGGCAATCTCCTGATTGGCGATATCGCAGAAGTGCGTGTAGACCTTGAGTTTATCCAGAACTGATGCATCGGCCCCCTGGGTGGGTACTTGCCCCACCCAGGGGCCGATGCCTCTATCGGCTCATTATCTGTTCGGCAGAATAATGAGCCGAATTTACAATCGTTTCACCTGAAAAAGCACCTTGTCTTTACAACGCACTGCTCTTGGTGCAAGGTTGGTGATTATGAAACTGAACGATCTGAACAATATTGCAGAACCCCTTGAAAGCACGACCACGATGCCGGTGCTTTTCCTGGGACATGGCAGTCCGATGCATGCCATCAAAGATGATGAGATTGTGCAGGGTTTTAGAACGGTATCAGCACTGATCGAAAGGCCCAACGCCATCTTATGTATTTCTGCCCATTGGGAAACACGGGGAACCATGGTCACGGCCATGGAGGCACCGGTCACAATCCACGATTTTTATGGGTTCCCCAAAGAACTCTATGAAATTCACTATCCAGCCCCCGGCAGTCCCGATCTTGCCAAACATACCAGAGAACTGATTACAAAAACCGAGGTACATCTCGATGATAAATGGGGGCTCGATCACGGGGCCTGGACAGTACTCCGACACATGTACCCCAAGGCGGATATTCCAGTAATCCAGCTCAGCCTCGACTCAACCCAGGGTCCGAAGTATCACTATGAACTTGCCGGAGAACTCCGGGCGCTGCGCCAGAAAGGAATACTCATCGTTGGCAGCGGTAATCTGGTGCATAACCTGGAACTGATAGCATGGGATAAGCTGGACCAGAACTATGCGTATGAGTGGGCCGAGGAAGCATCGACCCGGATGAAAAAATATATCCTTGATGGCAATCATCAAAAGCTGATCGACTATTCAAAGCTTGGCAAAGCGTTCCGACTCGCAATCCCGACGCCCGAGCACTATCTGCCACTTCTGTACGCGCTTGCTCTTATGGATGGTAAAGATGAGATTACACTATTCAATGATCAGCCGGTTGGGGGCTCACTCTCTATGACTTCGGTTAAAATTGGCTGAAGTCATATGCTGGTTTACAACAAACAAAAATCCCCCATGCCCGAAGAGGAAAAGGACATGGGGGATAAAAGTATTGAGTATTACCAATTACTTTCTATTTCATCTCTGCTTATTCCCAACGTTTGAACTGAACCCGGCGGTTTTTCGCTCTGCCCTCTTCGGTGGCATTGCTGTAAGCAGGCTGGTCTTCACCAAAGCCAACCCACTTCACTGAAGCGGCATCAACACCGACCTCGTTGACCAGATAATCCGCTACAGCCTTTGCACGTCTTTCGGAAAGGCCCTGATTATAGGTAGCAGCACCAAGATCACAGGTGTGACCTTCAATAACTACCTTCAGACCCGGATTGAGATCGAATACTTTTTTGGCACCACGTAATGTCTCGTAATATTCCGGTTTAATAGAAGCACTGTTCAACTCGAAAGCAAGGCCCGAATATTCCCAGCAACCACGCTCATTGGCCTGGACACCCTTAGGAGTGTCAGGGCAGGCATCACGAATATCAATTACTCCGTCACCATCGGTGTCGGGTTCAGCAACCGCTGCAACCGCCATGGTTTCCTTGGCTGATATTGCAGTATACGCGCTCAGGATATCCTGCCACTCCCAACTGTTGTAAGCTATGGATACACTATCACCAAAGACAACTTCATCCTCAACCACTCTGGCATAGGATTGAACCATTAAGCTGCTTGCCTTCTCAGCGGTGAGTTCCAACCCGTAAGCGGTAAAAATTTTATGATAGTCTTTCGGAGAATAGGCTATGCTGAGATCGTTAAAAACTGGCTCTTCACCGTTTACGGTTGCGTAAGTAACTGGAACAGTCTCACCATTTTCGGCAAGAAATGAAAGGCCGTACGCCTCCAGTATCTGATCAAACTTATTTGAAGGATAAGCAGATGATTCATTGTTAAATGTAACAGCCGGATCGGCAGGCATCTCGATAGCCATGGCTGGTGAGCTGAACATCAACGCTGCCAGTGACACATATACTGCTTTCTTCCACATACTTTTCTCCTAAACACATTTTTATCAATCTTATCTATTAGTTCTTCAACCATCCTTTTTCTGACACATTGCTTCCCTATCACGATCAACCATGATTTCGACTTCAGCATTCCTGCAAAAAGGAGCAACTTTCGGAAGAAGATAAACAATATTGAAGCCACCACAAGGGGTGGTTTGCCTTGGAAACATAGATAATTACACGATATACACCTGTTCCTGGCAGACAATTTATAAATTGCATTTGTCTTCATAGTGGCTTCATCAAATCATGCAGCAACAATATTTTTTTCGAAACAAATGATATTTTTTTAAGATAAAACCACGGAACGACTCAACTCTTAAAAATCGACAGGATGGCTCAAGGCGCTACACTGAACCCTAACCACACTTCAGCGTAGCGCCTGACAAGCAGCATAATTACAAACAATTACAAACTACTACAGGACATGCTCCAGAACCTTTCGTTGCTGTTTTGGCTTCTAAGGGGGTAGCAGATGAATGATGGAGAGAGTAGGGATGGAGAAAACATGCTATTGCACGCTAAATGGCAATGCGGTTTTTCACCGGAGAGTATTCAGCTCGGCCTCCAGGTAGCTGACAAACACATCTCTGGCCTCGTTGGACTTCTGCTCATCTATAATAAGCGCAATCGAGTACATTGGTAATTCCGGCAATCCAAGTTGGGATGGCGCCTTTCTCAGACCTTCCGTTACAGCTCCCTGGGGCAGAATCGACAACCCCATTCCAGCCTGAACTGCAGCCTGGATGTTGGCAATGGATGTTCCGGTGAAAAGAACCTCCCACTTCCGTTTTGCCTTATCAAGACTTTCTGTGGCAATTTTTCGAAAACTGCAGGGAGATGGTAATGCTACGAGATTTAACGGCTCTTCCATGGCTGGGTCGCTGTCCTTGCCTACAACCCACGCTAAAGGTTCCCGGGCAAGGACCCGGCTTCGGCCATGATAGGAATCTTTGCCGGCAACAACCAAATCCAGTTCTCCATTTTCAAAGAGCGGTATGAGATTTATGCCGACACCTGTCTGTATTTTCAGATGGATATTCGGGTACTGCTTTCTGAACTTGCTGAGGATGGTGGGGAGAAGTTCCGGTAAAAAGTAATCAATGAGCCCTATTCGCAGTTCCCCGGAAGCCTGGGGCCTTGTGAAACGGATCACCGCTTCGTCATGGACTGCCAGAATGCGCCCGGCATACTCCAGTAAAATTTCGCCATCAAGGGTGAGCGATAGCTTCTTACTTTTTCTATTGAATATTTGTCTACTTAACCGATCTTCCAGGCGGCGTATTTTTACACTCACGCCGGACTGGGTTAAGCCAATATTCTTTCCTGCCTTGGTGAAACTTCCTGTTTGGGCAACTTCCACAAAACAGCGGAGCATATCTATATCGAGGTTTACTTGCATCATAGCATCGATGATAATCAGTCATGCTTGGCATAACAACTATTAATTTGCGTGATGAGCGAAAGGTAATAGAGTTGATTAACACCGGCATACAATCCAGGTGAATAGTCAATCATCTAATCGATAGAATCTGAATTGGAGAAACACATGAAAGCTATAATCGCAAAAACTGGTAGTAAAGCACAGGATACAGATGCCTTTACCCTCGCAGATCAACCAATACCCGAACCAGGAGCTCAGGATCTTCTGGTAAAGGTAGTTGCCATCGGTATGAACCCGGTGGATACCAAGGTTCGCGAACGAATGCCAGCTGATGGCGTGCTTGGGTGGGATGCCTACGGAGTTGTTGAAAAAATCGGCAAAGACGTGGAGTGTTTCAAGAAAGGGGATACTGTGTACTATGCTGGCGATCTCACCCGCCCGGGAACCAACAGCGAATACCATCTGGTGGATCAGCGGATAGCCGCAATTGCTCCTGAAAAACTCTCCCCTGAAGATGCGGCTGCCATGCCGTTAACATCGATCACCGCCTGGGAAGGTTTATTTGACAGACTCGGCTTTACTCCGGAAGCAGACGCCAATACAGGCAAATCCATCCTGATCGTAGGTGGTGCGGGCGGAGTTGGCTCTGTTGCAACACAGTTGGCTCACTGGGCAGGTTTGAAGGTTTTCGCAACCGCCTCAAGAACGGAAACCGTTGAGTGGTGTAAAAAACTGGGCGCCGACGTTACCATCAATCACAGAAATAATCTCGCCGAAGAGCTGAAAGCCGCCGGAACCGAAACAGTTGATGCCATATTCTGTACAACCCAGATGGAAAGACACTGGGAAGCCATGGCCGACTGCATTCGCCCCCAGGGGAGGATTGTGCTTATCGATGACCCGACCCAGCCACTGGACATCACTGTCTTCAAACGTAAAAGCGTCTCCATCTCCTGGGAGTTCATGTATACCAGATCGATGTTCAAGACCGATGACATGGCGGAGCAGGGCAAGCTCCTCTCGAAAGTTGCCGAGTTACTTGATGGCGGTACCCTGATAAGTACCCGTCAGGAAACCTTGCATGGCCTGACCCCTGAAAATATCCAGGCCATGCACATCAAGCAGGAAAGCGGCACGATGATGGGTAAGCAGGTACTGGTTCTCTAAAAAGAACGTGTTCAGAGCTGAAAAACAGCATCATAAAATCCCCCTTATCCCGGTTCTGGAGAAGATAAGGGGGATTGTTTGAACCTGTGCAACATCCCGGACAGGCCCACATCGTAATCATTCGGAGTCGAGCACTATTTCCTAAAAAATCACGTTCATCATCCCTATGGAAATCACCAGAAAGAGGATGGTCATAAAGCTGCCCGCCCGAATAAAATCTGAAACCCTATAGCCGCCAGGGCCAATAATAAGCGCACTGACCTGATGGGTGGGAAGAATAAAGGCATTTGAGGTGGCGATGGCGACAGTCAGGGCGAAGACAGCCGGGTTCGCATCAATCCCCAAAGCAATGTTTACAGCCAGAGGCACAAGCAATACAGTTGCTCCGACATTTGACATAACCAGGGTAAAGAATGTCGCCAGCATGGCAATCGCGAACTGAATAACCCATACAGGCATTTCACCCACCACCATAATGGTCTGGTCTGCTATCCACCGGGCGGTACCGGTCTGCTCTACAGCAAGTCCCAGGGGTATGAGACCCGCAAGCAGAAACACCGTTTTCCATGAAACCGAGCGATACGCCTCGTCCATACTCAAAACACCGCTTAAGATCATACCGATTGCGCCTGTCAGCAGAGCCACAGATAAGCGAATGTCGGTGAACAACACCATCGAGAGAGAAATCGCGAAAAAGAACGCTGCGAAACCGAGCTTGTGGGGACGCTCCACTTCCCGCGGGTACTCCCTGGTAATAACCACGAAATCAGCAGATTTTTCCAACCGCATCAGACTGTTCCAGGTGGTATGCACCACCAGAGTATCGCCGGAATGCAGCTCCACATGACTGATATCCTCGTCTTCATGCATGGTCTTGCCATCACGATGCAAGCCCAGCATGGCAATGCCGTGGGTTTTGCGTAACCCCGCATCGCGGCTCGTGTTACCGATAAGACTGGAACCCGGAGGCAGAACAACTTCGGCAAAGCCGGCCTTACCTGCCGAAAGATCTTCTGCAAATGTCTGCAGCTTGTCACGAACTTTCAAGCGGTAGGTTTCTACAAACGCAGTGAGGCCATTCTCTTCAGAGACAATGGCCAGCACCATACCCGCAGAAATGACGGTCTGGCAATGCATCGCCCCCGGACCTACCTTCGTGTCTCTTCCTGGAAGTTGAGTGGCAATGACGCGAATGGCATATTGGTCTTCTATCGCCGATAATGTTTTTCCAATAAGAAAGCTCTGTGTCGGAACAACCACTTCATGCATCTTATAGTCAACGCCATAGACGTTGTTAAAATATTGCATGGTATTGCCCTTTCGGCCTGTGTCATCAGATTTTTTACTGGCTGGTAATACAAAGCGACCAGCAATGAGGAAATAGATAATTCCGGCAGCAACCAGGGCAAGACCGATGGGTGTCGTGGAAAACAGCGACCAGGTCTGCATCTGCTGCTCATCCGGCAAAGTACTGTTCGAGGCAAGGATGAGGTCATTGAGCAGGATGAGAGGTGAAGAGCCGACCATGGTGACCGTGCCGCCGAGAATGGCACAAAAGCCCATTGGCATGAGCAGGCGCGACATGGGTAAACCGGAACGCTGGGAGATGCGATATACAACCGGCAGAAATAGAGCCGTTGCCCCAACGTTTTGCATAAACGATGAGATAATAGCAACCGCTCCCGACACAATAGGAATAACTCGTTTTTCAGACGTTCCGCCGATATTGAGAATAGAAGACGCAACCTTACCCATAATACCGGTTTTATCCAGCCCCGCACCAATGATCATCACAGCGATTATAGACATCACTGCGTTACTCGAGAATCCGTTAAACAGCTTGTCAGGTGTAACCAGTCCATGTTCCAGCCCCATCACAGGGGCAAGCCAACTACTTAGCCCAAGCAATACCAGAATGGTGATGGCAGCCACATCTATTTCTACAATTTCAAAGGCAAAAAGATAAATGGTCAACAATAAGATGGTCGTGATCCAGGCAATCTCCACAGAGGGTACATAAAATGCCAGGCAGGCCGCCACCATCATGAAAAGAACAGCAGCTGTGGTATTTTTCTGAAATGATTTTGAGCTTGTAATGCGAATTTTCACCCTGTCTTTGGAGCTTGCCAGGATGGATAACAGGGGGCTGCTTGATTTTAAGACTACTTGTGACATTACAATCCTTCCTCAGATCAGAGAATGAGTAGCATAAAGGGGGAGCAAATCTTGGTCGCGGAACAGATCAATGAAAAGAGACCCTGATACGGCACGATAGCACGGCGCTGACAGCAACATGAAAATTCGTTAGGAAGCGGCGCAAACACATCATCAACCAGCCAACAACATTCATACAAGTTCAGGGCATTAACATAGATCAATGATCGGTATACTTGACATACCTATCAGCATAAATATCATCAATTTCCTTTAGAATATCCTGATGTCCTGGCCGACCTTAGCGCTGCACCAAAGCAGTGTCAAATGAATTAAATTTAGCCACTGGCTAGATTGAATCTAAGCAACCTTTATTGTGTATATGATCTGTAAGATTCGCCTTTTTCCCACCACCAGGCGTGCATGTCAGAAGGCAGGGTCGTCGACATCAATGAAAAAAGGAGTGGGGCAACAGCTTCAGCGCATCAAGAGGATAGGCATCAATGAAAAAATCCCCCCTGCCAAAGGCAAGGAGGACTCATGGTTATACCGCTTCAGAAAAGCTTATTCCCAGCGTTTGAGTTCGACCCGGCGATTTTTCGCTCTGCCCTCTGCGGTCTCATTGCTGTATGCGGGTCGATCTTCACCAAAGCCTGTCCAGGTAACAGTGTCGGGATGAACACCCACCACATCAATCAGATAGTCGACGACGGCCTTGGCTCTTCTTTCTGAGAGAAGCTGATTGTATTCACTTCTGCCTACATTGCAGGTATACCCTTCCACGGCAATCTTCAAACCGGGATTCAGTTCAAACACTCTCTGAATATCACGTAACCCCTCATGAAAATCAGGATTCACGGTGGACTTGTCGAAACCAAAAAGAACATCCGCAGAATATTCCCAGCAACCACGTTCATTCACCTTGGCACCTTCCGGTGCTTCAGGACAATCAACTGCAATGACGGCTGACTGCTCCGACGAGTTGTCAAACTCTTCAGTCACCGCGGTGACAGCGACTTCTTCCACAATTGCTAGGGAATAAGCGCTTAGAATATTCTGCCACTCCTGTTTGGCATAGGCTATTGATACATTATCTTCGAATTCCAGTCGCCCTTCCGCAACGAGTTGCACGTATGGTCGCACCACAATCCCGCCAGCATTTTCAATCGTCAGTTCAAGGCCATATGCAGTTAAGATTTCATGGTAGTCCTTCGGTGAATATGCTGTACCAAGATCATTAAAGACAAGCTCTGCACCCTGTACTTTCGCATAACCTGCAGGGACTTCGGTCGCAAGCTCAGCCATGAATGAAAGACCATATGCTTCCAACACCTGATTAAACCCATTTGATGAATATGCGGTCGATTCCTTATTGAAATTGACTGCCGGATTTTCAGGGATTTCAATTGCCATCGCTGATGAACCGAACATCAAGGCCGTCAGTGCCATATACATTGTCTTTTTCCACATACTCTTTCTCCTTGTAGTAATATCTTCGTCAGTGATTGAATCAATTATTTAATCGTTAACTGACCAGCACTATGAGACAAAAGTATGTCATTGAAATGAATGACAATGCTTATCTGCGTATGAAAAATGATGAAATATTACTTCGAGGAATTGGCCACATCGCTGCAGCTAAACTATTGCAGGATGTTTCGGAAAACTAACCGCCTGGTATTTAATCCGTGATATACTTTTTACAGTTTGCTGAGTTCCGCGATAGTATGATAGATCATCAAATGCTTTCTGGTATCAGAATCCCCAGGCAACTCCGCATATTTGAAGTGAAGGTTCAGGCCTATAGACGGTGTACGTTGTATTAAGGATACAACAACGCATTTGCATAAAAATCGTTTCTCATGCAGCTCAAACCAGCTCCAACTTTCAAGACCATCCGACAATTGTTGTTGATAAAAGATTTTCAGGAAGTGGTTTATAAATACATATGACAAATAAAAGAACGCATTATTACACCATTGTTTTTCTGAGTTCTGTCCTCACTCTCGGAATCACCTATCCCTGTCTCGGCAAACCGGCAGCATCGATAAAATCTTCGGTAAACCGGGACGAAAGGGCCAATAGCGGCAAAGAAAAACTCATCATACCCTATGCTTTCCCTTCGGACTCATTGGGAACCACAGTAGGCGTGGGCGGGATGATGAAAGGTTACCACCAGGACCAGCTTCTCATAGCCGGGACTGTTTTCGGCAGCAACGAAGACGCCAAAGGTTTTATAGGGGCATTCTGGGATTACAGGATTCCTGGAACGGAGCGATTGTACTTCTCCATGCTCGGTGGCATTTCCAATTTCCCCAACCAACGTGCCTATACAGAACTGCCGAGAAGGCCATCCGGCAGCAGACCTGCCCCGCCAGGCTCAAACGACTCCGATAAAGATGATTACGTTGAGGAGAATGGGGACGATAACTGGCTTGAAATAAAACTGGAATATGTGCTGCCCATAGGCAGTATGCAGCATTCGAGCATAGCTGAGTACTATTTGAAAAACGGCATTCTGCAATCCGGCGCCACCGGCGGTGATGCCTGGAATCCTTTGACTTCCGGAATTTCTGTTGCGATGTTCGGCTTTAAAGGCAGGTATCAGAGCTATAAGAGTGATGAACTGACCTACGATGCCGACACCACCCCGTTTCGGGTCGGTTTTCTCTACAACAATACCGACTTTCCGACCAATCCCAGCCGGGGAAGTTCGCAATATATCGCTTTCACCCAGGACTTCAGCAAGGATTCAGATGCCAGCGACTGGTCGTTTATTGAATTTGAAGCGAGCAAGTATATCGATCTCGGCGCATCCGAGAGCTCGCGGCAGAGGGTTCTGGCCCTGAACTTCTGGACCGGAACCTCACCCTCCTGGTCAGAGGAAACCGATGAGAACGGTGACAGGTTCGTGAGTAAAAATCCACCGTTCTTCGAGGGGTCCCGTCTGGGAGGCTTCTATCGCATGCGTGCCTACCCAAACAATCGTTTTAATGACCGATCGGTCATTTATACCACTGCTGAATATCGCCATACGCTGAAGTGGAATCCGGCCGAAGGAGTAAACTGGCTGAACTGGCTGCAGCTCGACTGGTTCCAGGTAGTGGCATTCGCCGAAGGTGGCCGGGTCGCAGGCGATTATGATCTCGGTGAACTCTTTTCCGACTGGAAGTACGACGGCGGTGTCGGCCTTCGGGCCATGACCGCCGGGGCGGTTGTCCGACTCGATGTGGCGGCATCAGAGGAAGGAGTTTCGATGTGGGCCATGTTTGGTCATCCCTTCTAGCTACCCCCTGCCTGCTGACCTTCCCCTCTCGCCATCGGGCGTATACGGCAAGGTCAGCAGTATATCATCAACAAACAGGAACCGGACCTGACAGGCATCAGGAATCTTTGCAGACGCTCCAGTCTTTGTTCTGCAACATGAGAAAATCGAGTTGCTGCAGCAGATCATTCAGGTAATTCTCCGTACTCAGCAGCAGCAGTTGTGCGCTATATTCTTCAGGATTCTTATCGTAATTCTCTTTTGCCTCCGCCAGAATTTTCTCGGTTTTGGCAATCTGCTCCTTGAGCTTTTCTACATCTTTCATCGCTGGCATCCTGTACAAAAATAATAGATATCTTAAAACCCAGACCGTCTATGTTACGAACGGGCAGATAAACAGAATCCACCAAAATTATCAAACCGAACCAACAAATTTGGTGGAAATACCCTCACGCCAGCAACAAGAAAGGAACCAAATTCGTAAAATCGAGCCCCCTAATGCGAGATGATCTGGCCCAGGAAATTGATGGTGCGATCATACTGAGGATTATTAAAAAAGTTCTCAGGATCATTCTGTTCGACAATCTCGCCACAATCCATAAAGACTATGCGATCAGCAACTGTACGGGCAAAGCCCATCTCATGCGTTACACAAATCATAGTCATGCCCGACTCGGCCAGGTCAACCATTACGTCCAGTACCTCCTTGATCATCTCTGGATCAAGGGCGGAAGTCGGTTCGTCAAAAAGCATCACTTTGGGGTTCATGCAAAGACATCTGGCAATGGCGACACGCTGTTGCTGTCCACCCGAACACTGGCTGGGGAACTTATCAGCAAGCTGCGGAATCTGTACCCGTTCAAGGTAATGAAAGGCGAGTTCCCGTGCTTCATTAAGCGGCATTTTGCTGATCCAGACTGGAGATGTTGTCAAATTTTCCAAAACGGTCATGTGGGGAAACAGATTAAAGTTCTGAAACAGCATCCCGACATCCCTGCGAACCTGATCGATCCTCTTGACGTCGTTGGTCAACTCCACCCCATTAACTATAATCTGCCCTTGCTGATGCTTCTCCAGCCTGTTTATGCAACGGATGAGTGTCGATTTGCCAGACCCCGATGGGCCGCAGACAACGACTTTCTCCCCTTTGCCAACCGTCATATTTATGTCTTTGAGGACATGAAAGTCACCAAACCACTTGTTCAGGTTGGAAATGGTGATAATCTCTTCGCTTTTCACTTTAGTATCCTGTTCTGACATCATGTTACCTGCACCTCGCCACGTGGTAATAATCTTACGAGTTGTCTTGCCGGTTGCCCAACAAGGTCACCCTTGCAGCTCTCAAATTCAATCTTCCACGAATTCCCTACTGGTAATTCATGTGATATTTTTTTTCTAAATACACAAAATAGCGGGACATGGCGAAACAGAGAATCCAAAAAACAATTCCCGCGAAGATATACGCCTCCTTGGTAAAGCCAAGCCATTCGGTATCAGCCATAGCTGCCTTGGCAATTCCCAGAAGATCAAGCAATCCTATAACGGCCACCAGGGTGGTATCCTTTAAAAGTGACAGGAAATTATTCGACAAGCCCGGAATAACCACTCGCAGGGTCTGGGGTAAAATGATTAATCCCATCATCTTCCAGTAAGTCCACCCGAGGGCCTCTGCGGCCTCATATTGTCCCTTTGGAATAGCCTGCAAGCCACCACGAATAACCTCTGCCATATACGCCGCGTAAAAAAACGCTATTCCCACAAGCGCCCGAAGCAACTTATCAATACTGAAATTGTCCGGCAGAAAAAGTGGAAACATGACCGATGCCAGAAATAACACGCTGACCAGCGGAACACCTCTGATAAACTCAATAAAAGTAACGCATACAACTCGTATCACAGGAAGCTCTGACCGCCTGCCCAGAGCCAGCAGAATACCAATAGGAAGTGCTGTACCAAGCCCGGTTCCCGAAACAACCAGTGAAAGGAAGAGACCACCCCAGTAATGCGTTTCGACAAGTGGCAACCCAAAAACGTCACCGGACAACATGAAAAAGGCGACTACCGGAAATACGGTGAAAAGAAAAATCCAGCGCCAGATGGCTATATCCAGTTTTCCCATAAACAGCAGAAACAGGGCTATCACTGCTACAGCCATGGCTATAGGTAGCGCGCCATTGGGGTCGACCAGGGCAAAAACGAAATAGTACGCAACCAGCCCGACAGCTACCGTCAAACCAAGCCGCAGCAGGGTGTTGAACCTGCCATTTCCATTGCCGAGGCCACCGATGTTCTGCACAACCAGTCTGGCCATGATTATCGGCAGGAAAAGATACGCACCTGTAAAGACAGCTGCCTTCACCCCAAAAATAATAAAGGCACACAATATTGCCGCAATTCCCAACGCAAACTGATTCTGTAAACGCTTAAACCAATTTGGCAGGAGTAAGGGCAAAAGGCTGAAAGCCAATAGCAGGAAGGTGTAATTGACTCGCCAGCGCTCCAATTCAGGGTAAAATCCGTAAAGGAAGACATCCTTCCTTACATTGATAAATACCCAGCAGGCACCTGCACTGCCTTTTGCCGCCGCAGCATCACACACCTCGCGAGAATCTCCGAGCCAGTTAGCCTGCAATATTGCCCACTGGATAAAAGGTGGAATCGATATCGCAAGAATGGCGACTCCCAATAGGGTGAGAAGCGAATTCCAGGGAGTTGAAAACAGATTTTTCCTTGACCATCCGACCACCCCCGTACCGAAATTTGGAGATGGTAAAGAGGGCCTCGGCTGCCATTTTTCTTTGGTCATACCTATTCCTTACAGACCACGAAGGGCATATTTATTGTTGTACCAGTTCATAAAGGCTGAAATGACAAGGCTTATGGTCAAGTAAACCGCTATAGTAATACAAATTATCTCAACCGCCTGGCCCGACTGATTCAATGCAGTGCCTGCAAAGACATGAACGAGATCAGGATAACCAATTACAACCGCCAGTGAAGAGTTTTTAATAAGGGTCAGGTGCTGGCCAATCAGGGGAGGGGTAACCACACGCATCGCCTGCGGTATAATTACCATCCGATACATCAGCCAGGGACGATATCCCAGAGCCTGTGCCGCCTCACGTTGCCCTTTATCAACAGCCATGATGCCCGCGCGTACATACTCACCAATAAACGTTGCAGAATACAGGGTCAGAGAAAGCCATAGGGCTATAAGTTCAGGTAAAATTGTCACCCCGCCACGGAAATTGAAGCCGCGAAGTGCCGGGACATCCCAACCAACAGGAAAACCGGTTACGGCAAGGACCGTGAACGGCACACTGACAACCAGAATCAGGGAAACCCAAACAGCAGGGAAACGTTTGCCTGTCATTCTCTGTCTTTTCCCAGCCCAGATTATGAGGCCGATGGACACTAAAACAGCGACGATCAGACTGGCGAGAACCACTTCGCAACCAGGCCCCCAAATTGGTTTGGGAATCTGCATACCCCGGTTGCAGAGAAAAATGACATCCTGGAAATTCAACGCGGCTTTAGGCCCTGGCAAGGGCGCCAGAATTGCGAGATACCAAAAGAGGATCTGAAGTAGCAACGGCACATTACGTATCATCTCCGTGTACGCCCCTGCCATCTTGGCAACAAGCCAATTGGGAGACAAACGGATGACTCCGAGGAAGAAGCCCAGCATCGTGGAAGCGATAATGCCGAAAACGGAAACAAGCAGAGTGTTTAGAACACCGACCTTAAGAGCATCAAGATATGAACTCTTGCTTGAATAGGGGATAAGCGTCTGGCTGATATCAAATCCTGACGGCTCAGACAAAAAGCCGAAACCAGTTGTTATTCCTGATTTTTGGAGATTTTGTCCTACGTTATAGATGCCATAACAAGAGAGCCCCAAAAGAATAATCAGTACAAGAGCTTGTGCTATCCAACCCCTTACTCTCGCGTCATTGAGCAGTGTGCTCTTTTGTTCATACATTTCGCCACCGGAGTTAACCAACCTATTTCTGCAATCCCATGAAGATTCATATCAGAACTCAAGGAACAACTCAGCCGCACCAGGATGTGGTGCGGCCGGTCTTAGTCACCTTTACTGAAAGCAATTGGGGGCTCTTCAGCTCAACGGAAAGGCCCCATACTGCTTTGTTGCACAATTATCTCACGGGAGGAGCGTAGATCAATCCACCCTCGGTCCACAGTGCATTCACGCCACGCTCAAGACCAAGAACAGTGTTTACACCCACGTTCCGCTCATACATTTCGCCGTAGTTGCCCATGTGCTTGATAATGCGGTATGCCCAATCTGAAGTCAGACCGAGATGCTGACCGAAATCTACATCAACACCAAGCAGACGCTTGACAGCAGGATTGCTTGACTTCAGCATTTCATCGACATTCTCAGAGGTAATTCCAAGTTCTTCAGCATTAATGAGGGCAAAGAGAGTCCACCTGACAATATCACTCCACTGCTGATCGCCCTGCCGAACTGCAGGTCCGAGAGGTTCCTTGGAAATCACTTCAGGAAGTATCATGTGGTCCTCAGTTGCTTTCAGAGTAGTTCTTCTGGCCGCAAGGCCTGAGGTATCGGTGGTGTAAACGTCACAACGACCTGATTCATAAATTACAGTCGCTTCATCTGCACTCTCGTACACTACCGGCTTATAGGTCATGCCTTTTGAGCGGAAATAATCAGAAAGGTTCAACTCAGTCGTGGTTCCAGCCTGGGTACATACACTGGCACCATCCAACTCAAGGGCGCTTTTTACTCCAAGATCTTTTCTGACCATAAAACCCTGGCCGTCATAAAAGATGGTTCCAACAAACTCAAGGCCGAGTTTAGCGTCACGCTGAAAGGTCCAGGTTGTATTACGGGTCAGCATGTCAATTTCACCCGACTGTAGAGCGGTGAACGCTTCTTTAAATGCCACAGGGGTAAAACGTGCCTTATTGGGATCGTCAAAAATTGCAGAGGCTACCGCGCGGGTAAAATCTACATCCAGTCCAGTCCAGTGCCCTTTTGCATCAGGTGCTGAAAATCCAGCAACTTTTCCGGAAACACCAGAGTTCACATAGCCTTTCGCTTTAACCTCTTCCAAGGTGTTGGCAAAGGCGGTTCCGGACAAACAGATGGCCGCAACTACAGATGCAGCCATCAGTGACTTGATTGTTTTCATCTCATCTCTCCTTCTTCTTAGTTTCATCTTGCGGCCGGTTGCCGCTGTGATAATGCCATTCGCCTGAGAGCAACTCAGGCTGTTTATCTTCCCAACTGACCGCCCCCACGTCGATCAGCGAGAGATTTGCTTTTAGTTGCCATCCACATAATCCTGCAAATAGGTATACCGCTCGTTCAACTTCCCACCTCGGGCGATAGTTGCTCTCTCGATAATGCCATTTTTGTCTCCAGTAATAAGCTCCGGCAAGACGTTACTTAAAAGCATCGTACCAAAACTTTCTGAAGCATCACGAGCAAGTTCACATGGCAGGTTATCAACTGCCATTACAGTAATATTTCCCTCATCAGTCAGTGGAGGTTCAACTCTGTCGTCACATGGGTTGTAATCATATAAAGGCTCGTCGATAGTACTAGCCTGTTTTGTCGATGGGATGGAACCGTCAATATCACAGGTAATATCTGCAATCACTGCTATCTTGAAATCATCACTCATAATATCTTTTCGTTCGAAAAGAGCAGGCGCTTTTGGATCCCAATACGCTGAGGCAATAAGCAGGTCGGCTGCACTGCTATATTGTAAAAAGTTAGATTCAAACTGCTGGGGACTACCGTAGAATGTAGTTCTGCTAAACTCACCGCCATCTTTTCTCAAGTTGTAATCCCTGGCATTGAGCAGCGCAAAAACCGGAAAATCGAAATAGTCTTCTCTGAATTGCCTGGGAGTCACTCGTCTCACGCCAATGCCTGTAAGAACTTCGATTGCGCCTTTTGCAACCCGGCCACCGCCCGTAAGAAGAATTTTTACTGGCGGCAAATCTATTTTTGCCAATTCACTTTTCAAATCTTCCAAATCAAAACAGTCGCAGGCACGCCTGGTATCGAAAAGATTATAACGTTGTCCATAGGCCCAGACACCGTTATACGCGCCCACGATACCAGCCCAACGACCAAATGCTATAACTCTTTTACCGCTCTGATCTGTTATTGTTTCATAGTCGACAAGAGTTATATTTTTGCGGATAACCTCACGCAGTAATCCCCTGTTATACTCCTGTTTCTTTATTGTGTGACTGAAGAAAAAGTATGTTTTTTCCGCACACAGATCCGAGACCGGTACTTCTTTCACACCAATTACCACATCGCACTCATCAAGAGAGTCAACAACCCTGATCCCCGCTTGACGATATTCGTCGTCATTGTAACAGCGAATCTCACTTTTTTGCGCCACGACTTCTACATGGGGAAACATTTCCTGCACTTTTCTGGCATGAGACGGCGGAAGAGCAACCCGCTTGTCAGTTGGCACTTTTCCTTCTCGGATTATTCCTATTTTAAGTTTATCCATTTCGGACCCCTTAGCTCCTTATCGGCTTTGGAATTTCAGAAATTTTGAACGTATTTCACCTTGGAGGGCTATACGATAGGGTGGGAATGCATCTACTTCAGGACAACTCATGAGACAAGAGCTGAACAGTTTAAAAATGCCATGGGGGGACCTTATCACCCCCCAAAAAATGACACAGCTCTATAATGATATTATCGCAGACATCTATAACTATTACGCACCCGGCATAAATGCAAGTTTTTTTGATAATGATAGAAACTCAACACTCTCTATTTATAACCAACGGTCATAGCGCGAATGTTGTTTCGAATAGAAGTATTCAAGGTATCAAAAAACTCAATTCCCCGATGAGGAGTTATAGACCCTTTCAAAATTGACACCATCAGCATACCCTATGGCACACCTTCTGCCATAATACGTCCGGTCAGGCGGGTTCCGCTGGAAAAGTATTTGCTGACACAGAAGAGGCAGGCCTGCCGATTGACATGCTTGCGAACAATGGAGCATTTGGCGGTCACACCAAATGTAAAGGGAGGAACAAAATGATTGGGCCTACACCATATGTTTAAGCCCAATCATGTGATTATTAGCCGCCTATCATTGCCTTAAGGCCGACAGCCCTGAACTGGTCGAGCACTCGTTCCTGCATTGCCTCGTCCGGCTCTTCGAGCCCGGTGGAATCGAATGCTTCCCCCAGCCTGAGATATTTACCGGCCATGATGTTGTGATAGGGCAAGATATTGACCTTCGGCCTGACACCTGGCAGCCCGGCTATGAAATTCGCGCTCTGCTCTATGTTTGCATCATCAGCATTGACGCCCTTGATCAGCGGGATGCGAATATTGATATCAGCTCCAGTTTCAGCCAGGGTTTTGAGGTTTTTCAGAATCTGTTCATTGGGAACACCGGTCCATTTCTTATGACGTTCGGAGTCCATCATCTTCAGGTCGTAGAGAAACAGATCGGTCCGTTTCGCCACTTCAAGCAGAGTTTCGGTCCTGGTAAAGCCGGTGGTATCAACTGCCCGGTGAATGGCTCCTGCGCCAAGCTCATCATAGAGCGCACAGACAAAATCACTCTGCAGCAGCGGCTCGCCGCCTGAGACAGTCACCCCGCCGCCGGACTGATCAAAGAACACCCGCTCTTTTTCCACCTCGGCCACCATCTCTTCTACGGTAACCACCCGACCTGACATCTCGGTTGCCAGGGTCGGGCACACCTCGGCGCAATCACCGCAACTGGTACACAAACTCAGATCAGTGACGATACCCTCTTTCGTCAATGCACAGGCGTGCTCAGGACAGGCATCTTCACAGGCCTTGCAGCCTATACACTTGTCCCGGTTGTACATTTTCTGGATTTTTGTCGAGATACTCTCCGGGTTGTGGCACCAGGCACAGTGCAACGGGCACCCTTTTAGAAATATCGTGGCCCGTATACCCGGCCCATCGTTGATCGCATAACGTTTTATGTCAAAAATCAAACCTGATTGCATAATTACAGTACCTATAAACTTTTGTAACTTGTTAGTCTTGTTTCTCATCAATTCATAAAGCGTCAGATTCGAAGTGTTCAAGCAGCACGCTATAGTAAACTATGCATACTGCTAAGACACTGAAAAAGATAACGATATCTGGGCTGACCTCCGGTGCGCATCTCTGATGCTCATGAAAAAATCAGCCTAAAAGGCGTCATTCTCCGTTCTCTCAATCACTTCCTGCTGCAAATCCCCGTTCATATCATTGAAGTAATCGCTATACCCCGCCATACGAACCAACAGATCCTTGTAATCATCCGGGCATTTTTGTGCCGCCAGAAGAGTCGCGGTGTCAACGATGTTAAACTGAATGTGATGCCCCCCCAGAGAGAAATAGGAACGAATCAGCTGACCCAGTTTCACGATATCCTCGTCCCGCTTTATGAGGCTTGGCAGAAAGCGCTGGTTGAGCAGAGTTCCTCCAGACTTCATCTGGTCAAGTTTGCCCAACGACTTGATCACCGCCGACGGCCCGCTGGTATCTGCACCATGTGATGGGGAAGTACCATCAGAGATAGACTTACCGGCCATTCGCCCGTTCGGGGTAGCCCCAAGGACCTTGCCGAAGTAGATATGGCAGGTGGTGGAAAGCATATTCAGGTGATACTTACCACCTTCCTTGATGTTGTCATTACCATCAATCGCCGCAACCAGGTCATCATAGACCTTCACCGCGATATCATCGGCATAGTCATTGTCATTGCCGAAAAACGGGGTCTTGTTCATGATGGTCTGCCGCATGAACTCGTCACCCTCGAAATTGTTGGCGCAGGCGTTCAACAATGCGTCCATGGTGAATCGGCCATCCTCAATAACGTGCTTCTTGATTGCCACCAGGCTGTCGGCAACTGTTGCCAACCCGCAGCACTGGATATAGCTGGTGTTATAACGAGGTCCACCATCATAATAGTCGCGTCCCTTGCTGATGCAGTCCTCAATTACCACTGACAGGAACGGTGCCGGTGCATACTTGGCAAACATCCTGTCAATGTAGTTGGAAACCCTGATCTTCTGGTCAACAACGAAGTGGATCTGCTCCAGAAAAGCGTTATAAAGATCCTCATAGGTCTTGAATTCCCGGGGATCACCGCTCTCGACACCGACCTTTTTGCCGGTAACAGGATCGATACCGTTATTGAGGGTTACCTCGAAAACTTTCGGCACATTCAGGTAACCCGTCAGCAGAAAAGCCTCCTTGCCGAATGCGCCAACCTCAATACAGCCACTGCAACCGCCTTCGCGGGCATCCTCAAGGGACTTGCCCTGACGCACCATCTCCATGATGTACGTATCCGGGTTAAATACCGAGGGATAGCCATGTCCCTGACGGATAACTCTGGCAGCAGCATGCAGGAAGCTGTCTGGGGTTTTAGAAGTAACATGCACCGAGGAGCCCGGCTGCAGGATGTGCAGTTCTTCTATTACCTCCAGGATGATATAGGATACCTCGCTCACGCCATCGGAACCGTCCCGCTTCACACCACCGATATTAATATTGGTGAAGTCGTTATAGGTGCCACTTTCACGAGCGGTCACACCAACCTTGGGTGGTGCCGGATGGTTGTTGACCTTGATCCAGAAACAGCAAATCAACTCCTTGGCCTGCTCACGGGTAAGAGTGCCCGCAGCCAGTTCCTTTTTGAAAAACGGCTCCAGATGCTGATCGAGATGCCCGGGATTCATGGCGTCCCAGCCATTCAATTCGGTGATGGTGCCAAGGTGGACAAACCAGTACATCTGTAAAGCTTCCCAGAGATTTTCCGGCTTATGGGCAGGAACGCGGCGACACACTCCGGCAATCTTTTTCAGTTCAGCCACCCTTTCCGGGTTCTGCTCAGTTGCGGCCATCTTCTCTGCGAGTTCAGCATGCCGCTCGGCGAAAACAATCACCGCATCGCAGGAAATAGCCATGGCCTTCCACTGCTCGGCCTTATCTGTGGCTTCGGGATCGTTCCGGTAATCGAGTGCGGCGATATTTTCCTCGATCTCCCGTTTAAAGTCGAGCATACCCCGCTGATAGATTTTACCATCCAGTACAGTATGGCCGGGAGCGCGCTGCTCCATAAACTCGGTAAAGAGCCCCGCCTCATAGGCCGCCTTCCACTCTTCGGGCACATGGGAAAAAATGCGTTCACGCTGGGTGCGACCCTGCCAGTAGGGAATTACCTCTCGCGCGTACGTATCAATATCCTCCTGGGTCGTGAGATAGCGCTGCATCTCCCTGGTATTGAGCACATGAAAATCCTCAACACTGTGGCAGGTCAGTTCAGGAAAAGTCGGGATTGCCTTCGGCTCAGGTCCGCGCTCTCCGACTATCAGCTCGTCATCACCCAGATAGAGCGTTTTTCTCTGACAATGATCAAGAAAGGTCAGCGCCCGCAGCACAGGAATAGAATACTTTCCGTAATTTTCTTTATAGAATTCGGTCTCGTGCAGGGCACGCTCAATGGAAATAGTCGGGACGGTATCAACGGACAGTTTTCGCAACCGCTGGATGCGCGTATTCATGCCCGGCCCTATCGTATTGCCGGCTGAATTCTCCGTGGAAGGGTAGAAATTTCCTTCTGCGGAAGCGGCCCGCTCAGGTGTGGTGTTGGTGGTTTTCAGCTGTTCAAACATAACTTTTTCTCCATAGATCTGAAACGTCCCTGCTTTCTACGCCTACAACAAATATCTGCAGGAGTGGTAGAATAGCAAGTAACTACAAATGAACTTAGAGCACGCTTTAAGGCGTACCCCTTAATAATGGAATTGTTCGTGGGGAGAAGAAGAGGTCAGTGGTACAACATGCAACAGTTGTACAGGCAGCGATAGGTTTTACGAAGATTTGCAGTAATTACAGTGCGTGTCATGGTGAAATCCCTATGATAAGAATCCCTTCAAATTCAGATAGGTGAAATATACCACACCAGTATCGGCAAGAAAATAAAATAACATGCTAGTTGTGAATTATTATCAATTAGCGTATTGTAACAACGATATAATTTCGATAGATTACGAATGTGTATATACCCTTCCAGGTGCGAGACACTGGATAAATGCCGGAAACCTTTCCATCAGACCACCAAGGCTCAAGGAGGTGACAGCATGAACGTACAGAAAATATACGAATATGCCCTGCAGAGAGAAAAAGAGGGGTACCAGTTCTTCAAATCAAACGCCGATAAGTCATCGCATGCAACGATCGCTGCTGTTTTTACCAAGCTGGCAGAAGAAGAGCTGAAACATATTGAATACATCCAGGGCTTGCTCAGCAACTCCGACGAAAAGGTGGGAAAGGTTGCTGCCGCTCTGGAGAAAGATGGCTGGTTTGAGGGGCGTGCCCAGAAAGAGCTACTCGACCAGACCCTGATCGAATCGATGATCCCCGATGTAGCCGTATTGCGTACCGCCTACCTGATCGAAAAAGATCTCTCCGAGTTTTACAGCCACGCCGCAGAAAAAGCCACCGGCAACGCCAAACAGGCACTTTCAATGCTTGCCAAATGGGAGCGTGGTCACGAAGTATTTTTTAAAGAATTACACGATAAGATTTTTCAAGAGTACACTGAGATGCCCTGGGGTGGCTGAAAACATGCCAGGCCAGGATTCTTCCGCCAAAAAAGAATTTCCTGAAAAAGGATGGGGTCAACGCCACCCCGGCCCCACCTTTTCTTTACAAGGAGCTTAGCTCCACCTCTCCCAGAGGGGTGTCAAATACGGCCCGAATGCTTTGCGGCTCTGCCCCTGATGCTCCTTTGACCTCAACCAGCCTATCGGCTCCGATAGAGGTCAGCATGCCCAGCAACCACATCGGGTTGTTATGATACAAAGTAAGCGACTTCAGTCGCAGCCCCACCTCCGCCATTCTCCCGGCCGGATGGCTATCGACATGCCACTGAATCAGGTACGGCAGAAAGCCACCCCCTAGAATCCTGCCATCTGCAGGCAGCGCGAAATGCCAGCTGAGTTCCCCCCTGCTGATCGGCTCTGGTGTACCGAAGGAACAGTGCGCCCCCTCAAGCAGGCTGCCCAGATCACCGGTGTTCACCACCCAGCTGATCAGCCGCGGGCACTCTTTGAGGCTCTGCTGCATTCGCCGGTCATCAAGGTTGAACCATCTGGGCCGCTCAAGATGGCCGACGGCCGGGTTAATAGCGATAATTTCCAGAAAAATATCATTACCAATCCTGGCCAGATGGTTATGCGTGCCCATCTTTGGATGTTCGCCGCCGTACGGCAACGTTACACCAAGCTGCTTTTTTACATAGCTCAGCCCCTGCTCAAGGGTATGGGCTGCAACCACCAAATGGTCGAGCCTCGTATTAGTCCCACTACTCATCTTTTCAGCCTCTTCTGGTCTTGTAAAGAGTCAGCCCTCTTTTGACAGCAAGAGGGAAAATACCAAGAAGTGCGAATGAAAACAGCAAGCCTGGAGAAAATAATCCCGAAACTGAATCAAGGCTGGCGATCTGGCTGCCTGCATTTACGAAGACAAACGTTCCCGGCAACATGCCGAACATCGAAACCCAAACAAAGGTTCTTACCGGCATATGGGTCAACCCCATCACCATGTTGATCACAAAAAACGGAATCACCGGGATAAGGCGAAGAGAAAAAAGATAAAAATGTCCTTCCTCTGCGATTCCCCGATGCACACTGTCGAGCTTGCTGCCAAACCTGGCCTGCACCCAATCGCGCAACAGGTAACGGGATATTAGACAGGCCAGCGCAGCTCCGGTTGTACTTGCAAAGGAAACCACTAGAGTACCGAGGGCAACTCCGAACATGGCACCGGCCGCAAGACCAAGTATCACCACCCCTGGCAGATTGAGGACCACATAGGGAATATAGACAGCGAGATAGACCATGATCACCCCGGCAGGATTTTCACTGAACAGAGCCGCAACCTCCGCCTGGGATGCTTTCAAACGTTCGAAAGTGAGCAGATGATGAAGGTCAAAGCCGAAGAACAGTATCCCCATCAACGCCAGAAAACCTAAGAACACTGCTTGACTGAACTTCTTGTTTTTCACCATATTCATTCCCAAACGCCAAGGTTGTTATATACGCCATTTCCTGAAATTCCGGCAAGTATATCTGAGTGAGCCTGCAGATTCCAATTGGTTGTTGGTATTCCCCGTTGCTCACTAATTGCGTTTACCGATGATTTGAAAGAAAAAAGAGTGAGACCTGGAACATAGCGTAGCACATGCATTGCCTATCCTGGGGAGACTTTCCCAAACAATCCCCTGACAAAATAAACAATATCCGAGGATTTACTATCGCCCTTTTGCCTCACCGTTCACAAATCTTCAGCTGTGCATTGGAATTAATTCGCATTCTTTCAACGATATCATGCCAGACCGATCCAGGCTGTCAGGTGCCGGACACATACCATTGCCAGGCATACCCGTCTACCTTTATCATATGGATACATGCTGCATTTCTGATAATCGGCACGAAATAGCAGGATGATATTTGAAAAAAGCACGACTATTGAGGAAAAAATGCTACTACCAAGTCTTGCGTTGGTCCTGGGACTCATACTGCTCATCGTAAGCGCAGACCGTTTTGTCGAAGGTGCCGCTTCTACAGCATGCCATTTCGGCATGCCTCCGCTTTTAATCGGTATGGTTGTGGTCGGGTTTGGCACATCCGCACCTGAGATGGTTGTCTCGGCTTTTGCAGCTTTTGAGGAAAGCCCTGGCATTGCAATCGGTAACGCCTACGGTTCAAACATCACCAATATCGCACTTATCCTTGGCTTCACTGCATTAATAAGCCCTATCGCGGTTCATTCCCAGGTATTGCGCAAAGAATTGCCCATTCTAACCGCTGTGACCGCTCTCGCCACCTGGCAGGTCTGGGATGGAATGCTCTCCAGAGTGGATGCGGTGATATTGCTCTTCCTGTTTGCTGGGCTGATGATCTGGACCATCCGGCAGGGACTACATAAAAGTCAGGATACCCTGGGAGTAGAAATGGCGCAGGAGCTGAAAACAACTACCATGCCAATCAAGAGAGCACTATTTTGGCTAGCAGCAGGGCTGATACTGCTGATCATCAGTTCCCGAATTCTGGTTTGGGGTGCCGTGGAAATAGCCTACAGTTTTGGCGTGAGCGACTTGATAATAGGTCTGACCATTGTCGCTGTCGGCACCTCTCTTCCAGAGCTGGCATCGGCTGTTATCGCCACTCGCAAAGGAGAGCACGACATCGCCCTGGGAAACGTAATTGGCTCTAACCTGTTTAATACCCTGGCGGTGGTTGGAATCGCCGGGACCATTCATCCGATTTCGATAGGGCCTGAAGTTTTAGGCCATGTCATGCCGGTATTGGCAGTGTTGACCCTGTCACTGTTTGCCATCGGTTATGGGTTCCGCGGCCCCGGCCGTATCAACCGTATTGAAGGAATTTTGCTGCTTTTCTTCTATGCCGGGTATACGGTCTATCTGGTCAGCACTACGTTTGGTTAAGACAGGATATCTTGGAATAAACTCATTTAACTTAAAGGAGAAGATACTTGGAGATCGCCATACTTATCACTCTTATATTTCTCAACGGTATCTTCGCCATGTCGGAGATCGCCCTGGTCACTGCTCGAAAAAGCCGTCTGCAGAGGCTTGCCGAGGAGGGTGACCGCTCAGCTGCTGTTGCCATACAACTTGGTCAGGAGCCTACCCGGTTCCTCTCCACCGTTCAGATCGGAATCACGGCCATCGGCATCCTGAATGGTATCGTTGGTGAGGCTGCGCTTGCCGGTCCCCTGGCCAAACTGCTTTCAGGTTTCGGCCTGGCGCCAAAGAGCAGTGCGATTGCGGCAACCACTATCGTTGTGGTCACTATTACTTATTTGACCATCGTGCTGGGCGAGTTGGTACCCAAGCGACTCGCTCAATTCAACGCCGAAGGAATCGCTAAAATGATGGCCCGTCCCATAGCGATATTGGCGCAACTGTCCAGGCCTTTTGTCTATCTGCTCTCCAAATCAACCGATATTATCCTGAAGCTCCTCGGTAAAAAGGATATGAACAGTGCAACCCTCACAGAAGAGGACATTCGGGCAATACTGAAGGAAAGTTCCCAAGCGGGAATCATTGAAGAGAAAGAGCACGAAATGCTGCGCAATGTGTTCCGCCTCGATGACCGCCAGATTGCCTCCCTCATGACACCTCGCAGCGAAATTATATTCCTGGATATTGAGCAGCAATTTCAGAAAAACCTTGAAATGCTTGCTTATTCCGATCACTCCCGCCTCCCTGTCTGCCGTGGTGGAATGCACAATCTCCTCGGGGTAATTACCGCGCAAGAGCTATTGAAGCAGCACCTTAGAGGAGAATTGACTGAACATATTACCGATCATCTACTACCGGCCGTTTATGTTCCCGAGTCACTCTCGGGCATGAAACTGCTGGAACAGTTCCGCGAATCGGATATCCAAATGGTCTTTGTTGTTGATGAATATGGCCAGATTCTTGGCCTGATCACCTTGCAGGACATTCTTGAAGCATTGACGGGACAATTCAAGCCTGACGATCGGGAAGATGTCTGGGCAGTACAACGTAAAGACGGATCCTGGCTGATAGACGGGCTGATCCCTGTGCCGGAACTCAAAGATCTGCTTGAACTAAAGAGTGTTCCCGAGGAGAAGAAAAAACGCTATCACACACTCAGTGGAATGATGATGAGCTTGTTTGGGGGAGTCCCACATACCGGAAATGTTGCCGAATGGCAGGGCTGGCAGCTGGAAGTGGTCGATCTTGATGGCAATCGCGTTGATAAAGTTATAGCAAGTCGATTACCTGAAGCTGATACCAATGGTGCAAACGGGTCCGATGAGGCCGACAATTCGTGAGACGACAGACGGAATTAATTTTGGGCAGTACCACTTCGATAATGACCACTTCGATAATGATCCTCTAAACTCACGAAGTTTTTTTCTTGACAGCTTGTTGATATTCCGGCAACATAACGAGTAACACATTTCCTGATTTTGTGTTACTCGCCTGCGCCACAGTAACGCTGCAGCCTCCTCTTCATCTGCCACCTGCAGCGTTACTGTCTCTTTTTCGTTTCTGCATTACACCAGGAGCCTGTCAGACTAAGCCCTTTTCCCTCAACTCGTTGTTACCGGCTGAATTGTTCGGGAATGTACCCTGCAATCGTTGAAATGCCCGATGAAAACAACATTCTCAACGAGACACCGTAAGTCTCTGAACCGCAGGTTTCTGGTAGATCGTGGCAAGGATCAAATCCAATCAGAAAACATACCTACGAAAATGCACCTTACCTCTATATCACTTCTCACCTGTTTTTTGATACAGACTTTGAAAAGCAGCAGGGCCTGGGATAAAATGAGTGTAGGTATTAACTACTGTGCATGGAGCGTACAATGGATAAGTGTGAATTTGCTGACGTCTGCGACTACTTCAATTGCAGAGTTTTTGAGGAGATCCCCGAACTCCTCGATCGTCGTAAGCAGGAATATTGCAATACAAATTATCAGAAATGTGCTCGATACAGGATTGCTGTGGAAGTGGGTGCCAACCACTGTCCACAGCACCTTCTGCCTCACCAGAGCGATAAGGCCGACAGTATAATCAGAGAAGTCAGGAAATAAGGCTGATATGCCTGTTGCATCAAAAAAGACCTGCTTTTTGCTACGTTGCCACAGCCCCGCTGACCAGCAACGCAACAAGGCTGTAGCTTTTTCGCTCTTTAGCAAAAAAGAGCATTATCTATGATATTTCTTCTTGTTAATGGTCTTAATTTTCTGTGCTACCCCTTTCCATCGTTCCCTTTCCACCCGCGCGGCACTTTTCACCTCACGATCTGAGATATACCTGAGTTCATCACGGATTTTCTGGTAGCTTTTCAGCCTGTCGTCACTCAGTTCGCCTTTGGATACGGCTTTCAGCACCTGACAACCCGGCTCATGGGCATGGGTACAGTCCAGATATTTGCATGATCGTGCCATTTCTTCAATATCAGGAAAGGCCGAGACCGAATTTGCGTCACCGGCCGCCAGTGCAACTTCACGTATTCCCGGGTTATCAATCAACATTCCGCCAGTCGGCAGGACTATCAGGTCACGGTTGGTGGTTGTATGTTTTCCCTTACCAAGGTTTTCACTTACCGCACCTGTTGTCTGAATATTCTCTCCGTAGATCCGGTTTATCAGGGTTGATTTGCCTGCACCGGAAGAACCGATCAAGGCTGCAGTCACCCCGCTGGCGAGGTCTGTTCTCAACCGGTTTATCGCTACGTCGTCCTGGGCTGAGACAAGGTGAACTTTCGCGCCAAAGGCGATGGCTTCAACCTCATCTGCATAGACGCCCGGGTCCTGATGCAAATCAGCCTTGGTCAAGATGATCTCCGGCTTTACCCCGCAGTTATAGACCAGGGTGAGGTAACGCTCGATTCGTCTCAGGTTAAAGTCGCGATCGAGGCCACAGACGATAAGAGCCTTGTCCAGGTTTGTTGCTATCACCTGCTCGTGACCTGGTATTTCGTGATGCTTACGCTTTTTAGTCCCTGCTTCCTTCCTGACCAGGGCATTCTGCCTGACCAGTACTGCGACAATACTGGAGTCTCTGAGGATAACCCAGTCTCCGACAGCCGGGTAACACATCTCAGGGTCTTTCAATAAACTGCCACAAACCGTTACTATTGATTCTTCTTCCCCCTGGCTCACCAGGAAAAAGTTTCTTCTCATGCCCACAACTCGTGCAAAGCAGGAGGTGGTATCCTCTATCGTGAACTGGTCCTGAAAAAAGGAAGACCAGCCAAGACGGCGCAGGTTGGTAGTATTTCCCGGTGAAATTGTCTGCATATTGTTATCTGTTGATTTCATTGCACTTCCAAATAGTCGTTTGTTTTTGACAAACAATGATCGGCCACTGTCAGAAGCATGTAGGAGAGCAATTGACGATATCCCGAATATCTCACGTTTTTTGCTTCTGCCACGATTAAGGTATCAAGGGTGCAGCTCTAATTGTTTACTGCAAATCCCTGACAACGAAGAATCCCGGCTCATTTGCATGAAATATTCGGCCTGATTGCCAACATCCATTCTGCTGCCTGCAGCCACCTCAAAGATACTGTAGTTACTATCGGAAAAGTGTTGCTGAAAAAAGACGCAAAAATGGTGCATAGGTTCGATCGAACCAACTCGGAGTGGGTAATTCAAAGATATCATCTACGATCTTTGGAATTTAATACTACAAATTGCTTGATCAATTGCCTGTGCGCTGAGCTGCATTCCTTCCAGCAACTGCAACCACAAGATCCATTGAACTGTTCAGCATAAAACCTCCTTGTAAGTTACCAACTTCATGATAGTAAGCCCATTTCAACCTGTCAACAAGGTAAATAATTCAGAACTTTAAACTTGCTCAAACTTCGCTTAGCACCTAAAATCACTATGCAAATGGGCACATCTAATTGCTCTGGCGACGATGAGTCAGATATCTGGGTTTCGCTTGCCTTGCTTCAGGAATGTCCGGCGTGATTTATCGTTATGTCAAACAGAAAAAACATCTGGATTAACTATGCATTTCTCAATCAAAAAAATTCTGAAGGCAAAATTCAAGCAACAAGAGCAACAGAAGCTTTTAGACTCTTTGCCCATGGAGATAGCACAACTCAAGGAATTACTCTCGTACCTGAATAGAGAAGATGCACCGGCCTGTGACCACACCTTAAAAGAAACCTTACATTTTTTACGGACACATTCCCTGGAGGTGGATAATACCGTCAACTGGTTGAATGAGCATGGTGGCTATTGCGACTGCGAAGTAATTTACAATGTTTACGATGAGGTGGGTGACATTGTCGACTGGCATCTGGATGCAGAAGATGTTCAAAATACCTCAACGATGTAACAACTACCTGCCCGCCTATCTTTATTCAAAACTTTTCTGCCAGCTTTTTAAGCGTCATCAAGTGATCTATCAATCTATTCCGACTGGTTGCATATGGTGGTTCTGTACCGTTCTCCTTGTAATAGGCTTTCAACGTGTCGCTCATCTGCTCAGCATGGCTGGATACCGATTTATGCGAACGACAGAGCAGCATTCCAAGGCAATCTTCGGTCAACTTCTTCATCTTGGTATTTTTGCTTCCTTCAAAAAAACGCAGTTGTTTTTGAAGCGATTTGATCTCATTGCCCTGTTCCCTGATGATCCCATCGAAAAAAGAGGCTATTGAATCCTGGCTTTCATGCCTGCCATGCTCTTTCTCCTGTAAGGAGAGCAGTATGCTTGAGCAGCTGTGCAGTATACTCTCGCGGTTCGTCATGGAAGGACCGAACTCACCAAAAACATACCCGCAAATAGTCGGTGTCCGGTGAAACACCCTCGCCATATCACTATATTGTTTAGATATATCCTGACCCAACACAGCCATATGAGTACAGCAAGTAGTTGCGATAACCAAACTCTGCTGACTACCAAGGCCACAGAGGCTGTTGTGGAACTCCTCAAGCACTTTCTCTTTTTTAGGGAATGAGAAACTCACCTGAAATCTGGAAGGAAGGTTGGCACCCATCGTATAGTAATTACCGGTGACACTATCAAAAAACAGATCCCGTATATAAGGGTCTTTTCCCGGAACATGAACCCATGGTGAATAAAGAGCGTTGCTCTGATCTTCCAGGGCAAGAGGGTGCTTCAATTCACGAAGAAAGGTACGGGGCTCTTTTCCGTCAATTTCTGTCAAAACTGTCCCATCACCCCGGGCGGGATATAGCATCCCGATATCTGACCAACTATTGCAAATGGAATAACGTACCGTAAGATCGCCTTCAAACAATAAAAAGACCAAGGCATCTTCTTCAACATCGATGACACCACTCCTGGCAAAAAAGAGTAGAGATTTCTCAGCAGGTGGAGTTCTCTTTGAAAAATTAACGACATCCTCTTCGGTCCAGTAATCACCGGCCATTCCACCGAATACCAGACAGTTTTCAGGCAACCCTCCCTGGACCGAATCAATAAGCTTATCTCCATCAACATTGTGATATGACGTCCAGATAAAGCAGGCGACCGGGTCTTTATCGGAGGAATTCTCTTTGAGGTAGCTGCTGAAGGTCTGCGAAAAGTTTTGGGATTCAATCAAGGCTGCAACATTTCGTATCCGGCCGGTAACAAATGTTGCCGTATTACTCACGAATAGGCAGAGAAAATATCCATCCTTGATATAATCGCTATCATCCGTAAAGCCAGCAACTACTGTTCCCCCAACAATCTCTATTCCCGGGAAAGCCTCACTAATGCCTTTGAGAATATCCTGGAATTTTTCAGTGTCGTGGAACGCTGAAGTATAAAAGATCCCGGTGGATGGCCTGTAAATTCCCAGCTTCACGTTTGCCCCACCTACCAGGTCGTCAACAATGTCTCTGGTCCCGGACTCTATGCTGTGTGCAGTTACGGCTTTAAACATGATCCCACCTCAAACGACAAAAATTGGTGCAAAGCTAAAAAAAAAAGAGCTGTGCTATCAGAACATTGAACTGTTTTGCAGTACCATCTGTTTTTATCCCCCAAAACACGAAGGGCTATATGTTTTGGATTATAAATTGTGATACTACATTGTAATGCTTCCAACTTGCACAAAAATATAGCATTAACAAAGCGGTTTACATCGTTCATTCAGGATCATAGCCACAGCAAAACCATACACCGACCAACGAACCCCCTGCTTTCCCTAACACATCTTTTCGCATCGACTTACAGGGGGGAAAAGAGAAAAAAAAGAAAAAGACCGTCCTCCGCATAACATGCTCAGCCTTCCCCCGACCCGTTGCAGCATAGCAGGTGACGTTCAAGTGAACCAGGCGATCATAACCGACTCAACCGACCAGAAGATTATTCAATTTTTTGGTAATTCGAGACGGCAAGGCTGGTGTAGCGAAGATGTGAGAGATTTGCAGAACCCCAACCAAGCTGGGTAAAAAACACAATCGCATGAAATTAGTGCTTACGGAAAGCTCCCTCCCAGCTTTCTTTTTCATAGCACGATGGATTGTAATATTTCACAATCAGGAGGAGTAGATGCTGAATATTCACCCGCTGATAGTCCCTTTTTGGCTTTTGCCGGTCACCTTGCAAATTCTATTGCCGCTTACCGTATTTTTCTTTTACTCCGTTATACGCCTGACGAGGTCGGCAATTCTCCCTAAGTAGATCTAAAAAATTTCCGTCGTTCTTTAATTTGAAGAACCTAAAAGTGATATGCCATATCAACCTCATGTTCTTCTTGGAGGAAGGATTTGCCTGAAATCCTTCCTCCCTCTTTTGCCAGATGCTATTGCCGAATATGCATAACTAACGAAGGTTACCCCTATATGCGAGAACTCATTGGATACTTCAAAGTTAGTCACCCAGATGGTACTGAACTGCTGGTAATCGTCAGTCAGGATATTACAACCGATAAAAGAGGCGTTGTTGTTGCTGCCCGCAAGATTTTCACTCTGAATACAGTGGATGGCGAGGAAGTCAGCAGGCCGGATAACAAACGATTTTTCTCAAGGGAAAACGGCCAACTGTTAAAAATAATCGGCAACTGCATCACAAACGAAAGCGACCTCTTGCGTTTGCAGATGAACAAGCGGCGTCAAGCACGGTAGAATGCTGTTCCTCTCTTGAGACTAAAAATAACGGACACCACTGAGGGGGCGATTCGGTCAAAGACTATTCTGAACCAGCACACATCCCCCTTCGATTCCAGCTGGTGTCATTTTCCGTCTAATACCAGTACGCCCAGCCGAACCTAAAAAATAGTGTTCACCGCCAGAGGCACCTTGGTGGTTACACAGCACACATAATCCGGGTTGCACACAATATGTTTTTCTTTCGACACCGGATCATACCAGCGCAGTTCAACGTAATCCCCGTCGAAATTACCAGTCAGGGCAAAGGCCACATCGCCCCACATCTCATCCCGACAGGTTGAAAGCCGGTCGTAAATAACGATCTGCATGATCAGGTAGTCATCATAGCAATAACATGATTTATAGTACTCATCCTGATCGAGGACCAGGTCTTTACCCACCTGTGGTAAAAAGTCCTCCAGACGCTGGGTGAGTATCTGATTGAACTCTTCCTTATCATGGATTACCCAACCTTGCTCCCTGAATGCGTCATGATTTGGGCAATCTCCTGTCGCGAAACACACAGCAGCCTGCAACAACAGAACACACGCGATGAGAATTCTCATGTAACTCCCCCTTTTCTTCCATTTTGGGGAACCGATAGAAGGTTATCTCACAAATGGTCTATGTATCAGCACTGCAACCCGTACGCTACAGCCCACGACTGTACGTACGGGCCGGATCATCGAATAGCTCAAGCCTCCCTTATCTCCAGATCCACTCGGTCTTCAGGTCGAGTGTTTTCTCTTCTTCAAAAAAAACGACTTCATTGCCGTCAAACTCGCCAAAGGGCACATACCACAGCACCACAGAGACTTTCAGTTCATCATTCACCAACTCTCTGCGGGTGGAATCGCCCTTGGCTACATCTTCAAATGGGTAGGTTATTTCAAATGTTTCATGCACCCTGGCAAGCGGCGGAATGCTTGTTTCCCTAAGCAACCCACTCTTCTCATAGGGCCCTCTGCCCATCTCCTTGCCCCTGCCAAAACGACCGGGGAATGGCATGTAAATTCGCTGCTCGTTAAACACCACCTCATCATCCGTTGTTTTCGCGGTCACATCCAGGACCAGCCGGTTCGGGGTGGGTCAGCCGTCCGGGACAGCATGTCCCGTCTTATTGTAGATCTCAACATCGATAATACCGATAGGCAATACGCCCTCTGTCTTGTTTTTGCGCCAGAATAACGACCGGCCCTCGACGTTGACATCGAACGCCATCTCGATCATGGCATTATCACGATACGACTGCATGTTATGCCCAAGCTCAGACTTGTGCATATGGCACTCCTGGCACGACTCGGAGCCGCCATGGGCTGCATAGGCAAAAAGATAACTGCCATAGGCCGTGGCGCACTGCGAGGGATGGTCCAACTCGAAGTTCGGCCCCTGACCATGACATTGCCCACAGAAAATAGACTCGCCAAGTGCCGGAGCCTTTGCCATCTTTGTATATTCCTCGTCCTCATGCTCACCTTCCTGAGCACCGTATACCGTATCCGGCTGGGGGTAGCCATCCGCATATTTGTGAATGATTGCCACCTTGTTATGGCAAACCATGCAACCTATATTCAGGCTGGCGATTGTCTCTTCGAGTTCTTCTGCCTTGTCTTCATCTCCATCCTTGTATGCCTGCTGCCAACCCCTGATGGTAGCGACGATCTCACGAGCAACGTCATCTGTTGCCTCATCGAGTTGGGGAAGATGACATTTCATACACATCATCAGATGTTCCACCGTGATATCAGAATCTTCTTTCACACCCGAATACGGGAAACGCTTTAACCCCTTTTCGATGGCAGTGATAATAGTTGGCGCTGTACGCGGAGAACCCAGAATAGATTTCGAGTGGAGCGACTCAGACCATTCGTCATGGACATCTTCATGGCAGTCGGCACATCTCTCCGAATCATAACGCTCTGCCAGCTCGGCGATGGTTTTCGCCTTTGGAGGAGGTTCGGGCCTGGGGCCCCCGGCCCCATATACGCCGAACGGTGCAAATGCCACCACAGCGAAAACTACAACAATTGTTTTAAAAGCAATTTTCATACTTCCTCCTGCGGTTGAAGTGAAAGTTGAACAGCTTTTTGCCAGATGCGTTCTTATTACTGCAGCAGATGTTATTAATGATTCCAGCGGCAATTGACCAACGCTGAACCCCTTGTAATCGAAGGGTGAAGAAACATAATTGAGAGGAGGAATTACAGAAATTCGTGGAAAGGGCAGAATGGATCGTCCCCTGCCCAACGCCGGTAAAAAGACTCGTACCAACCGTAAGGCGCATGTATCCCGGGCTTTGTATTACAGCCTGTACTCGGGCAGACAACCGGGCAGGATAACTTAGTGGTCTGCCTTCAAGCGGAGAGTGCATATTCACCTCCATCGAAAACCCCACAAAGCATCAGACCAAAAAACCGCTATTACATATAATTTTCTACAACGGCCAGACACTTTAGTCCAGCACATACTTGTCAGGCGTCATGCTATGCTGCAGTGACATATTGATACTGCTGACCGATTTCCCGGCACATGACTACTGAAACAAAAATAGGGGTGGCACTACTCTCTGCTATGATTTCAAAGTGATCCGCTTGGCGATTCAATTGCCATCAACTGCGTTCTGATGTAACTTTCAAGCAGAATACATTGCAACCGTATCGCCCAGTGTGTACCTCATTCTCAATTCCCCTGATTCACCAGCCCAATTCGTCTTCAAGGCTTCTCTATGAATTCAATACACGCCATGCTTAAAGAGCTTTCGACCTGCACCCCACCAGATAATAAGATTCTCGGCATCGGCGGTAGTCCCCGACGAAACGGCAACTCGGACATACTGTTGAAAAATGCCCTCAAAGGTTCCTCCCGGCAGGGAGTGCAATCTGAATCGTATCAACTCAGGGATATCCAATTTCAAGGTTGTATCGGTTGTGAGATGTGCCGGAAGGATAAGATCTGTACAGGACTTCTCGATGGTATGTCGATGCTGTATCAACCGCTGCTTTCATCCAAGGGGCTTGTGCTGGCCTGCCCTACTCACAACTACAACATCACCGCCTGGATGAAAGCTTTCATTGACAGGCTATACTGCTTATACAACTTTCAGGATACCATTCCCAGAGCCTGGTCCAGCAACCTGGCAGAACAAAATCGTAAAGCTGTCATTGTCGCTATTTGTGAACAGGAAAATAAAAAGGATATGGGATTTACTCTGGAGGCGATGCGTAGGCCGCTTCAAGCCCTGGGTTATGAAATAGTAGATGAGATAGCAATCTTCAGGATATTTCACCGGGGCAAGGTAAAAAACGATCAGGAACAACTGGACAAAGTCATCCAGGCTGGGGAAAACTTGGCCAAAGCGATAACCCTTACCCCATAGAAACGTAAATGCAAAAGGCCTGAAAAATGCCACAAAGTGTTTGGTATTTTGCAGGCTAATCAATTGCAGACAGCGCTCACCATGAACTCCCTCGCTTAAACGAACTGGTGCTTCAGCTATCCAGTAATTCCCTGATCCCCGGAGCGAGCTTTCTATCGCTAATCGGCTTTTGCAGGAAATTCACCTCCGCGCCCAGGATATTCGGGTGAGTGACGCCGCTGACGGTATACCCTGACATAAACATACATTTCAGGTTCGGATTTATTTCCTTGAATCCATCCGCTAACTCCCTGCCGTTCATACCAGGCATAATCACATCGGTCAGTAGAAGATCTATATTTATCAAGCACGAATTGCGGCTCATCCTGGCTTGACGAGGTTGTCAAAACACTCTCCCGCTCAACCAGGAACAGCCAGCGATCAAGACAGTCATTGGGAAATCCTTGTTAAACGAATGCCCGGCAATCACCTTAACAGTTTTGAATCCTGGTGTTTCTCAAGCCACTCCTGCCAATTGGTGTCTTCCGACTCGATCAGGGGCAGATTAATTGACACCCGATCGGTTCGGCGATTTTTATAAAAAGCGGGTATACTTTTCAGACATGCTACACTGGCTGCCACACAACGATTGGAGGTGAGTATGGACAGGCGTGATTTCATTAAGACAGGAATGGTGGTAACAGCAGCAACCTCACTTGATTTTGGTTTACCCCTCTGGGTACGACAGGCCTTCGCAGAAAATGGCAAGGATCTCGTAGCGGTCTTGGGTGGCAATTCCCCGGTGGATATGCTGCAACGGACTGTCCAGGAGCTTGGCGGTATTGAGGCATTTATAAAGAAAGGTGACCGGGTAGTTATAAAGCCCAATATCGGCTGGGCAAAAACACCTGAACTTGGTGCCAATACCAGCCCGGAAGTAATTGGTGAGCTGGTTAAGCTCTCTTTTGAAGCTGGCGCTGGTCGAGTTGAAGTTTTCGATCACACCTGTCAGGAGTGGAAAAGCTGCTATGAACTCAGTGGCATTAAAGAGGCCGTTGAGTCCCATGGTGGCACCATGGTTCCCGGCAACAATGAACGATACTATACATCGGTTTCACTACCAAAAGGTAAAGTTCTCAAAGAGACAAAGATCCATAAATCCCTGATTAACAGTGATGTCTGGTTCAATGTTCCCACCCTCAAACACCACGGCGGTGCGAGCATGTCTATTGCTATGAAAAACAATATGGGCATAGTCTGGGACAGGCGAATTTTCCACAGATCCGGTTTGCAACAATGTATTGCCGATCTCTGCACCTGGGAAAAAAAGCCTACGCTCAATATTGTTGATGGTTTTCGCACAATGGTGCGCAACGGGCCATCCGGCATCAGTGTTGAAGATGTGGCTCAGACCAGGGCAATGTTCACCTCATCTGACCCCGTTGCTGTGGATACGGCGGCTACAAAGTTTTTCTCCCAGCTACGACCAATGGATGTAAGCGACGTCAGCCATATCCAGAAAGGGGAAGAGAGCGGTCTTGGCACAACTGACCTGGCTTCTTTAAATATCAAGCGCGTTAAACTGTAACAATTCGGTTATGGGTCGTACTCTGCAATTGGTCCGGCGAATCTTTGCCGGATCTTTTTTTCTACTGCTGCTTTTATATGTCGGTGGGACATTTTCCGAAATTTACGGGTTTGATCCTTCCCTGCTCAGTCGCATTCAATTCATTCCAGCCCTGATGGCGGGTTCTTCTGCAATCGTTATTGCAATCACCTTATTTACGGCGATTTTCGGTCGCTGGTACTGTTCTTTTCTTTGTCCGCTCGGTATTTTGCATGACATTCTGGCCCGGTTCCAAAAGGAAAAGGTCAAGAACATGAGCCGAGGCCCGGGGATAGTACGATACAGCATCCTTACCGTATGCGTTATATCGATATTTTCCGGGGCGTCGCTGGCATTGTTGCTTGTTGATCCATGGTCTCTTTTCGGGCGCTTGACCACGACGTTTGCAGTCCCCCCACTCACCTTCGCCAACAACCAGCTCTCCGCTGCCCTCAATCAATTCGGCATATACAGTGCTGTGGCCAAAGATTATCATTTTGCAGGGATTTCCGTGCTTCTCGTCGCAGTGTTCTCACTGTCACTTATTTGTTACTTTCTCTATGTTTATGGACCAAGGTTCTGGTGCAATACCATTTGTCCTGTAGGCACAGTACTGAGTTTGGCTGCCATAAAACCTCTTATTCGAGTAACCATAAATGATGAGAAATGTGTTTCCTGCGGTCTTTGCGAGAAACATTGTAAAGCTGGGGTAATCACCCTCCAAACAGAGCAGGTGGACTCCAGTAACTGTATTTGTTGCTTTAACTGCCTGCCCGTCTGTAATTATGATGCAATTTCTTATAACTTCCCCATAAAGAGAAAATCGGTATGAGTTCAATCGATATGAGTACTACGGCTCAAATGGGAAGAAGGCAGTTTCTTAAATTGATGCATACCGGCCTTGTTGCCGTCTGCACACTTCCCCTGCCAGGATTATCGACAGCAGCGGAAGGTGGAGCCCCACCAACCCCACCGAATCTACTTGATACACCCAATGCACCAACGACATCGGCATCACCTAAAGGTTCTGCGCCCATTCCACCCGGTGCCGGATCCCTCAAGGCATTCCGCAGGACCTGCACTGCCTGTCAACTCTGTGTCAGTCAATGTCCTTCCGGAGTATTACGACCGGCTTTTCTTGATAACGGTATCGCTGGATTCATGCAACCGGTACTCAAGTATGGAATCCACCACTTCTGTGACTACCAATGTCGAAAATGCATTGAGATCTGCCCGACCAAGGCACTTGGCACAATGTCCCTGGCTGAAAAGAAAGTAACCAGAATCGGCATTGCAAAGCTGGTAATCGATGAGTGTATTGTCAAAAAAGACAACAAGGCCTGTGGGGCGTGCGCTGAACATTGTCCCACAGGCGCCCTTAAAATGGTGCCCTATAAGCCGGGTATTACCAAGCCTGAGATAGTTCACAAAGAGGCTTGCATCGGTTGCGGTGGTTGCGAGTCGATCTGCCCGGTACGCAAAATCGCCATATACATCGACCGGGTCGATATTCATGAAAAGGCAGAAAAGCCTAAAGTTGTTAAACAAGAGAAGATTGAAGTCGAAGACTTTGGTTTTTAATTCTTCTTTCAGTTACGAGCATATAGATTGGGGGAAAAAGTGCATCAGAAGAAATCAAGATCCTACAACTCCAGCCTTTAATTCGTTCACCAGCAATTTTATCAGCGACATAACTATTCTTCACCAATAGTATCCGGTCTCATTGATCAGGGTATGTCTGTGGGATCAGGACTGGCCTTTATTGTGGCTGGTGCGATCAGTTCCATCCTTGCCATGACCGCAGTTTATGCGCTGGTTCGTAAGCAGGTTTTTGCAATGTATGTCGTCCTTGGTTTTTCTGGCGCCGTACTGTCCGGATTTATCTATAATTTAATAGGTTAGATAATCAAAACCTGGGGTACAAAAAAATCAGGGGTGAAAGTCGCTGCGTTTCATGTCTGAAATCGTGATCCGATCTGACATTCACCCTGATGAAGATACTGGCTGATGCAGCAGTAGTGTCGATAAACAGAACCCCAAGATTCACAGTTTGTATACGTAACTACCTGGGGTGCAAATCAAGTAGATCTAGATTAGATCTGGCAATTTCAAACGGACACAATTTGTGAATCACAGATTATCGATGTTCTGGAAACATCAACGACCGCCACCATAGGCCAGGCCTATTGCCTCATTTAAGCACTCCCTCATCAGCGTGACTAAGGAAAAGCAATGGAGGTGTTGCTTGGCGCAGGGGCAGTTCTTATTTGTCTTGCTATGGTAAGAATGACTGTCAGTCTATCTTGCTTGATAAAAACTGTGTATGCCTACTTTGCAACTTTTGTACTTCATGAGGAGAAATCACAAGGATTCCGGCTACTCTTCCCAGATGAGCTGTTTCCATCTAAAATTGCTCATTATTTCGTAACGTGTACATAGGTCTATTGTGTTGTGATTGTATTGAGCAACTATGGTTTTCAATTTGAATGCAGGTGTGTACATACTGGCAACTTATATCCATCTGAATGGAGGATATTACGATGAAACAGGAAAAGAAAATCAATGGAATCAATGTAGACCAGTTATTCAGTACGATAGAGCTCATTAAAGAAAAACCAGAAATTGCTCAGTTTAAATTTTGTGCAACAAATCGATGGATCGACGGTACTCATAATAGAGCGACGATAAAGAGTTTTTATGGTGCCTGTCAGGACGATGATACCCGGGACCCTATAGTTTTCGAAATAGATGAACCACCTGTTCTTTGCGGAAACAATTTGGGTGCCAATCCAGTTGAGTATCTTCTTGTGGCTCTGTCAGGTTGCTTGACGACAAGCCTGATAGCACATTCCGCAGCATTGGGGGTTCAAATCAAGGGTGTGAAATCCAGATTTGAGGGAGATTTAGACCTTCGCGGATTTCTTGGAATGTCAGAGGAAGTCCCTGTTGGATATAAGGCTATTCGTGTGTTTTTTTCAATTGATGCAGATGCTTCAGAGAGTAAAAAAAAGGAACTTCTTCTGATGGCTCAGAAATATTCACCTGTTTATAATAGTATTACTAAGCCTATTACGGTGACCGTGGAACTGGATAGCAATTGGATTGATATGTGACCCCCATGGGAGAGGATTATATCCTCTCTGACTTAGGATACGGTCAATACTTCATTGTAGAATCTATCTGACAGTTAGAGTGATAACGCAAGACTGAACATACCTCTGCCTGCAACGAATATCTTCGCTCTACACAGATGATTCACACCCCTTTGTGTAGATTCATATTCTGATTTTGAAGATACTTCCTGAAAATCTTGAGACTCGCTACAAAAGAGGTATCAGGCCAAATGGAGCCTTGCTGGTGGGATGTGTCCAGCCTGTTCACGATTTCGAGATGTAATGAACAAGATGAACTCGCCCTTTTCTCCTCTCTTCTACCTGAAACTCTTCCTCACTATATAAGGTTTCGGCCCCTTCTCCTTGTTCATGCCGTTATACATGGCGATCCGCTGGTTCTTGCCGATAAAGAGGCGCAACTGGGTCAACCTTTCCCAAAATAGCGCCATCCTGGTGTCCTTCTTCCAGGCCTTTTTGAGCAAGAACTTACTTGCTGCAACCGCATCCGGGCTCTTTTCGCAGATTGTCCGGGCAAGTTCTTCCGCTTCAGCCAACGGCTCATCACTCACCTTACTGATCAGCCCATATTCCGCCCCTTCAACTCCTGAGAAGAAACGGCCGGTCATGGTCAGTTCCTGGGCAATATCGACCCTGGTCAGGCGGGACAAGGTCACCATGCCGCTCATGTCGGGGATCAGCCCCCACTTCATCTCGAGGATGGAAAGTGTGGCCTCCGGAGTGGCAATACGATAGTCGCAGGCCAGAATGATCTGCATGCCTCCACCGAAGCAGTTGCCATGCACAGCGGCGATAACCGGAATTGGCATATCCCGCCAGACATGGGCAACGCGCTGGAATACGTTGTCTTTCGTCCATGGCAGCTTGGCAAAGAATTTCGGCACCATAAGTGGATTTTTCGCCACATACCCAAAGTCGAGGCCTGCACAAAAAGAAGGCCCATTACCTTTCAGGATGACGCAACGAATCGACCGGTCCTTACGAATCGTCCGGGCGGTACTGATGATCGCTTTCAACATCGCTTCATCCAGGCCGTTATGTTTGTCAGGTCTGTTTAAGGTCACATACGCAACGTGATCACGAACTTCTAACTGTACTCTGTCGGTATCGGTCATGGCGGCTCACTGGTATTGATTAGAAACATTCCGTTTACGTTCACGTAATATATTTATCAAAATGTGAATTCATTTGCCCGTATTTTCTGGTAATTTTCACTCGAAACGTCAATGAACCTAAAAATAAAACTTTTGGCTCAATCAGCTGTAATATAGCTATTATTGTTCAGCGGCACCCTTCGGCATTCTGAAAAGAAACAGTGAAGGAGAAACAGGCACAGAAGGTTTGACAGCTTTAACGTCCAGACTCAAAGCAGCAACCAGAACTGAGATAGAACGCAAAAAAGGCCGAACACCCTCTGGATGTTCGGCCTTTTCGGCAATGCTGGCCAGGGGAAACCCCTCTGGCCTATATGAAAAACACCCCGATTCCGGAATCGGGCTGAGTGGACACTGGCTCCCCGGGACGGACTCGAACCGCCGACAAGGTGGTTAACAGCCACCTGCTCTACCAACTGAGCTACCGAGGATTAGTCGAAATAACTCCACTAATACGTGGATTTATCCTGAAAAAAACGTTGCACCCCCCAGACAGGGGAGGGCAAATTACACCATTTTTTTTATGGCTGCAAGTTTTTTCACTCTCTCTTTTCAATTTCTCACACCAAAGCATGCAAAGTAGCCCCCAACAACCGCTGTACATACTGGCTTCAGGCAGGAAATAGGAAAAAAATGCGCCCTGTAACTCGATTCGTTTTGGTTACTGATGAAAACAAAAAAAAACAATCCCCAGACTGTTGAGATTGCGGCTTTATTGTTTGGTACCAAGGTCGGAGCCAAACAGTGGAACTCCATTCGGCTCTGTCCCGAAAATGACATTAAAAAGCTAGTACTTCCGCTGTTATTGAGCTGACTTGCAGGCCGTCGCCTTGCTTGCTTCTTTCCTTTGATCCATCATTTTATACGCGCAAAATTCACCACACATAGTGCACGCACCATGGGCTTCTGCCACCTCTGCTGTTGCACCTCTTCGTTTTCTGGCCAGATCTGGATCAAGCGCCAGTTCGTACTGTTTTTCCCAGTCCAGATTTTTTCTGGCCCGTGACATCTTGTTGTCCCACTCCATGGCGCCGGGAATACCTTTTACGATATCAGCAGCGTGACCCGCCAGACGGGTTGCCATAACACCTTCATGCACATCTTCTATGGTCGGCAGACAGAGATGTTCGCTGGGGGTTACATAGCAGAGAAAATCCGCACCGGCACTTGCCGCTATAGCGCCGCCGATTGCACAGCTTATATGATCGTAGCCTGGTGCGACATCGGTCACCAGGGGGCCGAGAACATAGAACGGCGCACCATGGCAGAGTCTCTTCTGTAACTGGATGTTGGTCTTGATCTGGTCAAGCGGCACGTGGCCAGGTCCCTCGATCATCACCTGTATACCGGCATCCCAGGCACGCTGCGTCAGCTCACCAAGGGTCAACAGCTCATGGATCTGGGCCCTGTCTGTTGCATCGGCAAGACAGCCCGGGCGGAAACCGTCACCCAGCGACAGAGTTGCGTCATAAGGCTTTACCAATTCCAGTAAGCGGTCAAAGTATTCATACAGGGGATTTTCCGCATTATTGTGCTGCATCCAGGCGCAGGTAAAGGAGCCTCCGCGGGAGACAACCTCCATGATGCGTCCCTCGTTGTCCATCTTCTCAAGTGTTGCCCGGGTAACACCGCAATGAACGGTGATGAAATCGACGCCGTCCTCAAGATGTTTCCTGATACCGTCAAAAATATCATCCACACTCATATCGACGATGGCTTTTCCTTTTCGAACAACGGTGTCGCATGCTGCCTGGTAAAGAGGAACGGAACCGATACAGATATCGGTTTCGGCAATGATTGCCGCCCGGATTTCATCGATCGGTCCGCCGGTGGAGAGGTCCATTATAGCGTCAGCACCTGCGGCTACTGCTGCTTTTGCCTTGGCAAGTTCGTTCTCAATGGAGGTATCGTCTTTACTGGTGCCGATATTAGCGTTGACCCTGGTTCGGATTCCCTTCCCTACCGCCAGCGGCTTTCCGCTCGTTCGCCTGTTGTTCCGGCATACTATTGCCGTCCCTTCAGCGATTCGATCTCGAAGTATTTCCGGGTCGAGACCGGCTTCTGCTGCTGCTATCGATACGTCCTCGGTCACGTATCCTTCACGCGCCAGTTCCATCTGTGTTTTATACATTGTTGTGCCCCATAGTGAAGATATCGAAGGGTTCGATCGGGGCGCGGCAGGATGCAGCGGACGATTCGACCGTTCCCTCCGCCGGTATTATCCGGATCAGGTTCAAAGGGTCGATTCGTTATTCTACGAAAAACGAAACTCTCAGTCCGAAGACTCCCCCAGGTCAATAAGCATGCAACTCTTTCTGATGGACAGTTGCATTGAACATTTTCCCGGGAAACTACCAGTCGCTCCTCGCCAGGTCAAGCTTTTGGTATGTGCAGTTCTGCGATAAGAGAGGCGTTATTTTTGAGAGCGTTGAGGATGGTGTGGATAAGAACCTGGCCTGCAAAACAAAATAGCAAATGTCCAATCAGAGTTCTTTCCCACAAATAATCGACCACTGTAATCGTGGCCGATCTCGAATGGCGCGGGCACCAGCTTTTATCGTCACCTGCTTCAAACAAAGGTGGGGCGATAACCTGCCCCCACTTTATCAGGCTATGCCGTAGATCATGGATTCATCTCATACTGGTCTTTCATGCTATACACATACGTTTCCCAGATGTGCTGCAGCTGCTTCGGGTTCACTGCCGGGCGTTTTACCATCCTGGTACAGATCCTCTGCTGGATGAAGCTGGTGGAGCCTTTGGTATAAAGTTGCAGGGCAAATTTCGAGAAGTCCCGGATCATGACCTCAAAAATCTGGTCGATGAGTGCCGGGTCAATCTTCATCAACTTGGCGTTTTCGAGGATCAACTGGCCATACACCACGAGGGTGAACAGTTCGCCGAGGTTGAGCAGAAAATCAAAATCCTTGATCTGTTGCTTGCTGGGCTTGCCGACAACCAGCAGGATCTTTAACAGCCTGATTTGCTTTTTGAAAATTTTGACGTTGGGCGAGTTGAACTCTTTGTAAATCGTGCGATAATCGTGAAAGCGTGTTTTGCCCAGGCCCTTGGTCGCCCCCTGCCTGAAAAGAAAATCGTCATTTACCGGCGCAGTTTGCCGCGGCGTTTCGCTATAGCTGCCCGGCTTGAAAAAATAATTGGCCATGAATTTAATAATAAGCGCCATGTTTACATGAACGGTACCCTCAAGTTTAGGGAGCGCCCTGATATCTCTGGCAGCCATCTCAAAGTACATATCCTTTTCAAAACCTTTGGCGGCAATAACGTCCCACAGTGCGTTGACGACATCTTCGCCCTGGGTCGTCACCTTCATCTTGACCATTGGCGTAAAGAGCAAATAGCGCCGGTCCTCGCTACCTGCAACGCGCATGTAGTCGATGGCCCTGAGAGCAAAAAGCTTCATGGCAGTAAGCCGCGCATATGCATCGATAAAAAGCTGCTGAACATGGACGAAATCGGTGACGTAATGGTCGAAAAGATGGCGGTTGGCAGCGTGGTTGATTGCCTCGTGGAAGGCGTGGCTACAGATGCCTATTGAGGCCCAGCCGAGGTTGAATTTGCCGACGTTGACAGTATTGAGCGCCATATCCCAGGCATCCCGCCCCCTGGCCAGAATGTCATTCTCGCTGATGGGGTAGTCGTTCAGCTTGTATTCTGCGACGTAATTTTGCGAATTTATGACATTTTTTACGAGTTCGTAGTTCTCGTGCTGGGAGTTGACTGCGAAAAAGACATAGTCGCCGGAATCATTGAACTTGCCGAACGTTGAAACCAGGGCCGCCTCGTTGGCGTTGCCGATATAATATTTCGAGCCATTCGCCAGCCAGCCCGAATCAGACTGTGGGGTAAGCCCGACGTCGCTGGTGTAGATATCTGCACCATGCTCTTTTTCCGAGAGGCCGAAAGCAAAAATCTCACCCTCTCCCAGGAGGCGCGCAGTTTTATGTTGAATCTCCTCGTTGTTACTCATCCAGATGGGGCCAAGACCAAGAATAGTCACCTGCCAGGTGTACCAATAACTCAAACCGTAAAAGCCCAAAACCTCGTTGATGGCGCAATTCCTGGACGTATCCCAACGTTTTGCTCCATCACCGAACTTGGCAGGAGTAAGAAATGTGGCAAAGAGTTGCTCCCGATGCGAGAATTCGAGGAAGTCGGCGTACCAGACCCGTTCGTGATCATCGTGCTTGAGCTGCTCCTTGCCCTTGGTCTCAAAAAACTCGATGGTCTTCAGCACCAGTTGCCTGGATTCGCTGTCAAGATGCTCGTAGGACACAGTTTTAGGGTTCAGGAGCAGGTTTCTGGTTACCTGGATACTCTCATCCTGCGCTGAGTCCTGGTTGGTTTTTGCATTCCCGCTATTGAGCAACATGGCAATACCTCCTTCAGGTTATAGATGATACTGATGAACAAGCCGCTGATATAAACTGGTTAACAAGCGTTAACTTTGTGGGCTAAAAAAAATCAGCATGCCTCTGCTCCGGCATGGAACCGATTTTCGCTTTATCCTTGTTATTTCAAGCCATGCAGCAGGCGCTGATACATCCGCCAATATTTTTCCTTCATTATCGTCGGCACATCAACGACCTTTTTTGAAACATACTGGGCGAAAAAGCCGTTACAGGTGCAGAGCAGCAACATGGCGACCTCCTCCGGATCATCGCGGCGCAGGCTGCCCTCAGCCATGCACTCCTGAATTCGTTCCACCATGAATTTCTGGCTTACGGTCGCGTCTTTGGCCAGTACCCCTTTGACCTTATGCTCGACGGTGTGATCCATGGTCAGAAAGAGTATCTCATGATATTTCCGCTGCTCGGTGGCAAAAGCGAAAAAACGCCTGGCTGCGAGATCGAGACGTTCCATCCCGGTTGTGCCGAGCAGGGCCGGCTGCAGGTAGGAATCGAAGGTTCTGAAACCTTCCCGCAACACCTGGTGGTGCAGGGCCTCCTTGTTCTCGAAATGACGATAGATGGCGGTGGCCGAGATGGCCGCCTTCTCTGCGACCTTGCGCATGCTCATGCCCTTATAGCCTTCAAGCAGATAAATGTCGCAAGCCGCATGGAGAATTGTTTGCTTCGTTCCAATCATGTTAACAGCTGTTAACATAGCCTGAAATGTATGGCAAGAATTTTCTCAAATGCATTGTTAATCAATACAATTACAGTGAATTAACCGACCAGTGATATTGCCGGGCATTTCCTGCATCAACAAGGAGGAAGGAATGGTTGGCCGAAACACTCTCCTGCAGAGCAGATGATACGTATTCAACGTGTCCGTTAAAATGGGGGAAGTTCACTCTGCCGAGCAGTCTGCACTTTTATTGACTTTATTGCGTAGAGAAAGGGAGAGATATCCAATGGATGATTGAAAACCTGCGCACTGCTCTTGCCCCTGACAAATCTTAGGCTGAAGTGGCAAGAAGCTAGTCGGATTTTCTAAAAGGCCATCTTTGCTTTACTATATATAATTGGGACTAAACGCTCTGATGGATTAAATTCTTCTATGCGTGCTATTCTTTCAGAGACATTCTCACTTTCAGCTGAGGTGTTACATGCAATATGGTGCCATGAATTTTCCAGTCAGACCGATACTGGAAGAAATCGATATAATTTCACGGTTGGGGTTCGACTATCTCGAGCTTGCCATGGATCCTCCCATGGCACATCACAGTATCGTGGCATCGAACAAGGCAGCCATCTCCCGGGCTCTGAAAGATTCCGGGCTGGGATTAGTCTGTCACTTGCCCACCTTCGTGACAACTGCCGACCTCACGGCAAGCCTCCGTCAGGCCTCAATTGCAGAGATGCTCCGTTCCCTCGACGTTGCGGCCGAAATGGGCGTGAAGAAGGTAGTCCTTCATCCCAGCATGGTCATTGGCATGGGCTCCTTCATTCTGGAAACAGTCAAAGGGCATTTCTTTGATTTTTTGTCTGAAATGGTCACCGTCAGCCAGCATTTGAATATATCTATCTGTCTCGAAAACATGTTTTCACGTAACCTGCTGGGCGTGGAACCTGAAGACTTTGAAGAAATCTTCAGGCTATTCCCTTCTGTCAAACTAACGCTGGATACCGGACACGCCAATATCCATGACCACCAGAAAAGTCGTCTGCAAAACTTCGTTCAGCTGCATGGCGCCCGCATCGGCCATCTTCACTTCAGTGACAACCACGGCAGACGGGACGACCACCTGGCTATTGGAGAAGGATCTGTCAATTTTGAAGAATTGGTGCAGAGCCTGCAGGGCGTCGGATACGACGACACCCTCACTCTCGAAGTGTTCGATGCCAATCGCAACATGCTTGTTGATAGCCGTGAGCAAATCAAAGCGATGTTCGAAAACCGGTAGCGGCAACCCATGCCCCGAATTATCTCATCGGTAAGCAGTGTTGCCGCGAAGACGGAAAAGATGCATCTGTAGTCGTTCTGGTCTGAATCCTTTCCTCAGGTAGTATTCAGGCAGAACCGACCGGGCAAATCAGCTCGCATTTACGACAGTATTGAACCAGCTCCATTGCGCCGTTTGCATGCTCATCAGCGCCTGCCAATTCTGCTTTTGACTCATTTTCAACCATTTGCAAATTACAGCGTATTCTATCGTATACACCACTTCTGCCGGGTAGCGATTCAACACCTAAGGTATCTGAAAAGTAGACCTGTTGTGAAAATGCTCCCTGGGGACATGCCTTGCGACACGGCATGCTGCAGTCCCCGCAGGGATCAAAGTCCAGACCACCGGTGGAGGGTATGTCTTCTGCCGACAGGATGACCCGCAACCTTACTCTGGGACCATACTCTGGCGTGATCAGCATATTGTTTTTCCCAATACAGCCCAACCCGCCCAACACAGCCGCATCTTTCATAAAGACACCGCCACGTTCGACATTATAGGGAACTTTGAAGCAATCGATGTGCTGCTCGGTTTCAAGCCATTCCACCAAACTTGACATTGCACGGATGAGCAGTTTATTTCCTTCAGTGTTTCCAACGGAACCGTTTTTGCTAACCCACCAGTCCAATTCAGGTTTCTCAGCAGGATGATGTATAGCTATCACAATTGCTGATTTTGCTGCTTCCGGCCATTGCACCGTATCCCGCACAATCGTTCTTTGGTTTTCCTTATCGCCATCACCGAAGTAACCAATCCTGGGAATTATTGTATAAGAAGGTGAACGTCTCAGTTCTTCGAGATTTACAATACCCGCTAAATCGGCCCCGCAGGCTTTGGCCTTGTCTGTTATGAGTCCAGCCAATCCTCCGGTATGGCAAAAGCTATTTTTTCGGGCCATCGATATTCCCCTCCTTATCTTCCATGATCCATCTATACAGCACGAAGGGGCATTCCACCGGAAACTTCGTAACTCATGAGATTCGTATTTTTTTTACTAAAAAAAAGATCAACCGGCATTGCACTTAAACAGGCTCGGCGGATTATGCTGTTATCTATAAGCTTTTCCATCAGCTCGCATATCGGCTATTCAATTTACGGATTTATACCATATCATCGTCTGATTTCAATAACACATGGTTATCGCTGGAGTTAAGGATGTACATATTTGGAAACAGAACCGAGTTGTTTATAAGCTATCTTTGTTACCAAGAACGGGAAGGTGCGCTTCAAGGTAAAAAACATGTGATGGCAATGCCTTAAGATACTGGAGCAGTAGCCAGTACGGTGCACTTATCCAGAAGCGGTTACAGCAAGAGAAATGGCATCCCAGACAATTGCAAAACTCACTCTCCTGACGTGATAACGAAGCATGCCGTGTAGTCTGAATTCTGTTAACACAAGGAGTAACGAAGAGGGAGCAGAGTAAACCTCCCTTTTTTACTGCTGAGGATTATGCATTGGATCTTGAATGGTTGCAGGAGTATTCCCGCAACACATTCTGAGCCATACACGCTTTAGTCCTGATGACTCAGAATGTTTACCTTTTGAGAAATTGAGGTCTTTCCCGAAAAGGCGCTCAGGATAGGGCTATTTCATCATTAAGTTCAGTGGTTCGATGAATTCCGGATCCTCTTCTTCGATGACCCGAACCACCTCTTTATGTTTGCGTTTTTTCAACTCACCAAATATGGGTCGCTGTTTGTTAAAGGTCCCGGCAAAGTTCATCGCTTGTGTTAAAAGTTCAGCCTGATTTTCGCTGGAGCTGATTATCACGTTGTGCAGTTCAAGTTCTTTTGCCGTAACCCGCTTTCCTGTTAGCAGCATTTCATTAAAAAGAGCCTCCGGGATAGCTTTCTTCACAAAGGCAATCATACCGGGCAGAAACGGAATATTTACATCCACCTCCGGGAAACAGAAGAAGCCTTTATCGTTTCTCATGAATCTGAAATCACAGGCGCAGGAGATAATAGCCCCATTGCCATAGGCATGACCATTAATGGCCGCAACAACAGGCAGCGGCATAAGAAGAAGACGTGTGAAAACTGTGTTCATCGCATACATGAAGGTTTTTATTGTATCGTAGTCCTTTGCGGCAAATTTCTGCATCAGCCATTCCACATCAATCCCCTGGGAAAAGTTCTTTTCATCAGAAGATGTCAGTACTATGGCTTGAATCGATTGTTCATCCAGTATCTGATCAAAACATTGGCTCATCCGCTCTGCAAATGCCAAATTCTGTCGATTTGCTCCATTACACATGGTGATCACAGCAACGTGTCCCTGCCTTTCCCATTGAACGATTTCCATCTGTCCCCCTTTAGCCTTGTTAACGTTTACGTATTAGTAATAGCAAAATATTACCATAATCAAATTGGATGAACCACGCTTTTTGTACTCGCCAAGATACTATAACCAGAAGGGTTATTAAATCCTGGACTGGGAAATTGAAGGTAACTCTCTTGTCCGAATCCAAAGATGAATTGATGAATTAAGCATCTCAACAAACCGTTATTATGAATAATTAATGAAAAGCCAAAAAAATCCCAATCAAAATAATTCCAGGACCCGCTTAATGGGTGATCAACATCCAACTGTACTTTGCCAACTTGTTTGCGACCGGGAAGCTTTGGCGAGCGGACTATTCAATCACCTCCTTTATTTAACTATTACGTAAACATAAACATTGTGTAAGGGCAAAGCTTCGGCTAATATTGCTGAGTTCGATTTTCAAGATGATCGTACTCAGAAATAAAGGGCTCATTATGAAACTCATCAAACCAAACCAACCTACATCTACCAATGCCCGCGGTGTTCTGCTTCTCCAGAATCACTCTCAGTCGGCTACGTTTCATAGCTTCAACTTCACCTTTCACAAAGACAGGAAATCTCTCTTGAGAGAATCTTTTCCCCCCGATCAACCGGAGAGATGAGAGGGCGCTTGTCCCCTTGTGACTGGCTTGCGGAAAAAAGAACTCAGTGCCGGGATATGAATGGTCGCCCGGTGCTATCTGACTCACCTAGCAATACCATCAATGGCAGGAGGGTGTGATGAATGGAAAAACCGGAGTGATTTGTAGTGATGTCGAGCAAAGTGTTGACGATGTAATCAACTTTGTGGGGAAAGAGATCAGTTTCGCCATGACTCTGGCCCTTGGTAAACCAATTCTATTTATCAACGAACTCTACAGAAGAGCCAAAGAAGACCCTTCAATAAAGCTGAACATAGTCACCGCCCTTGCTTTGGAACGCCCACAAGTGAAAGGTGAGATCGAGAAAAGATTTTTATCCCCTCTTGTAGACCGAATATTTGAGGGGACTCCTGAATTTGATTACATGAAGGATTTCCGATCAGGAATCCTCCCCGATAATGTTGAAATATTTGAATTTTTCAGCAAAGCAGGTGGTTACCTCAATACTCCGGCAGCACAAAGAAACCACCTGAGTTCTAACTATACCCATGTAATTCGTGATGCTATCGATTTTGGCTGCAATGTGTTTGGCCAGCTTATTACCAGCCGGGAAATTAACGGGAAACTGCTCTACTCCATGAGCTGCAATACCGATATTTGCATTGAGGCTATAAAGGAACTTCGCAAGCAGAGAGAAGCGGGCAAGAAGGTTGCTATCATCGGCGAAGTGAACACACAATTACCCTTTATGTACGGTGATGCAATTGTTGATGGGGAGCAATATGACATACTGCTCCAGGGCCCGGAATTTAACTACCCGTTATTTGGACCACCGAAAGATTCAGTAAGCCTCAGAGATCACGCCATTGGTCTCCATGTCAGCACGCTCATTAAAGATGGTGGAACCCTGCAGGTTGGGATAGGCGCACTTGGTGATGCAATAGCCGCAGGTTTGAGTATGCGCCAGAATGAAAATAAAGAATACAACCAGGTGTTAAAATCCACCGGAATAACGGAGAAATACCCGGAACTGATCAAAAACATCGGTGGGACCGGTACCTTTAGACAGGGGCTTTACGGGTCATCTGAGATGCTGGTGGACGCCTTCTACCAACTCTATAGAAGTGGGGTGTTAAAGCGAAAGGTGTATGACAGCATACCCCTTATGAAATTGATAAACTCCGGTAAACTCGCTGCTGATAAAATACCAGACAACATTATTGAACTGTTGATAGAAATTGAAGGTATCTCCCCTTCCCTGACCGAAAAAGATTTTACCATGTTATCCGAATACGGGATCTTGAAAGAGGGAGTGGAATTCGCAAATGGTTCTATTGTTGGTCATGACATCAGTATCCAGGCAGATTTTAACCGTCAGGAAAACCTCAAAGCCATAAAAGCCCTACTTGGCAAACGGCTCAGGCACGGAAAGGTCATCCTTGGAGCATTCTTTATCGGCCCCCGTGCCTTCTATGAGGCGCTTAACTCCATGAGTGAAGAAGAGCGGATGCAGTTTGGCATGTCTGGCGTGGAAAAAGTAAATCAACTCTATGGCGACGAAGAACTCCGTACCCTGCAGAGAAAAGATGGCCGCTTTGTCAACACCGGCATGATGGCAAATGTTTTTGGGGCCATAACCTCAGATAGCCTGGAGTGCGGACGCGTGGTCAGCGGTATAGGCGGTCAGTATAATTTTGTTTCCATGGCCCATGCCCTTCCAGATGGCAGATTGGTCATGATGATACGAAGTACCAGAATGTGCAGGAAAAAGGTTAAATCGAATATAGTCTACTCCTATGGACATACCTCGATACCGCAGCATCTCAGAGATATCATTGTCACTGAATATGGTATTGCCGATATCAGGGGGAAATCTGATTCACAAACTATTGAGGAGATGCTGAAGGTCACAGATTCACGTTTTCAGGATGAGCTGATCAGGGAAGCAAAACTTAATGGCAAACTGGCGGCAGACTTTGAGCTGGCACCCGAGTATAAACAGAATTATCCAGAAAAAATTGAATCGTTGCTCAAACCCTTCAGGGATGAAGGTCACTTTGCGCCATTTCCATTTGGAACAGACCTGACCGATGAAGAGATAGCCATTGGTGGATCACTGAAACAACTGGCGGCAAAGAAAAAAACTGCTGTTGCAAAATGTCTTATTGCAGAAATCTTCAAGCCGGTCCCCAAGCTGGCGAAATCATATCTGAAAAGAATGCAGCTTGAAAAGCCTGGGCTGGGAAAAGAGATGATACTCCAAAAAGTTGTGCTTTCAGCCATAAGGGCCAACGGCCAAATAGGTTCAGAAGACAATACACTCGCATAGTATTGAACTCCAACCTTTTCGGGGGAAACCGGGGACAAATTTGTCACCGTGTTTCGGCATTTATTCGGGTTGCAATCCCGAATAAATGCCTAAACTCAGGTCTCAAATTTTGCCTGTCCGGTGAACGCAGATACTATTTTGCCAACAGACGCAACACCCAACGTCAAGACCTGACTCCACTCTTTCTTTAGCAATTTAATTTTGGGTAATACCTTTTTTTTTCCAGGGTTTTAGTGTTGAAATAAAAACAGCAAATATTACTGTCAAAGCCTGGATGGTACCAAATATCATTGAGTTTTGTTTATTTGATAGATATTGGGTGTCAGCTAATGCATCAAGGCCCCTCTCTTTTGCTATCACAGCCATTTCACTGGTCCAAGGCCCCAATGCAAATGTTCCAAATACCAGCCCAAAAATGCAAATAATCCACTTCACTGTAATCCAGTTATGTTTAAACCAACCCCAGTGTGTCCAGATTGAATAAACCAACGCAGTTACAAAAGTTCCAATTGCTCCTGGCACCAGAATAAATAGATCGATGAAATCTAGAGTTGCGACAATTCCATAGAGCTCAGGTCCGGTCGATGGATTCACGAAAAACTGCATTATAGCCAAAGTTGTTGCACATCCAACCCAAACAGTTCCAGAGTATATGTGTAAACACTTCAACCACTTTTGACCCTTCGAGCTGAGTTTTTTCATTTCTCCCCTCTATCATTTCTGATTTTACATATAAAGACAGATTGAATTTTCAATTTTGCTAGCGCTCAATTCACCAGCAGACAAATGGGGCGCAGTTTTTGCGAAGACAAAAAGTGGGACGCGTTTGCCTATCTGATTGAAATTGTATTACTATAAGTAACTACCAAAATTTCCACCAAGGCTTTTCATTTGGTTCTTGCTCTTCACCAGGCCGGTATATTTTCTCGCTCTGACCATCTGCAACGATGATATCCAGTGCCAATGCCTTTTCTAGGATCAACGGAAAAACCTCGTTGGCTCTAGAGTAAACAATGGCGAGCATTCCTATTTTACTTGCGAAGTTATCCATGATTGGACCATCTGCCCAAGGGCTATTATCCATCTCCGGGTCATCATCGGCGTAGCTACATAAACAGGGATACTTTTGGATAAGAGCTTCATGCAACTTTTTAAGCTTCTCGTGAGCACCAGACTTGTCTTCGTAATACTCGTCCCGGAGTGCCTCTATGTATCTCCACGCAGTCCCGTTATCCCTGGGTACATCAGTTAGTATCAGATCTACAGTAAAGCTCATGGTCGTCTTTATCTATAACGTTTCCATCACCCGCTAGCCACCGAACTATTACGGGAATCAACTGCGCCTCCTGGTCTGTTGCACTTATTGTACTCATCCAGATTTTTTTTATTTGCTTCCTCGCTTTCTATGAATTCAATAGATCTGATAATTTTTTGGTAATTTCAAATAGAGAGGCCAAAAAGAAGAATAATTATCACCGTTACTATGGCGGTTATCAATGTCCTCAACCCGGACCATAACCAAAATTGTTTACTGATTTTACCTATAAATACCCCAAGAGAAAAGATACATATCAGTGCTACAAAAATAGAGTTTAAAAAAGGTGATGAAGGAAGCGAACGGAGTTGTTCTGCAAAAAATAAAGGTAAGAGTATCACCAGAGATAGCACCAATGGTGCGAGTCCATTAACCAGAGCCACAAGTATTGGTAGATATCGGCTTGCATGCCCGTAGTCACTCTCTTTCAGGTTGACCAACAAGGCCTGTTCCAGCTCACGTAATTCTTTTTCACGCTCTGCTTTCTCACTCAAGTAGGCGCTACTTAATCCGCTTATAAACAGAGCAACTGTTGCGCCCAGGCAAGCACTGATTGCCACCGACAGGTCTTTCATCTCAGCTACATAGAAACCAGTCACCATGCCCAGCATGGTTAATGAACCGTCAAAACCATTGGTAAATAAATAGCGCCGTGCAATACTTCTGGCACGAAGGACATGCAGTAGCAGTTGTTTTTTATTAAAGACCATGTGATGTGAACGACACAGAATAACTTAATTAGATACGACATTCGCGCTATCAAAGGCCATGTAGAAGACTAATGAGAAAGTTATGTTGACTTAGTTCCACACACTTCTACTTCATCAATACTATGAACAGATGCCCCCATTTTTTCGATAGCATTTTTAATATTCTCAAAATTTATATCAGCGCCTTCAATAGTTACAATTGTGCTTTCCGTTTTTTTATCCACCTCAGTGACTGTTAATTTCACTCTATAATCTTCCCCCAGATCAGCAAGAGCAGAAGAAAATTCCAAAGCATTTGGTTGATGTGGTTTTAGTACATCAAGTACGATTCTGAGTGTTTTTGTCATGAGTGATTCTCAAAAGGTTTTGATCTATTAGATTTTACGCCTTGTTAATATCTCACTGCTTATTTTTAATTTCTATTTTCTGCACCTAATTTTTTTTTATGCGATCGAACGATGAGTTCAGGGGCGCGCGCCTCTTGAAACGGTTTGTTAAATCAATATATTATTTTATCCAGCTTTTTATATGAGACAACATTTCCTGATATTTCTCAGTATTAATTTCGTTAGTCATTAAACTAAAACCAAGAGCTGAGTCTTCTGAAAGGCGCACCATTCCTCTTGTAAGATATTTGAATTGATTTGGTGGTATTGATTTAGCGTTCGCCAGCGCAGAGTCAGTAAGGATGCAATAACTGCCATATTGCCCTTTCCAGTTAACGTCTATCAATTTAATTTCTTTTTCAAAAACATATGGCAAATATTTTTCAGACGATCGCTTAACTGATTTTTTGATTTTTGACAAAGAATCAAATTGAGCAAGATCTTTAGTGTCGCACTTAAAGTACAACATCATGCTAAAACTATTATCTTGTTTTGGAGTAATTTTTACATCTGCAAATCTTAAGGTTAGTTCTTTTTGCACATCAACATTTAGATCATCGGTTTCTCTGACAATGAATTCATCATCTAATGACATTACAAAATTATATTCTTTCATTTCTTTTGAAAAACAGGGTGTTGAAATGAGCAGAATTATTAGCAGAATGACATGTGTTTTCATTTTATTCAGATTTAACAAATAATTGTATAGATCTGTATGACATCTCAAAACACATGTTATACAGAAAAATTGCAACTGAATCCAAGTAGCTTCTCGCCATTCAATGTAGTTTAAAAACGGAATGCGAACGACAATGGGCATAGGATGTCAACTCGTATCTAAGGTGATCTCGGCAAATCCTTGGTGAGGGGCCATAAGTACAATGCCTCTGAATAAATGAGAACTTTAATTGTCAGGGCCGCTGCAATATAGCACGACACAACCATGCAAGCGGGTATGGAGATGTTTTTCGCCAATCTAAGGTTATTGGCCAATGAGGGAAGTAAATATGTTTCCTGATGCTCCTCAGGTGACCAGGATGCTTGAGATCGATCACCGACCCAAAGCTTCGGGATCGGTGATGCACAGTAGCTATCTACAATTTGCCGCCATCTAATAAATTAAAGATAGCTACTGGAAACATTTTTTGTTAGGAAAATCTAGCATGTTCTTTGCGAGAATCCTTGTTATCTTTACCTGTCCTCTCTTTGATTATCGAGAACGGGTTATACCCGGTACTTCATCATAATTCGTCACCAGGTTCAGATGGGTGGTGTTGTCAATACCAGGTCTTACGACTACCTTCTCACCTCCATGATCAAAAACGAATTCACGCAATGCCTTGATCTCCAAAAACCAGCCTGGACAATATGTATCTTCAGCCGAGTCCTCTAGCTCTCTTGCGGTATCTGCATCACATTCGTTTGGGACAGTAACGCTTCCTGGATCAGTACTATCCTGACCTATCCAGTGAAAGTGGGTAAAACTGCCCGGTTGGGCAATATCGGCGCGGTTTACCAGCCACACAGGATGATCTTCACCGTTTATGCCTGTGGAAAAAAGAAATTTAGCAGCTGCCGGCAGACCATCAATCTGCCACCCTACTACGCAATCAATTGCATCCTCATTACAATCTTCACCTTGAGCAGCACCTCTTGGATGCCTGGCTATTGGTAGTCCTGAAACGGTGTCGATCTCTTCAGTGAAAATGATATACAATAACCCTGACAGGCTTTCTGGGGAGCCATCCCTGGCAAGTGTTAATCTGGTCTCTTGGTGTGTGTCAAGATGATTGCCGAACAGAAAATCCCGCGGAGATTTGTGAAAATCTCGAGCCTGAGCTAAAAATGGTACGAAAATAATACAAAAAGCTAAGTAAAAAATTGAATATGCGAAGCTGGAATTATTTTTATTCACGACACCCTCCTTTTTAGGTTTACCCCTATCCGTACCACTAGGCGAAGTAGTACATTGAGACAAAACATAATCATGATAGTTTCAGGATGCCCACTACCTACCTAACTGGAGAATATATAGTTAGAATTCAACAATTCCTTACAGCTTCATGGTACTCGAGAGCTTTGTCTCGCTACCACCATAAAGGCAAGAGCTTAACTTTAGTGTACCCAAATTTTCTGGCTCTATTGCTTATTCGTCAATTCTTTTCATCAAATCAATCAGTAGAGTTCTGTTTTGGTGTTTTTCTCTAATAAGCTTTCAAGAGAGCATGTTCCTGCTGCGAAATTTCATGATAGTTTGGTAAAATTTTGCACAGGAGTATGGAGCACTGCTCAGGTTCATCGCATCAGGCAACCAAGATCAAGATCTCTATTTGATCAAGACCCAGGATGGGGAAAGCAGATGAATGCCGACAACAAAATAGTCACTCAGTCCATACGAACGTTGCATGATCTATCGAAAGCCATCAATTCAACTCTGGACATCTCCCGTGTAGAGGAAATGCTTCTGCGAAAAACATCCCAACTTATGGGGTCACCCAAGGTACTCATCCTGTTGCTGGATGAACATAAACAGTCATTAACTGTACATAATTACATCGGATTTGACCATGAAGAGCTACTGCTGACAAGAATCGACAATATTCAACCATTTGATCACTGCATAGTCCACAAAGGAAGCGTTATCATCCTTGAAGAACTCATCACCAAACCGGGCAAGCAGTTATTACAGCGGGACTGTCCTGAATGGCGCTAGTTTAAGCGTGTTTTATAGGTGAAAAGCAACTGAATATATTGGCAAAAATTGGTATAATTTGCTAT